>NZ_JBFAHL010000004.1:0-589996 GCF_040654155.1 Amycolatopsis sp. NPDC050768
CAATCTAGTTTTCTCAAAGGAACCTCATACGAGGTTACATATAAGCTCTACTGGCTTAGTTCACTAGCACACTGTTGAGTTCTCAAGCAACACACTTCAAGTCAACCCGCACTCAGTGCGCACCAACCATCGGCGTTGTTTCAAGCCTTTGTTGTTTGGGCCACCCACTCAATCGCCTGAGGCGAGAGCTTGGTTCGTGTCCCGGTGGCCGCCCGGTTTCCCTGGCGACTTGGAGAACTTTACATGGCCCGAAAGGGCCCGAAACAGGGGGGTACCTTAACCGCGTTCCCGCAGGTCAGGGCCCTGTTTCGGGCCGTCGGCCGGGATCAGCCGCCGAGGCTGACGCCGGCGATGTTCCGCTTGCCCTTCCGCACCACGAGCCAACGCCCGTGGAGCGCGTCGGACGCGGCCGGCTTCCACTCCTCGTCGGCGATCTTCACGTTGTTCACGTACGCCCCGCCCTCTTTCACGGTGCGGCGCGCGGCGCCCTTGCTGTCCACCAGTCCCCCGGCGAGCAGCAGGTCGACGATCGTCGACTCGTCCGACGCCTTGCCGGTCGGGACCTCGGCCATCGCCGCGTCGAGCGTCTTCGCGTCGAGCTCACCCAGCTCACCGCGCCCGAACAGCGCCTGGCTGGCCGCGATGACCTGCCGCGTCTGGTCCTCGCCGTGCACGAGGTCCGTGAACTCCTGAGCGAGCCGCTTCTGCGCCGCGCGCAGGTGGGGCCGCTGTTCGGTGTCCTCGGCCAGCGCGTCGATCTCCTCCCGGGTGAGGAAGGTGAACATGCGCAGGTAGCGCATCACGTCGGCGTCCCCGACGTTCACGAAGTACTGGTACCAGGCGTACGGCGAGGTCATCTCCGGGTCGAGCCACAGGTTCCCGCCGCCGGTGGACTTGCCGAACTTGCGGCCCTCGGCGTCGGTGACCAGGGGCGCCGTCAGCGCGTGCGCGCTGCCGCTCTCGACCCGCCGGATCAGGTCGACCCCGCCGACGAGGTTGCCCCACTGGTCGGAGCCGCCGACCTGCAGCGTGCAGCCGTACTTCCGGTAGAGCTGCAGGTAGTCCTGCGACTGCAGCAGCAGGTAGCTGAACTCGGTGTAGGACATGCCGTCGGACTCGAGCCGGCGCTTCACCGTCTCCCGGTTGAGCATCACGTTCACCGAGAAGTGCTTGCCCACGTCGCGCAGGAACTCCAGCACGTTCTGCTGGCCGGTCCAGTTCAGGTTGTTCTCGACCACGGCGCCGGTCGGCGACTCGTCGAATTCGACGAACCGCTCCAGCTGCCCACGGATGCGCCCCGCCCACTCGGCGACCACGTCGAGGGTGTTGAGCGTGCGCTCCCCCGTGTCGCGCGGGTCGCCGATCATGCCCGTCGCACCGCCGGCCAGCACGATCGGCCGGTGCCCGGCGCGCTGGAAGCGCTTGAGCATCAGCAGCGGGACGAGGTTGCCGGCGTGCAGGCTGGGCGCGGTCGGATCGAAGCCGCAATAGAGGGTGAGAGGTCCCTGGTCGAGGTCTCGCCGCAATACGTCGATGTCGGTGGACTGCGCGATCAGGCCGCGCCAGGACAGCTCGTCAAGGATGTGCTCACTCACACCTGTAGATCCTCCCGCACCAGGTCAAGCGACTAACCCGCGGGGCGCACCTGCCGCCGTTTGCCGCCGCGCCGGTAGGTGGACACGGCGGGCGAGCCGTCGACCCAGAACCGCCACGGCGTGTCGATCCCCGTGGCGACGCCGACCCGCGGACCGCTGCGGATCCGCTCGGGCGGCACGCGCTCCCCCACGCGCAGCCGGACCGGCGAGGACGGGTCCGTGAGGTCCACGCCGTTCTGCGTGAGGTCGACGCGCAGCACGGACGTGAGGATGGCGGGTCCCTTGGCGATGTCGCCGTTCCCGCGGGCGTTGGGGCGCCGGGCGCGCACAATGTCCGCGCCCTGCACTACTTCGGCGGCGCGCAGGAGCACCCCGCCGGGCTCGTCGTCTTCCCCGCTGATGACGTTGGCGCAGAAATGCATGCCGTAGACGAAGTACACGTACAGATACCCCGCCGGACCCCACATCAGGGCGTTGCGCGGGGTCTTGCCGCGGAAGCTGTGCGACGCCGGATCGTCGAAGCCGCGGTAGGCCTCGACCTCCACTAGCCGCACGCCGACGGTGCCGTCGGGCGCGTCGGCCTCGAGGACCGCGCCGAGCAGCAGGTGCCCCAGGTCGACCGGGTCCAGTGCCAGTTCCTCGCGCCGGAACAACCGGTCCACACGTGCTCCCCTCGTTCCGCCCCAGCCTAACCGGCGGCTCCCGGGTGATCGGTCCGGCCGGGAAGCTCATGCTCCCCGGCCGGTCCGGCGCGCTACTTCAGCCACTGCCGCACGGTCGTCACCCGGTCCACGAGGCGCTCGCGCTGCTCGGCGACGCGCTCGGGCGCCGTGCCGCCGCGGGCGTTGCGCGAACGCACCGACCCCTCGACGGTGAGCACCTCGCGCACCGCCGGTGTGAGGGCCGGGTTGATGGTGCGGAACTCCTCGTCGGTCAGCTCGTCGAGGCCGACGCCGCGGCCCTCGGCCACGCGCACGCTCTCCCCCGCCGCCTCGTGGGCCACGCGGAACGGCACGCCCTGGCGTACCAGCCACTCCGCGATGTCCGTGGCGAGCGTGAAGCCGGCCGGGGCCAGCTCGGCCAGCCGGTCGGTGTGGAAGGTCAGGGTGGCGAGCATGCCCGCGATCGCCGGGAACAGGAGCTCCAGCTGCTCGACCGAGTCGAACACCGGTTCCTTGTCCTCCTGCAGGTCGCGGTTGTACGCGAGCGGCTGCGCCTTCAACGTCGCCAGCAGTCCGGTGAGGTTGCCGATGAGCCGACCGGCCTTGCCACGCGTGAGCTCCGCGACGTCGGGGTTCTTCTTCTGCGGCATGATCGAGCTGCCGGTGGCCCACGCGTCGTCGAGGGTCACGTAGCCGAACTCGGCGGTGTTCCAGATGATCACCTCTTCGGCGATCCGCGACAAGTTCACCGAGAGCATCGCGACGGCGAACGCGAACTCCGCCACGAAGTCGCGTGAAGCGGTGCCGTCGATGGAGTTCTCCACGCTCGTGTCGAAGCCCAGCTCCGTGGCCACGGCCTCGGGGTCGAGGCCGAGCGACGAGCCGGCCAGCGCGCCCGAGCCGTACGGCGACTCCGCGGTGCGGGCGTCCCAGTCGCGCAGGCGGGAGACGTCGCGCAGCAGCGCCTGGCCATGGGCCAGCAGGTGGTGCGCGAGCAGGACCGGCTGCGCGTGCTGCAGGTGCGTACGGCCGGGCAGGATGGCCTCGGGGTGGCGCTGCGCCTGCGAAACGAGGGCGTCGACCACGTCGAGGGTGCCCGCGACCACGCGGCGCGCGGCGTCGCGCAGCCACATGCGGAACAGCGTGGCCACCTGGTCGTTGCGCGATCGGCCCGCCCGAAGCTTGCCGCCCAGCTCCGTGCCCGCGCGCTCCAGCAGCCCGCGTTCGAGCGCGGTGTGCACGTCTTCGTCGGCCACGGTCGGTGTGAACGCGCCCGAGGCCACGTCCTGCGCGAGCCTGTCGAGGGCCTCGAGCATGCCCGCCAGCTCCGCGTCGGTGAGCAGCCCCGCCTTGCGCAGCACACGGGCGTGGGCCCGTGAGCCGGCGATGTCGTAGGGCGCCAGGCGCCAGTCGAAGTGGGTAGAGGCGCTCAGCGCCGCCATCGCCTCGGCCGGCCCGCTGGCGAACCGGCCGCCCCACAGGGCCACCGGCTGGTCTTTCGCGCTCACGTTCTGCCTTTCTGCCTCGGGCGTCTCACGACGCCCGGTGGGTCGGGTGGTCCGGGTGCTCCTGCCCGGTCAGGGGACGGTACCGCCGGCCGACGGGGCGCAGGTGCCTGCCGCGTCCGGCGGGCTCTTCGCCGCGGCGCCCGGTGACGACGGCGGTGCCGCCGTGGAACACCAGCCGGACGTCGCCGCACACGTGCTCCTGGCTGTGCCGCACGAACGCGTCGAGCGGCTCGCGCAGCGGCGAGGACCAGAGCCCGTCGTGGACGAGTTCGGTCCAGCGCCGGTCGACCGAACGCTTGAACCGGGCCAGGTCCCGGTCCAGTGTCAGGTTCTCCAGCTCCTGGTGCGCGGTGATCAGCACCCACGCGCCGGGGGCTTCGTAGATCTCGCGCCCGAGGTCACAGCCGTCGGTGGTGAGGTCGAACCGGCCGACGCCGTGGGCGCCGGCGCGGTGCCCGAGCCGCACCACTGCCTCGGCCACACTCACCGTCTCGCCGTCGACGGCCACGGGCACCCCGCGGTCGAACGTGATCACGGCTTCGTCGGGCGCGTCGATGTTGGCCGAGGCGTCCTCGGTGTAGGCGAAGACGTCACCGGGTCCGTGCCACGGATCGGGGTCGCTGACCACGACGGCGCGGCCCCAGAGCGTGCGGTCGGGACACAGCTTTCCGCGCTGTTCGCGTGGCCACACGACATCGGCGTTGTGCGCGCGGGCGATCGCGGTCACGTGCTTCTCGATCAGCGGGCGAGCCAGGGACCCCACGAGCGGATACCGGTCGTACAGCAACGCGTTGGCCTGCAGGGCGGGCAGGCAGTGCTCGTTGGCGAACTCGGCGCGCGCGTCGACCACGATCGATTCCGCCGCACCGGCCGCCAGGGCCCGCTCACGCAGCGCCGTGAGGTCGACGTCGGCCGCGCCGAGGTCGACGGAGACCGTGACCACGTCCGTCTCGCGCGCGAGGTGGGCCAGCGCGACCGAGCCGGCGGGGCCACCGGCGTAGGCGAGGACGGTGGTCACAGCTCCTCGCCCTCTGCCGAGCGCCGGGCGAGCGCGGTGAACCGTTCCGCGAGATCCCGGCCGCTCAACGGTTCGCGGGCGATGACGGCGACCGTGTCGTCGCCGGCGATGGAGCCGACGACCTCCTCCAGTGCGGCGCGGTCGATGGCGCTCGCGAGGAACTGCGCGGCGCCGGGCGGCGTGCGCAGCACGGTGAGGTTGCCGGACGCGTCGGCCGAAACGAGCAGTTCCGCGAGCAGCCGGGACAACCGCGACGTACCACCCTGCACCCCGCGCACCGGGCTGCCGTCCTCGGGGATGACGTAGACCGGCGCCCCCGAGTCGGCGCCGCGCAGCTTCACGGCACCGAGCTCGTCGAGGTCGCGCGACAACGTCGCCTGCGTGACCTCGATGCCCTCGGCCGCGAGCAGCTTGGCGAGCTCGGTCTGGCTGCGGATGGCCATCGTGGACACCAGCTCCGTGATGCGAGCCTGGCGCCCGACCCGGCTGCCGGTCATCGCCCGCTCTGCTCGAACAACCAGACCAGCAGCGCCTTCTGGGCGTGCAGACGGTTCTCGGCCTCGTCCCACACCGCGCTGGCCGGGCCGTCGAGCACCTCGTCGGTGATCTCCCAGCCGCGGTGCGCGGGCAGGCAGTGCAGCACGATGGCCTCGTCGGCCGCGCGCTTGAGGAGCTCGGCGTTGACCTGCAGCGCCCGGAACGGGCCGATGCGGTCGAGGCCGTCGTTCTCCTGGCCCATGGACGTCCAGGTGTCGGTGACCAGCACGTCGGCGCCCGCGACGGCGTCGTGCGGGTCGGTGAACACGGCCGCGCTGCCGCCGGTCTCGGTACCGCGGTGCTTCGCGTCGAGCATCACCTGCTGGTCGGGCTGGAAACCCTCGGGCGAGACGACGCGCACGTGCATGCCCGCGGTCACGCCGCCGAGCAGCAGCGAGTGGGCCATGTTGTTGGCGCCGTCACCGAGGTACACCAGTGTCAGCCCGGCGAGCTTGCCTTTGCGCTCGCGGATGGTCATGAGGTCGGTGAGGACCTGGCACGGGTGGAACTCGTCGGTGAGCGCGTTGACGACCGGCACCGACGCGACCGACGCCATGGAGTCGATGCGCTTCTGCGCGAAGGTGCGCCACACGATTCCGTCGACGTAGCGCGACAGCACGCGCGAGGTGTCCTCGATGGTCTCCTCGCGGCCCAGCTGCATCGACCGGCCGTCGACGATCACCGGGTGCCCGCCGAGCTGGCTGATGCCGACCTCGAACGAGAAGCGCGTACGGGTGGAGTTCTTCTCGAAGATCGCCGTGACCGTCTTGCCGGCCAGGATCTTGTTGCCGAGCGGGTCGGCCTTGAGCGCATCGGCGAGGTCCAGGAGCGCGGCCTGCTCGGCGGGGCTGACGTCGTCGTCGCGGAGGAAGTGGCGAGGCATCAGTTCGGATCCTTCGTGGTGGTGGAGTCGAGCGCGTCCGGGAGTGCGGTCAGGAAGGCCTGGGCCTGCTCGGCCTCGAGCACCAGCGGCGGGGCGAGCCGGATGGTGTCCGGTGCGACGGGGTTGACGAGGTAGCCGGCTTCCTGCACGGCCTTGGCGACCGCCGCGGACACCGGCTCGCGCAGCGTGATGCCGAGCAGCAGCCCGGCGCCGCGCACACCGCTGACGAGCGGGTGCCCGAGTGCCTCGACGCCGGTCGCGATGTCCTTGCCCAGCGAGGAAACGTGGTCGAGCAGGTTGTCGCGCGCGATGGTGCGCAGCACGGCCAGCCCGGCAGCGCAGCAGACCGGGTTGCCGCCGAACGTGGTGCCGTGCTGGCCCGGCTTCAGCAGCTCGCCCGCCGCGCCGATGCCGATCACGGCGCCGATCGGCAGCCCGCCGCCGAGGCCCTTCGCGAGCGTGATGAGGTCGGGGACGATGCCCGTCTGCTGGAAGGCGAACCAGGTGCCGAGCCGGCCGATGCCGGTCTGCACCTCGTCGAGCACGAGCAGCGTGCCGGTCGCCTTGGTGATCTCGCGAGCCGCCTGCAGGTAGCCGTCGGGCGCGGGGATCACGCCGGCTTCGCCGAGCATCGGCTCGAGGAACACGGCGGCGGTGTCGGTGTCGACGGCCGCGCGCAGCGCTTCGACGTCGCCGAACGGCACGTGCGTGACCCCGGGGACCAGCGGTGCGAACGGTTCGCGCTTGCCCGGCTGGCCGGTGAGCGACAGCGACCCCATCGTGCGGCCGTGGAACGCGCCCTCCGCCGCGACGACCTTGGTGCGGCCGGTCAGGCGGCTGATCTTCAATGCCGCTTCGTTGGCCTCGGCGCCGGAGTTCACGAACAGGACCTTGGCCTGGCCGGTCAGCCCCGCGACGTCGAGCAGCGCCTCGGCGAGTTCCAGCGCGACCGGGTTCACGTACAGGTTCGACGTGTGGCCCAGCGTCGCGATCTGCTCGGAGACGGCGCGCACCACCTCGGGGTGGGCGTGGCCGAGCGCGTTGACCGCGATGCCGCCGACGAGGTCGAGGTACTCGGTGCCCTCGGCGTCCCACACCCTCGCGCCCTCGCCGCGGACAAGCGTCAGCCCGGGGGTGCCGTAGTTGTCCATCAGGGCCGACTGCCAGTGCTGCCGGCTCGCCTCGTTCGAGGTCGGGGTGGTCACGGGAGCTCCGTTCCTGTGTTTTCCGGGTAAAGGGTGGGCTCGGGGTAAACCATCGTGCCGACGCCGCGGGAGGTGAAGACCTCCAGCAGCACGGAGTGGGCGAGGCGCCCGTCGATCACGTGGGCGCGGTGCACGCCGCCGCGCACCGCGCGCACGCAGGCTTCCATTTTCGGGATCATGCCGCTGGCCAGCTCGGGCAGCATCTTCTCCAGGCGGTCGACCTGGATGCGGTCGATCAGCGACGAGCGGTCGGGCCAGTTGGCGTACAGGCCTTCCACGTCGGTGAGCACCACGAGCTTCTCCGCGCCCAAGGCCGCGGCCAGCGCGCCCGCGGCGGTGTCGGCGTTGACGTTGTGCACCACGCCGTCGATGTCGGGCGCGACCGTGGACACCACGGGGATGCGCCCGGCGTTGACGATGTCGAGCACCGCGTCGGGGTTCACCGCGGCGACCTCGCCGACGAGGCCGATGTCGACCTGTTCACCGTCCACAGTGGCCTGTTTGCGCTCGGCGGTGAACAGGCGCGCGTCCTCGCCGGAGATGCCGACGGCATACGGGCCGTGGGCGTTGATCAGGCCGACCAGCTCGCGGCTGACCTGCCCGACCAGCACCATGCGGACGATGTCCATCGTCTCGGGCGTGGTCACGCGCAGGCCGCCCTTGAACTCGCCCTCGACGCCGAGCCGGGTGAGCATCGCGGTGATCTGTGGTCCCCCGCCGTGCACGACCACGGGGCGCAGGCCGGCGAGACGCAGGAACACCATGTCCTGCGCGAAGGCCGCCTTGAGGGTGTCGTCGATCATGGCGTTGCCGCCGTACTTCACCACCACGGTGGCGCCGTGGAACCGCTGCAGCCACGGCAGCGCCTCGATGAGCACCCCGGCCTTCTCGGCCGCCGTCTCGAGCCTGTCGTCCGCGGAAATCAGGTCCTCCGTGCCGGTCATGAGGAGTAGGCGCTGTTCTCTTCGACGTAGCCGTGGGACAGATCGGTGGTGTAGATCGTGGCCTCGGCCGAGCCGACGCCCAGGTCGACGACGATCTCGATGGCGCGCCCCGACAAGTCGGCGGCCGAGCGGTCCGCGGCGGTGGTGCCGGACGCGAACAGCGTGACGCCGTTGATCGTGATCGACACCGTCTCGGGGTCGATGCGCGCGGGCGCGCGGCCGAGCGCCATGGCGACGCGGCCCCAGTTGGGGTCGGAGCCGAACAGCGCCGTCTTCACGAGGTTGTCCTCGGCGATCGTGCGGGCGACCACCACGGCGTCGTCCTCGGACGCGGCGCCGCGCACCGTGACGTCGACGTCCTTGGTCGCGCCTTCGGAGTCGGCGCGCAGTTGCAGCACGAGGTCGTGGGCGACGGCGGTGAGCTGCTCGGCGAGCTCGGCCTCCGTCGGCTCGACCCCGCTCGCGCCGGACGCGAGCACCAGCACCGTGTCGTTGGTGGACGTGCCGCCGTCGACGTCGAGCCGGTCGTAGGTGACGCGCGTGGCAGCGCGCAATGCGCGGTCGAGAACTTCCTTGTCCGCCACGGCATCCGTGGTGAGGACCGACAGCATCGTGGCCAGGTTCGGCGCGAGCATGCCGGCACCCTTGGCGAAGCCGCCGACGCTCCAGCCGGCGTCGTGCTTCGCAAACGCTTGCTTCGGCTTGGTGTCGGTGGTCATCACGCCGGACGCCGCGTTCAGGCTCGCCTCGGCGCTCGCGTCGAGCGCCTTCACGGCACTGTCCACACCGGACAGCACCGCGGCCATCGGGAGCCGCTCGCCGATGAGGCCGGTGGAGCACACCGCGACCTCGATCGCACCGACGTCGAGGACCTCGGCGACCTTCTCCGCGGTCGCGTGCGTGTCCTGGAACCCGCCCGGGCCGGTCGCCGCGTTGGCGCCGCCCGAGTTGAGCACGACCGCCTTGAGCTTCTGCTGCTTCAGGACTTCCTGCGACCACAGCACGGGCGCGGCCTTGATCACGTTGCGGGTGAACACGCCCGCGGCGACGTCGAGCGGGCCGTCGTTCACGACGAGCGTGAGGTCGAGCGCGCCGGAGGCCTTGATGCCTGCGGCGACGCCGGCGGCACGGAAGCCCTTCGGGCCGGTGACGGTCACGGTGCCACTCCCACGGTGGAAAGTCCGGTGGTCTCGGGGAATCCGAGCGCCAGGTTCATCGACTGGACGGCACCGCCCGCGGTGCCCTTGGTGAGGTTGTCGATCGAGCAGATCACGACCAGCCTGCCCGCGTCGGCGTCCACGCCCACCTGGAGCTGGACGTTGTTCGACCCGAGCGTCGATGCCGTCGCGGGCCACATTCCCGCGGGCAGCAGCTGCACGAACGGTTCGGCGTCGTAGGCCTTCTCGTACACCTCGCGCACGGTGTTCTCGTCGACGTCGCCGATCAGCGGCGCCGTCGCGGTGGTGAGGATGCCGCGTGGCATCGGGGCGAGCACGGGCGTGAAGGACACGGTCACCGGCTTTCCCGCCACGCCGGAGAGGTTCTGGGCGAATTCGGGGGTGTGCCGGTGCTTGCCCGCCACGCCGTACGCGCTGGCGGATCCCATGACCTCGGACCCGAGCAGGTTCGGCTTGAGGCTCTTGCCCGCGCCGGACGTGCCGGTGACTGCCACGACCGTGACGTCGGGCTCGACCAGGCCCGCGGCGAGAGCCGGGGCCAGGGCGAGCGAGCCGCCGGTCGGGAAGCAGCCGGGGACCGCGACGCGCTTGGTACCCACGAGCTTCTCGCGCGCGCCGGGCAGCTCGGGCAGGCCGTAGGGCCACTGCCCGGCGTGCTCGCCGCCGTACCAGCGCTGCCAGTCGGCCGGGTCGGCCAGCCGGTGGTCGGCGGCGAGGTCGACCACGAGCACGTCGGGTCCGAGCTGCGCCGCGACCTCGGCCGAGTGGCCGTGGGGCAACGCGAGGAACACGACGTCGTGGCCGGCCAGCGTCTCCGCTGTCGTCTCGGCCAGCACGCGCCCGGCCAGGGGCGCGAGGTGCGGCTGGTGCGTGCCCAGCAGCGTCCCCGCGCTGCTCGCCGCCGTCAGCGCACCGATCTCGACTTCCGGATGGGTCAGCAACAGGCGCAACAGTTCACCGCCCGCGTAGCCGCTCGCGCCGGCCACCGCGATCTTCACCGTCATACGCATGATTATGCACGACCATGCAATCTCAAACAAACAGGATTCCGCTGGGCCAAGTGTGTTTCCTGCCATGCCGAGCCGGAGCCAGGCCGTCCGACCCGGTCGTCCGACCGTTGTCGCAGCTCCCGGCATCGCGGCGACCGGACTGTTCGCGCTTCACCCGTTCGAGTGGACTCGCCGGGGCCGTGCCCGCGGCCACGAGGGCCGCGGGCACGGCTGCTCATTCCTCCCCCTCGGCGGACTCGCGCAGGCTCGGCGGCGCGGGCAGGTGGTGCCCCGGCCGTTCCGGATCGCAGCCCACGCGCGGCAGGCGGGAGCGGACACCACCCGCCGTGCGCTCGAACCGGCGGGCCAGCTCGGCGACCGTGTCGCCCGCGAGCCACGCGGACTCCAGCTCCGCGTCGAGCTCGGCGCTCCACGGTTTCCCTTGCTGCGCGGGCCGTTCGCCCGATCTTCGGCGCGGCCCGCCTGCGAACGCGTGGAGGCTGCCGGCCAGGAGGTCGGCCACCGCGGGGACCACGGTGGTGTCGAGGTCGAGCCTGCCGTGCACGACGGACTCTCCGTCGGGCCCTTCGCCGCCCACGGTGACCGTGACGCGGCGCTGCTCGGCCGTCTCGCCCGGGCGGGCGACGACGGCGATCTGATACTGGACGTTTCCGGCCCGGACCTCGGTCCGATGCTCTTCGATGATCGTCATGGCGGCGAAGGTAGCGCCCACCCCCGACAGAATCCGCTCACGGCCCGTGCCCGGGCGGCTGCGCTCCGAAATTGTCGGACCTCTGTCGTAGCGTCCTCGAGCGATCACGAACAGCGAGCGAGGGGGATCGGTGGAAGGGCACGGATCAGTACCGGAGCACAGACAGAGGGTGCCCCGGTCCGGCGGACCGGACCGGGGCACCGGGAGGAAGGGATCAGAAGTGCGACAGCGCGCCCGTTTTGGCCTGAGCCTGGGCCGGCTCTGGTGCCTCGCTCTTCTGCTGCGCGTCCGCGGCCGCCGGGACCGGCGGTGGCACCGGGTCGCACTGCGCGTCGGAGTGGTTGCCCGAGGTGCGCTTCGGCAGCGCGCCGGTCGCGAGGTAGTCGGCGACCTTGTCGTCCACGCAGGCGACGCCGGACAGCGAGCCGGCGTGCGTGGTGCCGCCGGGGGCGCTGATCAGGCTCGACTTCGGGAACAGCTTGCGCACGGCGAGGCTGCCCGCGTACGGCGTCGCCGCGTCGAGCTCCTCGCTGATGAGCAACACCCCGCCGACCTTGCCGCCGTCGACCTTCACCGGTTTGCCGACCTTGGCGGGCCAGTCGCGGCAGGGCGCGTTGAACCACGCGTTGCCCCAGGTCTCGAACGGAGCGCGGAAGTAGGTCGTCCAGTTGTCGAGGCGCCAGCGGTTCCAGCCGGCCGGCCACTGCACGTCGGTGCACTGGACGGCGCTGTACACGGCGTACCCGTTGTCGTCACCGGGCGGGTTGGAGCCGTCGTAGAGCTTCTTGAGCGTCTGCCAGTCGCCGCGGTGCACCCAGCCGTCGAACGCCTTGGCCAGGTCCTCCCAGCCGAACACGTAGTAGCCGGCCTGCAGGAAGACGTCGGTCCACTCGTCGCCGCCGATCACGCCGCCGGCGGAGGAGCGGTCGAGCTTCTTCTGCTGGTCGTACCAGAGCTTCTCCACCGCGGCCTCGGTCTTGCCGAGGTGGTAGACGCTGTCGTACTTCGCGAGCCAGCCGAAGTAGATCTTGATGTTGCGGTCGAAGGCCACGTCCTGGTCCAAGTTGGCCTCGTACCAGACCTTGCCCGGGTCGACGTTGCCGTCGAGCACCATGCGGCGCACGTTCTTCGGGTACAGCGTGCTGTAGACCTGGCCGAGGTAAGTGCCGTAGGAGAAGCCGTAGTAGTTGATCTGCTTCTCCCCCAGCGCGAGGCGGAGGCTGTCCATGTCCTGCGCGACGTCGGTGGTCTTGATGTGGTCGAGGATCGCGCCGTTCTTCGCACACGCCTTCGCATAGCCCTTGGCCTTGGCGAGCCAGGTGCGCTCGAGCTGCGGCGTCGAAGGCACGTACGGCGGGCGGTCGTAGGAGAAGTAGCCGCCATCGCACGTCACGGCCGGCTTGCTGGAGCCGACGCCGCGCGGGTCGAAGCCGATCCAGTCGTAGCTCTCACCGGCGCCGTGCGGCACGTACTGACCGAGTACCGAGAGCCCGAGCCCGGAACCGCCGGGGCCGCCGGGGTTGACCAGCATCACGCCCTGGTCCTGCGCGGACTTGTGCTTGATCCGCGACACGGCGACCTGCACCTTGGTGCCGGAGGGCTTCGCGTAGTCCATCGGGACCACGAGGAACCCGCACTCGGCACCGGCGTTCTTCAGGCTCGTGGTCTGGCACGGCCCCCAGCTGATCGACGGCGGGGTGTAGCCCGGCTTCGCCGCCCCCGGCACAGCTGTGGCCGCCGGCGCGGCGGCCATCGTCCCGACCGCGACACCCGCGGCGGCCAGGACAGCAAGGATCTTCTTCACGGTGGCCCTCTTCGCTCGCGGGTTACCCGAATTGGTCGAAACTACCGACAACCCGGAACAATCTCCTCGCACGACACGAGTTGCGCCAGCCGTCGCCCGCCGGTGGCCGGCGCGGTGGAGGTGACCGCGGATGGGTGTGGACAAGGCGTTGATCTCGGCTGTCCGAACCGGACTCGCCGCCCGGGCGGACCCGGGGAAAGCGCCCGCCATGCAGGCCTACATGAAGTCGGCGATGCCGTATCGCGGGGTGGCCAAACCGGGGCGCGCCGCGCTCATGAAAGAGGTCCTCGCCGCCCACGTTCTGCCCGATCGGGTGAGTTTTTCAACGACCGTGCTGGCCCTGTGGCGCGACGCGGAATTCCGCGAAGAGCGCTACGCGGCGATCGACCTGTCGGGTCACCGCGCGTACCGGCGGTGGCAGGACCCGGACCTGCTCGGCCTCTACGAGGAGCTCATCGTGGACGGTGCGTGGTGGGACTTCGTCGACGAGGTCGCGATCCGCCGCGTCGGGCCGATCCTGCGGGAGTACCGCGCGGAAGTCACGCCGGTGCTGCTGCGCTGGGCCACGGACCCCGACCGCTGGCGGCGCCGCACCTCGGTCATCTGCCAGGTGTCGGCGAAAACGGACGTCGACCGCACCCTTCTGACGACGGCGATCGAAGCCAACAGCGCCGACCCGGATTTCTTTCTGAGAAAGGGCATCGGCTGGGCGTTGCGCGACCACGCGAAAACGGATCCGGACTGGGTGCGCTCCTTTGTGCGCGACCACCCGGGACTGTCACCACTGTCCACACGGGAGGCTGTGAAGAACCTGACCTGACAGAGATCCACGACCGGACGAAGGGAGAGACCAGGCACTGAGCAGGAGCCGACAGGACGACCGGAAGCCGAGCCGCCGAGGCGGGTACTCGGCGCAGGTACCGGGGCACGCAGCCGGGTCGCCACTCGCGGCGGAGGCCCGGGGCAGCGACCTGAGGCGGGCACCTGGGTGAGCGCCCGAGACCGGCACCCCGGGGCGGCCGCGCACAGCAACCGGGATGGCCGTTCGCGGCAAGCAGCCGCGGCAGTCACCCGAGACCGGCACCGGGGCAGGCACCAGCGGCCAGCGCCCGGAGCCGGCACCGAGTGGAGAGCCGACAGTGGAGAGCCGGCGGCGGAGAAACGGCAGTGGGCCGGAAACTCCGCGGCGAGGCGGTGTCTCCGGCCCACTGGACCGAGATCGGTCAGGTGGTGCTGCGGGGGTCAAGCCCGCAGCGTCGCTCCGAAGCGGTCGCCGGCGGCGGAGACGGCGGCGTCGCGGGCCTTGGTGGCTTCGTCGACCGTCAGGGTGCGGTCCGGGGCCCGGAAGCGGAGCTTGTAGGCCAGGGACTGCTTGCCTTCGCCGATCTGAGTGCCGGTGTAGACGTCGAAGAGCGCGATGTCTTCGAGGAGCTCACCGGCGCCCGAGCGTAGGACCTCGGCGAGGTCGGCGGACGGGACGTCGGAGCCGGCGACCAGGGCGACGTCGAGCAGCACCGGCGGGTAGGCCGAGACCCTCGGTGCCGGGCGGGAGTCCGGCAGCGGGATGGCGTCGAGGTCGAGCTCCATGGCGACGGTGCGCGGCGGCAGGCCCAGGGCCTCGACGACCTTGGGGTGCAGCTCGCCCGCGTGGCCCACCGGCCAGTCGCCCACGCGCAGCTGGGCGCAGCGGCCCGGGTGCCACGGCGGGAGGTCGGCCGCCTGCACCGTGAGCTCCACGCCGGCGGCCTCGGCCACCAGGCGGGCGGCCTCGACGGCGTCGGCCCAGCCGGCCGGCTCGCCCTTCCCCCACCAGCCGGCGCGGCGGCGCAGGCCGGTGAGCACGACGGCGACGTGCACGGGCTGGGCGGGCACGGCGGCTTCCAGCACGGCAAGCTCTTCGTCGCTCGGCCGGTGCTCGACGCCGAGGTCCGGCACCTTCAGCTGGTGCGGCTTCGGCAGCACGACCTGGCCGATGTGGAAGAGCGAGACGTCCTTCATGCCGCGGGACACGTTGCGCTGCAGCGTGTCGAGCAGGCCGGGCAGGAGCGTCGTCGACATGCGGTCGTGGTCGGCTTCGAGCGGGTTGCGCACGCGGACGGTCTTGCGGCGCACGTCGTCCTCGGGCAGGCCGAAGGAGTCCCACACCGAGTCGCCGACGAACGGGAAGGGCAGGACCTCGACGTAACCCGCCTCGGCCAGAGCACGGGCGACACCGCGGCGGCGCTTCTGCTCTTCGGTGAGGCCACGGCCCGCGGGCGCCGCAGGCAGAACCGACGGGATGCTCTCGTAGCCCTCGAGCCGCAGCACCTCCTCGACGAGGTCGGCGGGCTGCACGAGGTCGGCGCGCCAGCTCGGCGGGTTCGCGGTGACCGAGGAGATGCCGGCGTCGCTGGTGCTCACCTGGACCTTGCAGCCGATCTGGGTGAGCCGCCGGACGGTGACGCCGCGCTCGTAGCGCACGCCCGCCACCTGGTCGGGCAGGTTGATCGGCATGGTGACCGGCGGCAGCGGCGCGACGCCGCCCTCGTCGGTGCGGCCGGGCTGGATGGCGCCCTCGCCGTACTGGCGCAGCAGCCTGGCGGCCAGCTCGACTGCGGCCGCGCACAGGCCCGGGTCGGTGAAGCGCTCGAAGCGCTTGGCCGCCTCGGAGAACAGCTTGTGGCGACGCGCCGTGCGGCTGATCGACGCGGGGTTCCAGTGCGCCGCTTCGAGGAGCACGTCGGTGCTCTCCGGGGTGATCTCCGTGCCGGCGCCACCCATGGTGCCCGCGAGCGAGATCACGCCGGAGTCGTCGGCGATCACGATGTCGTCGGCGTCGAGCGTGCGCACGACGTCGTCCAAAGTGGTCAGCTTCTCCCCCGTCTTCGCGCGCCGCACCACCAGGTCGCCCTGGATGGCGGTGGTCGCGAACGCGTGGAGCGGGTGACCGAGTTCGAGCATCACGTAGTTGGTGACGTCGACGGCCAGCGAGATCGACCGGATCCCGGCGAGCATCAGCCGGCGGCGCATCCACCAGGGAGACGGCGCCGTCGCGTCGAGGCCCTTCACGCGGCGCAGCACGAACCGCGGGCAGCCTTCGGGGTCCTCGACCCGCACCGGCCACGCGTCGCCCTCGGCCTCGGGGATGTCGATGTTCGCGGGGTCGCCGAAGGGCACGTCGAGCGCGTTGGACAGCTCGCGCGCGAGGCCGCGGATCGACAGCGCGTAGCCGCGGTCCGGGGTCGGCGTGACCTCGATGACGGTGTCGGACAGACCCAGCAGCTCCTTGGCGTCGTCGCCAGGGCTCGCGGTGCCCGGCGGCAGCACGAGGATGCCGCTGTGGTCCTCGCCGAGGCCCAGCTCCTTGGCGGAGCAGATCATGCCGTCGCTGACCTTGCCGTAGGTCTTGCGCGCGGCGATCTCGAAGTCGCCCGGCAGCACAACGCCCGGCAGTGCGACCACGACGAGGTCGCCCTCGGCGAAGTTGGCGGCACCGCACACGATGCCGCGGGTCTTGATGCCGTGGGGGCCCTCGTTCTCGATGGGGCCTTCGTCGTCCTCGTCGTCGTCCTCATCGGACGCGGCGGTGTCCTCTTCGGACTCCGGCTCCTCGCCGACCTCGACGCGGCAGAACCGCACCGGCTTCTTGAAGCCCGTCAGCTCCTCGATTTCGGCGACGCGCCCGACCACGAGCGGGCCGGTCACGGGGCCGAGCTCGCTCAGCTCGTCGACCTCGATCCCGATCCGCACGAAGGCGTCGGCCAGGTCCTGGGGCGTGACCTCGTCACCCACGTCGAGGTGCTCGGTCAGCCAGCTCACCGGGACTCGCACTACGCCTCCGTTCCGAAGGGAAGGGTGAACCGGACGTCGCCTTCGACCATGTCGCGCATGTCCGGGATGCCGTTGCGGAACTGCAGGGTCCGCTCGATGCCCATGCCGAACGCGAAGCCCGAGTACACCTCGGGGTCGACGCCGCACGCGCGCAGCACGTTGGGGTTGACCATGCCGCAGCCGCCCCATTCGACCCAGCCGGGGCCGCCCTTCTTCTCCTCGAACCACACGTCCACCTCGGCGGACGGCTCGGTGAAGGGGAAGAAGTGCGGGCGAAGCCGCGTCTTGGAGCTCTCGCCGAACATCGCGCGCGCGAACGCGTCGAGCGTGCCCTTGAGGTGGGCCATGGTGATGCCCTTGTCCACGGCCAGGCCCTCGACCTGCGTGAACACCGGCGTGTGCGTGGAGTCCAGCTCGTCGGTGCGGTAGGTGCGGCCCGGGCACACGACGTAGACCGGCAGGTCGCGGTGCAGGAGACTGCGGGCCTGCACCGGCGACGTGTGCGTGCGCAGCACCAGGCCGGAGTCCTCTTCGCCCACGTAGAACGTGTCCTGCAGCTGGCGCGCGGGGTGGTCCTTGCCGAAGTTCAGCGCATCGAAGTTGAACCACTCGGCCTCGAGCTCGGGCCCTTCGGCGACCTCGTAGCCCATCGCGATGAACGCGTCGGCCACGCGCTCGGACACGGTGCTGATCGGGTGCCGGGCGCCGCGCGGGATCTGGTCCCACGGCAGCGTGACGTCGACGGCCTCTTCGCGCAGCACGTGCTCGTCCCGCTCGGCCTGCAGCACCGCGCGGCGCTCGTCGAACGCGGCTTGGACGGCCTGGCGGGCCTCGTTGACCCGCTTGCCGGCGTCGGCCTTCTCCTGCTTGGACAGCGCGCCGATGGCCCGGCGCGCGAGCAGCAGCGGCGCCTGGTCCCCGAGGTGCGCCGGCTTGACGGCGGCGAGCGCCTCCAGGTCGGTGGCACCCGCGAAGGCCTCTTCGGCCGCCTTGATCGCCGCACGCAGGGTTTCCGGTGCGAGCACGTCGACCGGCTTGTCTGTGGCTCCGGACATGACTCCTCGGCGTCCGCTGGGACGGGTTGAGCGGCAGCGCACGGGCAGGAAGCCGCACGTGCACATCGGGCAGCCCAGTCTAGGGGATCGGCCACCGGCCCCGGCCGCTCACCCTCCGCTAAGGAGCCCGCCTCCGCACCGGCCGCGATCGGCCGCGCGCGACGGCGCCGGTCAGCGGTGCGCGGCCATCGCGGCCGTGTACACGCAGACAGCGGCCGCCGTGGCCAGGTTGAGGCTTTCGGCTTTGCCGTACAACGGGATGCGGACGGCGGCGTCGGCCGCCGACAGGACGGCCGGGGACAGGCCGTGCGCCTCATTGCCGAAGATCCACGCGACCGGGTCACCGAACGTGATCTCGTCGAGCGAAGTGTCCGCGTAGCCGTGGGCGGCCAGGGTGCGCAGGCCGGCGGCGCTCAGCGACGTAAGCACCGACGGGATGTCACGCTCGCGGGCCAGCGGGACGTGGAAGGTGCTGCCGGCGGCGGCGCGGACGCTCTTGCCGTTGTGGGGGTCGACGGTGTCGCCCGCAAGGATCACGGCGTCGGCGCCCGCGGCGTCGGCGACGCGGATCACGGTGCCGGCGTTGCCGGGTTCGGCGACGTCCACCAGGACGACCACCAGTCGAGCACCGGTCAGCACCGTCGAGAGTGGACGGTCGACCAGGGCGCACACGGCCACGAGGCCTTGCGGGGTCACGGTTTCCGACAGGCCGTCGGCGGCGCGGTCGGTGATGAGCGAAACGGCCACACCCGCCGAGGAGGCGGCGGTCATCAACTCGGGGTGCGCCGAAGCCGCGCGTTCCGTGGCGAACAGCTCGAAAACGGTGCCGTGGGCCAAAGCGGCCTCGACGGCGTTGACGCCCTCAGCCAGGAAGCGGCCGGTCTTTTCGCGTTCCGCGCGGCGCGTCAGTTTGCGCGCAGCAACGACCCGGGGGGTCCGTTCGGTGAACGGGACCGCCCCGGGTCGCGGAAAACTGCCGGTCAGGCCGACTTCGCTTCGCCGGTGTTGACGTTCGCCTTGGCGAGCTCGGCGAGCGCCGTGAAGGCGGCAGCGTCGTTGACCGCGAGGTCCGCGAGGATCTTGCGGTCGACCTCGACACCGGCGACCTTGAGGCCCTGGATGAACCGGTTGTAGGTCACGCCGTTGGCCCGAGCGGCCGCGTTGATACGGGTGATCCACAGCTGGCGGAAGTCACCCTTGCGCGCGCGGCGGTCGCGGTAGGCGTAGTTGAGCGAGTGAAGCGTCTGCTCCTTGGCCTTGCGGTACAGCCGCGAACGCTGGCCGCGGTAGCCGCTGGCCAGTTCGAGAGTTGCGCGACGCTTCTTCTGGGCGTTGACCGCCCGCTTGACGCGTGCCACTGGTCCATCCTGTCGGTTTCAGGGGGCGCGGAGACCCCGGAGTGATGTGGTGCGAGTACGGGGAGAGTCAGATCCCGAGCAGGCGCTTGACCCGGCCGGCCTCGGTCTTGGAGAGCTCCGTGGTGCCCTCGAGACGGCGGGTGAGGCGGTTGGACTTCTTCTCCATCAGGTGCCGGCGGCCGGCCTTCTGGCGGCGCAGCTTGCCCGTGCCCGTCACGCGGATCCGCTTGGACGTACCGCTGTGCGTCTTCATCTTCGGCATGGTTGTTCTGTCCTCTTCCGTGCGGCGGCACACCGGTCCCCCGGTGTGCCGCTGACTGTGCTGGTCGGCGCTGCGGGAGGCGTTACGCCTCGGGCACCTCGGCCTCGGCCTTGACGGCCTTGGGCTTCACGTTCTTGTGCGGGGCCAGCACCATGATCATGTTGCGACCGTCCTGCTTGGGCGACGATTCGACGAAGCCCAGCTCGGTCACGTCGTCGGCCAGCTTCTGCAGCAGCCGGAAACCGAGCTCCGGCCGGGACTGCTCGCGACCGCGGAACATGATCGTGACCTTGACCTTGTTGCCTGCCGCCAGGAACCGCGACACGTGACCCTTCTTGGTCTCGTAGTCGTGCTGGTCGATCTTCGGACGCAGCTTCTGTTCCTTGATGACGGTCAACTGCTGGTTGCGGCGGGACTCGCGGGCCTTCTGCGCGCTCTCGTACTTGAACTTGCCGAAGTCCATGAGCTTGCATACGGGCGGGCGGGCCTGAGGCGCGACCTCGACGAGGTCGAGATCGTTCTCCTGTGCCAGCCGCAGCGCATCTTCGATCCGGACGATGCCGACCTGCTCGCCGTTGGGTCCGACGAGCCGGACTTCCGGCACCCGGATACGTTCGTTGATGCGTGTCTCGGAGCTGATGGGGCCTCCTTGGTCCGAGTGACTACTTCTCTTCTCGACCTGGTGCCCACATGACTCAGGCCCCGTCTCCGGCATCCTGCCGGTTCACGGGGCCCGCTCTGTCTCCGATCGCGCCCGATCACCAGGATCGAACGCTTCGCCGAAATGACAGATGTACCGACATCCACCACTTCGGCGAGACCGGACCCGGACACCTGAAGCGGTGACGCGGGTGGGAGCGGGGCTCCACTTGCCGCCCCCGATTCCTCAGGGGCTGGTCGCTCGTGGAAGGGTACCAGACGTGTCAGAACAACCTTCGCCGCAGCCCCCGTATTCCCCCCATCAGCCCCCCTACTCCCCGGACGTCCGCGACCTTGAGGACATCCCGAGCGTCGAGGTGATCAGCCGCGCGGCCGTGATGCTGATGTCGGCCGCCGCCGAACGCCTGGGCCTGGCCGACGCCGACCCGGACACCTCACCCCACCGCGACCTCGACGAGGCGCGCCGGCTCATCACGGCGCTGGCCGGGCTCATCACGTCGTCCGTAGAGTACCTGGGCCTGCACGCCGGCCCGCTGCGCGACGGGTTGCAGTCGCTGCAGAAGGCGTTCCGCGAAGCTTCCGCCGTCCCCGACGCGCCGGGCCAGGGCCCGGGCGAGAAGTACACCGGCCCGGTCTACTGACCGTCGCTTCCGAGGCCCGTCCGCCACCCCGCGGACGGGCCTTCGTCGTCCCGGAGTCCCGAAGGCCTTGTCGAACAGCTCGAAAGACATCTAACATGTTAGATGTGAGTCCGCTTCCCAAAGTCACCCGGCCGCTGCTGCGCGACGAGGCCTACGACCGCATCCGCCAGGCCATCATCGACGGCAGCCTCGCGCCCGGCACCCCGCTGCGCGACGCCGACCTGGCCGAAGAGCTCGGCCAGTCGCGCGCTCCCGTGCGCCAAGCCTTGCTGCGCCTGGCCGGCGACGGGCTCGTCGAGTCCAAGCCGCAGAGCTACACACGCGTGGCCGCGATCGCGGGCGACGAGGTGCGCGACGCCGTTCAGCTCGTCCGCGCGCTGCACGAGTTCGCCATCCGCCAGGCCCTCCCCCGGCTCGGCACCGAGCAGGTCGCCGCTATGCGCGCGGCCAACGAGCGCTTCGCCGCAGCGGTCGGTTCGGGTGACGTCGCCGCGGCGATCGCCGCCGACGACGAACTGCACGACGTGCCCGTACGCGCGTGCGGCAACCGCGCCGTCGCCGCGACGCTCGAGCGCTACACCCCGCTGCTGCGCCGGCTCGAGTACGCGCGCTTCAGCTCCCTTCCCGCGCACCGCTCGATCCGGCGGCACACCGAACTCGTCGACGCGATCGAAGCCGGAGACGCCGAAACCGCCGCCGCCGTCACCTCGACCATCTGGTCCGACCTCGAAGCCAGCCTGGAAACCGCCGAAACCCTGGAGACCCCGTGAGCCTCGCCGACTTCCCGCGTTTCCCGCTGATGATCGGCCCGTCGCCGATCCACCGGCTCGACCGCCTCACCGAGCACCTCGGTGGCGCGGCCGTGTGGGCCAAACGCGAAGACCTCAACTCCGGTCTCGCCTACGGCGGAAACAAAACCCGCAAGCTCGAGTACCTCGTGGCCGACGCGCTCGCCCAGGGCGCCGACACGCTCGTCTCCATCGGCGGCGTGCAGTCCAACCACACCCGTCAGGTCGCCGCGGCCGCGGCCCGCGCGGGCCTGAAAGCCGTGCTGGTGCAGGAAAGCTGGGTCGACTGGCACGACCCGCTGCACGACAAGGTCGGCAACATCCAGCTGTCGCGGATCCTGGGCGCCGACGTGCGGCTTGTCGAGGCCGGCTTCGGCATCGGCTTCAAGGAGAGCTGGGAGCAGGTCCTCGCGGAGGTCCAGGACGGCGGCGGGAAGCCGTACGCGATTCCGGCCGGCGCGTCCGACCACCCGCTGGGCGGGCTCGGCTTCGCGGGCTGGGTCGCGGAGCTGGAAGAACAGGAGCGCGAGCTCGGCGTTTTCTTCGACACCGTGGTGGTCTGCTCGGTCACCGGGAGCACTCAGGCCGGGATGGTGGCGGGCGCCGCGCTGAGCGGACAACCCCGCCGGATCCTCGGGATCGACGCGTCGGCCAAGCCCGCAGAGACGCGCGAGCAGATCACCCGCATCGCCAAGAACACCGCGGAGCTCATCGGCGCACCCGGCATCGGCGACGTGCTCCTCGACGAGCGCTACCACGCCGGCGTCTACGGCATCCCCGACGAGTCCACACTGGACGCGATCCGCACGGCGGCGCGGCTCGAGGGCATGATCACCGACCCCGTGTACGAGGGGAAGTCCATGGCCGGGCTCATCGATCTCGTCCGCTCCGGTGAGATCCCCCGCGAGTCGAACGTGCTCTACGCGCACCTCGGCGGCCAGCCGGCGATCAACGCCTACACGAGCGTGCTGGGCTGACCCGGGCGCCTGGGCCAGCCACCCCGGCGAGCCCAGGCGAACCCGGCAAAACTCAGTGCACCGAACTCAGTCGAGCACGCAGAGCACGTCGATCTCCACGAGGAGACCGGCGGGCAGGCCGACGTAGACCGTGGTGCGAGCCGAGTGCGGGCCGTCGCCGATCAGCTCGTTGTAGACCTCGTTGAACGGTGCGAAGTGGCTCGTGTCGGTGAGGTACACGCGCACCATCACCGCATCGGCCCAGCCCGAACCGGCCTCGGTGAGCAGGGCCTCGATGTTCTTGAACACCTGCCGCGTCTGCGTCGCGATGTCGTCGCCGACGACCGCGCCGGTCGCGGGGTCGAACGCGACCGTGCCCGCGACCTGCAGGATGTTGCCCTTGCGGACGGCCTGCGAGAACTTCGCCGGCGGCTTCGGCGCGTTCTCGGTCGTGATCGCCGTCTTGCCCATCATTACCCCTTTCCGTTCCCCGTCCATCCACTGTGGACGGAAGCCTCGTCGGTGGCGGCCCTCAGCTCGGGCACGAGCGCGAGCAGGCCGTCGTAGTCCAGCAGCACCTTCGGCACCGACATCGACGCCGCGGCCAGCACCTCGCCGCCCGCGCCGCGCACGGGGGCCGCGATGCAGTGGATGAAGTCCTCGTGCTCGGCGTTGTCCACGGCGTAACCGCGTTCGGCGACCTTCTCCAGTTCCGCCAAGTACGCCTCGGGTGAGGTGATCGTGTTCGGCGTGAGCACCACGTAGTCCAGCGAACGCGCGATCTCCTCGCGCCGCGCCCGCGGCATCGCGGCCACGAGCACCTTGCCGACGGCGGTGCAGTGCAGGGGCGCGCGTTTGCCGATTCGGGAGTACATCCGCACGGAGTGATGGCCTTCGAACTTGTCGATGTAGACGACTTCGCCGTCCTCATAGGACGCGAGGTGCACGGTGTGCCCGGTGCGGATGTTGAGCGCCGCGAGCGAGTCGTGGGAGCTGCGGCGCACGTCGTGGCCTTCCAGCGCCTGGTTCGCGAGGTCGAACAGCGCGCTGCCGAGGCGGTAGTGGCGGGTCCCCTCGCGGCGCACGAAGTGGTGCGACTCGAGTGTGCGCAACAGCCGCAGCACGGTCGTCTTGTGCACGCCGATCTCCTCGGCGAGCTCGTCCAGCGTCTTCGCGCCGCGGGCGAGCCCGGCCAGCACGGTCAGCGCCCGGTCCAAACTCTGGCTCACCTCACCACCACACCCTCTCCCGTCAGGCGGGCCGCGCTCCACTCTTCGGCGTCCGCGCGCAGCAGCGTATCCACCACGGGGGCGGGCAGGGGCACGCCGACGTCGTCGTGGGTCAGCAGGGTCGCGGCGGCCTGCAGGTGCCCGCGGCGCAGCCGGGTCGACGGGTCGGCGCCGCGCAGGGTGGCGGCGAGGAACCCGGCCGCGAACGCGTCGCCCGCACCGACCGGCTCGATCACGTCCACGCGCAGCGCGGGTTCGAACAGCGGCGCCGCCTCGCCTTCGACGAGCGTCGCGCCGCGTTCGCCGTGCTTCACCACGAGGGTGCGTGGCCCGGGCAGCAGCTTCCGCAGCCGCGCGGGGTCACCGGTCCCCCACACGCGTTCGGCCTCGTCGTCGCCGGTGAGCACGAGGTCGGCGCGCCCGGCCAGCTCCGCGAGCACGGAGAGGTCCTGTCCCAGCGCCGGCCGGTGGTTGACGTCGAACGACACGAGCCGCTCGCCGCGCGGGGCCTCCAGCACCGCGCGCACGAGCGCGAGGCAACTGGCCGACAACGCGGGCGTGATCCCGGACAGGTGCAGCACGCGCACGCCGCCGAGGTGCAGCCGGCTCACGAGGTCCGGTCCGAGCGCCGAGGCGGCCGAACCGGTGCGGTAATAACGCACCGGGCTTCCCTGGGCGCCGCTTTCCTTGACGTACAGGCCCGTCGGACGCGCCAGATCGATCTCGACACCGCTCACGTCGACGCCGGCCGAAGCGATCTCCCGCACCAGCGCGCGGCCGAACGGGTCGTCGCCGACCGCGCTCACCCACGCGCTCGGAACACCGAGCGCGGGCAGGTGGCACGCGACATTCGACTCGGCGCCGCCGAAGGTGCGCAGCCAGCTGCGCACCTGTTCGGGTGGGCCGGGTTCGGCCGGCACGAACAGGGCCATCGACTCGCCGATGCAGAGCACCTCGGGCGGGCTCGTCACTGACTTTCTCCCTGTTCCGTCACCCCGTTGACCTGTGGCGAACCGGATGCTACACCTATGTCGCGCATTTTGCGCAACGCCCGTTGCACTATACGCAACCATATTCGGTCCACGAGGTCTGAATCGATGAACAGCTCCGAGCACGCCGCCCTGGCCGCCGCCGTCCGCGCAGGCCGGGACGAGAAGATCGACTGGCGCTTCCGCTCGATCGCGCCCGCGCTGGCCGGGCTCACCCTCGACGAGGCCGCGGCCCGGCGCGCGAACCTGTTCGCCGACGGCTTCTTCGGCCCGTTCGTGGTGCTCGACGCCGCGGCGCTGGAGCACAACCTCGCAACCATGGCCGCGTGGTGTGACGGGCACGGGATCGCGCTCGCGCCGCACGGCAAGACCACGATGGCGCCCGAGCTGTTCGCGCGCCAGCTCGAGCACGGCGCGTGGGGCGTCACCGCCGCCAACGCCGGGCACCTGCGGATCTACCGCGCGTTCGGCGTCTCGCGGATCCTGCTGGCCAACCAGCTCGTGGACCCGGCGGGCCTGCGCTGGCTCGCGGCCGAGCTGGCGGCGGATCCGACGTTCGAGTTCGTGTGCTGGGCCGACTCCGTGCGGGGCGTCGAGCTGATGACCGAGGCGCTGGCCGGTTGCGCGCGGCCGGTCGACGTGCTCGTGGAACTGGGCGGCGCAGGCGGGCGCACAGGGGTGCGCGACCCCGAAACCGCGCTGGCCGTGGCCGAGGCCATCGCCAAGAGCCCGGCGCTGCGGTTGCGCGGCACCGGCGGTTACGAGGGCGCGTTGTCGCACGACACCGACGACGCCGCCCTGGCCAAGATCAGTTCCTATGTGGACACCCTGCGCGACTCGGCGATCGCGTTCGCGGAAAAGGGCCTGCTCGCCGAAGGCCAGGTGTACGTGACGGCCGGCGGGAGCGCGTACTTCGACCGTGTGGCCCAGGAGCTCACGAAACCGTGGCCGGACGGGATGGATGTGCTGCCGATCCTGCGCAGCGGCGCCTACGTGACTCATGACGACGGCTTCTACCGCGAGATCTCACCGCTCGGCGTGCACCCACGCCTGACCGGCGTCGCGCCGTTCCACGCCGCGCTGCACGCCTGGGCGCAGGTCACCTCGAAGCCCACTCCCGAGCTGGCGCTGCTCACCGCCGGCAAGCGCGATCTGCCCTACGACGAGGGTATGCCGGAGCCGCAGCTGCTGCGCAAGAACGGCGTCAACGCCGAGCTGACCGGCCACGCCGTGACGAAGCTGAACGACCAGCACGCGTTCCTCGCGCTGTCCGCCGGCTCGCCCGTCGAGGTCGGCGACTGGGTGCGGCTCGGGCTTTCGCACCCGTGCACGACGTTCGACAAGTGGCCGCTGCTGCCGGTGGTGGACACCGACGGCGAGACGGTCGTCGACTTCGTGCGGACGTGGTTCTGATGGATCTGGTCTTCCGCGGCGCCCAAGTCGCGGACGGCACCGGCGACCCGCTGGCCCGCCGCGACGTCGGCGTCACCGGCGACCGCATCACCGAGGTCGCCGAGCCGGGCTCGCTCACCGGAAAGCGCCTTCTGGACGCCGACGGCCTCGTGCTCGCGCCCGGGTTCATCGACATGCACTCGCACTCCGACCTGCAGCTGCTCACGAACCCGGACCACCTCGCGAAGGTCTCCCAGGGCGTGACCACCGAGGTGCTCGGCCAGGACGGCCTCTCGTACGCGCCGGTCGACGACACCGTGCTCGAAGCCCTGCGCCAGCAGCTCGCCGGCTGGAACGACGACCCGGCCGGCTTCGACTGGAACTGGCGCTCGGTCGGCGAGTACCTCGACCGGCTCGACAGCGGCGTCGCCGTGAACGCCGCCTACCTCGTGCCGCAGGGCACGGTCCGGATGCTCGCCGTCGGCTGGGAGAACCGGCCGGCGACCGACGCCGAGCTCGACCGCATGAAAGAGCTGATCGCGACCGGGCTCGAAGAAGGCGCTTTCGGGCTGTCCTCGGGGCTCACCTACACGCCGGGCATGTACGCGGACACGGCCGAGCTCGTCGAGCTGTGCCGCGTGGTCGGCGCGCATGGCGGCTACTACAGCCCTCACCACCGCAGCTACGGCGCGGGCGCGCTGGAGGCCTTCGCCGAGATGGTCGACGTTTCGCGCCGCGCGGACTGCCCGCTGCACCTCGCGCACGCCACGATGAACTTCTCCGTCAACAAGGGCAAAGCGCCGGACCTGCTGAAGCTGCTGGACGACGCCCTCGACGCCGGCGGAGACATCACCCTCGACACCTACCCGTATCTGCCGGGCGCCACCTACCTGTCGGCGCTGCTGCCGAGCTGGGCCACCGAGGGCGGGCTCGACGCGACTCTCGCGCGACTGTCCGATGCGGACAGCCGTGAGCGGATCCGCGTCGAGATCGAGGAGACCGGCTCGGACGGCGCGCACGGCGTGCCCATCGACTGGTCCGGCATCGAGATCAACGGCGTGCGCCGGCAGAGCAACGCCGGCCTCGTGGGCCACAGCGTCGCGGAGTCCGCGCGGGCACAAGGTAAAACGCCCGCCGAGCTGTACTTCGCCACGCTGGTCGACGAGCGCCTCGGCACCTCGTGCCTGATGCACATCGGCCACGAGGAGAACGTGCAGGCGATCATGCGCCACCGCACGCACACCGGCGGTTCCGACGGCCTGCTCGTCGGCAACCGGCCGCACCCGCGGGCCTGGGGCACGTTCCCCCGGTACCTCGCCCGCTACGTCCGTGAACTGGGCGTGCTCGGGCTGGCCGACTGCGTCGCGCACCTCACCGGACGCGCGGCGCGGCGGCTGCGGCTCGCCGACCGGGGCCTCGTGCGCCCCGGGTACGCGGCCGACCTGGTGTTGTTCGATCCCGCCACGATCACCGACACCGCCACCTTCGAAAACCCGAGGCAGCCCGCCGAGGGGATCTCCCACGTTTTCGTTAACGGCGTCGCCGCGATCGAGGACACCCACCCCACCGGCGCCCTCGCCGGCCATTCCCTTCGTCACCCCGGGAGGGGCCGATGATCCACTGGCTGCAGACCACGACCGGCGGTCTGCTCACGCTCGCCGCGGTTTCGATCGCCGTCCTGCTCGTGCTCATCATCAAGGTCAAGGTCGAACCGTTCATCGCGCTGATCGTGGTGGGCGTGCTCACCGCGCTGGCCGCGGGGCTGCCGGTCGGCACACTGGTCGGCACCGCGCAGAAAACGTCGGACTCCTTGCTGGAAAAGGGGTTCGGCAGCATCCTCGGGCACATCACGGCGATCATCGGCCTCGGCACGCTGCTGGGGTCGATCCTCGAACGCTCCGGTGGCGCCCGCGTGCTGACCTCGGCGCTGCTGCGCTCCTTCGGCGAGAAACGCGCACCGCTCGCGATGGGCCTGTCCGGCCTGATCTTCGGCATCCCGGTGTTCTTCGACATCGGCATCTTCGTGCTGGCGCCGCTCGTTTACGCCGCGGCCAAGCAGGGCGGCCGTTCGATCGTGCTGTACGCGATGCCGCTGCTGGCGGGTCTGTCGATCACGCACGCGTTCATCCCGCCGCACCCCGGCCCGGTCGCGGCGGCCGGGTTGCTGCACGTGGACCTCGGCTGGCTCATCCTGATGGGCGCGGTCTGCGGCATCCCGGCGTGGTTCGTCGGCGGCATCCTCTACTCGACGTGGATCGGCAAACGCGTGAACGTGCCGCTCGCCGAGGAATTCGCGAAGCTCGCCGGTGACGATGAGGACGAAGCCACAGACCCGCCTTCGCTCGGCCTGGTCAGCGGCATCATCGCGATCCCGCTCGTGCTGATCCTCGTGGGCACGTTCGGCAGCATCGTGCTGCCGAAGAACTCCGGCGCCGCCGGGGTCGCGGCCTTCCTGGGCACCCCGGCCATCGCGCTGACGATCGCGACGCTGCTCGCATCGTGGCTGCTGGGCCGCCGCCGCGGCATGACGGGCGCGGACCTGGCGCAGCTGTCGACGAACGCGCTGCGCCCGGTCGCGATGATCCTGCTGGTGGTGGGCGCGGGCTCGTTCTTCGGAGCGGTGCTCTCGGCGACCGGCATCGGCAAGGCCGTCGCCGGCTCACTCGGCGACGCGGGCCTGCCGGTGATCTTCGCGGCGTACATCATCAGCTGCGGCATGCGCATCGCGCAGGGCTCGGCGACGGTCGCGATCGTGACCACGAGCGGCATCGTCGCGCCGACAGTGGTGGAGCTGCACTACTCGCAGCCGCAGCTGGCCCTGATCGTGATCGCGATCTCCGCGGGCTCGATCATCGCCTCCCACGTGAACGACGGCGGGTTCTGGATCGTGTCGCGTTACTTCGGTCTTTCCGTGCCCCAGACGCTGAAAACGTGGACCGCACTCGAAACGGTCCTTTCCGTCAGCGGCTTCGTCGTGGCAGCATTGATCATGGCAGTGGTCTGAACCACCTTCTGGTCCCCTCACCGTTGGGAGAAACCTCGATGGCCGGACTTTCCCGTCGCACGTTCCTCGGCGCCGCCGGCGCCGCCGGACTCGGCACCGTGCTCAGCACCCAGCTCGCGAGCGCCGCACCCGTCGCGTGCCCGCGAGACGCGGGAACCACCGCGTACGTCGGCAGCTACACCAGCACCCCACCGGCCGGACACGGCCTCGACGTCACAGGCCGCACGGGCACCGCGCCGGCGCTCACCCCGGTACGCACCGTCGCGGGCGTGCCCGACGCGTCGTGGTTCGACCGCAGCCGCGACGGCCGCACCCTCTACGTGACCAACGAGGGCGACCCGAACGGCGCGATCTCCGCGCTCGACGTCACCACGGCGACGAGCCCGAGGCTGCTCAACTCCGTGTCGTCGAAGGGCAGCGCGCCCACGCACCTGTCGGTGCACAGCAGCCAGAAGTACGTGCTGGCGGCCAACTACGGCTCGGGCAGCGTGGTCGTGCTGCCGATCCTGGCGGGCGGCAAGCTCGGCCCGGCCACCGACGTGCAGCAGCACACCGGGGCCGAGCGCGACGCGCACGCGCACCAGGTGGTGAACGACCCGACCGGCCAGTGGGTGCTGTCGGTCGACCTCGGCGCCGACTCGGTCTACGTGTACTCGCTCGACACCGGCAGCGGGAAACTCGCGCTGCACCAGCAGGTCGAGCTCCCCTCCGGCGCGGGACCCCGGCACCTGGCGTTCCACCCGAACGGCCGCTACGCCTACCTCGCGCAGGAGCTGCGGCCGGAGATCACCGTGCTGTCCTGGGACGCGGCGGCGGGCAAGCTCACGCCGCTCGCGGTCGTCCCGGCGGTGCCGGCCGGCAGCACCGGCGACCTGTTCCCCGGTGAGATCGCCGTGTCGAAGGACGCGAAGTTCGTCTACGCGACCGTGCGCGGTCCGAACACGATCGCCACGTTCTCGGTCTCCGGCGGCGGCACCACGCTGAAGCTGATGTCCGGTGTGGACACCGGGGGCAACTGGCCGCGCCACCTCGCGCTCTCGCCCGACGAGCGCTGGTTCTACGTGTCCAACCAGCGTTCGGGCACCGTCACCTGGCTGCCGCGCGACCCGGCCACGGGCCTACCCGGCGCGGTCGCCGGCTCGCTGGCCGTGCCGTCGGCCAACTCCGTTTTCTTCGCCTGACCCGGCGTTGCCCGCAGGCGGCGGACCGACCGGTCCGTCGCCTGCGGGCCCTACCCTCTGGGAGCTCAACGATGAGAGTGCGTCGTCCGTCCACCGTCATCAGTGTCGCCGCGGCGCTGGCCCTCCTGGCCGGCTGCGCACCCACGCAGTCCGCCCCGGCCGCGGCCGGCGGGGACGACCAGACCGGCACCCTGCGGGTGTGGCTGTTCGACGAGGCCAGCCGCGCACCCAAGGAAGCGGCGGTGAAGGAGGCCATCACCGAGTTCAAGGCCGCGCACGCCGGCGTGGACGTCGACGTGCAGTGGGTGCCGGTCGAGGGCCGCGCCGACAAGTTCTCCGGCGCCTTCAACGACCCGTCGAACGCCCCGGATGTCGCCGAGTTCGGCAACACCGATGTGGCGAGCTACGCCCAGACCGGCGCGCTCAGCGACCTCACGGGCGACATCTCGTCGTGGAGCGAGGGCAAGGACCTGCTGCCCTCGGTGCTCGACACCGCGAAGTCGGGCGGCAAGACCTACGGCCTGCCCTGGTACACCGGCATCCGCGCCCTCTACTACCGGACCGACGTGTTCACCGAGCTGGGCCTCAAGCCGCCGGCCACCCTCGCGGAGCTGACCGACGACGCCCGCAAGATCCACGCCGCCAAGCCCGACCTCTACGGCATCTCGACCGGCGGCAAGTACACCTACGCGCTCCTGCCGTTCGTCTGGGCCAACGGTGGTGACGTGGCCAAGTCCGACGGTGGCAAGTGGACGTCCACTGTGGAATCCGCTCAGGCGAAGGCCGGCATCACCGCGTACGCGAACCTGCTCAAGGACGACATCTGCCCGCCCGCCGCGTGCGCGAACCTCACCGGCACGCAAAGCGTGACCGCGTTCGCCGGCGGCAAGGCCGGGATGACCATCGGCGGTGACTTCAACCGCAAGGCCGTGGAGCAGGGCGCGGTGAAGGGCAAGTACGCCGTGGTCCCGCTGCCGGGCACCACCCCGGGCTCGGTCGCGCCCGCGTTCGCCGGCGGCAACCTGCTGGGTGTGTTCGGCGCGAGCAAGCGCCACGGGCTCGCCGTGCAGTTCGCGGAGCTGCTGGCCGGGGCGAAGTACCAGGAGAAGATGTACAACGCCATGGGCAACCTGCCCACGCTGGAGAGCGTGCAGAAGAAGCTCGCGGCGAGCGACCCGACGCTCAAGCCGTTCGTGGACACCCTCGCCGCCGGCACGAAGTTCGTGCCGAGCACACCCGGCTGGTCGAAGATCGACAGCCAGAACGTGCTGCCCACCGCCGTCCAGCAGATCGCGACCGGCGGCAAGGACGTGGACGGGGCGCTCGCCGACGCCACGGCGGCGATGAACAAGAACTTCGGCTGATGGTCACCCAGCAGCTGCCCGTCTCCGTCCCGGCGCCGGTCGCGCCCCGACGCGCGCGCCGGCGCCGGGACGGCCGGGCGGCCCTGATGTACCTGCTGCCCGCGGGCATCCTGCTCGCGGCGCTGCTGGTGTACCCGATCTACCAGCTTGTGCTGATCTCGTTCTACGACTACGGGCAGCCCCAAGCCGCGGGCGCGGCGCCGCTGGTGTTCCTCGGTTTCGACAACTACGCGGCGCTCCTCCAGGACGTGCAGTTCTGGACGGTGCTCGCGAAGACCGTCGGGTTCGCCGCTGCGTGCGTGATCGGCAGCCTCGTGGTCGGCACGGCGCTGGCGGTGCTGGCGTCGAGGGTGCGCGCGGTGCCGCGCACGCTGCTGTTCCTCGCGGCGCTCGGCGCGTGGTCGACGCCCGCGATCGCCGGCTCGTACGTGTGGCTGTTTCTCTTCGACACCGACTTCGGTCTCGTGAACGAGGTGCTCTCGGGCATCGGCTTCACGGGTATGGCGCACCACTCCTGGACGTTCGGCACCTTCGGCGCGTTCGGGCTCGTGGCGGCCGAGGTGGTCTGGTGCTCGTTCCCGTTCGTGCTGGTCACGATGTACGCCGGGATCAAGGCGATCCCGGAGGAGGTCCTCGAGGCCGCGTCGCTCGACGGCGCGTCGATGTGGCGCAGCACGTGGACGGTCGTGCTGCCGATGGTGCGGCCGCTGCTGATGATCGCGACGATCCAGTCGATCATCTGGGACTTCAAGGTGTTCACGCAGATCTACGTGATGACCAACGGCGGCGGCGTGGCGGGGCGCAACCTCGTGCTCAACGTCTACGCCTACCAGCAGGCCTTCGCCGGGCAGGAGTACGGCCTCGGCTCGGCGATCGGAGTCGTGATGACGGTGCTGCTCCTGTCGATCACCGGGCTGTACGTCCGGTCCCAGCGCCGGAGCACCGCATGGCTGTGATCAGTGCGCGGTCCCCCGCGAAAACCACGGGCCACCGCCGGGTGCGACGGCCGGGCCGGCTCGTCGCGGAGATCATCACGGTCGTGGTGGCCGGGATCGTGGCGTTCCCGCTCTACTGGATGGTGCTCTCGGCGTTCAAGCCGGCGGGTGAGATCCAGACGGCCAACCCGAAACCGTGGACGCTTGCACCTTCACTCGACAGCTTCCAGCGGGTGCTCACCGTGTCGGGCTTCGGCCGGTTCTTCGTGAACAGCCTGGTGGTCGCGCTCGCCGCGGTGGTGCTGTCGCTGCTGCTGTCCTTCCTGTCCGCGGTGGCGCTCACACGGTTCCGCTTCCGCGGGCGCACGGTGCTGCTGGTGATGATCCTCGTGGCGCAGATGGTGCCGGTGGAGGCACTGACGATCCCGCTGTTCTTCCTGATGCGCCAGATCGGCGCGGTCGCGCCGGCGTTCGGGCTCAACGAGCTGGGCTCGCTCGTGCTGGTGCACCTGGCGTTCAGCCTGCCGTTCGCGATCTGGATGCTGCGCGGGTTCGTCGCGGCGGTGCCGGTGGAGCTGGAGGAAGCGGCGAAGCTGGACGGCGCGTCGCGGATGCGCTTCACGTGGCAGATCCTGTTCCCGCTGGTGGCGCCCGGCTTGGTCGCCGTGAGCGTGCTGGCGTTCATCCATGCGTGGAACGACTTCCTGTTCGCGAAGACGTTCATCATCTCCAAGACCGAGAACCAGACGCTGCCGCAGGCGATCCTGGTGTTCTTCAAACCGGAGGACACCGACTGGGGCGCGGTGATGGCGTCGTCCACCCTCATGACGATCCCGGTGCTGGTGTTCTTCGTGCTGGTGCAACGCCGGCTCGTCTCCGGGATGTCCGGCGCGGTGAAAGGCTGATCATGCCCGGGTTCGACACTCTGCTCCCCCGTCCCGTCTCCGTCACGGAGGTCCCGGGCGCGTGCCCGTGGCCGGCGCCGGTCACCGTGCGGCCGGCGCCGGAGCTGCCTGCCGAGGGCTACCGCCTGACGATCACGCCGCGCGGCGTCACGCTGGCGGTCGCCGACGCGGCGGGCGAGGTGTACGGCCGGCAGACGCTGCGCCAGCTCGCCGGGCCGGACGCGTTCCGGGCGGCGTCGATCCGCACTGGGCTGACGCTGCCGTGCGGCGTGGTGGACGACCACCCGCGGTTCGGCTGGCGCGGCTGCCTGCTCGACGTGGCGCGGCACTTCCGCACGAAGGCCGAGGTGCTGCGGTTCGTCGACCTGCTGGCGGCGCACAAGCTCAACGTGCTGAACCTGCACCTGACCGACGACCAGGGCTGGCGGATCGAGGTGCCGCGGTTCCCGCGGCTGACCTCGGTCGGCGGCTGGCGGCGTTCGTCGATGGTCGGGCGCCACGACGGCCCCGAGCGCGACGGCCGTCCCCACGGCGGGTTCTACACCACCGACGACCTGCGGGAGATCGTCGCGTACGCGGCTTCGCGGGCCGTGACGGTGGTGCCGGAGATCGACGTGCCGGGCCACGCCCGCGCGGCCATCGCCGCGTACCCGAAGCTCGGCCCCGATCCCGACGCGGACTGGGAGGTGTGGACGTCCTGGGGCATCAGCACCTCGCTGCTGGATCCTTCGGAGTCCACTTTGGACTTCTTCCGCGCGGTGTTCGACCACGTGCTGGACATCTTCCCCTCGCCGGTCATCGGCCTCGGCGGCGACGAGGTGCCGGGCGCGACCGAGGCCCACGGCCGGTTCGTCCGCGAGATCGCCGCGCACCTGGCTTCGCGCGGCCGGCAGGCGCTCGGCTGGGACGAGGCGCTCGACATCGACGACCTCCCGCCCATGGTGATCGGCGCCTGGCAGGACGAGGCGCGCGGCGAGCTGGCCGCGTCGCGGGGTCACGACGTGGTGCTCTGCCCGGAAGACCGCGTGTACCTCGACCACCGCCAGTCCGACCACCCGGACGAGCCCATCCCCGTCGGCTACCTGCGCACGCTGGAGGACGTCTACACCTACGATCCGGCGTTGACCGGTCCCCACCTGCGCGGCGCCCAGGCCCAGGTCTGGACCGAACACCTCGACACCGCCCGGCGCGTGGACTACGCGGCTTTCCCCCGCCTGAGCGCGTTCGCGGAGCTGGCGTGGAGCACCGGCCCCCGCGACTTCGCCGAGTTCCTGCCGCGGCTGCAAGAGCACCACCTGCCGCGGCTCGACGCGCTGGGGGTGGAATACCGGCCGCTCGACGGGCCGCACCCGTGGCAGACCCGGCCAGGCGTGCCGGGGCGGCCGCGCTGAGTCCTAGCGCCGCCCGCGGTCCGGCCTGACCACGTGCGGCCCGGGCCTCCCGTCCGGCAGCGCGCTCACCGGACGGACACCCGTGGCCCACCACCAGAACGCCGCTCCGACCACCGCCACCAGCAACCCGCCCACCATCAGGACGACGGCGAGCCACACAACCGACGCCGACAGCGCGGCCATGCCCCCGACCACGGCCAGCACCCCGGCGAAATACACCAGCGCCCACGCCAGCAGCGACTGTCGCACCTTCCGGGCGGCCGCGACACGCAGCCGGAGTTCGGCGCCGCACCGACCGCAGACGGCTGTCGCCGAGGTGTACCCGGTCGCAGGGCGCCGGACGGTGAGCGGCGAGGTACGTTCGCCGCCTTCGGTGCTCCGCTCGTGCGCGAGGTGCCGCAGTCGCAGCCGTGGGCGCGGGTCTCGCTCCACCGGTTTCCCCTTCGTCGGGCTGGTTCGCGGCGACCGTACCGCGCGCCCTGCCGAGCTGTGTAGAGCGTTATACAGAACAGTGAGCGAACAACCATCCGGGTGAAACCGGGCGATTCGCCCCACGCATCCGGGTACGACCAAGCAGCGGCTGACCCGCGGCGTTGAGCGCGGCTCGTGTGACGGCGGCCGGCCTGAACCGTACGGCGCTAAGCCGGGCCGTGGCGGTACCAGACCTCGGGCCGGCCGACCTGGCCGTAGCGGGGCTCGCGGTGGGCCAAGCCGTTGTCCGCCAAGTACTCCAGGTAGCGGCGGGCCGTGACGCGCGAAGCGCCGATCGCGCTCGCCGCGCCGGCGGCGGAGAGTCCTTCGGAGGTGGCGGCGAGGGCGGCGGTGATGGCTTCGAGCGTCTCGGCGCTCATGCCCTTCGGCAGGGCGTGCTGCTCGCTCGTGCGCAGCGTGGCGAGCGCGCGGTCGATCTCGGCCTGGCCGGTGACCTCGCCCGAAGCCTGGTGGAACTCGGCGTAGCGCTCGAGCTTTTCCCGCAGCGAAGCGAAAGTAAACGGTTTCAGCAGGTACTGCACCACGCCCACCGACACCGCCGCCTTCACCAGCGCGAGGTCGCGCGCCGAGGTCACCGCGATGACGTCGATGGGCAGGCCGGCCGCGCGCAGGGAGCGGCACACGGCGAGGCCGTGGGTGTCGGGCAGGTAGAAGTCGAGCAGCACGAGGTCGACGGGTTCGCGTTCGCAGAAGCGCAGCGCGTCGCCGCCGGAGTGGACCACGCCGGCGACGCTGAAGCCGGGCAAGCGCTCCACGTAGAGCCGGTGGGCCTCGGCGGCCACGGGCTCGTCCTCCACCACCAGCACGCGGATCACCGCAGCGCCTCCTGCCTCGGCAACCGGACCGTGAACACCGCACCGCCGTCCCGGCCGACGTCCACGCCGCCGCCGTAGCGGCGCACGGCCTGGACCACCAGCGCGAGCCCGAGCCCGTGGCCCTCGCCCGCCTTCGTGGACCAGCCGCGGCGGAACATGTCCTCCACAGCTTCCTCCGGTACGCCCGGGCCGTTGTCGGCGACCCGCAGCAGCAGCCCGTCCTCGTCGGTCCGCGCGGTCACAACCACGGCGGGCCGGCCGCTCGCCCCGCGCGCGGCGGCGTCGATGCCGTTGTCGACGAGGTTGCCCAGGATCGTCACGAGGTCCCGGCCGACGATCTCCGGGCCGAGGTCCTCGATCACCGTGTCAGGGGTGATCGTGAACTCGACGCCACGTTCGCTGGCTTCCGCGGCCTTGCCGAGCAACAGGGCCGCCAGCACGGGCTCGGACACCGCGCTCATCACGCGGTCGGTGAGCTCCTGGGCCAGGACGAGCTCGGCCGTCGCGAACTCCACCGCGTCCTCGGGCCGGCCGAGCTCCACCAGGGAAACGACGGTGTGCAGCCGGTTCGCCGCCTCGTGCGCCTGCGACCGCAGCGCCTCCGCGAGGCTGCGGGCAGTGGTGAGCTCGCCCGTCAGCGTCTGCAGTTCCGTGTGGTCGCGCAGGATCACCACGGTGCCCTGCGCGCGTCCGCCGGAGCGCACAACAGTGGTACTGACCACCAGCACGCGCGTGTCGGTGAGGTGCAGCTCCTCGGTGCGCGTCTCGGCGGACACGAACGCGGCCACCAGTTCCGGCGGCAGCCCCAGCTCGACCAGCGGCTGCCCGACCGGATCCGCGGTCAGGCCCAGGAGCGTGCGCGCACCGTCGTTGCACAGGCCGACGCGGCCGTCGCGCCCGACCAGCAGCACGCCCTCGCGCACGGAATGCAGCACCGCTTCGTGGTACTCGAACAGGTTGCTGAGCTCACCGGGCGCGATCCCGCGCGTCTGCCGCTTGAGCCGGGCGCTCACGAGCCAGCCGCCGCACGCGCCGACGAGCAGCACCGCGGCCGCGACGCCGGCGAGCGGCCACACGCGATCGCGCAGCTCGGCGGAGATCGCGGCGATCGTGATGCCCACCGCCACGAGGGCGACGACGCGGTGGTTCGCGTCGAACACCGGCACCACGGCCCGGACCGAAGGCCCGAGCGAACCCGTGTAGGTCTCGGTCACCACACCACCCTGCTGGGCGGCGGCGATGTGGCCGAGGAACGGCTGCCCGATCAACGCCGGGTTCGGGTGGGTGTAGCGGATCCCCTGCGGGGTCATGATCGTGACGAAGTCGACCTCGGCGTCGGTCTGCACCCGCACCGCGTAGGGCTGCAGCACGGCCGTCGGGTCCGGTGTGGACACCGCTCGGGTCACACTCGGCGAGTCGGCGATCGCGTGGGCGACCGCCAGCGACTGGTCGCGCGCCCGGTCGGTCGTCGTGTGGCCGGCGTCGAGGTACGCGATGGTGATCCCGCCGCCCACGAGCACCAGCAGCACCGCCAGCTGGAGCACCAGCAGCTGGCGGGCGAGGCTCCAGCGGCTCGTCCGGGTCCGGGTGGGGGCAGGCACGTGCCCATACCAGCACACGCGGGCGCGGGGCAACACCCGGGTGGTGCCACGACCCTCGTGTACCACCGTCCGAACCGGACTGGACCTATCGTGCGAACTCAATGAACACAACGGTGACGCTGGTCATATCCTCCCCGCATAGTGACCGGCGTTCCACCCATTCCCCTACTGGAGGCAACGGTGCCGACACCGACCCCCGAAGCGGCCGCGCCCAAACGCGACCGCACGCGTTACCTTTACCTGGCCGTGATCGTCGCCGTGGTGCTCGGCGCCGCGGTCGGCTTGATTTGGCCGTCGGTCGGCAAACAGCTCGCACCGCTGGGCACCGGTTTCGTCAACCTGATCAAGATGATGATCGCGCCGATCATCTTCTGCACCATCGTGCTGGGCATCGGCTCGGTCGCGAAGGCGGCGAAGGTCGGCAAGGTCGGCATCACCGCGCTGGTCTACTTCGTCGTGATGTCGACGTTCGCGCTCGCGATCGGCCTCATCGTCGGCAACATCCTGCACCCGGGCAGTGGTCTGCACCTCAACCCGGCCGACGTCACCAAGGTCCACGACCAGGCCAAGGGCGCCGAGGGTGGCGTCGACTTCGTGCTCGGGATCATCCCGACCTCGTTCGTCTCGGCGTTCACCGAGGGCCAGACCCTGCAGGCGTTGCTCATCGCGCTGCTGACCGGGTTCGCGCTGCAGAAGCTCGGCCGGCGCGGCGAGCCGATCCTGCGCGGCATCGAGCACGTGCAGCGCCTGGTGTTCCGCATCCTGTCGATGATCATGTGGGCCGCGCCCGTCGGGGCGTTCGGCGCGATCGCGGCCGTGGTCGGCGCCACCGGCTGGGGCGCGCTGCGCAGCCTGCTGGTGATCATGCTCGGCTTCTACGTCACCTGCCTGATCTTCGTCTTCGGCATCCTCGGCACGGTGCTGTGGCTGGGCGCACGGGTCAACATCCTCCAGCTGCTCAGGTACCTGGGCCGCGAGTTCCTGCTGATCCTGTCCACCTCGTCGTCGGAATCGGCGCTGCCGCGGCTGATCGCGAAGATGGAGCACCTCGGGGTGAGCAAGCCGGTCGTCGGCATCACGGTGCCCACGGGCTACTCGTTCAACCTCGACGGCACGGCGATCTACCTGACCATGGCGACCCTGTTCATCGCCACGGCGCAGGACCAGCCACTGGCGCTGGGCGAGCAGATCGGGTTGCTGCTGTTCATGATCCTCGCCTCGAAGGGCGCGGCGGGCGTCAGCGGCGCCGGCATCGCGACCCTGGCGAGCGGCCTGCAGTCGCACCGGCCGGAGCTGGTCGACGGCGTCGGGTTCATCCTCGGCATCGACCGGTTCATGTCCGAGGCCCGCGCCCTGACGAACTTCGCCGGCAACGCCGTGGCGACCGTCCTCATCGGATCGTGGATGAAGGAGTTCGACCGCGACAAGTCCCGTCAGGTCTTCGCTGGGTCCGCGCCGTTCGACGAAGCCACGCTGCTCGACGAAGCGCCCGCACCGGCCGAACTGCCCGCCACTGAGCCGCCCACCGACCGGGGCGAACCCGTCGGAGCCTCAGCGGGCAACTGAAGCCGTTCGCACCCCAGGGCTCCTTCCGGCCCACACTCCCCCCGCCGGGGTGCGAACACCCCCGTGTGCCGTGGTCGTGAGCGTCCCCCGTGCTCACGACCACGGCACACGCGTTTCTACTGCGCGTCGTAGACCTCGCGCGACACGGCGATCGCCTCGCGGTGGCGCTGCGCCCAGTCGACGAGCCCCGACAACGTGCCGTAGAGCTCACGCGCCATCGGCGTCGCCTCGTACTCCACGCGCGGCGGCACGGTCGGGTAGACGGTGCGCTCCAGCAGCCCGTCGCGTTCGAGGTTGCGCAGGGTCAGCGTGAGCATCCGGCGGCTGATGCCCGCCACGGAGCGTTCCAGCTCCGTGAACCGCACCGGGCCCTGCGACGCCTCCAGCAGGATGCCGATCGCCCACTTGCCACTGATCCGGTTGAGCACCTCGAGCAGCGTGCACGCCTCGAGTTTCTCCGGGTCGATCCTGCTGACCTGGTCGGTCACACCGGTGTTCCCCTGGGACATGAAAGTGCCTCCTTCCGCGCTCCTCGATGGTCACACAAGATGGTCGCTGTAACAAGAGATGCCCTGGGCACGACCTGGGGATTCTCTTCGGTGATCGTTCTGGAGGGACCGAAATGCCGGAAGTCCGTCGCCGGGCCGTCGCGCTGGTGGTGCTGTGCGCGGCCTCGCTCATGGTGGTGCTCGACGGGACCATCGTCGCCGTCGCGCTGCCCTCGATCCAGGCCGAGCTGGGCTTCACGTCCGCGGGGCTGGCCTGGGTCGTCAACGCCTACCTCGTCGCGTTCGGCGGGCTGCTCCTGCTCTCGGGCCGGCTCGGTGACCTGCTGGGCCGGCGGCGGGTGTTCCTCGCCGGGCTCGTCGTCTTCACCGCGTCGTCGCTCCTGGCCGGGCTCTCGACCGACGCGGCGGTGCTGGTGACCGCCCGGTTCGTGCAGGGCATCGGCGGCGCGCTCGCGTCGGCCGTGGTGCTGGGCATGATCGTGATGATGTACCCCGAACCCCGTGCGCAGGCCCGGGCGATCGGCGTCTTCAGCTTCACGCAGGCCTCGGGCGCGTCGATCGGGCTCATCGCCGGCGGCGCGCTCACGCAGGCGCTCGACTGGCACTGGACCTTCTACGTGAACCTGCCGATCGGCATCGCCGCGCTGGTGCTGGCGCCGCTGGTCGTGGACGCCGATCGCGGCCGGGGGCTGCGCACGGGCATCGACGCGCTGGGCGCGGTGCTCGTGACGGGCGGCGTAATGCTGCTGGTGTACGGGATCGTCGAGACCGGCGCCGCGCTTCCGTTGGCGGGCGCGGCTTTGCTGCTCGTCGCATTCGTCGTCCGGCAGGCTCGCGCGCGGACTCCGTTGCTCCCGCTGCGGCTGTTCCGCGTTCGCGCGATCAGCGGCGCCAACGTCACGATGGTGTTCATGGTCGCCGGCATGATGGGCTTCCAGTTCGTGACGGCGCTGTACCTGCAGAAGGTGCTCGGGCTCGACGCGCTCGCCACCGGGCTCGCGTTCCTGCCGGCGCCGGTGATGATCGCGGTGTTCTCGCTGGGGATCTCGGCGAAGCTCAGCGCGCGCTTCACGCCGGGCGCGGTGCTGCTGGGCGGGCTCGTGGTGGTCGTGATCGCCTTCGCGTTGCTCACCACGGTGCCCACGGACGGCAGCTACTTCCTGCACGTGTTCCCGGCGCTGGTGCTCATGGGTTCCGGTGCGGGCGCGGCCATCCCAGCCGTGATGGGGCTGGCGATGTCCGGGACCGACCCGGCCGACGCTGGGGTGGCGTCGGGCCTGATCACCACCACGCAGCAGGTCGGTGCGGCCATCGGCACCGCGGTACTCGCCACGGCCGCGGCGGCGCGCACGGCAGGGCTGGCATCGGAGGGGGCCCGCGCTGCACTCGCTTCGGGTTACCGGCTCGCGTACGGGCTGAGCGCGGGCTTCGTGGCACTCGCGGCGGCGGCGGCGGTGGCGATCGTGCTGGTGCGCCGCCCGCGCCCGGCAGCGGAGCCCGAGCTGTGCGTGGCGGGTCAGGCCAGGTAGGCGGACAGACCGCGGTGGCCCCGGCGCATCATCCACGCGTGGTTGGCGCGGAAGAACGGCCGGGCCACCGTGTCCAGCTTGCGCAGCAAGGGTTTGCTGGCCCGCACGTGCTGCGTGATCTCCAGCCGCGTGCCCTCGCCGACGACGTGCAGCGCGCCGGCGAGGAAACCTTCGAGATCGCCGCTCAGGCCGACGCGGACGTGGCCCGTGACGGGATCCTCTTCCTCGCGGCGCATGGCGATCACGAGGTGGTAGGGCAAGCGCGAGCGGCAGACGACCTCGGCGGTGTCGTCGTCGAGGCGGCGGACCGAGCGCACGTCGCGCCACCAGCTCGGGTACGCCTCGAGGTCCACGACGGCGTCGAAGACCCGGCGGGCCGGGGCGGCCGGGAGCCACCAAGTGCTGGAGAACCGGTACTCCGCTCCCACCACGGCCTACACCTGCGCCGAGACCAGGTCCCGGCCGTCGAGGGTGACGATGCCGACCGAGGCGACGTCCGCCGGCGCGACCAGCGCCGAACCGTCGAGGCCGAAGCCCTGCGTGCTCCACTTCTCCGACACGAGCCAGCTGCCGGCGTCCCACTTCGCGCCGGTCTTGTCCGTGACCACGAGCTTGCACTTCTCGCCCGCGCGGATCCCCTTCACGGCCACGTGCACCTTGACCCAGCCGGCCGCCGGGATCACCGACGCGGTGAGGCTCGCGCCCGTCGCCGCGTTGGTGGCGGCCACGTCTCGGGTGCCGGGCACGGCCACCTGCTGGGCGGGCTCGGGCGCCGTCTGACGGCCGATGAAGACCCCGCCGCCGAGCGCCACCGCGGCGACGACCGCCGCGGCCGCGATCGCGAGCCCCCGGCGTGAACCGGCGCGGCTCGGTGCCGCGGTGGATGGGGTGGGGGCGGACTGCTCCTCCTCGGCCCGGATCCGGCGCAGCGTGCGCTGCAGCAACAGGTCACCGCCCTCGGGCGGGCCGTCGAGGAACGCCTCGGGCGGCACCTCGTCGAGTGCCTCCCGCAGGGCGCCGAAGTCCTTGAGCTCGAAGCGGCACTGTGCGCACGTGGCCAGGTGGCGTTCGAACTCGACCGCCTCGGCCGGGTCCAGCGCGCCGAGGACGTAGGCGCCGAGCTGCGCGTGCTCCTGCTCGACCGCGCTCATCTCACCGCCTCCGTTCCACCGCTCACCATCGCGGCGCGCAGGGCGCGCAGCGCGTAGTAGGACCGGGATTTCACGGTGCCGGGAGCGACCCCCAGCATCTCGGCTGCCTCCGCCACCGATCTCCCTCGATAGTAGATCTCCACGAGCACGTCGCGATGCTCTTGCGACAACCCTTCGAGGGCTCCCAGCACCGTCATCGAGTCGACCACTCCCTGGGCGTGGTCGCGTTCCACCGGCGCCGCGAGCGTCTCCGGGCCCTCGGCGACCTCCGGTGGCCGCGAAGCGCGAGCCCGCGCCCGGTCCGTGACGAGGTTGCGCACCACGGTGAGCAGCCAGCCGCGCACGGACCCCTGGCGGTCGCCGCTCAGGTCGTCGGCGTGTTTCCAGGCGCGCACGAGCGTCTCCTGGACCACGTCCTCGGCGGCCGCACGGTCACCCGTGAGCCTGGTCGCGTAAGCCACCAGGCTCCGGCCGTGTTCCGCGTAGAGCTGCTCCACGAGCCGCTCGGCGGCGGCCCTTTTCGGCCGCCCGCGTCCGATCGCCACCCTCGACCTCCCGACGGTGTTCTGGGTAGGCGAGGACAGTACTGCAAACCGCGGCGTGAACGCCGGTCGTCGCCGCACGCCCAGCACCGCCGCCGTGTCCACCGTGGGATCGCCCCCCTTCCGAGGTGAGAGTGGGTCGTGCCGCCGCCGGTGAGAGCCCCCGACACCCCTCACACGGATGCCGGCGCCACGCGGTTCACCGCGAATTCAGAAAGTTCGCCGGAGGAATTCGTCGCCGGAGGCCGGGCGGATGGGTGGTGCCGGTGGCCGGGACGCGCCTTGTCGATCACCGGCACGGGTTCCTAAGCTGACGCGGCACCGCCGCCGCCTGGACGTCCCGGAGGCTTCGCCGTGCCCGTGAAAACCCGCCTCGCGCTCGCGGCGCTGGCCGTGCTGGTCGCCGCCGGCTGCTCCGCGGCCCCGGCCGCCGCTCCGGCGCCACCGCCCCACGGCCTCACGGCGACGCTCACGACGCCGACGGACATCGACCTGCGCTGGCCCGCGGGCGATCCCGCCGCGGCCGGGCACCTGCTCGAATACGCGAACTCCGCCGACGGCCCGTGGACGGCGCTGCAGTACGTCCCGCGCTCGCAGACCGCCTACCGACACCCGGACCTGATCCCGGAGACACCGTTCTACTACCGCGTGCGGGACTTCTACGGTCCCGTGTCGGCGGTCGTGCAGCCTGGCTCCGATGACCGGCCCGGCTCCGCGGGGCACGCCACTCCCCCGGCCGCGGCCGTGCCGGTGCGGACGCCGGGGGACGCCGCTGCTCCGGCCGACGTCACCGTGGTCCCGGCCGAGGACGCGTCCGTGCACTTCACCTGGGCGGACCGCTCAAGCGACGAGGCGGGGTTCCTCGTGGAGATCCGCAAACCGGGCGTGGCGGACTTCGTCCCGGTCGAGATCACCGACCCCGACACGACGACCTGCGCGCTGTCGCTGCTGCCCGACGAACAGGGCTCCGCCTTCCGCGTGCGCGCGCTGTACTACGGACCGCTCTCGCCGGTGGTCGACCGCACGACCGGCAAGGACTGACTCCCGCCGGCGCGGTGACCCGGTTTTCGGGCCACCGCGCCAGGACGGGGTCAGGCCGGGTTGAGGACGTGGCCGAGGAACTCGCCGGTGTAGCTCTCCGGCACCGCCGCGATGTGCTCGGGCGTGCCCTCCGCGACGATCATGCCGCCGCCGGAACCGCCCTCCGGGCCCATGTCGATGATCCAGTCGGACGTCTTGATCACGTCGAGGTTGTGCTCGATCACGATCACCGTGTTGCCCTTGTCCACCAGCCCGTTGATCACGCCGATCAGCTTGCTGATGTCCTCGAAGTGCAGGCCAGTGGTCGGCTCGTCGAGGATGTACACCGTCTTGCCGGTCGAGCGCTTCTGCAGCTCGCTCGCGAGCTTCACACGCTGCGCCTCGCCGCCCGACAGCGTCGGCGCGGGCTGGCCGAGGCGCACGTAGCCGAGGCCGACGTCGACGAGCGTCTGCAGGTGCCGGTGGATCGCCTTGATCGGCTCGAAGAACTCGGCCGCCTCCTCGATCGGCATGTCCAGCACGTCGGACACCGTCTTGCCCTTGTAGTGCACCTCGAGCGTCTCGCGGTTGTAGCGGGCGCCCTTGCAGACCTCGCACGGCACGTACACGTCGGGCAGGAAGTTCATCTCGATCTTGATCGTGCCGTCGCCGGCGCACGCCTCGCAGCGGCCGCCCTTGACGTTGAACGAGAACCGGCCCTGCTGGTAGCCGCGCACCTTGGCCTCGGTGGTGGCCGCGAACAGCTTGCGCACGTGGTCCCACACGCCGGTGTAAGTGGCCGGGTTGGACCGCGGGGTGCGGCCGATCGGCGACTGGTCCACGCGCACCAGCTTGTCGACCGTGTTCAGCCCGTTGACCCGCGTGTGGCGGCCCGGCACCTGGCGCGCGCCGTTGAGCTTGTTGGCGAGCACCTGGGCGAGGATGTCGTTGACGAGCGTGGACTTGCCCGAGCCGGACACGCCGGTGACGGACACGAGGCAGCCCAGGGGGAACGACACGTCGATGCCGCGCAGGTTGTGCTCGCGCGCGCCCACGACCGTGAGCTGCCGCTTCTTGTCGACCGGGCGCCGGATCGCCGGCACCTCGATCGCGCGGCGGCCCGACAGGTAGGCGCCGGTGAGCGACTCCTTGCTCTTCAGCATCTTCTTGTACGGTCCACTGTGGACGATGTGCCCGCCGTGCTCGCCCGCGCCCGGGCCGATGTCGACGACCCAGTCGCTCGCGCGGATCGTGTCCTCGTCGTGCTCCACCACGATCAGCGTGTTGCCGAGGTCGCGCAGGCGCGTGAGGGTCTCGATCAGGCGGTGGTTGTCGCGCTGGTGCAGGCCGATCGACGGCTCGTCGAGCACGTAGAGCACACCCACCAGGCCCGAGCCGATCTGCGTGGCCAGCCGGATGCGCTGCGCCTCGCCGCCCGAGAGCGTGCCCGACGCGCGGTCGAGCGAGAGGTAGGTGAGGCCGACGTCGAGCAGGAAGCGCAGGCGCGCCTGGATCTCCTTGAGCACCGCGCCGGCGATCATCGACTCGCGCTGCCCGAGCACCAGCTCGTCGAGGAACTTCGACGCCTCGTCGATCGACAGGGCGCAGACCTCGGCGATCGAACGCTCACCCTGCGTCGCGTGCTCCAGGGTGACCGCGAGGATCTCCGGCTTGAGCCGCGTGCCCTGGCACGTGGGGCACGGCACCTCGCGCATGTAGCCCTCGTACCGCTCGCGCATGTACTCGGACTCGGTCTGCTCCTGGCGCCGCTCGAGGAACGGGATCACGCCCTCGAAGTTGGCGTAGTACGAGCGCTGCCGGCCGTAGCGGTTGCGGTAGCGCACGTGGACCTGCTCGTCGACGCCGTGCAGCACCGCCTTCTGGACCTTCGCCGGCAGCTGGCGCCACGGCGTGTCCATGCGGAACCCGATGGCCTCCGACAGCGACTCCAGCAGCCGGATGAAGTAGTCGGCGCTCTGCCCGCCGGCCCACGGCGCGATGGCGCCCTCGCCCAGCGACAGCTCGTCGTCCGGGACCACCAGCTCCGGGTCGACCTCCTTGCGGATGCCGATGCCGGTGCACACGGGGCACGCGCCGTAGGGCGAGTTGAACGAGAACGACCGCGGCTCGAGGTCCTCGATCGCCAGCGGGTGCCCGTTGGGGCACGCCAGGTTCTCGGAGAACCCGCGCACGCGGTGCGGGTCGTTCTCCGGCAGGTCGACGAACTCCAGCTCGACCAGACCGTCGGCCAGCCGCAGCGCCGTCTCGACCGAGTCGGTGAGCCGCTGGCGCGAGCTCGTCTTCACGCTCAGGCGGTCGATGACCACACCGATCTGGTGCTTCTCCTGCTTCTTCAGCTTCGGCGGGTCGGTGAGCGGGTGCACCTTCCCGTCGACGACCACGCGCGCATAGCCCTGCTGCTGCAGGTTCTGGAACAGGTCGAGGTACTCGCCCTTGCGCCCGCGCACGACCGGCGCGAGCACCTGGAAACGCGTGCCGTCGTCCATGTCGAGCACCTGGTCCACGATCTGCTGCGGCGTCTGCTTGCTGATCAGCTCACCGCACTGGGGGCAGTGCGCCTTGCCCGCGCGGGCGTAGAGCAGCCGCAGGTAGTCGTAGACCTCGGTGATCGTGCCCACCGTGGAGCGCGGGTTGCGCGAGGTGGACTTCTGGTCGATCGACACCGCGGGCGAGAGGCCCTCGATGAAGTCGACGTCGGGCTTGTCCATCTGCCCGAGGAACTGCCGCGCGTAAGCCGAGAGCGACTCGACGTAACGGCGCTGCCCCTCGGCGAAGATGGTGTCGAAAGCGAGGCTCGACTTGCCCGACCCGGACAGGCCCGTGAACACGATCAAACTGTCGCGGGGCAGATCGAGGTCGACACCGCGGAGGTTGTGCTCGCGGGCCCCGCGAACAACGAGGCGATCAGCCACGCCCACGTCCCTTCAATTCAAATCTCGGCTCGGAGGCCGGCCCGGTGGAAGTCCTGCACGGGCGGCCGCGTCCATGCTAGGACGCACCACCGACAGAAACGGGCTCCGGCTCTTCGACCTGGGCTTTTGCGGGTTCCTGGGCGGGTTTGCCCGCCCGCCGGGCGGTCAGGCGCCGGTGCAGCGGCCGTTCCACCCACGCGGTGAGCGCCCAGCCGGCCAGCACGGCGCCGGCCAGCACCGCGGGGAGCCGCAGCCAGCCGGGGACACCGATGTCCAGCAGGGCGCGCGCCAGGACGTAACCCAGTTCCTGGTGCACCAGGTAGAGACCATACGAGATCCCGGCGAGCCAGGTGAGCGCCGGGGCGACCCGCGCGAGACCCGGGAACCGCCAGTCGGAGCCGCGTGCCGCGAGGCAGATCACCAGCAGCAGCACGGCGAAGCCGATCGTGGAGGGCCAGCGTGCGGGGTCCTGGGCCATCGCCCGGTGGAACGGGAAGACGTGCAGGTCCTGTACCACGATACAGGCCGCGACGAGCAGTCCGAGGTGCCAGGACTTCAGCCGCTTCCGGCTCCAGAGCCACAGCGCGATCCCCATGGCGAACAGGTGTGTGCGCTGCAGGCCGAGCCCGAAGAAGACGTTGACGACCTGGATCGGCGTGCTGCCGGGGTCGAAGATCCCGAACCGGACCACCGCCGGCGCGACCATCAACACCCAGACGAGCCTGATCATCACTCGATCGGTGCGCCACCGCCGTGGGAACAACCACGCGGCGGCGCAGAACGCGAACAGCTGGACCGGCAGCGTCCACCACGAACCGTCGAGGTAGTGGAACCCGTAGTAGTCCCACGCCTGGATCATCCCCAGGTTCGTGAGCAGGTCCTGCCAGGTCGGGATGTACCACGGGAACGGGTCCGCCGGCGGGCCCTGCGGCACGCCGAACAGGAAGCCGGTGAAGCCGTCGGGCACGGGCAACCCGCTGAAGCGAATGGCGGCGTAGCGCGTGACAACGTAGGTGACGAGCACCGCGACGAGGTACGCCGGCACGAGCCGCGCGACGCGGCTCCACAGCCACCGGCCCGTGTCCGGCTTGCGGACGCTCACACACACGAAGTACCCGGAGATCACCATCAGCCCCGCGGCCCCGAACTGCGCGGGCACGCGGAACGGGTAGCCGGTGAGCTCGCCGTGCAGCAGCGCGCCCTGGTGCGTGACGTGGCCGAGCACGACCGAAACGATCGCGATGACTCTGAGCAGGTCCCAGCTGATCCGTCGGGTGGAGTGGTGCGGTGTCGCGGTGTTCGGCACTGGTTCCCTGGGGTCGCCCGGCTGGTCGCGCCGAGCCTACGTGTGCGGGGGTGGGACAGACCGCGTTGCCCCGGCTACCGTGTGGACGTGAACATCGCCGACACCTACACCGGGCACGTCGAACCGGGCGGCGACGCCGCCCGCCGCACGCTGGACGCGCTGACCATCACCAAGCTCTCCGTGGGGCCGATGGACAACAACGCGTACCTGCTCGTCTGCCGCGCCGAGAACGAGGCGCTGCTGATCGACGCCGCCAACGACCCCGAGCGCATCTCCGACCTCATCGGCCACGGCCCCGACCGGCCCGCGCTGCGCACCGTCGTGACCACCCACCAGCACCAGGACCACTGGCAGGCCCTGGGCGCCGTGGCGGGCGCCAACGGCTCGAATACCGCCGCGCACCCACTGGACGCCTCGCCGCTGCCCGTGCCGCCCGACTTCCTGGTCGAACACGGCGACACACTCCAGGTGGGCCAGGTCACGCTCGAAGTGATCCACCTGCGCGGCCACACCCCGGGGTCGATCGCCTTGCTGTACCGCGACCCGGCCGGGCACCCGCACCTGTTCACGGGTGACTCGCTGTTCCCGGGCGGCGTGGGGAAGACGTCGTCGCCGGAGGACTTCGCGTCGCTGCTGGACGATGTTTCGGCGCGGATCTTCGACGAGCTGCCGGACGACACGTGGTTCTACCCGGGGCACGGGGATGACTCGACGTTGGGGGCTGAGCGGCCGAAGCTCGCGGAGTGGCGTTCGCGCGGCTGGTGAGCTGAGGATCGACCTACCCGGACTGGGCTGCCTGGTTTTCGGGCAGCCCAGTTTTGTTTCGCAGTAACGGACTCGGCTCGCCGAGATGCCATTTTCGAACCGGTTGACGTGGTGGGTGCTCGCGAGCGCGGTGAGGTCGTGCGCTCCGATCACGTGCCAGACGTGGCGCACGACGCCGAGGAAGAACGGGCGATCCCAGAACTTCACCCCCGGCTCGAACTCCAGCTCCTCGGTGGTGAACCGCTCGTAGTCCAGCGCGTTCGACCACGCGTCGAACAAGTAGCGGCCACCGACCTGAGGGACTCCGGCGACGGGGTCGAATCGCAGCGGCAGGTACTTGTGCCGCATCCCGGGGCGGACGTCCATGGCGGGCCGGTCGGCCTCCACCAGGTCCGCGATCTGCCGCAGCCGAAGCTGACCGGGGAGCGCGAAATCGGAGGTGAAGGCGGCTTCCGCTGTGATCGGCCCCGGCTCGTACCCGCGGATGTCCGTCGACGCTCCCCTCGCCCGGCTTCTGCGACGAACGTAAGAAGCCGGCGGGGCCAAGATCAACTTCGCGGCCGCGCGGGTCGGCACGGTGGTCGAACGGGTCGTCGCGGCGAACCGAACGGCCAGTTTTCTCTTACAGGACGGCGATGTCGCTGATGCGCCAGTGCCCGTTGTCTTCCGTGGCGGTGAGGCGGACCTGCGCGCCGCCGCTGGAGGTGTCGGGGGTGCCGGCGCGGGAGGTCGTCTGGTCGGCGAAGACGAGGACGTGGGCGGTGGTACCGGTGATGTTCTTGATGCCGATGGTGCGGACGCGGCTGGTGAGCGTGAGGTGGTTGGGGACGGCCTGCTGCTGGACCGCCGAAAGCAACTGCCGGTACTGGGTGACGGCGTTGCCGGTGAGGTACTGATCGGCGGCGCGGTCGGTTTTGGCGACGTCCTGGTAGTCGAGGGAGAAGACGGCCTCGAAGGCGGCGCTGAGCTGGCCGGTGACGGCGGAGGTGGCGGCGCTGTCGGAGAAGGCGGTGTCGGCGGCCGGACCGGAGGTCGTGGAATGGTGGGCCTCGAAGGCGAACCAGCCGGCGGCGGCCAGGAGGACGACGGTCAGGGCCGACAGGCCCAGGACGACGCGGTTGCGGCGAGGTTTGCCGGGCGCGGCAGTTGCCGGTTCTTCGGTGGGTTCGGCCGACAGCTCCTCGGCGCCAGCCTCAGGTGTGGCGGCAGTGAGGCTGCGCGGCGCGGCATCGTGGCTGCTCGTGGCGGCAGTGCGGCTGCCCGACGCGGCATCGGAGTCCGGCGCGAAGGCACCACGAGCCTTCGACTCGATTCCCGAGTCCGGCGCGGCGGCCTCGGGCTCGGCGGCGAGGTCCGGCCCCGCGGCCGGCTCGATCACGTCGACGGCAGACGCCGCCGAAGGCTGCGCGGCGCGGGGTTTCCCGGCGACCGCGGTGCGGCGCGGGCGGGGGACGGCGGGCGGTGGCGGGTGAGGGCCATGGCGGGAATCCGTACGGAAGGGTCTCAGAGGCTGACGGTGACCGGCTGGACGGCGGACAGCTTCCAGCCGTCCGGAGTCCGCGTGACGGTCGCCTGGAAGCGGTTGCGCTTGACGGCCGCGGGGGTGGTGCCCTGGCGCGCGGTGACTTCCACGACGGCCATGAGCTGCGCGGTGCCGGCCTGCGGGTCGAGCTGGGACAGCGCGGCGTCGAGGACGCGGGCGGTGGTGGTGCTCTTGGCGGTCTGCAGGGCGGTGACGCCCTGGGCGTGGCCCGCGCGGATCTGGTCGAGCAGGGGCCGGTGGTGACCGTCTCCCACTTGCGCAGGTCGGCGTCCGCGGTGCTGTAGTTCGCGGTGGTGAGCGTGGCGACGGCGGTTTCGCCCGCGGACTCGGCCGCCTCGCGGTCGGCGGCGGTCGAGACCGGGTCGCTGTGGGCCGCCGCGGCCCACCACCAGCCGGTGCCGGCGGCGGCCAAGGCGGCGATCACCACGGCCGTCGCGGCCAGTCGTTTTGCGGTGAAACGCATGGGAGTCCTCATTTCGCGCGAGACAAGCCGAGGGAGCCGGCCGAGGTCGTGGTGTCGGGCGAACCGGGCAGGGACGGGCCGGCAGCGGAAGCCGCGATAAACCGCACGGGAATCCTCACTTCGCACCGGAAAGGCCGAGCAGGCCGGCCAACGACGTGGGCCCGGAAAGCGCCGGAACGCCGAGCAGACCCGGCAGAGGCACACCGCCGGAGGGAGAGCCGCCGGAAGACGCGACAGCGGGAGGCGGCACCGCCAGCGGCTTCCCGCCGTAGGGAGCGTTCTGCGAACCCCGCACCGAACTCGGGCTGCCCGGCGGCAGAGCGCAGTACGCCGTGGTGTTCGCCGGCGCCTGGGAAACCTGGTCAGCCGGCCGGCGGACGGTGTTCTCGTGGCCGCGCGTGCAGACGTACGGGTCGAAGAAGTTGAGCACCAAGCCCAGGTGCGCGGTGCCGTCGCCGGGGACGACGGTGTTGGCGAGGGTCATCAGCTGCGGGTACGACACCAGGATGTCCTCGATGCCGTCGCGGCGGGGGGCGATGACGTCGGCGGTGGTCAGCAGATTCGCGAGCAGCACGCTGAGCTGTGGGCCGGTCTCGGTCAGCGTGGCCAGCACCCCCGCGGCGCCGGTGAACGTCTGCGCGCCCAGCTGCTTGGTCAGCGACCCGAGCTGCAACGCGATCACCGCACCGAACGGGATCGCCACCAGCGCGCTCGGCAGGATCGACACGCTCGCCACGAACCAGAACTGGCCCACGAACTCGCGCGTCTGGAACGGCCGGCGCGGCACGAGCCGCAGCACGTCCAGGCCGAGCGCGAACATCCGGCCGGTGTGGCCGAACGCGCGCGAGCCGGGAAACGTCCACGCGGTGCTCACAAGACCTCCTCGACGCGGTGGCGGCCCTGGTCCACGCGGTCCAGGCGGTCCACGCCGTAGCGGCGGCGTTCCTCGGGGGTCAGCGACGCGAGGATCCCGTCCTGTGCCGCCTCGGGCAGTGTCGGCAGGAGCCGCAGCACGCGTTCCTTGCGCCGCGCCTCACCCGGCCGCGCCGGCAGACCGGGCGCGAGCTGCATCTGCGGCGGGATGCCGGCGACCTCTTCGACGCCACCTGCGTGGTGCCCGGCGGCGAACTTCGCGCGTTCCGCGGCCATGGTCGCCGAGTCCTTCTCCTCGCTCATGCCGATCGGGCCGTCCATGCGGCCGTTGAGGAACTGGCGCACCACGGGCTCCTCACTGGTCAGCAGCACTTCCCGCGGCCCGAACATCACGAGCTCGCGGCGGAAGAGCATGCCGAGGTTGTCGGGCACGGTCCGGGCGAGGTTGATGTTGCGCGTGACGATGAGGAACGTCGCGTCGCTCTGGGCGTTGACGTCGAGGAACAGCTGCGAGATGTAGGTGGTGCGCACCGGGTCCAGGCCGGAGTCGGGCTCGTCGACGAGCACGATCTCCGGGTCGAGCACCAGCGCGCGGGCCAGCCCGGCGCGTTTGCGCATGCCGCCGGAGATCTCGCCGGACAGCTTGCGGTCGGCGCCGGCCAGGCCCGTGATCTCCAGCTTCTCGTGCACGATCCGCCGGATCTCGGTCTCCGACTTGCGGGTGTGCTCGCGCAGCGGGAACGCGATGTTGTCGAACAAGGTCATGGAGCCGAACAGCGCGCCGTCCTGGAACAGCACCCCGAACAGCTTGCGCACCTCGTAGAGGCGGTGCTCCGAGCACGTGACCACGTCGACGCCGTCGACCACGCAGCGGCCGCGGTCGGGCTTGAGCAGCCCGATCAGCGACTTGAGGAACACCGACTTCCCGGTTCCCGAGGGACCCAGCAGGACGGACACCTCACGCGGGGCAGGGTGAGGGTCACGTCCCGCCAGATCGTCTGGCGCCCGAACGACTTCGTCAGGCCCTCGACGACGACTTCCGCACCCACCGTTGCGCTCGCCCTTCCCGGCTCAGTCGACGATCAGGTCCTCGCGCCCGTCGGCGCGCAGCTTTTCGACGTACACGGGGAAGAGCCTCTTCGACAGCGGGGCGATCTTGATCAGCTTCGACACCGGACCGTCCACTTTGACCTTGCCGCGGGCCATGGCGAACGTGAGGTTCACCTTGCCCTGCCAGTAGCCGTTGGCGACCTCGCTGTCCATCGTCATGGTCGCGTCGGCCGGGGCGTCGAACGCGTCACCGACCACACGGCGGTTCTGCGTGTCGATCAGCAGCGCGGACTCCGGGTTGGTGCACACCATCTTCAGCACCAGTCCGGTGCCGGCGAGCTTGGCGGCGAGGTCGGCGTCGGCGAACGCGGTCTCGAAGATGCCGCCGATGTACTGGTAGATCTCTTCGGGCTTGCTGAACGCGGGCATGGCTGGTCTCCGGTCTGTTCGGGCTGCTGGAGGAACTGCTGCTCAGAAGTGACAGGGCATGGCGCGCACGGCGTGCACGAAGTTGCCGGCCAGGTAGTCGGGCTCGCCGGCGGTGATGGTCGGCAGGGTGCGCAGCAGCTCGCCGAACAGGGCGCGCAGCTGAGCCTTGGCGACCTGGTTGCCCAGGCAGAAGTGGGCGCCGCCCCCGCCGAAGCTCACGTGCGGGTTGGGGCTGCGGCTCAAGTCGAAGCGGCCCGGCTCGTCGAACACCTCGGGGTCGAAGTTGCCGGACGCGTAGAACATCACCACCTTCTCGCCGATGCTGATCCGCTGCCCGCCCAGCTCGAAATCCGCGACGGCCGTGCGGCGGAAGGTCATCACCGGCGAGGCCCAGCGGACGAACTCCTCGAGCGCGCTGCCGATGCGGCCGTCGAAGTCGGCCATCAGCCACTCGCGCTGCTCCGGGAAGTCGGTGAGCGCGCGCAGGGTGTGGCTGGTGGTCTGGCGGGTGGTGTCGTTGCCGGCCACCGACAGCAGCACGAAGAACGCCGCGATCTCCTCGTCGGTGAGGCGCTCACCGTCCACTTCGGCCTGTACGAGGTTGGTCATCAGGTCCTCGGCCGGGTGGGCGCGGCGGTGCTCGGCCATCTCGAACGCCACGCCGTGCAGCGTCATCTGGGCCTCGAAGATCATGTCGATCGGGTCGCGCCCGGCCAGGTAGACCGGGTCGGCCCAGGACACCGACGCGTCGGCGGCGTGGGCCACGCTCTCGCGGTGGGCCTGGGGGATGCCGACCATGTCCGACAACGTCCGGATCGGCAGCTGCCCGGAACACTGGCGTACGAAGTCGGCGCCACTGCCCGCCTCGGCCAGCTCACGGACGATGTCGGCCGCGTTGGCCTTGATCTGCTCCTCGATGCGGCGCACCTGCTTCGGGGTGAACGCCGCGCTGACGAGCTTGCGGATCTTCGTGTGCCGCGGCGGGTCCATCGCCAGGAACGACTGCGACGCCTCGAGCATCTCCTCGGGGATGTTCTCGAACATCACGCCCTGGCCGGACACGAACACGTCGTTGCGGCGGCTCACCTCGACGATGTCGGCGTGGCGGACCACGGCCCAATAGCCGGGGTCCTCGGGGTCCTCCATCAGCGCGTCCTCGACCGGCCGGTGCCACGACACCGGACGCTCCTGGCGCAGCGCCGCGAAACTGCGCTCGCGGTCGGCGGCGCGGGTCGACCAGAAGGCCCGCGACGAAAGGTCGATCTCGTCGTACTCGGGCGGCTGCGGGGTCACGATGGCGGTCATGCGGGAATCTCCTGTCCCAAGTAGACGGACTTGAGCTGCTGGTAGGCGGCCAGGCCCTCGGGCCCGAGCTCGCGGCCGACGCCGCTGGCCTTCACGCCGCCGAACGGAGCGCCCAGGTCGAGGTCGTAGAAGTTCACGCCGACGCTGCCGGTCTCGACGCGGCGCGCCACGTCGAGACCCTTCTCCACGTCGGAGGTCCAGATGGTGCCGCCGAGGCCGTAGTCGGAGTCGTTGGCGATCGAGACCGCTTCGTCGACGTCGCCGTACGGGATCACCGTGAGCACCGGGCCGAAGATCTCCTCCCGCGCGATCCGGCTGCCGTTGTCGACGCCGCCGAACACGGTCGGCTGCACGTACCAGCCGCGGTCACGGTCGGGGCGCCCACCGCCGGCGGCGAGCGTCGCACCGGACTCGCGGCCCACGGCCACGTACTCCTCGACCCTGCGCCGCTGCTTGTCGCTGACGAGCGGGCCGATGTGCGTGCCCGGGTCGAGCGGGTCGCCGACGGTCAGCGCGGACGCCAGCCCGGACAGCGCGGCGACGACCTCGTCGTGGCGCGAACGCGGGGCGAGGATGCGCGTGGAGAGGTAGCAGGTCTGGCCGTTGTTGAGCAGGCTCGCGGTGGCCAGGCCCTGCACGGTGGCCGCCAGATCGGCGTCGTCGAGCACGATCGCCGCCGACTTCCCGCCCAGCTCCAGCGTGACGGGACGCAGCAGGCGGCCGCAGGCCTCGCCGATCTTGCGGCCCACCGGCGTGGACCCGGTGAACGCGACCTTCCGCACGCCCGGGTGCGTCACGAGGTACTCGCCGATGTCGGCGCCGCCGGAGATCACGTTCAGCACGCCCGCGGGCAGGCCGGCGCGCTCGGCGGTGGCCGCCAGCTCCAAAGCGTCCAAAGTGGTCTCGGGCGAGGGCTTGAGCACCACGGTGCAGCCCGCGGCCAGGGCCGGCGCGAGCTTGAACATCGTGAGCACCTGCGGGAAGTTCCACGGCACCACGAGCGCGACGACGCCGACCGGCTCCTTGCGCACCACGGTCACGCCCTGCCCGTCCAGCCTCGGCCGGCGCTCCTCGGCGGGCGCGGCCCCGAGCGCGGCGTAGTACTGCAGGATCCCGACCGGGCCGGCCCCCTCCGCGGCGGTGGCGACGGTGATCGGCATGCCGTTCTGGATCGTGGTGAGCTCGGCGCGCTGGGCCACGTTCTTGCCCAGCTCCTCGGCGAACGCCATCAGCAGCCCGGACCGGGCCTCCGGCGTGAGCCCGCCCCACTCCGCGGACCGCAGCGCGCGGCCGGCGGCGGCGACGGCGGAGTCCACTTCGGACTCTCCGGCGAGCGGCACCGTGCCGATGCGTTCCTCCGTGTCCGGCGAGATCACGGCGAGCGTGGCACCGCCGGCCGGGCGCACCCACGCGCCGTCGATGTACAGGGCTTCGTGTTCGTGCATCAGCGCACTCCTTCGGACACGGGTTCCCGCCGCCGGGCGGCGAAGTCGAGCGCGCCGGACCAGTCGGTGCGGCGGGCGATGAGGGCCCGGAACTTCATGATCTCCCGCTGTTTGTTCACCGCGAGCACGCCGGTGAGGCGGTCGCCGGAGCGGTACAGCGCGACGAACCGGCCCTCGTCCGGATCGCCGAGCACCACCTGGGTCTCGTCGGCGTCGGGCACGCCGGCGAACTGGATGCGGCTGTCGTACCAGTCGGACCAGAAGTAGGGCACGGTCTCGTACGGCTTGGCCGCCCCCGGCAACGCGGCGGCAACGCCCGCCGCGGCCCCCTGCTCCGCGGCGCTGCTCCAGTGCTCCAGGCGCATGGCCCGGCCGAACAACGGGTTGGCCCACCGGGCGACGTCACCCGCGGCGTACACGCCGGGCAGCCCGGTCGCGAGCGTCTCGTCGCACACCACACCGTCCTCCAGCGTGAGGCCGCTGCCCGCGAGCCAGTCCGTGGCCGGGACCGCGCCGGCGCCGACCACGACGAGGTCGGCGTCCAGCGTCGTGCCGTCGGCCAGCCCCACGCGCTCGACACGGTCGTGGCCTTCGACGCCGGTCACGGCGACGCCGCAGCGCAGGTCCGTGCCGTTCGCTCGGTGCAGCGCCGAGCACGGTTCTCCCATGGCGCCGATCGCGCGCATCAACGGCGTCGGCGCGGCCTCCACCACGGTCACCGGGAGACCGCGTTTGCGCGCTGCCGAAGCGACTTCCGAGCCGATGAACCCAGCGCCGATCACCACCGTGCGCGCACCGGCGTCGAGGGCCGCGCGCACGGCGAGCGCGTCGTCGAGGGTGCGCAGCGTGTGCACGCCGGCCAGGTGGCTCGTGCCGGGCAGCGTCCGGGCGGTCGCGCCGGTGGCGATCACAAGGCCGTCGTACGGGATCTCCTTCTCGCCCGCGTGCACCACGCGCTCGGCCGGGTCCAGCGCGTGCGCCCGGGTGCCGAGCACGAGCTCGACGCCGAGCTCGTCCCGCAGCACCTGCTCCTCGCGGAACACCGGCGCGGCGACCGGCCCGTCGAGGAACGCTTTCGACAGCGGCGGCCGGTCGTAGGGCAGGTGTTCCTCGGCGCCGACGAGCGTGACGGGCCCGGTGAACCCGGCCTTGCGCGCGCCCTCCACGGCCCGCAGCCCGGCCAGGGAGGCGCCGACCACCACGAGACGTGTCACTTCTCAAGCCCCGTCACTTCTCAAGCCCCGTCACTTCTCAAGCCTCAGTGCCTCGGTCGGGCACCCCGTCACGGCTTGCTCCACTTCGGACTCCAGCCCGTCGGGCACGGTCTCGGACGAGAGGACCAGGTCACCGTTGTCGTCCACCTCGAACACCTCGGGCGCGAACGACTCGCAGATGCCCAGCCCGGTGCAGCGGGCGCGGTCCACGACGATCTTCACGTGCTCACTCCTTCCGCGCGGAGGGAACCAGGACGGGCTTCACGACCTCGCCCTTCAGGCTCGCCTGCTCGGCTTCGTTGATCTCCTCGAACGGGAACGTCTCCACGAGCCGGTCGAACGGGAACCGGCCCTGGCGCCACAGCTCGATCAGCCGCGGGATCATCACTTGCGGCACAGCGTCGCCCTCGAGGATTCCCATCACGTTGCGGCCCACGGCGAGCGCCGTCGGGTCGAGCACCAGGTCGCCCTGCTGCACCCCGACGAGCCCGCAGGTGCCGGTCGGGCGCAGCACCGCGATCGCCGTGGTGATCACCGACGGCACGCCGGTGGTGTCCAGCGTGTACTGAGCGCCGCCCGTGGCCGCGAGCAGCTGCTCGACCAGGTCGGCCGCGGCGCCGTCGACGACGTGCGTGGCGCCGAGCTCCTTCGCCAGCTCCAGCCGGCGCGGGTTGAGGTCCACGGCGACGATCCGCGCGGCACCGGCCACCCGCGCGGCCATCACCGCGGACAGGCCCACGCCGCCGGCGCCGAACACGACGAAACTCGTGCCGGGCGCCACGCCGAGCGCGCTGAACACCGAGGCCGCGCCGGTCTGGATGCCGCAGCCGAGCGGGCCGAGCAGCTCCAGCGGCAGCTCCGGGTCGACCTTCACCGCGTTGCGTGCGGCGACCACCGAGTGCGAGGCGAACGACGACTGCCCGAACCAGCGGGCGGCCACGGCCTCGCCGGCGGCGTCGAGCACCGGCTGCCCGCCGTCCGGGTCGTGGCCGGTGAGGTTGCGTGGGAAGAAGGTCTCGCAGTACGACGGGTGCCCGGCGACGCAGTTGGCGCAGTGGCCGCAGAAGTCGAACGAGAGCACCACGTGGTCACCCGGCGCCAGGCTCGTGACGTCGGCGCCCACGGCCTCGACGATCCCCGAGCCTTCGTGCCCGGTGATGATCGGCGGCGCGGCCAGGAAACCCGGCGCGCGCGGCAGCAGGTCCGTGTGACAGAGCCCGGCGCCGGCGATGCGCACCAGCACCTGGTCCGTGCTCGGGGCGGGCAGCTCGACGTCCTCGATCCGGTAGGGCCCGTCGGCGGCGCGCAGCACCGCGGCCTTGATCTGCATGATCTTCTCGCTCCTGGTGAGTCCGAGGTGGTCGGTCAGCGGGTGAGCTCGCCCTTGACGAGCTTCCCGGTGGGAGTGCGGGGCAGCCGGTCCACGAAGGTGAACGCCCGGGGGACCTTGTAGTGCGCGATGCGTTCGCGCAGGTACTCGCGCAGCTCGTCGCCGAGCCCGGGCGCGGCCTCGCCCGCGGGTTCGACGAACGCCTGCACCGCCTCGCCCATCTCCGGGTCGGGCACGCCGACCACGGCGACGTCGAGCACCTTCGGGTGCAGCGTCAGCGCGTTCTCGATCTCCTGCGGGTAGATGTTCACCCCGCCGGAGATGATCATGAAGGCCTTGCGGTCGGTGAGGAACAGGAAGCCGTCCTCGTCGACGTAGCCGACGTCGCCGGTGGTGGTCCACGTCGGGTGCTCCGGGTGCTGCGCTTCGGCGGTCTTGCCCGGGTCGTTGTGGTAGGCAAACGGCAGCGCGTCGCGTTCGAAGTAGACGGTGCCGATGCCGCCCGCCGGCAGCTCTTCGCCGTCCTCGCCGCAGATCCGGAGCACGCCGACGCCGGCCGGCCCGACCGAGCCGGGCTTGCGCAGCCACTGCTCGCTGTCGATGAACGTGATGCCGCTGCCCTCGGTGGACGAGTAGTACTCGTGCAGGACCGGGCCCCACCAGTCGATCATGGCGCGCTTGACGTCGACCGGACACGGCGCCGCGGCGTGGATGGCCGCGCGCTGGCTCGACAGGTCGTACTTCGCGCGCGTGGCTTCGCGGAGCTTGAGCATGCGGACGAACATCGTCGGCACCCACTGGCTGTGCGTCACGCGGTGGGTCTCGATCGCGGAAAGCGCTTGCTCCGCGTCGAACTTCTCCATCAGTACCACCGTGCCGCCCAGCGCCTGCACCACACCGCCGAAGCGCAGCGGCGCCGCGTGGTAGATCGGCGCGGGCGAGAGGTAGACCGTGTCGGGGCCGAACCCGTACAGGGGCCCGAAAACCGCGGTGTAGACGTCACCCGGCTCGTCGACCCGGCGCTCGGGCAGCGGCGGCTTGATCCCCTTGGGCCGACCGGTGGTGCCGGACGAGTAGAGCATGTCCATGCCCCGCGGCTGCTCCGGCAGCGGCTCGGCCGACGTGCTCGCCAGCGCGTCCTCATAGGACTCGTACCCGGCCACGCTTGCCCGGTACGCCAGGCGGATGCGCACCTTCGGCGTGTCCGCGACGACGGCCTCGGCCACGTCGGCGAGCCCGGCCGACACGATCAGCGCCTCGGCGCCGCAGTCGTCGACGATGTAGGCGACCTCGGCCGGCGACAGGTGCCGGTTCACGGCGGTGATGTAGAGGCCCGAGCGCAGCGCGGCCCAGTAGACCTCGAACACTTTCGGGTCATTTCCCGAAAGGAGCGCGATGTGGTCGCCGCGGCGCAGCCCCGCGTCGTGCAGGTAGCGCGCCAGCCGCGCCGAACGCTCCTCCAGCTGCCCGTACGTGAGCACCTCGCCGCCCGCCACGACGACGGCGGGCTTGTCGGGGAACTGCTCGGCGTGGACACCGGGGTACATGGGCGCTCCTGGCGGGGGAACCGGACGGGGAGTCGACCGGTGCGCCGCGGGCGCCCGAACCGGTCGGCTGTGACCTCGGAAGAGCTATCTAGCGTTCGTTAAGTTGAGCGTATGGCCCAGCTCACATGTTGTCAAGACAGTATGTCTGGATTCTCTGTCCAGTCAATTCGAGTTGCGAGCCGGTAGGGTGAGAGCGAAGAAAAGGAGGCTGGATGCCGTCGGTGACCCGCAAGCCCCAGACCGCTCGCAAGCAGCAGCGCCGGGAGACGCTCGGCCGTCAGTTGCTGGAGGCCACCGAGCGCCTCATGGGCGAGGGACTCACGTTCACCGAGCTGAGCGTCGACCGCCTGGCGTCCGAGGGCGGCATCTCGCGTGCCACCTTCTACGTCTACTTCGAGGACAAGGGCCAGCTGCTGCGGCTGTTCGCCCAGCACGTGTTCGCCGACCTCACCGAGGCCGCGCAACGCTGGTGGGACAGCGCCGACGCGCGCGATCCGGAGGACCTGCGGGCGTCGATCACGGAGATCATCGCCCGCTACCGCAACCACCGTTCGGTGCTCTACGCCGTGATCGAGATGGCGGCCTACGACTCCGAGGTCGACGAGCTCTACCGCGGCATCATGGATGGCCTCGTCGACGCCATCGCGGCGATCATCGAACGCGGTCAGGCCGCCGGCACGATCGCCCCGATGCCCGTGCGCGCCACGGCTTCCGCGCTCACGTGGATGGTCGAGCGCACGTGCCACCAGACGCTGCGCTTCACCCCGGAGTCCGAGGACGACACGCTGGCCGATTCCATGACCGAGGTCATCTGGCGCACCCTGTACCTGGAGCCGGCGCCGCGTCCGTGACGCGCCTCAGCGTTTGCGCTTCACCGGCCGCGCACCGACCGTGCGCAGCGCGAGGTCCACGTACCGCTCGGCGAGCTCTTCGGGCTTCAGCGGGCCACCGGGCTGGTACCAGCGCGCGATCGACTGGCACATGCCCAGCACGGCCCGCACCGTCTCCTCGGCGTGGGCCACCGTGAACACACCCTCGCGCGCGCCGTCCTCGATGATGCCGGTCAGGACGGTCTCGATCTCCTTGCGGCGCGCGGCGTACCGCTTGCGCGAGTCCGGCGAGAGGTGCCGCAGCTCGAGGTCAAGCGCCGCCAGGCGCGTGCGGTGCGTCATGTGCAGCACCACGGCTTCGACGACGTTGACCAGCTGCTCGCGCGGGCCGGCCGCGTCGGCCGCCGCGGCGTTGACCCGGCTGACGGCTTCGCCGGTGCCCAGGTCGAGCAACGCGGCGAACGCGCCTTCCTTGCTGTCGTGGTGGTAGTACAGCGAAGGCACGGTCTGCCCGACCCGGCGGACGATGTCGCGCACCGAGGTGCCGTGAAAACCGTGCTCGTAGAACGCGTCGAGCGCGGCGGCGAGCAGGGGCGTCAGCTCCAGCTCGTCGTAGTGCCGCCAGCCGGCCCCCGGCTCGACCTCGATCGAGACCGAAGCCGACGCCACCGCCTCCCGCGCACGCACCATGTTCCACCCATCGAGTCCGGAAGCTTCCCCGCCGAGTCTAGGCTCAGCGCGGGGCCATGCGGATGGCGCCGTCGAGCCGGATGGTCTCGCCGTTGAGCATCGGGTTCTCCACGATATGGCAGGCCAGCGCCGCGTACTCCGCCGGATCACCCAGCCGGGACGGGTGCGGCACCTGCGCGCCGAGCGACTCGACGGCCTCGTCGGGCAGCGTCGCGAACAGCGGCGTGCGGAACAGCCCCGGCGCGATGGTCATCACGCGGATCTTGAGGCTCGCCAGGTCGCGCGCGACCGGCAGCGTCATGCCGACGATCCCGCCCTTCGACGCCGAATACGCCGCCTGCCCGACCTGACCGTCGAACGCCGCCACGGACGCGGTGTTCACGATGACCCCGCGTTCGTCGGCCACCGGGTCCACGCCCGCGATGCGCTCGGCGGCCAGCCGGAGCACGTTGAACGTGCCGATCAGGTTGACCGACACGACCTTCGTGAACGCGTCCAGTGGGAACGTGCCCTTCTTCCCGACGGTCTTCACCGCGTTGCCGATGCCCGCGCAGTTCACGACCACCCGCAGGTCGCCCAGCGACGCGGCGGTGTCGACGGCGGCCTGCACGTCGGCCTCGCTCGTCACGTCGGCCGGGGCGAACACGCCGTCCAGCTCCGCGGCGACCGCGGCACCGTCCGAAGTGGGCAGATCGACCACCACCACCTTCGCGCCGCGCTTGTGCAGCTCCTTCGCGGTGGCCAGGCCCAGCCCCGACGCCCCGCCGGTCACGAGCGCGACCGTGTTCGCGATGTCCATCCGTGTCCTCCTCAGGCCAGCACGCCGGCCAGGCGGCCGGCGATGATCTCGTGTGCCTCGGCGACGACGCGGGAAACCAGCTCCGCCACCGTCGGCACGTCGTGGACGAGTCCCTGCACCACACCCGCGGACCAGATGCCGAGGTCGACGTCGCCGGTCTCGTACACCTTGCGGCCGCGGCTGCCCGCCACCAGGTCGCGCACGTCGTCGAAGCCACCGCCGTCGGCGAGGATGCCGACCACCTCTCGGCTCGTGGCGTTGGACGCCACCCGGGCGGTGTTGCGCAGCGACCGGAAGATCAGCTCCGTGTCGCGCTCGGTCGCCTCGACGAGGCGCTGCTTCACGTTGTCGTGCACCGGCGCCTCGGCCGTGGCGAGGAACCGGGTGCCCATGTTGACGCCGTCGGCGCCGAGCGCGAGCGCGGCGACGAGGCCGCGGCCGTCGGCGAACCCGCCGGAGGCGATCATCGGGATGATGACCTGCTCGGCCGCGGCGGGGATCAGCACCAGGCCCGGGACATCGTCCTCGCCGGGGTGCCCGGCGCACTCGAACCCGTCGATGGAAACGCCGTCCACACCGAGGGCCTGCGCCTTCACCGCGTGGCGGACGCTGGTGCACTTGTGCAGCACCTTCACCCCGGCCGCGCGGAACGCGGGCAGGTGCTCGGCGGGGTTGAACCCGGCGGTCTCGACGACAGGCACGCCGGAACTGGTGATCACGTCGCGGTACTCGGCGTACGGCGGCGGGTTGATCGACGGCAGGATCGTGAGGTTCACCCCGAAGGGTTTGTCCGTGAGCTCCCGGCAGCGGACGATCTCCTTCGCCAGATCCTCCGGCGTCGGCTGCGTGAGCGCGGTGAGGAAACCGAGCGCGCCCGCGTTGGCCACAGCGGCCACGAGCTCCGCGCGGCCCACCCACTGCATGCCGCCTTGGACGATGGGGTGCGCCACCCCGAAAACCTCACAGAAGCGCGTGCGCAGCATCCGGACTCCTTCGTTCGGCCTACGTTCGGTTCGGGACTCTGTTTCGCCACCGAAGGTAACTTAGCGATCGTTAGATATACAGTGACCCGTGTCTCTTGACAGCGGCGGGCGCGTTTAACGATCGTTAGATAACTTTCGACGACGCAGGGGGCACCGTGCAGCGCCAGCTCTTCACCGCCGACCACGAGGCCTACCGCGAACTGGTCCGGGAGTTCACCGCACGCGAAGTCGTGCCGAACCTCGACCGGTGGGACGCCGACCGGCTGATCGACCGCGAGGTCTGGCGCGCTGCCGGCAAGCAGGGCGTGATCGGGCTGGCCGTACCCGAGGAGCACGGCGGCGCCGGGCAGCCGGACTACCGCTACCGCGTGGTCGTGGCCGAGGAACTGGCGCGGGTCGGGGCGGCCTCGCTGCACTCGAGTTTCGGGCTGCAGGACGACATTGTCATTCCGTACGTGCAGGACCTCGGCACCGACGAGCAGCGGCGGAAGTGGCTGCCGGGCATGGCTTCGGGCGAGCTGATCGGCGCCATCGCGATGACCGAGCCCGGCGCGGGCAGCGATCTGCAGGGTGTGCGCACCACGGCCGTGCGCGACGGTGGCGAATGGGTCCTCAATGGACAGAAGACGTTCATCACCAGCGGCATCAACGCCGATTTCGTGATCGTGGTGGCGCGCACGGACCCGGCGGCGGGTTCGCGCGGGTTCAGCCTGATCGTGGTCGAGGACGGCACCCCCGGCTTCACGCGCGGACGCAAGCTCGACAAGGTCGGCCTGCACGCCCAGGACACCGCGGAGCTGTTCTTCGAACAGGTACGCGTGCCGGTGGCGAACCTGCTCGGCACCGAGGGCCGCGGGTTCGCGCACCTGATGGAACGGCTGCCGCGCGAGCGCATGTCGATCGCCGTCGGCAGCCTCGCGAGCGTCGACGCGGTGTTCGCCGAGACGCGCGAGTACTGCTTCAGCCGCAAGGCGTTCGGCAAGGCGATCGGCGACTTCCAGAACACCCGCTTCGTGCTCGCGGAGATCGCCACCGAACGCGATGTGACGGCCGCGTACCTCGACGCGTGCGTGCACGAGCTCAACGCCGGCACCCTCACCGCGGTCGACGCGGCGAAGGCGAAGTGGTGGGCCAGCGAGCTGCAGAAGCGCGTGGTCGACCGCTGCTTGCAGCTGCACGGCGGCTACGGCTACATGCTGGAGTACCCCGTCGCGAGGGCCTTTGTGGACTCCCGCATCCAGACGATCTACGGCGGCACCACCGAGATCATGAAAGAGATCATCGGCCGGGACTTGGCCGTCCGGGACTAGCCGCCGCCAACTGACCACCCTCTCTCACGAAAAGGCAGGCGTTACATGGGTTTGCGCACGGCGAAGGAGTACCGGGACGGGCTGCGCGACGGCCGTCGCGTGTTCTACCGCGGGCAGCGGGTGACGAGCGTGGGCGACCACCCGGAGCTGACGCTCGCGGTGGACCACTCCGCGCACTGCTTCGACATCGCGCAGTCGCACCCCGAGCTGGCCGTGGCCGAGGGGTACTCGGCGTTCTACCGGGTGCCGCGTTCGGCCGAACAGCTGCGGGCACGCGGTGAGCTGATCGAGACCGTCTCCCGGCTGGGCGGCGGGATCATCGTGCTCAAGGAGGTGGGCAGCGACGCGATGTTCGCGCTGCTGCGCACGCTCGAAGGTGAGGAGCTGGAGCGCGCGAAGGCGTTCCACGAGCGCGTGTGCCGCGACGACCTGGCGCTGGCCGTGGCGCAGACGGACGTGAAGGGCGACCGTTCGCTCGCGCCGCACCAGCAGGCCGACCCGGACCTGTACGTGCGGATCGTCGACGAGGACGCCGACTCGATCACCGTGCGCGGCGCGAAGTGCCACACGTCGTACTCGGCCAACGCCGACGAGCTGATCGTGCTGCCGACGCGCGCGATGGGACCCGAGGACGCGGACTACGCGGTGTCGTTCGCGATCCCGGTCGACACGCCGGGCCTGGACATCTACGTGTCGCCCTACCTCGCCGGTGAGCGCAACGAGTTCGAGTTCCCGTTGTCGTCGAAGCACAAGATGCTCGAGAGCCTCACGGTGTTCAACGATGTGCGGGTACCGAAGGAGCGCGTGTTCCTGAACCGGCGCCCGGAGCTCGCGGGGCCGCTGGCGATCGCGTTCGTGGACTATCACCGGTTCACCGCGATCAACTACAAGCTGCCGCTGCTCGACCTGCTCGTGGGCTCGGCGTCGCTGATCGCGGAGTACAACGGCATCGCGCGCGCCGGGCATGTGAAGGACAAGATCACGCAGCTCATCGCGTACGCCGAGACGGTGCGCGGGCTCGCGGAGCTGGCCGCGCTGCGGTCGCGGCCCGGGCAGGACGGCATCCAGCAGCCCGACCCCGTCGCGGTGAACACGGCGAAGTACACCTTCGCGCACGGCTTCCACGACGCGGCGGCGAAGCTCATGGACCTCGCCGGTGGCCTGCTCGCCACCGGCCCGGGCGGTGAGGACTGGGCGAACCCGGAGATCCGCGCGGTGCTGGAGAAGTACTACGCGGCCGCCGTGCCGGCCGAGCCCCGGCTGCGGTTGCTGAACCTCATCGCCGACCTCACCGCCCGCGACTACGGTGGCTACCAGGCCGTGCTCGCCACGCACGCGGAAGGTTCGCTGGAGGCGGAGAAACTGCAGATCGCCCGCACCTACGACCCGACGCGCGCCCGGGCGTACGTCAGCCGCCACGCCGGACTCGCCTGAAAGGGGCCTTCCTTGACCGCGCCAGTTGATGTGCCAGTGAAGATCGAGCAGGACGGTGCCGCGCTGCGCATCGAGTTCGACCGGCCCGACCGGCTCAACGCCGTGACGACCGCGATGCTCGTACGCGCCGGCGACGCCGTGGAGGAAGCGCTGGCCGACGCGAGCGTGCGGGTGGTCGTGCTGACCGGAGCCGGGCGCGCCTTCTGCGCCGGCGCCGATCTCGCCGGCAGCGACATCGAAGCCGACCCGGACACGGGCACGATCGACGCCGCCAACCGGCTCACGCGCCTGTTCCGCGACATCCCGAAGCCGGTGGTGGCCGCGGTGAACGGCCCGGCCGTGGGCGTGGGCTGCTCGTTCGCGCTGGCCGCGGACCTGTGCGTGGCGCGGGAGTCGGCGTACTTCCTGCTGGCGTTCGCCAACGTCGGTCTCATGCCCGACGGCGGCTCCACCGCTTTGGTGCCCGCCGCCATCGGCCGCGCCCGGGCGGCGCGGATGGCGATGCTGGCCGAGCGTGTGCCGGCTCCGCAGGCCCTGGAGTGGGGCATGATCTCCCACGTCGTGCCGGACGCCGACTTCGACGCGGAGGTCGCCCGCCTCACTCAGCAGCTCGCCGAAGGCCCCACAGCTTCGTTCGCGCAGACGAAGCGGGCGTTGGCCGCTTCGTCGCTGGCCCAGCTCGACGGCGCGTTCGAGCTGGAGCGGACCGGTCAGTCGTCGTTGTTCGCCACCAAGGACTTCGCCGAAGGCCTGGCCGCCTTCCGCGCCAAGCGTCGCCCCGAGTTCCGCGGCGAGTGAGGTCTACTGCCGCTCGTAGGGCAGCTTCTCCCCCGCCTCCACGGCGAACGGGAGCCGGTTGCCCTCGGGCGGCAGCGGGCACGTCGCGAAGTCGGTGAACGCGCAGGGCAGGTTGCGGGCCCTCGTGAAGTCCACCGTGACGCGGCCGTGCTCGTCCGGCTTGTCCACCGACAGCGACCGGTTGGCCGCGTAGGTGGTGACGCCGCTGGTGGCGTCGGTGAAAAGGATCGTGAACCCGCCTTCGCGCCCGTTGAAGGCGGTGAGCGTGTACTCGGCACCATCGTGGGTGAACCGGACCTTGCCGGGCGCGGTGTACACGTGCGACAGCCCCTCGACCACGGCCCCCACCGTGACCGGCCGCGGCTCCTCGAACGCCTCGAACCGCGCTTCGACGGCCCAGCTCTCATCCGGTTCATACGCCGGCACACCCCGGAACCCGGCGAGCACCGGCGCCTCGGGATCGTGCACCCGAATCAGGTACCCCGACCGCCTCGCGATCTCCACCTCGACGGCCCCGGCCCTCACCCGCGTCCCGGCGCCGCTGTTCACCAGCTCGATCCGCTTGACACCGGTGACCTTCTCGCCCTCGTGCTCGAGGTCGGCACCGTCCGGATCGACGTACGCGGCTTCCTCGTCCTGCCACCACTTCCCTGGCAGGTTCCCGTAGCTGCGCGGCTCGTCCTCCAGCCAGTCGAGGGACACGAGCGCCAGCCAGCCGTAGGGGTCGGCCAGCTCCTTCTCGCGCTGGAGCTTCCAGTCCTGCCAGGCTTGGGTGAAGTCCCTGGTGCTCGCCGTCATGCTTGCCCCTTCCGTCGACCCGTGCTGGGGACAACGCCTCGCTGCGGGCGTTGTTCCGCGTCCCATCATGCGGGCGCCGCCGGGTGGAGCGATGCGGTGGAGCTCCCCCGCAGCGGCACACAGGCGACCCGCGATCTGCGCGAGCTCTTGCGCGCCGCGGCTGTGCCAGGCCCGTATGCACTGGTCGGGCATTCACTCGGCGGCCTGTACGCGCGGCTCTACAGGCCCGCGCCTCGCTGGTCGAGTCCAATCGAGCCAAGCACCGGCTGTACACCGATCTGGCCGCCGCACTCCCTCGAGCCGAAGTCCGCCGCCTGGACGATGCCGGGCACTCGGGCCTCGCCTGGCTCCGGCCGGACGCCGTGGTCCAGGCAATCCGTGACGTGTCGCCGCGCTGACCCGGCCCCGCCGAGTCTCGGGTCGGAAACGTGGGCCCTGTCGATCTCGGAACGGCGTTACGATCCGCCTTCCGGGTGAGGGGGAGCCATGGGGGAAACCGCTTCGGAGACAGCCACGAAGACCAGGGTGCCGTTCGCGGCGGGCGGGGTCGGGGTCGTGGTGCTGGTGCAGGCCGCGGTGCTCACGGTGTTGTCCGGCGGGTACGGCTTCCACCGCGACGAGTTCTACTACGTCGCCGCCGGGAACAGGCTGGCGTGGGGGTACGTGGACCAGCCGCCGTTGACGCCGGCGTTGGCGAGGCTCGCGACGAGCCTGTTCGGGGACACGCCGCCCGGGCTGAGGGTGGTCGCGACGCTCGCCGGGGTGGCGACCGTGATCGTCCTGGCGTTGGTCGCGCGGGAGTTCGGGGCCGGATACGCGGGTCAGGTGATCACCGCCGTGGTCACGGCCCTGTCCGGCTACGTCCTCGTCGTCTCGCACATGCTGTCCACCACCACGATCGACATGCTCGTCTGGTCGGCGCTGGGGCTGTTCACCGTCAAGCTGCTCAAGACCGGCGACGGCCGCTGGTGGCTCGCGATCGGCGCGGCGACGGGCGTCGGGCTGCTCAACAAGTGGCTCGTGCCCCTGCTGCTCGTCGCGCTGGCGGTCAGCGTGTTCGTCACGGGGCCCCGCAAGGTGTTCCGGACGTGGTGGCTGGCGGCCGGCGCGGCCATCGCGCTCGCGGCGGTCGCGCCCGTGCTCGTCTGGGAGGCGCGCAACGGCTGGCCCATGGTCACGTTCGCCGGCGGCATCAGCGAGAACGACGGCGCCGAGAACCGCCTGATGTTCGTCCCGCTGCAGATCGCGTACCTGTCGCCCGCGCTGGTGCCCGTGTGGATCGCCGGGATCGTGCGGCTGTGGAAGATGCCTCGGCTGCGCTCGCTCTCGCTGGCCTATCCGATTCTCTGCGTCATCCTGCTCGCGCTCGGCGGCAAGCCGTACTACTCGCTGCCGCTGCTGATGCTGCTCACCGCCGCCGGCGTGCAACCCGCACTGGAGTGGTTCGCGCGCCGCCGGGCGAGGCGGTGGTGGCTGGTCGCCGCGGCGCTCGGGGCGGCCGTCTCCCTCGCCATCGGGCTGCCGATCGTGCCGGCGCAAGCCCTCGGTCCGGTGCTCGCGCTGAACAAGGAGCAGGGCGAGCAGATCGGCTGGCCGGGGTTCGTCACGACTGTCGCCGACGTCTGGCGGCAGATTCCTGAGAAGGCCGACGCCGTCGTCTTCACCAGCAACTACGGCGAAGCCGGCGCGATCGAGCGCTACGGCCCGGCGCACGACTTGCCCACGCCGTACTCGGGCCACATGTCCTACGCCGACTGGGGCCCGCCGCCCGACCGGATGGACGGGGCCGTGGTGCTCGTCGGCACGTTCGACCGCCCGGCCCGCGCGTTCACCGGCTGCCGCCAGGTCGCCGTGCAGGACGCCGGGATCGACAACGACGAGCAGGGCACCCCGGTCGCCCTGTGCACCGGAACCACGGCCGCGTGGTCGGCACTCTGGCCGAGCCTCCGCCACTTCGCCTGACGCGCTCGGTAGGGTCGCTGCGTGAGCGAAGAGGCCGTGGAGATCTACACCGACGGAGCGTGCAGCGGCAACCCCGGCCCGGGCGGCTGGGGCGCCTTCCTGCGCTACGGCCGCCACGAGCGCGAGCTCTACGGCGGCGAGGACACCGTGACCACCAACAACCGCATGGAGCTGATGGCGCCGATCCGCGCCCTGGAAAGCCTCACGCGACCCTCGGTCGTGCGGATCTACACCGACAGCACCTACGTCCGCAACGGCGTGATGCAGTGGATGCCGCGCTGGAAGAAGAACGGCTGGCAGACCGCGGCGAAGCAGCCCGTGAAAAACGCCGACCTGTGGCAGCGCCTCGACGCCGCGGGCGAGCGCCACGAGGTCGAGTGGCTGTGGGTCAAGGGCCACGCCGGCCTGCCCGAGAACGAGCGCGCCGACCGGCTGGCCGTGAAGGGCGCGCAGGAATCCGCCCAGGCCGGGGTCAAGCGTGCCCGCGGCTGACCCACGCTGTCCCTGCGGCCTGCTTCAGCCCTACGCCGAGTGCTGCGGCCGCTTCCACGACGGCCGCCAGACCGCGCCGACCGCCGAGCTGCTCATGCGCTCGCGCTACAGCGCGTTCGCCGTCGCCGATGCCGCGTACCTGCTGGCGACCTGGCACCCGGACACCCGTCCGAAGCGGCTGCGCCTCGACGACGGCCAGGAGTGGACCGGCCTCGACATCCTCGGCGGCACAGGCGGCGGGCTGCTGCAGAACGAGGGCACCGTCGAGTTCCGCGCGCACTACCGCTTCCGCGGCAACGAAGACGCACTGCACGAGAACAGCCGCTTCGTCCGCGAAGCCGGCCAATGGTTCTACGTCAGTGCCCTCTGAAACTGCCCTCTGAAACTGCGCTCTGACCCGGTCTCAGAGGGAATCCCACAGCCGGCGCTGCTCGGCGTCCGGATCGGACACGGTCGTGCTCACGTCGTCGAACAGCCGCGTGATCCGTGCGCCAGGCTCGTACGGCCCCCAGCCCGGGTCGCCCGTCGCAACGAAGCGGACCCACACGTCGAACATCTGCGTCGCCATCGCCTGCAGCCGAGCCGGATCCGGTTTCGCCAGCGCGAACAGGAAGCGCCAGTTCTTGTTGCCGATGTCGTCGAACATCAGCGGCAGGTCGAGCCCGTGCACGGCGCCGAGCCCCTTGCCGCGCGGCGCGATCCGCCAGTCGAGCCGGTACATCCACGCGGTGCCGCCGGCGGCGTGCTGCGCCTCCGCCAGCCGGATGGCGGGCAGCCACCAGTCGCCGGCCGTCCGCACGCGGTTGCGCAGCTGATCCTCGGGCCAGTCCGGCAGCAGCTCGCGGTAGGCGGCGACGCCCTTGGCGATCGTCTCGTCGTCGAGCATCGTCGAGCCGGTGCCGAGCAGCTTCGCGCGGCCGGTCTGCAGCCAGGAGAACAGGTCCTGCTCGTCGGCCGTCGTGCCGGTGAGAACCCGAACGTCGCGCGCGGCCCCGTCGGCCACGGCCTCACCCGGAAACCGGGGCAGCAGATCTCCGTCCACGATCACGCGGTAGGTCACGAGCTTCCCCGAAGCGGCCGCGACCCGTTGCTGCGCCTCGAGGATCCGCGTCACCGGCAGCGTGGCGAGCTCGCCCGCGGGCACGCCGAGGTCGGCCAGCAGCGCCGCCGCCACGGCCTCGCCCTCGGCCGGCGTGTGCACGACCGAGCCGACGCCCGTGCCGCTCTGCACGATCGCCTGGTGGAAAAGCCCCCGCGTCCGCGGCACCGCCAGCAACGTGCCGACCGTGCGCCCGCCGTTCGACTGTCCGGCGAGCGTGATCCGGTCCGGGTCGCCGCCGAACGCGGCCACGTTGTCGCGCGCCCATTCCAGCGCGAGCACCTGGTCGTGCAGTGAAAGATTGCCCTCGGACACGCCGGGCAGCCGCAGCATGCCCAGCACCCCGAGGCGATAGCCGACGGTCACCACGACCACGCCGCGGCGCGCGTAGGCCGACGCGTCGAACTGGTGCGGCGAGCCCATCACCCCGCCACCGCCGTGGATCCACACCAGCACCGGGTACGGCCCGGGTGAGGCCGGCGCGTAGACGTTGACGTGGAGGCAGTCCTCCTCGCCGGTGAACCCGCGCCCGGTCACCTCCGGCTGCGGAGCCCGCGCGGCGAACCGCCTCGCGTCGCGGACGCCGGTCCAGCTGCCGACCGGCCGCGGCGGCCGGAACCGTAGCGGACCCACGGGCGGCTCGGCATAGGGCACACCCAGGAAATACCCCACCCCGTCGCGCACTTCGCCACGCACCGCACCGGCTCGCGTCTCCACCGTCGTCACGTGGACCAGCCTAGTGACCACGGTGGACACCCGGGCCGGTGGCGAGTTCCGTGTCCCGCGAGCACCCGCGACCGTGCGCGGGTCATGATTACCCCCGTGCACATCGCGGCGGAATTGGTGGCGCTGGTCGTGACGGTCCTCGTCGTCACGGTCATCGCGAGGCGTCTGGACTGGTCGGCGCCCCTGTGTCTGGTCGCGGTGGGGGTCGCGGCGTCGTTCATCCCGAGCTTGCCCGACTACCAGCTCGACCCCGAGGTCGTGCTGATCGGGCTCCTGCCCCCACTGCTGTACTCGGCGTCGATCCAGACGTCGCTGGTCGCGTTCAACAAGCTGCGCGGGCCGATCCTCGTGCTGTCGGTGGGCCTGGTCGTGTTCACCGCGTTCGGCGTCGGTGTGGTCGCCTGGGCCGTGGTGCCGGGCCTGCCGCTCGCCGCGGGGATCGCGCTCGGCGCGGTGGTCGCGCCGCCCGACGCGGTGGCGGCGAGTGTGGTCGCGCGCCGGGTCGGCATGCCGCGCAAGCTCGTGCGGCTGCTGGAGGGCGAGAGCCTGTTCAACGATGCGGCCGCGCTGGTCACCCTGCGCACCGCGATCGCGGCCATCGCCGGGTCGATCAGCCTGTGGCAGGTCGGGCTCGACTTCCTGCTCGCCGCGTTCGGCGGGATCGTGGTCGGCCTCCTGGTCGGCCTGGTCGCGACCCAGCTGCGCAAGCGCCTGGAGGAACCGGTCACGGACACGGCGCTTTCCTTCGCCGTGCCGTTCGTCGCCTACCTGCTGGCCGAGGTCGCGCACGGCTCCGGGGTGCTCGCGGTGGTCGTCTGCGGCCTGATGCTCGGCCACGAGTCGCCGCGCATCCTCTCCGGCTCCACGCGGCTCGCGTCGCGGCTCAACTGGCAGACGGTGCAGTTCCTGCTGGAGAACATGGTCTTCCTGCTGATCGGCCTGCAGCTGCGCGGGATCCTCATCGAGGTCTCCAAAACGGGCCTGTCGGTGTGGGAGCTCGTCGGCATCTGCACCGCGGTGCTCGGCACGGTGATCCTCACGCGCGTGCTGTGGCTGGTCGGCATCGGCGTGCAGAAGCGCCTCACCGCCCGCTTCGTCAAGAAGCCGAAGATCTGGCCCTGGCGCTACTCCGCGGTGATCGCGTGGGCCGGCATGCGCGGTGTCGTCACGCTCGCCGCGGCGTTCGTGCTCCCGGCCGACACCCCGCAGCGCGCCGTGCTGGTGCTGGCCGCGTTCGTGGTCGTGGCGGGCACGCTCGTGGTACAGGGCATGACGTTGCCGACGCTGATCCGGCGCCTGCGTCTGCCGCGGCCCGACCCGGCCGAGGACGCACTGCAGGAAGCCGCCGTGGTCAACGACATGACCCGCGCCTCGCTCGCGAAGCTCGAGGAGATCAGCACCCCGGACGACCCGCCGGACATCATCGAACGGCTGCGCGACCGCCTCCAGTACCGCGCAGACTCGGCGTGGGAGCAGCTCGGCCGCCAGAGCGCGCTCGCCGAGACCCCGAGCGACGCCTACCGGCGGCTGCGCCTGCAGCTTTTGGAGGTCGACCGCGAGCAATTCCTGCTGGCGCGCGACAACGGCACGGCCGACGACACCGTGCTGCGCCGCGTGCTCGCCCGGCTCGACATCGAGGAGTCGCTGCTCGACCGCGTCGAAGAAGAAGCGCCGGTCGTCGCACGCGAGCTGAGCACTCCGGCCGTCACGGCGCGCTCCTGCAAACACTTGGCCCACCCGTGGCGCGACATGGACCCGAGCTCCCCCGACGTCTGCGCCGCGTGCATCGCGGAAGGCACGACCTGGGTGCACCTGCGCATGTGCCTCAAGTGCGGCAACGTCGCGTGCTGCGACTCCTCGCCGCGCAAGCACGCGACGCTGCACTTCCACGACAGCCGCCACCCGGTGATGCGCAGCTTCGAACCGGGCGAGACGTGGCGGTGGTGTTTCGTGGACAAACAGCTGGGCTGAGGACCCCGGCTCGCAACCCGGCCCGGCTAGGGTCGGGGCCATGAGCACGCCCGAGCAGGAAGTCGAATACCGCCAGCACCGGTTCAGCCCCCAGCCGGGAGCGACCGAGATCTTCTTGGTGCGCCACGGAGAATCCGCGCCCGCGCGGATCAACGCGCCGTTCGACCTCGTCGACGGCCAGGCCGACCCCGACCTCGCACCCGAAGGCCGCGACCACGCCCTCCGCATCGGCGAACGGCTCGTCGGCGAGCGCATCGAAGCGCTCTACGTCACCACGCTGCGGCGCACGGTGCAGACCGCCGCGCCGCTCGCCGAGAAGCTGGGCCTCACGCTCGAGGTCGTGCCAGAGCTGCGCGAAATCCACCTGGGCGACTGGGAAAACGGGCTCTTTCGCCAGTACACGACCGAAGGCCACCCGATCGTCGACCGGCTCTGGACCGAGCAGCGCTGGGCGGTGATCCCGGGCGCGGAATCCGACGAGGCGTTCGGACGGCGCATCCGCCGGGCGCTCATGCGGATCGCCGCGGCCAACCCCGACCGCCGCGTCGCGGTGTTCACCCACGGCGGCGTGATCGGCGAAGTCTTCGCGCAGGCGAGCCGCGCGGTCGACCGCTTCGCGTTCCTGGGCGCGGACAACGGGTCCATCTCCCACCTCGTGGTCCAGGGCGACCGCTGGCTCGTGCGGCGCTTCAACGACACCGCTCACCTGGCGGCCCCGCTCGGCTGACGCCGCGGCACCCACGCGAAGGTCCACCGGCGGCGCACCGGCTCGTCGCGGCGGATGAACCCCGCCGCGACGAGCTGCACCGTCGTCAGCACGGCCACGGCCTCCGCGGCCAGCAGCCCGATCAGGACGAGCGCCTGCGCGATACCCGCCTGGATCGGGCCCGCACCGCCGAGCAGCAGACCGACGTACGCACCCGGCAGCGTCACCAGCCCGACCGTGCGCGTCTGGTCGAGCGCCGGGATCAGCGCCTGCCCGGCCGAGGGACGGCAGATCTCCAGCGCGGCCAGCCGGGGCAGGAAACCCAGTGCCAGCGCGGCTTCGTACTCGCCGTGGCGCTGGGCGAGCTCGTCGAGCGCGCGGCGTGCCGACTGCGACGTCGCGGTCATCGTCCCGCCGATCACGATGCCGGCGATCGGCACGACCGTGATCGGTTCGGGCGGCACGACTCCCGAAGCGAGTACCAGGGCCAGCACGGGCGCGACGCCCGAGGCCAGTGCCAGCGCCACCCAGCCGATCCGGCGTGGCACGCCGATGCGGGAAGCCGACGTGACCGCCGCGATCGAGAACATCAGCAGCACGAACAGGCCGGTGAGCCAGCCCGACCGCAGGATCATTGTGATCACCAGGGACACGAGCGCGAGCTGCGCGACCGCGCGGACCGCCGCCAGCAGCACCGCCCGGCCCTGACCCAGCCCGCCGAGGCGCACCACCCCGGCCCCCGCCAGCGTGAGCAACGCCAGGACGATCACCAAGGCGGGCCCGAACCCGATCGCACCGTTCACGCCTGTGATCCTGCCCCAGGAACGGCCTACCTGAGGCGCACGCCGTGGTTCACGCGGTGCAGCTGAGCTGCGCGCCCTCCTCCGACACGGACTTCTCGGCGACGACGGCGCCGTCCACGGTGATGCGGCAGGTCAGCCCGCCCGGCCCGGCGCTCTGCGCGGCGAGGCTCGCGAACTCGGCTTCGCCGGCCGGCGCGGTGCGCGTGACGGTGACCGACCACGGCGTGGTGACCTCGGTCTGCTGCTCGAGGCCCACGTCGGCCGCGACGTAGGTGAGGTTGCGGGCGCCGCCTTCGCCCTCGATCGAGTAGACGATGGCGCGGGTGACGTTCCGGACGGCCACGGGCTCGGCCTGCGCGACCTCGGTCGGGGACACCTGGCCGGGTTCACCGGCCGTCGGCGCCGCTTTGGGCGTGACGTACGAGGCCACAGCGATCGCGACGGCGATGACGCCGACCACGACGACCACGCTGCCGAGCGGCTTGAGCCGGCCCGGACCACCCGCACCCGGCGGCGATGCCGGAGGGGTCGCGGCAGGAACACTCATGGAGAGGTCTTCTCTCGTTCGAGCGCACTTCTGACGAGTACGACGTCTGGTTCTCGTCCGAGCGTCACTCGGCGTTAGCCAACCGCGCAAAGTTGGTGAAACTTCACCCTTACGGGTGCCCCCGTGGACCAGTCACCGGTGTGGTCACCACGGACGATGCCGATAACACCGTCGTAATAACCGGTCACGGAGAGTCAGTCCACGACCCCCTGCTCGGCCAGCATCCGCAGGACGCGCTGCCCAGCGGGCGGACACGCTGCGGCGTCGGCGAAGCCCAGCCACGCCGCCTCGGCAATCTCGGCCGACGGCGCCGGCTCGCCCGTGTGTTCGGCCGTGTAGCAGGTCATGCGCACGCGACGGCCGTCGGCGAACCCGTCGGCCTGCTCGTCGAGCAGCGCGAAGAAGCGGAAGGTCAGCGGGTCGAGCTCCACCCCCAGCTCTTCGCGGATCTCGCGGCACAGCCCCGCGACGTCGCCCTCGCCCGGCTCGCGTTTGCCGCCCGGCAGGTAGAACTTCGCCTTGCCCCGCGTACGCACCGACAGCAGCCGCCGGTCGCGGACATGGACCCAGGCCAGCGCGTCGATCGGGGTCATGGGTCGCATTCTGTCGTACCCGGAGGGGATGATCGGGGGGTGTACTCGGAGACGCTCGCGCCCGAGCCGCTGCGCGCCGTGGTCCGCTGCCTGTGGCGGTCGGTCCCGGCGGGCCCGGAGCGGATCGTGCCCGACGGCTGCGTCGACCTCGTCGCCGGCGACGGCGAGGTCTTCATCGCGGGCCCGGACACCGAGGCGTGGTCGTCGGTCACCTCGCCCGGCGCCCGGCTACACGGCCTGCGCTTCCACCCCGGCGCTGCGCCCGCCGTGCTCGGCGTCGCGGCCGACGAGCTGCGCGACCGCCGGCTCCCGCTGGCCGAGGTGTGGGGCCGCCGCGGGGAACTGCTGACCGACGCGGTGCTCAGCGGCGCGCGTTGCCTCACCGACGTCGTGGCCGGCCGGGAAGCCGACCCCGACCCGGCCGTGGCCGCGCTGCTGTCGCACCTGCACACCGCACCGGCCCGCGTGGGCACCCCGGCGACGGCCGTGGGTGAACGGCAGCTGCGGCGCCGCTTCACCGTCGCCGTCGGCTACGGACCCGCGACCTACCTGCGCGTGCTGCGGTTGCAACGCGCCATCGCCCTCGCGCCGCGCGCGCCCGGGCTGGCCGACCTCGCCGCCGGCGCCGGGTACGCCGACCAGGCCCACCTGTCGCGGGAGTGCCGGGCGCTGACCGGCCTCACGCCGAGCGCCTACTTCTCCGCAGCCTGAGCCGCGCGTTCCTGTTGCGCGGCAAGGAAGTGCGCGATGTCGACCGTCGCGGGGTACAGGGCGCGGTAGCGGGCGTAGAACTCGTCGTAGACGTCGGCGCGCGCGGGATCAGGCCGCACGACGGTGGCGACCGGGTTCCACGCGTCGATGTCGGGCTCGAGCCCCACGGCGAACGCGGCCAGCAACGCGTCCCCGAAAGCCGCGCCGATCGTTTCGGTGGGCACGTGTTGCTCGGCGCGCGTCACGTCGCTCACGATCTGCGTCCACACGCGACCCTGCGTGCCGCCGCCGACCGCGACGAGGCGGCGGCCTTCGGCGGAGCCCATCGTCTCGAGGTTGTGCCGCACGCCGTACGCGGTGCCTTCCAGTGCGGCGCGGTAGAGGTCGGCCTTGGTGTGCGACAGCGTCAGCCCGGCGAGCACCCCGCGCGCGGCCGGGTCCGGCACCGGGGTGCGTTCGCCGGCGAAGTACGGCAGCATCAGCAGTCCGCGGCTCCCGGCGGGCACGTCGCCCGCCTCGGCGACCAGGTCGGCGAACTCACCGCCGACGAGGTCGCGCAGCCAGTCGGTGATCGCACCGGACGTGGCCATGCCGGCGGCCAGCGAGTACGTGTCTTCGAACGCGCCGCGCGTGGCCCACAGGCCCGGCACCGGTCGCGGCTCGGCGGCGGTCTGCACGAGGAACATCGTGGTGCCGTACATGAGCATCGTGTCGCCGGGCGCCCGCACGCCGGCGCTCGCCGCCTCGGCCCACGCGTCAACCGTGCCGCACGTGACGGGCAGGCCCGCGGGCAGCCCGGTCGCCGCGGCCGCCGAGGCGGAAACCGTGCCGGCCACTTCCGTCGGCCACGCCAACCGCGGCAGCCGCACGCCGGGCGCGACCAGCCGGGCCCAGTCCTCGGCCCACGCACCGGCGCGCAGGTCGTACATCGGGTCGCACTGGCTAGCCGAGTGGTGGTCGAGCACGTACTCGCCGGTCAGCCGCAGCACGAGGTAGGAGCTCGCCATGAGGAACAGTTCGGCGCGCTCCGTGACCTCGGGCTCGTGCCGGAACAGCCAGCGCCACTTGGGTCCCACGGCCTGACTGGACAGTGCGCTGCCACCACGCTCCACAATGGACTCTTCACCCAGCTCCGCCGTGAGCTCGGCGATCTCCGTGCCCGCGCGCGTGTCGACGCCGTAGAGGATCGCCGGGCGCAGGGGCCGGCCGTCGGCGTCGGCGGGCAGCAGCACCGGCCCGATGCCGCTCACGGCCAGCCCGGCGAGCGGCCGGTCGCCCGCCGCCGCGGTGAGCTCGTGCGCCAGCGCGATGAAGTCGGCCCACCACACCGTTTCCGCGTCGTGCTCGAACCACCCTGGCCGTGGGCGGGAGGTGGTGTGCGCGCGGCCGGCGCGCGCCAGTATTGTCCCGTCGGCACCGACGAGGACGCCCTTCGAGCTGGACGTGCCGATGTCGATGCCGAGCAGCAGGCCCGGATCCACCGCGACTCCCCGTATGCGGACGGTAAACGATTACCCGGGACGCTATTCTTCGGGGGACGAGGGTGTCAAGGACGGCCGGAGGAGGTCACGGTGGCCACGATCAGCGACGTCGCCGCGCGCGCCGGCGTCTCCACCGCCACGGTGTCCCGGGCCCTCAACGGCAAGTCCACAGTGGACCCGGAGCTCGCCGCGCGGGTGCTCGTGGCGGCCGAGGAGCTCGGCTACCACCCCAACGGCCTGGCCCGGAACCTGCGCCGCCAGGAGACGGCCGTGCTGGCGCTGATCATCTCCGACGTCGAGAACCCGTTCTTCACGGCGATCGCGCGCGGCGTCGAGGACCTCGCACAGATGTCGGGCTACTCCGTGGTGCTGTGCAACTCCGACGAGAACGAGGACAAGGAGCGCCGCTACATCGACGTCGCGCTCCAGGAACGCGTCGCCGGCGTCGTGCTCTCCCCCACAGGCCGCTCCACCAACGTCGACCGCCTGCGCCGCCAGGGCACGCCCGTGGTCGCGGTCGACCGGCCGCTCACCGGCCCGGACGGCGACCAGGTTCTCGTGGACACCCGCCGCGCCGCGCGCGACGCGACCCGCCACCTCGTGGCCGGCGGCTACCGCCGCATCGCGTGCCTGACCGGTCCCGCCGGCGTCCGCACGGCCGACGACCGCCTCGCCGGCTACCTCGACGCCGTCGGCGAGGAGAACGCGCTCTTCCGCCGCGCCGAGTACCGCGCCGAGGGCGCGCGCGTGGCCGCCACTGAGCTGCTCGAACTGCCCGAACCCCCGGACGCGCTACTGGTGGCCAACAGCACCATGACGATCGGCGTCCTGGAAACCCTCGCGAGCCGCGGCGTGCGCCCCGGCCGCGACGTCGGCATCGTCTCCTTCGACGACGCCCCCTGGACGACCCTGATCGACCCGCCGCTGACGGTCGTCGCGCAGCCCGCCTACGAAGTCGGCCGGGTCGCCGCGCAGCTCCTGCTCGCCCGCATCACCGACAGCACCCGCCGCCCCACCACGACGACACTGGAAGCGCGGCTCATCGAACGGCAGAGCTCCCGTCGCTGACGCGCGGAATTCACGTCGCGCGATTCGCTCCCACGGCCCCGAATTGCGTCCACGCCGGCGCGAAACTGCGCGGAAAACCCCCAAAAGACGACGTGCCTGGTGGACCGGCCAGTACCGGTCCACCAGGCACGTCCCACCCCCTGTCCCCCCAGCACCGGCGGCCGAAACCACCGGAGCCCGCAACAGCACGAGGCGGGAAATCGATTACCAACCGAACGTAAAGGGGCCGCGGCGGAGTGTCAAGGGCACGAAAGCCTGGACAGCACCGGCACCGGCAGGGCAGACTGACGCGAAATCGCCTACACCCCGTGTTGGGTTCTGTGCACTGCGTGTCGATCTCTGGTGAATTCACCCACAAATCCGGTGACGAACCGCACGAACCCGCACATGCGAGCTAGTCTGAGCGCATGTCAGTCGCGCTCGAGAACGTCCTCGCCAAGGCGGGGCTCAAGGCCGACGCCACGGAGTTCCTCACGCTCGTCGAGGACGCGGCGCGCAGGCTGTCGCCGCCGAACCCGGACCCGTCGCACTACTTCTCGCCCGACCAGCAGGCCGCGCTGGCGGACGTGGGGCTCGACCTCACGCCCCACGGCGACGACGAGCCCGACTTCCGCGCGCGCACCGTGGCCGCCCACGCCGTGCTCGCCGACTCGGCGCTCACCGTCACCCAGGCCGCGAAGGCGCTGAAGATCGACGACAGCCGCATCCGCCACCGCCTCAAGGAAGGCCGGCTCACGGGCTGGAAAGACCAGGGCTGGCGGCTGCCGTCGTGGCAGTTCAACGGCCCAGGCGTGCTGCCCGGCCTCGAGGTGGTGCTGCACGCGATCCCCGAGGACCAGCCCGCGCTCGTCGTCGCCGCGTTCATGAACACCCCGCAGGACGACCTGGTGATCAGCGACCGGCCCGCGACCCCGCGCCAATGGCTCCTCTCGGGTGGAGATCCCGAGCAGGTCGCGCGCCTCGTCGCCACGCTCGGCTCGCCGTTCTAGGCTGACCCGACGCCCGAGATCACCGACACAGGACGGACGACCCCCGACGCATGGCCCGGCTCCCCTTGCCGCCCGCGCGATCCGTGCTGGTCAAGGAGCTGGACCGCGCCCACGACGTGGTGGCTGTGCAGCCCGAGACCAGGCTGGTCCGCATCTTCACCGCGCACGGCAACCACCCGCAGCAGTGGAACTCGTTCCGCTACACCGGCCCGCTCCCGCACGGCCGGTTCGACCAGCAGCCGCCCGGCCGCGGCGGCCAGCCCGTGACCGACCCGGGCAACGGCGTGCTGTACTTCGGCCTGACCGTGCGCACGAGCGTCGCCGAGGTGTTCCAGACGAGCTCGACGGTCGACCGCAAGACGCGCGGGCCGCGGCTCGTGGTCGTGCGCCCGATGCGCCCGTTGCGGCTGCTCGACCTCACCGGGCTGTGGCCCACGCGCGTGGGCGCGTCGCAGGAGATCTCCAGCGGACCGAAGAAGATCACCCAGGCCTGGGCGCGCGCGATCCGCAGCGCGCTGCCCGACCTCGACGGTCTCTGGTACCGCTCGTCGATGGACTCCGGCGACCCGGCCGTGTGCCTGTGGGACCCGCCGGCGGGCGCCGCGCTGCCGATCGCCCCGGATGTCCTGCTGCCGCTGGACCACCCGGGGCTCGACGTCCCGCTCGGCCGGGTCTGCGAAGAGCTGAACTACACGCTCCTCAACTGAGCACTCAGCCCAGGTGGCGCGACCACCACTCCAGCACCGCGTCGAAGCGCTGCACGCGGTGGCGAGGGCGCCCCGCGCGCGACAGCTCGTGGCCTTCGCCCGGGAACAGCAGGAACTCCGCGTCGGCACCCGCGCGGCGCAGCGCCACGAACATGCGCTGCGCCTGCTCCAGCGGGCAGCGCCAGTCCTGCTCGGAGTGCACGACCGCGAACGGGATGGTGATGTCGGCCGCGTAGGTCAGCGGGCTGCGGTCGCGCAGCACCTCCGGGTCGGTGCCGATGTAGGAGTCGACGAAGAAGTAGCCGATGTCGGAGCTGCCGACCATCGAGTCCCACGCGTTCACCGCGCGCTCGCTCCACGCCGCCTTGAACCGCTCCGGGTGGTGCGAGGCGACCCAGCTGGTCATGAACCCGCCGTACGAACCGCCCATGATGCCGACGCGCGCAGAGTCGAGGTCGGGCCGTTCCAGCGCCTTGTCCAGCAGCGCGAGCACGTCGTCGACGTCGACCGTGCCGAACCCGAAGGTGATCGCGCGGCCGTGGCTCTGCCCGTAGCCCGCCGAACCGCGCGGGTTGCCGAGCACCACGGCGTAGCCGGCCGCGGCGTAGACCTGGGCCTCGTCGAACACGGCCCAGTCCTGCTGCGCGAACGGCCCGCCGTGCACGACCCGCAGCACCGGGTGCGGGCCCTCGCCCTCGGGCAGCACGAGCCAGCCGTGCACGGGGTGGCCGTCGGGCGAGGTCGTGGTGAGCTCCTCGACGGGGCGCAACCCCTTGTCCCGCAACGGCTTCGAGTAGTCGGTGAGCATGCGCGGGCCGCCGGCGTCGAGCACGACCACGTCGCCCGAGGTCTCCGGCGTGGCGACCACGGCGACGATCGTGTCGCCGTCGGCCGCGAACCCGCGGACCACCACGTGGCCGTCGTGCAGCACGCGCAGGTCGGCCAGCACGGCCGCGTCGGCGGAAGCCGGGACCGCGCGCAGCTCCACGGCGCCGCGGTTGCGCACGGCCACGAGCACCTCGCCGTTCACGGGAATGGCGGGGCCGGAGCCGCTCTCCACGTCGACGGTTTCGATGTCAGTCAGCCGCCGCGCCTTCGCGGGACCGCCGGTGTCGATCGTGGCGGCGTACAGGCCGGCGTTGCAGGCCTCGCGGTGGCCGTCCTCGTAGGACGAACCGTAGAAGAACAGGGTGCCATCGGGACCGAACACGGGCTGCTCCGCGTAGCCGTGGCACGCCACGAGCAGCTCGGGCTCCCCGCCGCCGGCCGGGAACGCGACCAGGTCGCGGTAGTCGGTCTCCACGCGGTCCCAGTCCTGCGGCACCGCGACGACCACGCGCTCGCCGTCGGGCGTCCACACGGGATCGTCGACGTCGTAGGTCACCGGCGAGATCGGCTCGAGCGCGGCGAGTTCGGCTGCGTCCAGCGCAGCGACGGCGTCGAGCACGAACAGCCGCTTCATCCGGTCGCGCAGGAAACCGACGTCGTCGATGCGGTAGTCGAAGCGCGTGATCCGGCGCGGCGCTTCGGCGGGCGGCTCCGGCTTCTCGCCGTCGGCGTCCTCGGTGCCGTAGCGGCCCGCGTCCGGCACGCGCGCCGTGAACGCGACCCGCCGCGAGTCCGGCGCCCACACCGGCGCGTCGGCGCCCAGGTGCAGCGCCGTCAGCCGCTTGGCCTCGCCGCCCGCCGCCGGCATCACGTGCACCTGCGCACTGCCTTCGGCACCTTCACCGTCGCCGGCCCGCAGGAACGCGACCCAGCGCCCGTCGGGCGAGATCGCCGGGGCCGCGTCGTGCGGACCCTGCGTCCACGAGGTGTCCCCTCCCCCGAGTCCCACCCGCCGCAGCGCACTGTGGTTGGCGTTGGACTCGAGGTCGGGGTGCTTGACCGCGGTCAGGAGCAGGTCACCCCGGAGTGCGGGGCGGCCGGGAACGACGAGGGCTTCGATGTCGGCTGGTCGCATGCCGACGACCGTACCGGATCATTAGCTAAGCGAAAGACTTATTCCGCCGGTACGCGCGCCCGCTCGTCCTTTTTCGCCTTGGCGAGGCTCGCCACGGTGGTGATCGCCAGCACGACCACGATCACGCCGAGGGACACCCAGTTGTTGATGTCCAGCCAGTCGGGCGCCACGTGGTACTCGTGCAGCGCGTGCACCACCAGCTTCGCGCCGATGAACGCGAGGATCACCGCGAGGCCGTAGGACAGGTACACCAGCTTCTCGACGAGCCCGCCGAGCAGGAAGTACAGCTGGCGCAGGCCCATCAGCGCGAACGCGTTGGCGGTGAACACCAGGAAGGCCTCCTGGGTGATCCCGAAGATGGCCGGGATCGAGTCCACCGCGAACAGCAGGTCGGCCGAGCCGATGGCGACGATCACCACGAGCATCGGCGTGATCATCCGCTTGCCGTCGACCTTGACCGTGTACTTGTGGCCGTGGAAGTCGTCGGTCACCGGGGCGATCTTGCGGACCCAGCGGGTCACGGCGTTCTCGTGGTACTCCTCTTCCTCGTCCTTCTTGCGCAGCATGCTGATCGCGGTCCAGATCAGCACCGCGCCGAAGAGGAAGAACACCCACACGAACTGCGCGATCAGCGCCGCGCCCACCGCGATGAACACACTGCGCATCGCGAGCGCGAGCAGGATGCCCACGAGCAGCACGCGGTGCTGGTGGATGGCCGGCACCTTGAACGACGCCATGATGATCATGAAGATGAACAGGTTGTCGACGCTCAGCGAGTACTCGGTGATGTACCCGGTGAAGAATTCGACGCCCGGGTCGTGCCCGGCGAAGACCCAGATCCCGATGCCGAACACGACGGCGCAGGCGATGTAGAAGATCACCCACCGCGCGGCCTCGGCCGGTTTGATCGCGTGGGGCTTGTGGTCGACGATCACCAGATCGAGTGCGATCAGGGCCAGCAGGCCACCGACCGTCGCGATCCATAACCACAAGGGAACAGTCATCACAGCACATACCTCCGGATAGCGCGTAGCAGCTACTAACCGGAGGTCTCTTCCGCCGGTTCCTTTCTACCGGCCGACGGTGCCGGGGGCCACGCCACCGTGCTGACGACACCGCCGCGAAGGAATACTCCCCTCACAGCGCGTCCAGTTTGCCGGTTACGGCGCGCGAACGCCAGCGGAGGTTGCCCTCGTCACCGAACCGGCGGTGTTACCTCCGTCACCAGGACCGAAGATCACCGGTGCTCGCGTGAAAAAGATGTCTGATCCGTGTGAGCCCCGCGCGCGGCTCTCAGCGAAGCTCAAATAACGTCAGCACGTGCCCCGAATCCCGTTGCCGCGCACGCGCGGTGCCCGGCTGACCGCGCTGGCCGCGGTCGTGGTGGTCGTCGCCGCCGTCGTGGCCGTCTGGACCACGAGCGGCTCGCAGCCCTCGCCCGTCCGGACCCAGGACGCCTTCCTGCAGATGCCGGCAGCGCCCGGCTCGGCCGAGCAGGTCCGCATCGACACCACCACCTACTACCCCGACAAGACCCCCGCCCCCGCCGTGCTGCTGGCCCACGGTTTCGGCGGCGACAAGTCCAGCGTGGACCCCCAGGCCCGTGAGCTGGCCGAGCGCGGGTTCGTCGTGCTGACCTGGTCGGCGCGCGGTTTCGGCCGCAGTACCGGCAAGATCGGCCTCAACGACCCCGACGCGGAGGTCGCCGACGCGAGCCGGCTCATCGACCACCTCGTCGCGAGCCACGACGTCGCCACCCGCGCGGGCGGCGCGCCGGAGATCGCCGTCACCGGCGCGTCTTACGGCGGCGCGCTGTCGCTGCTGCTCGCCGGCACCGACAAGCGCGTGGCCGCCGTCGCCCCGGTGATCACCTACAACGACCTGGCCCAGGGCCTGATCCCCAACGCCGGCGCCACCGCGCCGCCCGCGGCGAAGACCCCGGCGGCGGGCGAGTTCGCGCCCGACGGCGTGTTCAAGAAGAGCTGGGCGGGCATCTTCTTCTCCTCCGGTTCGGGCGCGCCGAGTGCTGGTGCGTCCTCTTCGGCCGAGGCTCCCGAGGCCGGGCAGGAGACCGACGGCAACGGCGGCTCGGTCGGCGGCACCGGAGGCACCGGCGGCGGCATCGATCCGCAGGCGGCCACCACCCCGGTCGCCGGACAGGCCCAGCCGCGTCAGGCGCCGGCCGCGGACCCGTGCGGCCGCTTCACCGCCCAGGTCTGCCAGGCGTACACGGAGCTGGCGACCACCGGGAAGGTGAGCGCGCAGACCGTCGCGCTGCTGCACCGCGTCTCGCCCGTGTCCGTGACGGACAAGATCACCGTGCCGACGCTGCTCGTGCAGGGTGAGAGCGACACGCTGTTCGGTCTGGACCAGTCCGACGCCACCGCGCGGCAGATCGCCGCGGCGGGCGGCAAGGTCCGCACCATCTGGTACACCGGCGGCCACGACGGCGGCGTCCCCGGCCCGCAGCTGCGGGCGAAGATCGGCGACTTCCTGTGGTCGGCGCTGACCGGCGACGGCGACGCGGGCACCGGCTTCAGCTACGACGTGCAGGGCACGCTGCGGGCCAACGGCGCGCCGTCCGTGCGGACGGTCAGCACCGACGCGTACCCGGGCCTCGCGGGCGCGGGCACCGAACGCCGCCAGGTCGCGCTCGCCGGTCCGCCGCAGCCCGCCGTGCGGCCCGCGGGCGCCAACCCCGCGGCCGTGAGCGGCATCCCCGGCCTCAACGGGCTGGCGGCGGGTTCGTCGCGGCTCGCGCCGTTGTTCAGCACCGACCCGCCGGGCCAGGCCGCGCAGTTCCGCAGCGCGCCGTTCGACAGCCAGGTCCTGATCGCGGGTTCCAGCACCGTGCGGCTGCAGGTCGCGACCGACCCGGCGCACCCGCTGCCGGAGGCGGTGCTGTTCGCCAAGCTCTACGACGTCGGCCCCGACGGCACCCGCGTGCTGCCGGCCAACGCCGTCGCGCCGTTCCGCGTGGCGAACCTGCCCACGAACGGCACCCCGGTGGACGTGACGGTGACCCTGCCGGGCATCGTGCGCCCGATCGAGGCCGGGCACTCGCTGCGGCTCGTGGTCGGCACCACGGACCAGTCGTTCTCGACGCCGACCGCGCCGGGCGTGTTCCGCATCGCGCTGGCGTCGGGTTCGTCGCTCGCCGTGCCGGTCGTGCCCGGGACGTCGGTGGGCACGCCGGCGCCGAAGGGCCAGCTGATCGGCATCGGCGTGACACTGCTCGTCGGCATCGTCGCGCTGCTGTTCGCCGCGATCCGCCGCCGGCGCGCGCACGACGTCGACCCGGACCTGGCGGGCACGCCGCTCGTGATCAAGGGGCTGCGCAAGCAGTACGCGGGCGGGTTCGTGGCTGTGAAGGACCTGTCCTTCCGCGTCGAGCCGGGCCAGGTGCTCGGCCTGCTCGGCCCGAACGGCGCCGGCAAGACGACGACGCTGCGCATGCTGATGGGTCTGATCACGCCGACCGAGGGAGAGATCCGCGTGTTCGGCCACAAGATCTCCCCCGGCGCGCCCGTGCTGTCGCGAATCGGGTCCTTCGTGGAGGGATCCGGGTTCCTGCCGCACCTGTCGGGCAAGGCGAACCTCGAGTTGTACTGGGCGGCGACCGGGCGACCCGCCGAGAAGGCCCACTTCTCGGAAGCGCTCGAGATCGCGGGCCTGGGCGACGCGGTGAACCGCCGCGTGAAGAACTACAGCCAGGGCATGCGCCAGCGCCTCGCCATCGCGCAGGCGATGCTCGGCCTGCCGGAGCTCATGGTGCTCGACGAACCCACCAACGGGCTCGACCCGCCCCAGATCCACCAGATGCGCGAGGTCCTGCAGCGCTACGCCGCGACCGGGCGCACGGTCGTCGTCTCGAGCCACCTGCTGGCCGAGGTCGAACAGACGTGTTCGCACGTGGTCGTGATGCACCGCGGGACGCTCGTGGCCTCGGGCGAGGTCGGCGAACTGGCGGCCGCGAGCGGCGAGGCGACGTTCCGCGTCGGCGACCCGGCGGCGGCCTCGGCGGCGCTCAAGGGCATCGGCGGCGTCACGGACATCGACGTCGAGGGTGACCTCGTGCACGCGAACCTCGACGGGCTCGCGCGCGCCGACGCGGTGGCGGCACTCGTGCGCGCGGGTGTCGCGGTGGAGCAGGCCGGGCCTCGGCGCCGGCTGGAAGACGCGTTCCTGCAGCTGGTCGGAGACAACTCATGAGCAACACCAACGGTTCGGGCGGGGTCCACACCGACCCCGCCGCCCTGCGGGAGCTGAGCGAGCTGGCGACGGCCGAGCAGGCGGAGGTCGGCCCGGACGGCGCCGTCGCCGGCTACCGCGCCGAGCGCACGCTGCGCCTCGGCGTGGAGCTGAAGCGGCAGTTCAAGCGGCGGCGCACCCAGCTGGTGCTGGGGTTCGTGGCGATCCTGCCGTTCATCCTCGTGATCGCGTTCGAGGTCGGGCAGTCGAACCCGAACCGCCGCTCGGGCGGGTTCGTGGACCTCGCGACGGCGAGCGCGCCGAACTTCGTGGTGCTCGCGCTGTTCGTGTCCGGCACGTTCCTGCTGCCGATGATCGTGGCGCTGTTCTTCGGCGACACGATCGCGAGCGAGTCGTCGTGGTCGAGCCTGAAGTACCTGCTGGCGATCCCGGTGCCGCGGCACCGTCTGCTGCGACAGAAGGCGATCGTGTCGGGCCTGCTGTCCGCCGCGGCGCTGGTGCTGCTGCCGCTGGTGTCGCTGCTGGTGGGCGTGATCTGGTACGGCGCGGGTGACGCGATCAGCCCCACGGGCGACGCGGTCACCTTCGGCGACAGCATGATCGCGCTCGTGCTGTCCACTGTGTACATCATCGTGCAGCTGGCGTGGGTGGCCGGGCTGGCGCTCCTGCTGAGCGTCTCCACCGACGCCCCGCTGGGCGCGGTGGGCGGCACGGTGCTGGTGGCGATCCTGTCGCAGATCCTCGACCAGATCACCGCGCTCGAGGGGCTGCGCAATTACCTGCCCACGCACTTCTCGTTCGCCTGGATCGACCTGATCTCGACCGACATCGACTGGTCGGACATGGCGAGCGGCGTGCTGTCGTCGCTCATCTACACCACGATCTTCCTGCTGCTGGCCGGTCGCCGGTTCGCGACGAGGGACATCACGAGCTGACGGGCGAGTCCGGCCGCCCCGCGCGGGCGGCCGGACGCCGGTAACGTCTCCTCGCGTGACCATCCACCTCGCAGTCGAAGACGGCGTCGCCGTGCTCACGCTCGAGCACGGCCGCGGCAACACCCTCGACACCGCCACCTGCCAGGAGCTCGTGCTCAAGCTCGAGGAAGCGGCCGACGGCGCGAAGGCCACGGTGCTGACCGGATCGGGCGACATGTTCTCCGCGGGCGTCGACCTGCTCAGCATCGACGCCGGCGGCGCGAGCTACGTCGGCGAGTTCCTGCCCGCGCTCTCCGACGCGCTGCTGGCGGTCTTCGGCTTCCCCCACCCGCTCGTGGCCGCGGTCAACGGCCACGCGATCGCGGGCGGGATGGTGCTGGCCGCGGGGTGCGACCACCGTGTCGCCGCCACCGGCCCCGGGCGCATCGGCGTGACCGAACTGCTCGTGGGCGTGCCCTTCCCGCTGGCCGCGACGGAGATCCTGCGCTGCGCGTACGGCACGAACCCGCTCGCCGCGCTCATGTACAGCGGCGCCACGCTGACCATCGACGACGCCCTCGCCCGCGGCCTGGTCGACGAGGTCGCGGCGCCGGAAGAGGTGCTCGGCCGCGCGCGTGAGCTCGCAGCCCGCCTCGGCGAGCTGCCGGCCGACGCGTTCGCCCACACCAAGGCGCAGCTGCGCCAGCCCTACCACGAGCGGATCGCGGAGAACCGGGCCGCCGACGACGCGCACGTGGACCGGATGTGGCGGTCGGAGCGGTCACTGGCGAACGTCAAGTCCTATGTGGACCGTGTGCTGAAGCGCTAGTTCCGACCCTACGGAAGTCGGCGCCCGACCGGATGGTGCGCCTTGCCGGGCACGGCCGGGTCTGTGAGGATCCGGAAGTTGATCTCGGGGCCGTCGAGGGGGAACCACGTGCGCAGGCTGCTCACCGTCTTGTCCACCGCTGTGCTGGCTGCCGTGGGGCTCACGCCGGTCGCGAGCGCGGCCGGCGAGGAGGACATCACGGCCGCCCTCGCCACGATCCCGGGCCTCACGGTGGTCAAGGAGGATCCGGCGCCGGCGGGCTACCGATTCTTCGAGCTGACGTTCACGCAGCCGGCCGACCACCGCCACCCGGACGGGCCGAAGTTCGAGCAGCGGTACACGCTGCTGCACCGCGACTTCTCCGCGCCGACAGTCGCGTTCACCAGCGGGTACAACGTGTCCCTTGCCCCGAACCGCTCCGAGCCGACGCGGATCGTCGACGGCAACCAGCTTTCGATGGAGTACCGCTACTTCACGCCTTCGCGGCCGCAGCCGGCGAACTGGTCGCATGACCTCACGATCTGGCAGGCCGCGGCCGACGAGCACGCCGCTGTGCAGGCGTTCAAGAAGATCTACCCGGGCAAGTGGCTCGCGACGGGCGGGAGCAAGGGCGGGATGACCGCCACGTACTTCCGGCGGTTCTTCCCGGACGACGTGAACGGCACGATCCCCTACGTCGCGCCCAACGACGTGATCGACCCGATCGACAAGTACAACCGCTTCCTCGCGAACGTCGGCGACCCCGCGTGCCGCGCTTCGCTCAAGGCGATCCAGCGAGACGCGCTGAAGCGGCGCGACGAGCTCGGCGAGCTGGCGAAGGCCGACGCCGCGAGCAAGGGGTACACGTTCACCACGGTGGGCTCGATCGACGAGTCGCTGGAGATCTCGGTGATCGACTCGTACTTCGCGTTCTGGCAGTACCAGCCGGCGTCGGCGTGCGCGTCGATCCCGAAACCGGGCGCGCCGGCGGGCGACGTGTGGGCGTGGTTCGAGCAGGTCGAGAGTCTCAACACGTACTCCGACCAGGAGCTCGAGCCGTTCGTGCCGTACTACTACCAGGCCGCGGTGCAGCTCGGCTCACCCGAGGCGTACGACAGCTACCTGCGCGACCTGCTGCGCTACCCGGGCACCGACGTGCCGTCGACGTTCGTGCCCGCGTCGGTGAAGCTGCCGCGCTTCGACTACCTGGCCATGCCGGATGTCGACGTCTGGGTGAAGGCGCACGGGCGGCAGCTGCTGTTCGTGTACGGCTCGAACGACCCGTGGGGCGCCGAGCCGTTCGAGCTCGGGTACGGCTCGCGCGATTCCTACCGCTACTTCGTGCCGGGTGGCAACCACGGCTCGACGATCGCGCAGCTGCCGGCCGCACAGTCCGCGGAGGCGACCGCGACGATCCGCCGCTGGGCTGGTCTGCCGGCTGCTTCTTCGCGGTCACTGGCGTCGGTTGCGGCTCCTGCGGGGTTCCCGGACTTCGACACGAACCAGGTCATGGCGGACCGCCCGCGCTTGTGAGGCGGGTGCGGTGAGTCCTTTGTGGATCTTGGCGGGATCGCTGCTCAGGTGAGGGCGGGCGGGGGCGCGAGGGCGTAGTCTCGGGCGCGCCCTGTCGGCCCGGTCTGAGGAGGCAGCCATGCCCCGGCCCGTCCACTTCGAAATCCACGCCGGCGACCCGCAGCGCGCGGTCGCCTTCTACACCGCCGTGTTCGGCTGGAAGATCGAACAGTGGGGCGAGGTCCCGTACTGGGTCGTCTCGACCGGCGACGGCGAAGGCATCGACGGCGGCCTCCTCCCCCGCCGCGGCCCCGCCCCCGCCGAGGACGCCCCGGTCTCCGGCTTCATCAACACGATCGAGGTCACCGACGTCGACGCCACCATCGACGCCGTGGCCAAAGCCGGCGGCACCATGGCGCTGGCGAAGGACCCCGTCCCGGGCGTCGGCTGGCTCGCGTACTGCAAGGACACCGAGGGCAACATCTTCGGCGTGCTCCAGCCGGACGAGAACGCCCCCGCCCCGTCCCGCCCCTGACCGCCCCCGTGACCGCTCAGTCCTGACCACTCAGGGGCGGCGCGCCTTGGGCAGCTTCGCCCGCACAGCCGCGTAGGAAGCGTCGAGCAGCTCGTTCAGCTCCTCGCCGGGCACCGCGGCGGTTCGGCTCGCGCCCAGATCCACGCGGTTCCACCCGTAGCGGCCGAGGTAGTCCAGCACGGCCACCGACTCCGGGTAACGCTCCCGCAGCTCGGCCGCCTCCTCACGCGTGCCGCCGCACTTGAGCCCCACCGAGCCCGGCCGCTCCAGCCCGATGAACGCGAAGGCCTTGCCCGCGACCTTCACCACGAGCACGTGCTCCCCGAACGGGTAAGCCTCCACGGCCCCGGGCTTGCCCAGGCAATGCTCGATCACCTCGTCGAGCCGCACCGCCGCTCACCTCCGTCGAGCAACCGGCAGCCCCGGCTCGGGCAGCCGCGCCCACCGCTCCCCCGGGGCCGGATCCGCCGGGCCGAACCGCCCGCGGCCCCGGCGCACCCGGAGGGCAGCGGGCCGCGGGAGGGCGTCAGCGGATGCCGGCCGCGTCCATGCCGCGCAGTTCCTTCTTCAGGTCGGACACCTCGTCGCGCAGGCGGGCGGCGAGCTCGAACTGCAGGTCGCGCGCGGCTTGCATCATCTGGTCGGTCATCTGCTGGATGAGGTCGGCCAGCTCGGCGCGCGGCATGCCCGACACGTCCTTGTCCACGAGCATGCCGGAGCTGCGCACGCGGTCGCCCTGTTCGGGTTTCTTGCCGCGCGAGGTGTTGCGGCCCGAGCCGCCGACGGCGACCGTCTGGTCGGAGTCGTCGGCTTCGCTGTAGACGCGGTCGAGGATGTCGGCGATCTTCTTGCGCAGCGGCTGCGGGTCGACGCCGCGTTCCTCGTTGTAGGCGACCTGCTTCGCGCGGCGGCGGTCGGTCTCGTCGATGGCGTGCTGCATCGAGTCGGTGATCTTGTCCGCGTACATGTGGACCTCACCGGACACGTTTCGCGCCGCGCGGCCGATCGTCTGGATCAGCGACGTGCCGCTGCGCAGGAAGCCTTCCTTGTCCGCGTCGAGGATCGCCACCAGCGACACCTCGGGCAGGTCGAGGCCCTCGCGCAGCAGGTTGATGCCGACCAGCACGTCGAAGTCGCCCGAGCGCAGCTGGCGCAGCAGCTCGACTCGGCGCAGCGTGTCGACCTCCGAGTGCAGGTAGCGCACGCGGATGCCGAGCTCCAGCAGGTAGTCGGTGAGGTCCTCGGCCATCTTCTTGGTGAGCGTGGTGACCAGCACCCGCTCGTCCTTCTCGGCGCGCTCACGGATCTCGTGCACCAGGTCGTCGATCTGGCCCTCGGTGGGCTTCACGACCACCTTCGGGTCGACCAGGCCGGTCGGCCGGATGACCTGCTCGACGAACTCGCCGCTCGTCTGCCCCATCTCGTACGGACCCGGCGTGGCCGACAGGTACACCGTCTGCCCGATCCGGTCGGAGAACTCCTCCCACGTCAGCGGCCGGTTGTCGACCGCGCTCGGCAGCCGGAACCCGAAGTCGACGAGGTTGCGCTTGCGCGACATGTCGCCCTCGAACATGCCGCCGATCTGCGGCACGGTCTGGTGCGACTCGTCGATCACGAGCAGGAAGTCGTCCGGGAAGTAGTCGATCAGCGTCGCGGGCGCGGACCCGGCCTCGCGGCCGTCGATGTGGCGCGAGTAGTTCTCGATGCCGGAGCAGAACCCGACCTGCCGCATCATCTCGATGTCGTAGGCCGTGCGCATGCGCAGCCGCTGCGCCTCCAGCAGCTTGCCCTGCTTCTCCAGCTCCGCCAGGCGCTGCTCGAGCTCCTCCTCGATGGTCTTGATCGCCTTCTCCATGCGCTCCGGCCCCGCGACGTAGTGCGTGGCCGGGAAGATCCGCACCTCGTCGACCTCACGCACGATGTCGCCGGTCAGCGGGTGCAGGTAGTACAGCTTTTCGATCTCGTCGCCGAAGAACTCGACGCGGATCGCCAGCTCCTCGTACGCCGGGATGATCTCCACCGTGTCGCCCCGCGCGCGGAACGTGCCGCGGGCGAACGCGATGTCGTTGCGCGTGTACTGGACGTCGACCAGCGCGCGCAGGAACACGTCACGGTCGAGCCGCTCGCCGACCTTCAGCATCGAAGACCGGTCGAGGTAGGACTGCGGGGTGCCGAGGCCGTAGATGCAGGACACACTGGCCACCACGATCACGTCGCGGCGCGAGAGCAGGTTCATCGTGGCCGAGTGGCGCAGCCGCTCGACGTCGTCGTTGATCGACGAGTCCTTCTCGATGTAGGTGTCCGTCTGCGCGATGTACGCCTCGGGCTGGTAGTAGTCGTAGTAGCTGACGAAGTACTCGACCGCGTTGTTCGGGAAGAGTTCCCGCAGCTCGTTGGCCAGCTGCGCCGCCAGCGTCTTGTTCGGCGCCATGACCAGCGTGGGCCGCTGCACGCGCTCGATCAGCCACGCGGTGGTGGCCGACTTGCCCGTGCCCGTGGCGCCCAGCAGCACGACGTCCTTCTCACCCGCCCTGACCCGGCGTTCGAGCTCGTCGATGGCCGCCGGCTGGTCGCCGGCGGGCGTGTACTCGCTGATCACTTCGAACCGGCCGCCGGAACGGGGGACGTCGGAAACCGGCCGGAAGTCGGACTGCGCGAGGACGGGGTGTTCGGTTGCGAAAGCCACGTCCACCAGAGTAGGCCGACCCCCCGACAGTTTTCAGCCGAGGCGCCACCACAGGCCTGCTGACCTGGGCCGGAACCCTGTTCAGCAGCCGTCACAGCAGGCGCAGAGCAGCACGCACGGGTCGCAATCGCAGTGGTTCTGCCGCACCTTCCCGGTCCAGGGGCCCGGAAACGGATCGCGGCAGCAGAACTGGCAGCTGCAGCACATGTACGTCGCCACCGCGCAACCCGCGAAGAACCCACGCGGTCGTGACGGCACGGCGAACTTCGGCACCCAGCACCCACCGCCGTCACCGTCCTCGGGCCCGTCCCCGGGCTTGCGCTTCTTCTTCGGCGGCTTCGGCGGAGGCGGGGGCTGAGGCGGCGAAGCGGGCGGCCCTCACCCGGGCTGACCACCGGCCCAGGCACCTCCCGGCGCGGGCGGCACCCCGGGCGGCAGCGGTCCCGGTCCGAGCCACCCGGGCGGCGGCTCCTGCCGGTGCCCGAACGCCCGGGTCACGGCCTGGCGCAGCTCGTGCACCAGGAGCATGTGGACCAACGCCGGCTGCGCGAACGCCGCCTCCCGCACCGCGAGCCCGACCCCGAGCACCGCGTCCTCGGCGAGCCGCCGCGCCTCGGCGAGCCCGGTGCCGGTGACCGTCAGCGGGTTCCAGCTGCCCGCCGCGTCGTCCGCGGGCTGGTCCTCCACCGCGTCGAGCAGGTGCGCGACCCGCCCGAAGAGCCGCCCGGCCTCGGCGAGCGGCGCGACGTTGCCGGGCCGTCCCGCCAGCACGGCCGTCTGCGCGAACGCCGCCGACGCGGCCACCTCGGCCGGCTCGGTGACCAGCAGCAGCGAGTCCCCCGCGGTCACCTCGTGCTCCAGCGTGCCTTGCCGCGTCACCGCATCCACCAGCACCGCCGTGTCGAAGCCGATGCGCGCGCCCTGTGCGGCCCACCGGGCCGCGAGCTTCTTCGCCGGTGTTCGCAGCGCCGCCCGGCCGAGCGCACCATCGCCGTCGGCGACGTGGTCACCGACCTTGGCCGGCGCGAGCACCAGCGACACGGCCGCGGCGAGCTGCGCCCCGTCCCCTCGCGCGACGGACGCCGAACGCATCCCGCGCAACGCGCACGGCCCCGGGTTCCGGCGCCGGCCCGCGGCCTGTGCCTCCACGAGAGCGGAGATCACCAGCGAGTCGTAGTTCGTCACGACCCGCGCGAGGTGTCCGTGCTCGTCGCGCAACGCGAGGCACAGCCCGCACAGGTGCGCGAGCCAGTCGGCGTTCAGCCGCGCGGACAGCCGGTGCCGGCACGGCCGGATGATCCCTCCCCAGGTCCGGGCCAACCTAACCGGCGAACCGGACATCCGGTGCGGAAGTGGCCGAGCCGTGACCACCCCGGCAACCGGGTGGATTTCGCGGACACCCGGCCGCACGGACCGCTCCGGACGCCCCGCGCCCGGCAGGATGGGCGGATGACCGACGTGCACCCGCCGAAGGTGGAGAGCTTCGACCCGGCCGCCGGCGTCAACGTGGACCCCAAGGGCATCGAACGCGAGGTCGAGGAGTTCCGGACCGAGCCGTTCGGGCTGTACCTCGCGCGCCCGACGCCGGGGCGTGAGCAGTTCCGCTACCTCGAATCGTGGCTGCTGCCGGGCCTCGGCCTGCGCATCACCGACTTCTGGTTCAACCCCGGCCACGAACGAGACCAGACCTTCTATCTCGATGTGGTGCGCGTGCGCCGCGAAGGCACCCGGTGGTTCTCCACGGACCTCTACCTCGACCTCGTGCTCAAGGACAAGGTCTCCGTGCGGGTGATCGACTCCGACGAGCTGCTCGCCGCCGTCTCGGCGGGCCTGCTGCCTCAGGCCGACGGCGAGTACGCGCTCGAAACCGCCTACGCCACCGTGGAAGGGCTGGCCGCGCACGGCTACGACCTCGCGGCCTGGCTGTCCACAAAGGACATCACGGCCACCTGGCGCCGGCACCCCTAGGGGACCCCGGGTCCACCGATCGGTGGATGCTCGCCGCCTGGCGGTGGATGCCGGTTGTGGCCGTTCCGGCGATCCGCCGCACCCCTTCCTCACGGGACTCTTCTTCAGCACAGACGAAGAGTTCGAGAGGGGACGGCGGACATGCCGGTGATCGAGGTCCAGCACCTCCACAAGACCTACGGGGACAAGGTGGCGGTGGACGACGTGTCGTTCACCGTCGAGCGGGGCGAGATCTTCGGGATCCTCGGCCCGAACGGCGCGGGCAAGACCACCACGGTCGAATGCCTGGAAGGCCTGCGCACGCCCGCCGGCGGCACGCTGTCGGTGCTCGGGCTCGACCCGCGGCGCGACCGGCACGAGCTGCGCCAGCGCCTCGGCGTGCAGCTGCAGGAGAGCCGGCTGCCCGACCGGTTGCGGGTGGGCGAGGCGCTGGAGCTGTACTCGTCCTTCTACCGCAAGCCGGCGGACACCGAGCGGCTGCTCGGCCTGCTCGGGCTCACGCACCAGCGCGACACCGCCTACAAGAAGCTCTCGGGCGGGCAGCAGCAGCGCCTGTCGATCGCGCTCGCGCTCGTGGGCAGCCCCGAGATCGCGGTGCTCGACGAGCTCACCACGGGCCTCGACCCGCAGGCCCGCCGCGACACGTGGGACCTGGTCGAGGCGGTGCGCGACGAGGGCGTGACGGTCGTGCTCGTCACCCACTTCATGGAGGAAGCCGAGCGCCTCTGCGACCGCATCGCCGTGATCGACTCGGGCCGCGTCGTCGCCATCGACACGCCCGCCGGGCTGGTCCGCCAGGTCGGCGACGAGCAGCGCATCCGGTTCCGCCCGTCGGCGCCGGTCGACCTCGCACAACTCGAAGCGCTGCCCGACGTGCTCGAGGTCGAACGCCACGGCTCGCAGCTCGTGGTCACGGGGCGCGCCACCGCGCTGCAGACCGTGACGTCGTTCCTCGCCCGCAACCAGGTGCTCGCGGGCGACCTGCGCGTGGACCAGGCGAACCTCGACGACGCCTTCGTCGCGCTGACCGGCCGGAAACTGGACTGAGGGAACGAGGAGAAATGCTCACGAAGATGACCGCCGTCGAGGCGAAGCTGTTCCTGCGCGACCCGGGGGCACCCGTCACCGTGGTCGGCATCCCGCTGGCGCTGCTGCTCGTGTTCGGCCTGATGCCGGGTTCGAGCAAGCCCAGCGCCGAGTTCGGCGGCCACGCGCCGCTGCCGACCCTGATCGCGCCGATGGCCGTGGCGATCCTCATCGCGATGCTCGCGGTGATGATGTTCCCGGCCGCCGTGGCCACCTACCGCGAGAAGGGCGTACTCAAGCGCCTTTCGGCCAGCCCCGTCCCACCCGGACGGCTGCTCGCCGCACAGCTGCTCGTGAACCTCGCCGCCGCCGCGGTCGCGATCCTGCTCGTCCTGGGGGTGGGCAGGATCGCGCTCGGCATGGCGCTGCCGGAGAACCTCGGCGGGTTCCTGCTCGTGATGGTGCTCGGCGCGCTGGCACTGTTCTCCGTCGGCACGCTGATCGCGGCGCTCGCGCCCACCAACCGCGCGGCCAGCGGCATCGGCGCCGCGGCGTTCTTCCCGATGCTCGCGCTCGGCGGCGTCTGGGTGCCGAAGGAGCAGCTCCCGCCGGTGCTGCAGCACGTGGCCGACGTCCTGCCGCTGGGCGCGACCATCAACGGCCTGCGCGAAGCGGCCGCCGGGAACTCGCCCGAGCTGCTGCAGCTCGGTTCGCTCGTCGCCTTCGCCGTGGTCTGCTCGGCGATCGCGGCCCGCACCTTCCGGTGGGAGTGAGCATGTCCGTGACGACGCTGCCGGCCGCCCGGCGCGTGGCCGCCCCGTTCGCCCGTGTCCCGGTGTTCGTGCTCGCCGGCCTGCTCGGCGCGGCGCTGCTGCTCACCGCCGGCCGCTACGGCTACATGGGCGACGAGCTCTACTTCCTCGCCGCCGGCAGGCACCTGGCCTGGGGCTACGTGGACCAGCCGCCGATGCTGCCCCTGCTGGCGCGGGCCATGGACACGATCGCGCCCGGCTCGGTCTTCGTGCTGCGGCTCCCGGCGATGCTCGCGATGGTCGCGTCGGTGGTGTTCGCCGCCCTGATCGCCCGCGAGCTCGGCGGTCGCGCGAAGGCCCAGACCCTGACCGCGGCCACGTGTGCGGTCAGCACCGCAGTTCATCGCGTCGGGCCACTACCTGGCCACCTCGACGCTGGACCCGTTCCTGTGGACCGTGGTGATCTGGCTGCTGGTCCGCTGGATCCGCACCCGCAGCGACAACCTGCTGCTCTGGGCCGGGGTGGTCACGGCCGTGGCGCTGTACGTGAAGTTCCTGATCGGCGGCTTCTGGGCCGTCGCGATCATCGCGCTGCTGGTCTTCGGGCCTCGGGAGCTGCTGCGCCGCCCGAAGCTGTGGATCGGCGCGGCCATCGCGGTGGCCGCGCTCGTCCCGACGTTGATCTGGCAGGCGACGCACGGCTGGCCGCAGCTCGGCATGGGCGAGGCGATCTCGGCCGAGGTGGACCAGACGTGGGGCGGGCGCCTGCTGTGGCTGCCTTCGGCGCTGCTCACCGCCGGGTTCCCGATCGGGATCGTGCTCCTCTGCTACGGCCTGTGGCGCCTGCTGCGCTCGCAGCAGCTGATGCCGTACCGCTTCCTGGCGTGGACCACGCTCGGCCTGGCCCTGGTGTTCGTGGTGGTCAACGGCCGGTCGTACTACATCGCCGGCATGTTCGCGCCGTGCTGGGCGGCGGCCGCCGTCGAGCTGGAGACGGGCCGGGCCTCGCGCTGGTGGCGCTGGCTCGCGACCTGGCCGGTGTACGTCGTCGCGGTGCTACTGGCCCTGCCGATCTCGCTGCCGGTGTGGCCGAAGCCGTGGCTCGCCGCGAACCCCGCGCTGCCGTCGCCGACGTTCGCGTTCGCCGAGATCGGCTGGCCGCAGGCCGCGCGCTCAGTGGCGGACCAGTTCGCGAAGCTGCCCGACCCGGCGCACACGGCCCTGGTCGGCGAGTCCTACTGGTCAGCGAGCGCGCTCGAGGAGTACGGCCGCCCGCTGGGCCTGCCCGAGCCCGCGAGCCCGAAACGCGGCTACGCGACGCTGGTCGTGCCGCCGGACTCCGACACCAGCGTGCTCTATGTCGGCGCCGACCCGCGGCCGCTGCTCGGCCACTTCACCGACCTGCGCCAGATCGGAAAGGTCGACACCGGCACGGCCCTGCCGAGCGTCGCCGACGACACGCCGCTGTGGCTCGCCACCGGGCGCCGGCAGCCGTGGCAGCAGATCTGGCCGCACTTGGTGAACACGCACAGCTGACCCCGGTGTGCCCGGCGCCACACACCAGCCGGTGGCGCCGGGCCACGGCCCGTAGGGTGCCGCGCAGCGGGCCCGGACAGCAGCAGGGAGCACGATGGACGCCGTGACCACGGCAGGCACACCGACCAGGCACGACACGGCCGTCACCGAGTTCGCCCGGCGTCCGGTCGCGCTGCTCGCGGCCGGGACCGCGGCGATCCTGCTGGCCACGGCCGGCCGGTACGGCTACTTCGGCGACGAGCTGTACTTCCTCGCCGCCGGCAAGCACCTGTCATTCGGGTACGCCGATCAGCCCCCGGTGCTGCCGCTGCTCGCCGCGCTGATGGACGCGATCGCGCCGGGCTCGCTGGTGGTGTTCCGGCTGCCGGCGATCCTCGTTACCGCCGCCGGGGTCGTGGTGACCGCGCTGATCGCGCGTGAGCTCGGCGGCGGCCGGAAGGCTCAGACGCGAGCAGCCGCCGCGTACGCGATGTGCGGCCAGTTCGTGGGCAGCGGCCACTACCTCGCCACGTCGACGGTCGACCCGCTGCTGTGGACGCTGGTTCTCTGGCTTCTCGTCCGCTGGCTGCGCACCCGCGACGACAATCTCCTGCTGTGGCTGGGCCTGGTCACCGCCGTGGCACTCAACGTGAAGTTCTTGATCGGCGCGTTCTGGGCCATCACCGCCGTGACGGCGCTCGTCTTCGGCCCGCGCGAGCTGCTGCGCCGCCCGAAGCTCTGGGCCGGCGCGGGGATCGCCGCGCTCGCGTGCGTGCCGACGCTGCTGTGGCAGTCGCTCAACGGCTGGCCCCAGCTGGGCATGGGCGACGCGGTTTCGCACGAGGTCGCCGAAGCAGGCGGGCGCGCGGAGTTCCTGCCGGGTCTGCTCGCCGGCGCCGGACTCGTGATCGGCGCGCTCGGCGTCTGCTACGGCCTCGGTGTGCTGCTCGCCGCGCGAAGCCTGCGGCCGTACCGGTTCCTCGGCTGGACGGCGATCGGCGTGGTCGCGGTGTTCCTAGTCGCAGGCGGCCGCTTCTACTACGCCGCCGGCATGTTCCCGATCCTGTGGGCAGCCGCGGCCGTGCACCTGCAGGACCGCCGGCCCGCCCTGTGGTGGCGGTGGGTGCCGACGTGGCCGGTCTTTGTGCTGTCAGCGCTCTACAGCCTCCCGTACGCGTTGCCGGTGTGGCCGGCGCAGTGGCTCGTGGAGCACCCCGACGCACCGCATCCCGCGTACGCGACCGAAGAGGTCGGCTGGCCGGACCTCGCGACCTCCGTCGCGGACGTGTACCGGCTGCTGCCACCCGAGCAGCGCTCGCACACCGCGCTCGTGACCGCGGGCTACTGGCAGGCGGGCGCGCTCGACCGTTACGGCCCGGAGGCCGGTCTCCCGGAGGCCTACAGCGGCAGCCGCGGCTTCTGGTACTTCGGAAGGCCGGCCGACGACGCCGACACTGTGCTGTTCGTGGGCGCCGACCCCGCGAAGCTCGCGCCGCACTTCCGCGACGCCCGCGTCGTCGGCTCGGTGCGGAACCGCCTGGGCGTGCCCAACGCCAGCGAGCACCTCCCGATCTGGCTGCTCACCGGTCGCACGGAAAGCTGGCCGGTGGTCTGGCCCCAGGTGAAAGATCTGAAGGCATGAGGTCGGAAGACGCGCGGGACGTGAAGCTCGATTGGCGGGGCTCACTCCTGGCGCCCCTGTCACCGCGTGAAGGGGATCCTCCGCTGCGGTGGCACTCGTGGTTCAACCGCGCCGAGACGACCGCCCCGTTCGTGCTGCTGGCGATCCCCACCGTGCTGAGCCTGCTGCGGCTCGACCAGACGGGCGCCCACCGGCTCACCACGCTCGCGATCGCCGCCGGCGCCGCGGTGTGGCTCCTGCTGACCCACAAGCTGCCCAGCGACCGGGTGCGCGAGAACGCCGCCTTCGCGGCGCTGAGCTTCGTCGGCGTCGTCAGTTTCGGCTCGGTACTCGAAGCGCGCGAGACGTACTTCTTGATCTTCATGGTGCACGGCTTCTTCGCGGCCATGCGGTTGCGGCCGCTGGTGATGTCGATCCTCGGCGTGGCCGTCACGTCGCTGCTCATCAACACCGTCGCCAACGGCGGCCCGATCGAGGCGCTGGCCACGGCCCCGGCGATCTGGGTGACGCTGGTGATCGTGCAGACGGCCGCGATCGGCGGAGGCGGCGCAGTGTTCGCGGCCGTCGGCAGGCAGAGCGCCGAACGCAAACGGGCGCTCGACAAGCTCGCCGCCGCCGAGGCCGAAAACCGGGGCCTGCAACGGCAACTGCTCACCCAGGCGCGCGAAGCCGGCGTGCTCGACGAGCGGCAGCGGCTGAGCCAGGAGATCCACGACACGCTTGCCCAGGGCTTCACCGGGATCATCACGCAGCTCGAAGCCGCCGCCCAGGCCCGGGAAAACCCCGCCGAGTGGCAGCGGCACCTCGACACCGCGAAGGCGCTCGCGCGCGAGAACCTGACGGCGGCGCGGCGGTCCGTGCACGCGTTGCGGCCGGAGCCGCTGGAGTCGGCGACGCTGCCCGACGCGCTCGCCGAGGTGGCGCGGCTGTGGAGCGAGCGCACCACCGTGCCCGCCGCGTTCTCGACCACGGGCACGGCCGAGGCGCTGCACCCCGAGATCGAGGCGACGCTGCTGCGGATCACGCAGGAAGCACTGTCCAATGTGGCCAAACACGCCCGGGCCGGCCGCGTGGGGCTCACGTTGTCGTACATGGGCGACGAGGTCACGCTCGACGTGGTCGACGACGGCGTCGGCTTCGATCCCGAAAACCCGCCCCCGAGCGAAGGCGGCTTCGGGCTGCCCGGCATGCGAAGCCGCGTGCAACGGCTCGCGGGCACGCTGCACGTGGAGTCGGAACCCGCTGGCGGCACGGCGATCTCGGTGAACCTGCCCGCCGTGCCGGCTGCCACACTGGGCGGGCTGAAGGACGGCGGGATCGACCACGAGGGGGCGTCAGCATGACCGTCACGCTGCTCATCGCCGACGACCACCCGATCGTCCGCGACGGCCTGCGCGGCATCTTCACCGGCGAGCACGGGTTCGAGGTACTCGGCGAAGCCGCGAACGGCGCCGAGGCCGTGACCCTCGCGGTGTCGCTCAAGCCCGACGTGGTGCTGATGGACCTGCGCATGCCGGGTACCGACGGCGTCTCCGCCATCACCGAACTCGCCCGCCTCGGCAACCCGGCGCGCGTGCTGGTGCTGACCACGTACGACACCGACTCCGACGTCCTGCCCGCCATCGAGGCCGGCGCCACGGGCTACCTGCTCAAGGACGCACCGCGCGAGGAGCTGTTCCGCGCCGTGCGCGCGGCGGCCCGCGGCGAGGCCGTGCTCTCCCCCGCCGTCGCGAGCCGGCTCATGGGCCAGATGCGCGCGCCGGCGAAGGAGCCGTTGTCGCAGCGCGAGATCGAGGTGCTCACGCTCGTCGCGCGCGGCTCCACGAACAAGGACGCGGCGAAGAAGCTCTTCATCAGCGAGGCGACGGTGAAGACGCACCTGATCCACGCGTACGCGAAGCTCGGCGTGAAAGACCGGGCCGCCGCGGTGGCGGTGGCGTTCGAACGAGGCCTGCTCGGCGGCTGATTCCTGTGGTTGGCTGAGCGCATGTTCCCCGAGACGCCCGCCACCGCGGCCGCGCTGACCGTGGCCACGCGGTTCTGCTCGGCCGCGCTGCTCAACCACTCCGTCCGCTCGTACCTCTGGGGCGCGCACTACGCGGCCGCCCAGGGGATCGCCTTCGACGACGAGCTGTACTACGTGTCGGCCCTGCTGCACGACCTCGCGCTCACGGCCGAATTCGACAACCACGGTCTCCCGTTCGAGACCGCCGGCGGCCACCTGGCCTGGGTGTTCGGGGCCGCGGCGGGGTGGCCGGCCGAGCGCGCCGCGCACGTCGAGGAGATCATCCTTCTGCACATGCGCGACGACGTCGCCGCGACCGCCGATCCCGAATCCCACCTGCTGCAGGTCGCGACGAGCTGGGACGTCTCCGGCCGGCGCCCGGAGGAGTTCCCGCCCGACGTGCGGACGCCGATCCTCACGCACTACCCGCGGCTCGGCTTCGGCGCGGAGTTCCTGGCGTGCTTCGAGGACCAGGCGGCGCGCAAGCCCGACAGCGCGGCGGGCGGGGCCGTCGCGAGCGGGATCGCGGCCCGGATCGCCGCGAACCCGCTCGGCTGACGAGTCAGAGCCACAGCACCGCGCCGCGGGCGGCGACTCGTTCGGCGACCGCGGCCACGAAGTCCGCCGCCGGTAACGGATCCAGGCGCCGGGCGTCGCGCAGCCGGGGTGCGACGAGGTCCGCCTCGGCCTCCCGGTTGCCAATCACCGCCTGGTACGGCACGAGCCGGTGGTCCCGGATCCGCGCGCCCAAGCTCCCCTGGTCGGGCGAGGAGAGCTCCACCCGCAGACCGGCTTCCTGACCGCGGCGCACGAGCGCGCAAGCCCCCGGCAGCTCAGCCTCCGAGACCGGCAGCACCACCACCTGCACCGGGGCGAGCCACGGCGGCAAGGCCCCGCCGTGCTCTTCGAGCAGCTGCGCCATCGCGCGTTCCAGGCTGCCCAGAAGGCTGTGGTGCACCAGCACCGGCCGGTGGACGGCGCCGTCGGGGCCGACGTACCCGAGGTCGAACCGCTCGGGCTGGTGGAAGTCCACCTGGACGGTGGAGAGGGTGGCCGAACGCCCGGCGCTGTCGGTGACCTGGACGTCGACCTTCGGGCCGTAGAACGCCGCTTCGCCCGGCGCCACGTCGTAGTCGAAGCCCTGCAGCGCCTCGACGAGCAGGGCTTCGGCGCGCGCCCAGTGCTCGGCGGAGCCCACGTAGTCCCCCGAGCCGCCGGCGAGCGAGAGCCGGTAGCGCGCCGGGCGCAGCCCGAGGTCCGCGTGGACGCGGCGGATGCGCTCCAGCGCACCGCGGGCCTCGTCGGCGACCTGGTCGAGGCGGCAGAACAGGTGGGCGTCGTTGAGCTGGATCGCGCGCACCCGGCCGAGCCCGCCGAGCACCCCGGACAGCTCCGCGCGGTACATCCCGCCCAGCTCGGCGATCCGCAGCGGCAGCTCGCGGTAGCTGCGCGCTCGGGAGCGGTAGATCAGCGCGTGGTGCGGGCACAGGCTGGGCCGCAGCACGAGCTGCTCGCCGCCGACGTCCAGCGGCGGGAACATGTCGTCGCGGTAGTGCGCCCAGTGCCCCGAAATCTCGTACAGCTCGCGTTTGCCGAGCACCGGTGAGTACACGTGGCGGTAGCCCGCGCGGCGCTCGACATCGCGGACGTACTCCTCCAGCTCGTGCCGGATCACGGCCCCGTCGGGCAGCAGGTAGGGCAGGCCTGCGCCGAGCAGCGGGTCAGTGCCGAACAGGCCGAGCTCACGGCCGATCCTGCGGTGGTCGGGCATCGGGGTCTCCTCGTGGACGGCCGAGGCGGAAACCCGTGGGACACGACGAAGCCCCGGGGTGACCACCCCGGGGCTTGGTTCGCTCAGGTTTCAGCGCGCCGGGACGGTGTCCGGCGTCGTCGTGCTGGCCGAGCGCTGCATGCCGGCGACGCTAGCAGCGCCACCGCCGGCCGCGCACCCGGATTTCACGGCTGCCACGACGTCTGCTCGGCCCAGATCCCGGCGCGGGTGAACGCGTCGTTGACCCAGCCCTGCTTGGCGTCGGCGTAGTCCGCGACGGTGCCGTCGGCCGAGTGCTCGCGCGCGAGCTGCTCCTTCACCGCCGCGTACGCGTCGCGCTCGGCCGGGTTCGCGCGAATCCAGTCGCGGAACAGCAGCGCGAGGCGCCACGCCGGGGTCTCGGGCGTACGGACGTGCAGATTCACCGGGCGCTTCGGGTCGGCACCCACGTGGAGGCGCTTCGGCCACGGCGCGGCGGAGCCGTCCTGCGGGTCGTCCCACCAGTCGCCCTCCAGCCGGGGGAAGCCGGCGTCGGCCAGCGGTTCGGCGAGCGCGTCGGCGTCGGCCGGCGTGGGAACGGTCAGCTGCAGGTCGAGGACGTCCTTGGCGGGCAGGCCGGGCACGGCGGTGGACCCGATGTGGTCGGCGCGCAGCAGCCGCTCCCCCGCGATCTGCCGCAGGCGCGCGAGCCGGCGTTCGGCCTGCAACGGCCACGTCGGGTCGGAGGGCACGATCACGGGCGACATCGGCGGGCGCGGCTTGCGCAGCCGCAGGTTGGCCTCGAACGGCACCAGCCGGTCGGCCCACAGCGCGTCGACCTCGGCGAGCACGCCGTCCTGCGGGCCGCCGTTGTCGAGCCAGACGTCGGCGATCGCGCGGCGCTGCTCGTCGCTGGCCTGCGCGCGGATCCGCGCCCGCGCGTCGGCCTCCGCCATGCCACGCGCCTCCACGAGCCGGCGCACGCGGACCTCCACGGGCGCGTCGACGATCACCACGAGGTGGTACGCCGGCGCCAGGTTGCCCTCCACGAGCAGCGGGATGTCGTGGACGATCACCGCGTCGTCGGCTGCCTCGGCCATCAGCTCGGCCGTGCGCGCCCCGACGAGCGGGTGCACGATCCCGTTGAGGCGCTTGCGCGACGCGTCGTCGGCGAACGCCTTCGCGGCCAGCGCCGGACGGTCGAGCGACCCGTCAGCGGACAGGATGTCCTCGCCGAACGCCTCGACCAAGGCCGCCAGCCCAGGCGTGCCCGGCTCCACGACCTCACGCGCGATCCGGTCGGAGTCCACCAGCACGGCACCGTGCTCCGCGAACCGGTTCGCCACCGTCGATTTCCCCGCGCCGATCCCGCCCGTCAGACCCACTCGCAGCATGACCTCACCCTAGCCAGACCCGTGCGCCACCCGATCAGGGGACGTCAGAGCCCTGCACGTGCACTCGCACGGGTAGAGGCACACCCCAAGTCGAAAATCAAGGACATTGTCCGGAACTGGCTGACTGATCCGGGTGACACGCCGGGCGGCTCCCCGGATTTACCGGCGCGATTGCGTACCGTGCGCGGCGGAAGGGTCGCCCACACGGAGGAACGATGGCGGAAAAGCACGTCGGCAAGCACCGGCTCGGAACGCCGGGACTGGTGCACTGCGTCGGCTACCGCCCCGTGGCGGAAGCCCTCGCCGAATACCGGCGCACGTGGCTCAGTGCCCTCCTCGTACCCGCCCAGCACAGCTTCGCCGGCCTCCGCCGCCGCGCCCGTGCCGCGGCGCTGGAACGCATCTGGGTTCCGGTCGTCTCGACCTCCTAGCTTCGCCGCGCGCACGCCGTCACGTGACCCGGTCACCGCGGCGAGAACTTGGACCCGCACGTCGCGTGACTTCAGCTGTCCCAGGACCTTGCGCTGTGCTAGCGGCCCGCACCGGCCAACGCCGGTGTGCCCGTGGTCCGGAAGCGGGCCCGGTAGGCGCTCGGCGGCACACCCAGCTCCCGCGTGAACACCCGGCGCAGCGTCTCCGCCGAGCCGAACCCCGTGCGGCGCGCGACCACGTCGAGCGGGTCCGTGCCCGTCTCCAGCAGCTGCCGCGCGGCCTCCAGGCGCGTGCTCTCCACGAACCGGGCGACCGAGGTGCCCATCTGATCGCGGAACAGCCGCGTGAGGTGGCGGACGCTGACGCCCGCGTCGTCGGCGAGCAAAGACAGGCTGTGGTCGGCCGAAGGGTCGGCCGTGATGCGGTCCATGATCCCGCGCAGCAGATCGTTGCGCGCGGGCTGGGCCGCCAGGCGCACGCTGAACTGCGACTGCCCGCCGGGCCGCTGCAGGAACACCACGAGGTGCTTCGCGACGAGCCGCGCGGCCTCGGAGCCGAGGTCCTCCTCCACGAGGGCCAGCGACAGGTCGATGCCGGAGGTGACGCCGGCCGAGGAGATCACCGAACCGTCGCGCACGAAGATCGCTTCGCAGTCCACCTCGACGCCGGGGTAACGGCGCGCGAGCTGGTCGGCGAGCTCCCAGTGCGTGGCCGCGCGGCGGCCCTCCAGCAGTCCGGCGGCGGCGAGCGTGAAGGCGCCCGCGCACACCGACGCCGTGCGCCGCGCCTGGCGGGAAAGGCGGCGGACCTCGTCGAGCAGGTGCTCGTCGGTCACGGTGATCTGCCAGTTCGGGCTGCCCGGCACCACGAGCGTGCCGCCCTCGACGTCGACGTCCTCTAGCGCCACGTCGGCACCCAGGCGCGTACCGGTGGTGGTGCGCACGTCGGTGCCGCCCGGCGACGCGGTGAGCAGCTCGTAGTGCGCGCCGTGCTCGTTGGCCATCCCGAACACCTCGAGCGGCCCGGTCACGTCCAGGAGCCGCACCGCGTCGTAGACGACCACGACAACCCGCTCGCTTCGCTCCATGGCGCGCACCCCGTTTCCTCAGACCAGCTTGGTCTGGACGTCGATCTCGTGCTCCAGCGTGCGGTGCACGGGGCACTTGTCCGCGATCTCCAGCAACCGCGTGCGCTGCTCTTCGTCGAGGTCACCCTCGAGCTCGATCTCGCGGCTGATGCGGCTGACCATGCCCACCTCGGTCTCGCAGCGCTCGCAGTCGCGCGCGTGGATGCGGTCGTGGCGCAGCCGGACGGTCACGTTCGCCAGCGGGATGTTCTTGCGGTCCGCGTACATCCGCAGCGTGATCGCCGTGCAGGAACCCAGCGCGCCGAGCAGCAGGTCGTACGGAGTCGGGCCGCTGCCGTCGCCGCCGACCGACTTGGGCTCGTCCACGACGAGCTCGAAACCGCCCGCGGTCACGTGCTGAGTGAAGCGGCCTTCGCCTGCTTCACTGACGACAACAGTGCCCGGTTCCGGCTCAGTCATCCGGTTCGCCTCCTGGTCGGGGTTCTCGACGGTGCCGCTGCACCGCTGCAGCTAACCGAACGTCGCTTGTGGACGAAGTGGTGCCACGCCGTGGCGAGGTCCACAGGACGAAGATCCCACAGATCCGGCCGCATGGCGAAGTTCCCAAGCGAGCGCGAATATCGTATCTTCGGCAGGCGAGACGCGGACCTGTCCTGCGCGCACGGGCGAAGGGGGTAACGGTCGTGGCCACCCGCCATCTGTCGACGCAACCTGCCGACCAGCACAACCGGAGCCGCTTCCTCGACGCCGCCCTCAACGTGCTCACCGACCGCGGCGTCGCCGGCCTCACCGTGCGCGGCGTGGCCGAGGCGGCCGGGGCGTCCACCATCACCGTCTACACGCGCTTCGGCGGCCGCACCGGCCTGCTCGACGCGCTGTACGAGCGCGCGTTCGACCTCCTGCGCGACGAGCTGCTCGACGTGCCACCGGAGACCGACGACGGCGTCGCGGACCTGCTCGAGGTCGCGCTGGCCTACCGCCGCTTCGCGCTGGAAAGCCCGGCCCGCTACGCGATGATGTTCGAACGCTCGGTCCACGGCTACGACCCGGACCCGGAGCTGCGCACGGCGGTGCTGCGCACGACGTTCGCGATGTTCGTCGGCAAGATCCGCCGCATCGGCGATCCCGGCAGGGACTCGCGCGACTACGGCTATCTGCTGTGGACGTCGATGCACGGTCTGGTCAGTGTCGAGCTCACGATTCGCTCGCAGACGCCGCTGAGCGACTGGTTCATCGAGCCGACCGACGAAGCCAACGAGGTCATGTACCGCACCGGAGTGCTGTCGATGATCACCGGGCTCGGGCTCCACAACTGACACCGGCAACGCCACCGCGCCGGCCGGGTTCTGTCGACCTTCCTCCACCCCGGCCTCGGGATCGTCCACTTCGAACACCTTGAGCGCAGACGAAAAACACCGCGGCCCCGGTCCGAACTGGACCGGGGCCGCGGTGTCAGAGCTCAGTGGTGCTCAGCGTCAGGCGTGACTCAGCCCTGGCCGCCCGACAGCTTCTCGCGCAGAGCCGCGAGCTGCTCGTCGCTGGCCAGCGTGCCGCCGCTCTTGGCCTCGGCCGGAGCGGAGGTGTACGTCTGGTCGCCGCCCCCGCTGCCACCCTCGATGCCGGTGGCGGCGTCGGCAGCGGCTTCGGCGTCGGCCTCGGCAGCCTTCTTGACCTGCGCCATGTGGGCCTCGTAGCGCGTGAGGGCCTCGGCGTACTGCCGCTCCCACTCCTCGCGCTGCTTGTCGAAGCCGTCCTGCCACTCCTGGGTGTCCGGGTCGAAGCCTTCGGGGTAGATGTAGTTGCCCTCGGGGTCGTACTCGGCGGCCATCCCGTACTGGGTCGGGTCGAACTCGGTCTCGGCCGTGACGCCCTCGTTGGCCTGCTTCAGCGACAGCGAGATGCGACGGCGCTCGAGGTCGATGTCGATGACCTTGACCATGACGTCGCCGTTGACCTGGACGACCTGCTCCGGGATCTCCACGTGGCGCTCGGCCAGCTCGGAGATGTGCACCAGGCCCTCGATGCCCTCCTCGACGCGCACGAACGCACCGAACGGGACGAGCTTGGTGACCTTGCCCGGCACGATCTGGCCGATCGCGTGGGTGCGGGCGAACTGGCGCCACGGGTCTTCCTGGGTCGCCTTCAGCGACAGCGAGACGCGCTCGCGGTCCATGTCGACGTCCAGAACCTCGACCGTGACCTCCTGGCCGACCTCGACGACCTCGGACGGGTGGTCGATGTGCTTCCAGGACAGCTCGGAGACGTGCACCAGGCCGTCGACGCCACCCAGGTCCACGAAGGCACCGAAGTTGACGATGGAGGACACGACGCCCTTGCGGACCTGGCCCTTGGCGAGGTTGTTGAGGAACTCGCTGCGGACCTCGGACTGCGTCTGCTCGAGGTAGGCGCGGCGGGACAGGACCACGTTGTTGCGGTTCTTGTCCAGCTCGATGATCTTCGCCTCGAGCTCGCGGCCGACGTACGGCTGCAAGTCGCGCACACGGCGCATCTCGACCAGCGAGGCGGGAAGGAAGCCGCGGAGGCCGATGTCCAGGATGAGACCACCCTTGACGACCTCGATGACGGTGCCCTTGACGGGCTCGTCCTTCTCCTTGAGCTCTTCGATCGTGCCCCAGGCGCGCTCGTACTGAGCGCGCTTCTTGGACAGGATCAGGCGGCCTTCCTTGTCCTCCTTCTGGAGAACGAGAGCTTCGACCTCATCGCCGACGGAGACAACCTCAGCCGGGTCGACATCGTGCTTGATGGAAAGCTCGCGCGAGGGGATGACACCCTCGGTCTTGTAGCCGATGTCGAGCAGGACCTCGTCGCGGTCGACCTTGACGATCGTGCCTTCAACGATGTCGCCATCGTTGAAGTACTTGATGGTCTTGTCGATAGCCGCGAGGAAGTCTTCCTCCGACCCGATGTCGTTGATGGCGACCTGCGGGGCCCTGGTGGGGGCGGTCGGGGCGGTGGCGGTGTCGGTGGTCATTAGGCGGGTTGCTCCGGTGGATGGGATCGTAGGGTGTTTGGTTGGCAGCGCGTCCGGGCGCGAATACGGGACATACGACGACCTCACGAGCAACGTCCACCAGTGAACGACCGCGGCATGACCCGCAAACAGTGCGCTCCCCCGGCAAGTGAAGACCCAGGCAGCGCGAACCCACTGCGCTAACACGTATCGTACGCGGGCCCCGGTAGGGCACACAATCAGGGTCCCCACAGCTCCCGGTACCCTTCCGGCAACGATTCGGCCGGCGCCGGCATTCCCCGTCATTCCCGGAAGGACCCAGCATGTCCGACCACTCGGCAGCCCCCGCAGCGGACACAGCCGACACAGCCGACCGCCACGCCCACGCCGAGCTGCAGCTCGGCACGGCCGGCGTCGCGTACCGCACGGTCGCCGGCGGCGAGGCGGCCGCGGCGAACCTCGCCTGGTGGGACGCCGACGCCGACGACTACCAGGCCACCCACGGCGAGTTCCTGGGCGACGCCGACTTCGTCTGGTGCCCGGAGGGCGTGCGCGAGGAGGACGTGCGGCTGCTCGGCGACGTCCGCGGCCGGCGGGTGCTGGAGGTCGGCTGCGGCCAGGCAGCGTGCTCGCGCTGGCTCTCCTCGGCGGGAGCCGACGCCGTGGCGACCGACCTGTCCGGCGGGATGCTGCGCCACGCGCACGAGGGCAACGAGCGCACCGGCGTCACGGTGCCCCTGGTCCAGGCCAACGCCGAGTACCTGCCGTTCGCCTCGGGCAGCTTCGACGCCGCGTGCTCCGCGTTCGGCGCGCTGCCGTTCGTGCCCTCGCTCGCGACGGTGTTCGCCGAGGTGCACCGCGTGCTGCGCCCGGGTTCGCCGTGGGTGTTCTCGGTGACCCACCCGATGCGGTGGATCTTCCCCGACGACCCGGGCCCGCTGGGGCTCACCGTCACGCAGCCGTACTTCGACCGCACGCCGTACGTGGAGGTCGACGACGACGGCGAGGCCACCTACGTCGAGTACCACCGCACGCTCGGCGACTACGTGCGCGCGCTGGCCGCCGGCGGCTTCGCGCTCGAGGACCTGCTGGAGCCCGAGTGGCCCGAGGGCCACACGCGCACGTGGGGCCAGTGGAGCCCGCTGCGCGGCAAGCTCTTCCCCGGCACGGCGATCTTCCGCACGCGCCGCTCCTGAGCGGCTACGCTGCGCTTTCGTGGCCACCACCGAACCCGCGGCGCGGTTCGCCGCGCTCGACCCGCTGCTGCCGCCGCCCGCGCCGTCGATCAGCGACGCCGCCGGCGAGCGGGTCGGCGCGGTGACGGGGGCGGGCGCGCGCGTGTCCGGGGTCGTGCAGCGCCACCGCCACGGCCCCGGCGACACTCCCCTGCTGTGGTCGGCCGCGCAGGTGTGGCAGCTGTTCCCCGACCCGGACACCGCCGGCACCGAGGGGTTCGACCTCCTGCTGGGCGAGCTGCGGTCCCTCGTGGACACCGAGCCGGCCGAAGCCGACTCCGCGTGCGTCGTGAACTGGCCGAGCCGCGACGCGGAGGCGATCCGGGCGTTCCTCGACCACGGGCTCGCCCCGATGTCCGCGCTCGCCGTGCGGACGGACCCGCCGCCGGCCGCGCCGGATGCCGCCGGCACCGACGGGATCGCCGTGCGCCCGGCCGGGCCGGCCGACTTCGACACCGTGCTCCGGCTGTGCGCGGCCACGTTCGACTACACCGGGCTGGTGGCGCACCGCCGTCGCGACCAGACGGCGGAATTGCTGGCGCCCGCGCTGCGCCGCGCGCTCGACGAACCGGCCACCTGGCTCGCGGAAGCCGGCGGCCGTCCGGTGGCGCTCGCCCAGTGCGCGTGGGTGGACTCGGCTCCCGGCACCGAGGCTGCCGAGCTCCTGCCGCCGGGGCTGTGGGCGTACGTGAACAACGTCGTGACCGCGCCCGGCCACCGCGGCGGCGGGATCGGGCGCGTTCTCATGGACCGAGTGCACCGCGAGCTGCTGCGTTCCGGCACGGTCGGCGCGTACCTCTACTACAACCCGATGAACCCCCTGTCCTCGGTGTTCTGGCACCGGCAGGGCTATCGTCCACTGTGGACGTCGTGGGAAGCCCACCCGGCGACCGCGCTGCGCTGACCAGGACCGCTCACCGGGACACCGCCACCCCGGTCGTGTGACGTGCGGCCACCCGCCTTGCCGCCCGTTGATCATGTGCGCTAGGTTTTTGCACTGACCGGTCAGTTCAAAAGTCCGGTCAGTGGAGAAATTGGAGTGTCCCCGTGCAGGTACGAGCCGACCGGGTGTCCCTGGAGGGCCCCCACGGCACACTGTTGCCACCCACCTCGCTGACCGTCGAGGACGGCTACGTGACGCTGGTCCACGGCGAGCCCGGCGTCGGGATCACCGCGCTCGGCCTCGCGCTGGCCGGCCGCGTCAAGCCGAGCACCGGCACGGTCACCGCCGACGTCCCCGGCCTGCTGCGCGACCTCGTCGCCGTGGTCGACGCCCCGGGCGTGAGCGAGCCCGACGAGGCGCTGCCGCTGCGCGTGGTCGCCGGCGAGGAGCTCGCCCTGGCGCACCGGCCCGCAGGCAAGGAGGACGTGGCGCGCTGGCTCACCGAGCACGACGCCGCCCCCTTCGCCGGCACCCGCTTCGAGAACCTCGAGCCCGCGCTGCGCACCCGGCTGCTCGCCGAGCTGGCCGCGGAGCGCACCGGCGTGCGCGTGCTCGTGCTCGACACCCCCGACCGGCACACGAGCCTCGTCGAGACGTGGACCGCGGTCGCCGAGGAGCACGCGAAGCGCGGCCTCGCCGTCGCCGTGCTCACCGCGACGACACCCGCGTCCGCCCTCCCGTACCCCCCGGCGCGCATCGGGTCGACCGACCAGCCCGGGCCGGTGCGCCTGCTCCCCCGCATCGAGGAGCCCACCGGCGAAAAGCCCGCTGCCGAAGAGCCCGTCGTCGAAAAGCCCGTCGCTGCAAACGTCAGCGCTGAAGGAGAACCGGCATGACCGCCCCCGACAAGCGCGCCGGCGGCCTCAACGCCTTCCGCATCGCCCTCAACGAACTGCGCCGGCTCTCGGCCGGCACGCTGCCGAAGCTGGCGATGGCCGCGCTCGTGCTGGTTCCGCTGCTCTACGCGTCCTTCTACCTGTACGCGAACTACGACCCGTACGGCCGCCTCGACAAGCTGCCCGCCGCCGTGTTCACCAGCGACGCCGGTGCGAAGGACTCGACGGGTGCCACGCGCAACGTCGGGCGTGAGGTGACCGACGAACTCGCGAAGTCCGGCACCTTCCAGTGGCACGAAGTGTCCGAAAAGGACGCCCGCGACGGCGTGCGCGACGACAAGTACTCCTTCGCCATCGGCATCCCGCGCGACTTCTCCACCGCGCTGCTGTCGTCGGGCAACTTCACGCCCCAGCAGGCCACGATCACGCTGACCACCAACGACGCCAACAACTACCTCGCGGGGACCATCGCGAAGCAGGTGGCCGACCAGGTGCGCAAGACCATCGCCGAGAAGGTGGGCGGCGAGGCGGCCGACCGGTTCCTCGTGGGCTTCTCCACGATCTACGGCAAGATCTCCGACGCCGCCAACGGCGCGAAGCAGCTCGCCGACGGCGCCGCGCAGCTGCAGACCGGCCAGCACCAGCTCGCCGACGGGGCGAGCCAGCTCGCCACCGGCTCCGGCACGCTCGCGACCGGGCTGAACACGCTGAAGACGAGCACCGCGCAGCTGCCGAGCCAGACCCAGCAGCTCGCGACCGGTGCCGGCCAGGTCGCCGACGGCAACCAGCAGGTGGCCGACGCCGCCTCGCTCGCCGCGTCCGCGTCGGCCGACATCCAGGGCAAGCTCGACGGCTACCGGACCCAGCTCGACACCGACCTTCACAACGCGGGCCTGTCCGACACCCAGGTCAACAGCATCCTGGCTCAGCTCGACCAGCTGCGCTCGCCCGTCGACCAGGCGAACACCAAGATCCAGTCGGCCAACGGCGACCTCGCCAAGCTGGCGAGCGGTGCCCGTCAAGTGTCGGACGGCGCGCACCAGCTCGCCTCGGCCACGCCGCAGCTGACCAGCGGGATCGCGCAGGCGTCCGACGGCGCCAACCAGCTACGGGACGGCGCGGCGAAGCTCGACGACGGGGAGAAGACCGCCGTCACGGGCACCGACCAGCTCGCGAGCGGCGCGAACCAGCTGCGCGACGGGCTGTCCTCGGGCCTGTCGCAGATCCCGAACCCGGACGACCCGACGCGCACCGCCACGGCGAACACCATCGCCGACCCGGTCGCGGTCACGGCCAACGGCGTCGCCTCCGCGGGCACGTACGGCGCGGGCTTGGCCCCGTTCTTCATCTCGCTGGCCACGTGGATCGGCGCGTTCGTGCTGTTCCTGCTCATCCGCCCGCTGTCCACGCGGGCGCTCACCGCGGGCGCCGCGCCGCTGCGGGTGGCGCTCGGCGGCTGGCTGTCGTCGGCCGTGCTCGGCATCGCGCAGGTGATCGTGCTGTTCGCCGCGGTGACGTGGCTGGTCGGCATCCACATCGCGCACCCGTTGGGCGCGATCGGGTTCGCGATCCTCGTCTCGCTGGCGTTCACGTCGGTGGTGCACGCGCTCAACGCGTTCTTCGGCGCCGTCGGCAAGTTCCTCGGGCTGGTGCTGCTGGTGCTGCAACTGGTGAGCGCGGGCGGCACGTTCCCGTGGCAGACGATCCCCGACGCGCTCTACCCGCTGCACGTCGTGCTGCCGATGGGCTACGCCATCGACGGCTTCAGGCACCTGCTCTACTCCGGCGCGTCGCTGCAGATCCTCGGTGACGTCGGGGTGCTGCTGGCCTACCTCGTCGGCGGGATCGTGCTGTCGACGCTGGCGGCCCGCAAGCACCGGGTCTGGACGGTGTCGGCGCTCAAACCCGAGCTCAGCCTGTGAGGGAGACGACCAAGCGGAAGCTCTTCGAGGCGACCCTGCGGCTTTCGGCCAGCAGGGGCCTCGTGGGGCTGACGGTGGACGAGATCGCGACCGAGGCCGGCGTCGCCAAGGGCACGGTGTACTACAACTTCGGGTCCAAGGACGGGCTGGTCGACAGCCTGCTCCGTTTCGGCGTCGACCTGCTGGCCGGGCGCCTGCGCGCGGCTGTGACCGACGGCGAGCCGCTCGACGTCATCGAAGCGCAGGTCGACACGACGCTGCAGTTCATCGCCGAGTACCCGGGGTTCTCGCAGATCGTGGTGAGCGAGCTGTGGCGCACGCCGGGCCAGTGGCACGACACGCTGGCGCTGCTGCGCGAAGAGATCATCTCGATCGTGAAGGGGCAGCTGCACCGCCTCGACGAGGCCGGCCGGCTGCCCGCGGGCGTCGCCATCGAGACCGCGGCGGCTGGCCTGTTCGGGACGATGCTGGTCGTCGCGCTCGACTGGCAGGTCTTCCAGCCCGCCCGCACCCGGGCCGACGTGCGCGACTCGGTGATGGTGCTGATCCGGGGCCTCGGCCGCGGCTGAGACCCCGGACTGTTCTTTCGCGCGCCGGGTCAGCCGCAGTTGGCGCAGCAGCCGCAGCCCTTGCCGGTGCACGCGGCGCAGCAGCCGTGGCGCATGACGAACTTGAAGAGCCGCTTGATCATCTCTCGGTCCTCCGCTATCGATCGACACCTGCGCGTGTCACGCTAAGTGAGGCGGCCGTGACGCGGGTACCGCTGACCGGGCGGGTGACCCGGGTGAATCACCTCACGGAGGCGCCCGGCGCGCCCGCTAAGCTCGCCCGCGTGAAACTCCACGTCGGCTGCGCGATGTGGACGCACGCGCCCTGGCAGAGCCGGCTCCTGCCGCACCCCCTGGCACCCCGCGAGCGCCTCCGCGCGTACGCGACGTGGTGCAACGCGGTCGAGGGCAACACGACGTTCTACGCCACGCCGTCCCGCACCACGGTCGAGACCTGGGCCGAGCAGACGTCCGCCGATTTCCGCTTCGTGCTCAAGCTGCCGAAGCCGATCACGCACGAACGCGGTCTCGGCGACGTCGACGCGGTACTGGCCACGTTCCTCGCGGCGATCGAGCCACTGGGCGAGCGCGCCCACACGCTGTGGATCCAGCTCCCGCCGTCGTTCTCGCCGGAGGCCCTCGGCGCCCTCGCGGGTTTCCTGCGGCGCTTGCCCCGCGAGTACCGCTACGCCGTCGAGGTCCGCGACCGCGCCTTCTTCGAAGACGCGCGCGCCGCCCAGGCCCTGGAACGCGTCCTCGCCGGCGCCGGCGCCGAGTGGATCACCTTCGACACCACGGTGTTGTTCTCCCAGCCGCCGACATCCGAAGCCGAGCAGGAGGCGTGGCTCAAGAAGCCCCGCATGCCCCGGCGGATCCGCGCCCTGACCGCCGACCCCGTCGTCCGCTACATCGGCCGCGACGACCCCGACGAGACGGCCGCCGGCTGGCGCCCCTGGGCCGACGCCGTGGTGCACTGGCTGCGCGAAGGCCGCTCACCCACGGTCTTCCTCCACACCCCGGACAACGCCGACGCGCTGCTTCTGGCCCGCCGCTTCCACGACGAGGTGCGGGCGCGCGTTCCCGAACTGGCGCCCCTCGCCGAGCCGATGCCGGTGGGACCACCGACGCTGTTCTGAGCCGGACTGTCCACACAGGATCTGCGGCCTCACGCACGCCGGCGCCATTTGAGCTTGATCTCGAGCTGCATTTCCACGCCGGTCTTAGCGAGCCCGTCGTCCAAGCCCGGCGAACCCGATGCGGCCCGCTGCGGGAAAGCGGACCACCCCGGACCAGCGCACTCACCCGTTCGGCGCCGTCGGCAACGCTTCCTCCGCCGTCAGTGGTCCGGACCTTCCCCGGACTTCGGCGACGGACCGGAGCTCGCGGGCGAGGCGCTCCGCGGCGGGGCCGAAGAAAGCGCTGTCGAACGCGGTTGCGATGGCCGCGGCGTCGGCTGCCAGGTCGCGGCCCGAGCGGGTGAGGGAGACGCGGACGGCGCGGGCGTCGCGTTCGTGGGCGGTGCGGGTGAGCAGGCCGCGGACTTCCAGCGCCCGCAGGACTTTCGACGTCATCATGCGGTCGGCACCGGCGTGTTCGGCGACCTCCTGCTGGGTGGCCGGGCCGGCGGTGCGCTCGAGGCGGGCGGCCACGGACAGCAGGAGGAACTGCGTGGGCGTGAGGCCCAGCGGGCGCAGGCGGACGTCGAGCGCGGCGCGCCAGGCCAGGGCCGCCTGGTGGAGCCAGAGGCCGGCACCGGAAGCGGCGCCGTTCTCCGTGAGATCGGAGATCTCGTACATCACGTCTCCCCGTCCGCGTGCCGCGGCCGCCGGAGGTGCGGCCGCGGCACGCGGGTCGTCAGCGGACGCCCAGGGGCAGGTCGAACCGGCCGAACACCCAGGTGCCCGGGGCGTCGGCGTTGTCGCCGGCCCAGAACTCCAGCCAGTGCTCGGTGAACTCGTCGGCCGTGAGGTAGCCGTCGCCGTTGAGGTCCAGGACCGGGAAGACCGTGTCGGTGTCGGTGGCCGTGCCGTTCCAGGTCTCGATGAGCCGGCGGTACTCCTCGCGCGAGATGCGCTCGTCGCCGTTCTCGTCGATGGCCTCGAACATCGCGGCCGCCGTGCCGCGCACCGAGTCGGGCATGTCCCCCAACTGGTCCACCACGAGCAGGACCTCGTCGAGCGTCACCTTCTCGTCGCGGTCGATGTCGGACGCGGCAAGCAGCGTGGTCCACCAGCCCATCATGATCTCGCTCAGGCGCGCCGCCTGGGGCGAGTCGGGAGCGAGGCCGCGCGCCTTCGTCCAACGGTCGGTGAGCGCCTGGAAGTCGGCCTCGGTGAGGAATCCGTCGCCGTCGACGTCCATCGCCCCGAACACCGTGGAGATCTTGCGTCTCTGCAGTTCACTCGCCATCGTTCGCCGTCCTTTCTCCGATCCCCCTTGGCCGGGGACCCCGTGGGCGAAGCTCAGCGTTGTCGCGACTCAAGATCACCTGCACCGGCACCCGGGTTCTCCCCCTGCCCGACCCGGTGATTTCGTTAGTGACGCGAAGTAACCGAAAAGGCTCCTTCCCCGCGGGGAAGGAGCCTTTCTGGTCCGTTCGGAGTTCTAGTGCGCCGCTTCGTTCCACGAACGGCCGTAGCCCACCGAAACCTCCAGCGGCACGGCCAGGTGGGAGGCCGACCCCATGCCCTCGCGCACGAGCTTTTCGACTTCGGCGCGCTCGCCCTCGGCGACCTCCAGCACGAGCTCGTCGTGCACCTGCAACAGCACGCGGCTGCGCAGCTTCGCCTTGACCAGCTCGCGGTGCACGTTGAGCATCGCGACCTTGATGATGTCGGCCGCGCTGCCCTGGATCGGCGCGTTGAGCGCCATGCGCTCAGCCATCTCGCGGCGCTGGCGGTTGTCGCTCGTGAGGTCGGGCAGGTAGCGGCGGCGCCCGAAGATCGTCTCGGTGTAGCCGGTCTTCCCGGCTTCGCCGACCACGGACTGCAGGTAGTCGCGCACGCCGCCGAAGCGGTTGAAGTACGCCTCCATCTGCGACTTCGCGTCCTCGGTCGAAATGCGCAGCTGCTGCGAAAGCCCGTAAGCCGACAACCCGTAGGCCAGACCGTAGGACATCGCCTTGACGCGGTAGCGCTGCTCCGCCGTGATCTCCTCGGCGGGCACGGAGAACGCGCGCGACGCGACGAACGTGTGCAGGTCCTCGCCGCTGTTGAAGGCCTCGATCAGGCCCTCGTCCTTCGACAGGTGCGCCATGATCCGCATCTCGATCTGGCTGTAGTCGGCGGTCATCAGCTCGACGTAACCCTCGCCGACCACGAACGCGTCGCGGATGCGCCGGCCTTCTTCCGTGCGCACCGGGATGTTCTGCAGGTTCGGGTCGACCGACGACAGCCGCCCGGTCGCGGCGATGGTCTGCTGCAGCGTGGTGTGGATGCGCCCGTCGTCGGCGACCGACTTGATCAGGCCCTCGACGGTGGTGCGCAGCCGCGTGGCGTCGCGGTGTTCCAGCATGTGCTGCAGGAACGGGTGCTCGGTCTTCTCGAACAGGCTCTGCAGCGCCTCGGCGTCGGTGGTGTAGCCGGTCTTGGTGCGCTTGGTCTTCGGCATGCCGAGCTCTTCGAACAGCACGACCTGCAGCTGCTTCGGCGAACCGAGGTTGATCTGCTTGCCGATCACCTTGTACGCCTCTTCGGCGGCCTGCGTGACACGGCTGAGGTAGTGGGCCTCCAGCTCGGTGAGCTGTTCCACGTCCACGGCGATGCCCGCGGCCTCCAGCTCGGTGATGACCTCGAGCAGCGGCAGCTCCAGCTCGGCGAGCAGCTTCGCCCCGCCGAGGTCTTCCAGCTCCTTGCCGAGCGCGCCGGCGAGCTCGAAGATCGCGCGGGCCTTCACCAGCTCGTCGGAGATCTCCTTCTGCTCCAAGCCTTCGGCGCCGCCGTCGAGCAACGACAGCTGGCCGTCGCCCTCGGCGGCCTCCGAGCGCAGCTCGCGGTGCAGGTAGCGCAGCGCCAGGTCGTCGAGCTCGAAAGTCCGCTGGCCGGGCCGCACGAGGTAGGCCGCGAGCGCGGTGTCGAGCACCAGCCCCGCGAGCGTCCAGCCGCGAGCGCGCACCGCGTGCAGCGCCACCTTGAGGTCGTGGCCGATCTTGCGGATCTTCTCGTCGGCCAGCCACGCGGCAAGCGCGATGTCGTCAGCCTCGTCCATCGCCGTGACGTCGACGTACGCGCCTTCGCCGTCGGCGCACGCGAACGCCAGCGCTCGCAGGTCGGAGCGGATCGACGTGCCCGTGGCACGGAACGCGAGCGCCACCGGCTCGCCCTCGCCGGCGTGCGCGGCGAGCCAGGCGCCGAGCGCGCCGGGCGCGAGCGCATCGCCCGAGACGTCGAAGCCCTCCTCGGCCTCCGGCTCGGTGCTGCTGAGCGTGGCGAAGAGCCGGTCGCGCAGCACGCGGAACTCCAGCTCGTCGAACAGGCGGTGCACCGCGTCGCGGTCCCACGGCCGCAGCTCCAGCTGGTCGGGCACCAGGTCGAGCTGCACGTCGCGCACCAGCTCGGTGAGCTGGCGGTTGAGGGTGACCGACGTCAGGTTCTCGCGCAGCGAGTCGCCGACCTTGCCCTTGACCTCGTCGACACGGTCGATCAGGTCGGCCAGCGTGCCGAACTGCCGGATCCACTTCGCCGCCGTCTTCTCCCCCACCCCGGGAATGCCCGGCAGGTTGTCCGACGGGTCGCCCCGCAGCGCCGCGAAGTCGGGGTACTGGGTCGGCGTGAGGCCGTACTTCTCCTCCACCGCGTCGGGCGTGAAGCGGACCAGGTCCGACACGCCGCGCTTCGGGTAGAGCACGGTGACGTGCTCGTTGACCAGCTGCAGCGCGTCGCGGTCGCCGGTACAGATCAGCACGTCGAAATTCTCCGCGCCGGCCTGCGTGGTGAGCGTCGCGATGATGTCGTCGGCCTCGAAGTTCTCCTTGACCAGCGACGGGATGCCCAGCACGTCGAGCACCTCCTTGACCAGGTCGACCTGGCCGCGGAACTCGTCGGGCGTGGTGCTGCGGTTGGCCTTGTAGTCGGCGAACGTCTCGGACCGGAAGGTCTTGCGCGAGAGGTCGAACGCCACCGCGAGGTGCGTGGGCTCCTCGTCGCGCAGCAGGTTGATGAGCATCGAGGTGAACCCGAACACCGCGTTGGTGACCTGGCCGGTCTTCGTCTTGAAGTTCTCCGCGGGCAACGCGAAGAAGGCGCGGTAGGCCATCGAATGACCGTCGATGAGCAGCAGGCGGGGCCGCTCGGCCGTGGTCGTGGCTGCTGTGGCGTTCGCTACGGTTCGGTTCTCACTCGGGCTCACGGGAGCGAGTCTAAGGTGAGGGTCCGACACTCTTACGTGTCGCATAGGTTGAGGAGCATTGCGTGACCGAGCAGGCCGGCGACTTGGCGCTGGAAACTCGCGCGGGGATCGACCCCGCCGCCGCCGACCAGCAGCTGAACGACAAGATCGGGCTGAAGATCCTCGAGGCCACGCCCGAGCGCGTGGTCGGCACGATCCCCGTCGAGGGCAACCTGCAGCCCTACGGCCTGCTGCACGGCGGAGCCAACGCCACCGTCGCCGAGGCGCTCGGCTCGTACGTCGCCGCGCTCAACGCGGGCACCGACCGCGCCGCGATGGGCCTCGAGCTGTCCTGCACTCACCACCGCGCCGTCCGCTCCGGCACGGTCACCGGCGTCGCCACCCCGCTGCACGTCGGGCGCGGCACGATCACCGCGGAGATCGTGCTCACCGACGACCAGGGCCGGCGCACCTGCACCGCCCGCCTCACCTGCGTCGTGCGCGACCGCCCGCCGGGCGCTTGACCCGCCCGCTGCCATGACAACGGCCCCTCACCCACCAGGGCGAGGGGCCGTCGCACAGGGCCTCCTACCTCACCCGACGCCGAGGTAGGCCTCCTTGATGCTGGTGTCGGCCAGCAGTTCCTTCCCGGTGCCGGACTTGGTGATGCGCCCGGTCTCCAGCACGTACGCGCGGTGCGCTCGCGAAAGGGCCTGCTGCGCGTTCTGCTCCACCAGCAGCACCGTGGTGCCCTGGCGGTTGATCTCCGTGATGATCCGGAAGATCTGCTGGATGAACTGCGGCGCGAGCCCCATCGACGGCTCGTCCAGCAGCAGCAGCCGCGGCTTCGCCATCAGGGCTCGCCCGATGGCCAGCATCTGCTGCTCGCCGCCGGACATCGTGCCGCCGACCTGGGTCTTGCGTTCCGCGAGCCGCGGGAACAGCTCGAAGACGCGGTCGAAGTCCGGCTGCAGGTTCTTCCGGTCCTTGCGCGCATACGCGCCCATGTCGAGGTTCTCGAGCACCGTCATGCCGGGGAAGATCCCCCGGCCTTCGGGCGACTGCGAGATCCCGCGGACCACGCGCAGGTCACCGCGCAGCCGCGAAATGTCCTCGCCGTCGAAGCGGATCGTGCCGCCCGAGATCGCCCGGATCCCGGAGATGGCCCGCATCGTGGTGGACTTGCCCGCGCCGTTGGCCCCGATCAGCGTGACGATCTCGCCCTCGTCGACCCTGATGGACAGGTCCGACACGGCCTGGATCCGGCCGTAGTGGACGGACACCTCGGACAGCTCAAGCAACGTCATCGTCGGGCACCCCCAGGTAGGCGGCGATCACGGCGGGGTTCGCCCGGATCTCGGCGGGCACCCCTTCCGCGATCTTCTTGCCGAACTCCAGCACCACGATCCGGTCGGTCACGCCCATGACCAGCTTCATGTCGTGTTCGATCAGCAGGACGGTGTAGCCGTCGTCGCGGATCGTCCGGATCAGCCCCATGAGCTCTTCCTTCTCCGTCGGGTTGAACCCGGCGGCCGGCTCGTCGAGGCACAGCAGTTTCGGCTCGGTCGCGAGCGCCCGCGCGATCTCCAGGCGCCGCTGGTAGCCGTACGGCAGGTTCTTCGCGCGGTCGGCCGCCCGGTCGGCGATGCCGACGAACTCCAGCAGCGCCATGCCCTTCTCGATCGCCTGCTTCTCCTCGCGGTGGTGGCGAGGCGTGCGGAGCAGGGCGCCGATGAGGCTGGTCTTGTGGCGGGCGTCGGTGCCGACCACCACGTTCTCCAGCGCCGTCATCTCGGAGAAGAGCCGGATGTTCTGGAACGTGCGCGCGATGCCGAGCTGCGTGATGGCGTGGCGCGAGGCCTTGCCGAGCGGCTTGTCCTCCAGCAGCACCTGGCCTGAGGTCGGCCGGTACACACCGGTCATCGCGTTGAAGCACGTGGTCTTGCCCGCGCCGTTGGGCCCGATCAGGCCCAGGATCTCGCCGCGGCGGATGTCGAACGACACCGCGTCGAGCGCCACGAGACCGCCGAACCGCACGGTGACGTCGTCGACCTTCAGCAGCGTCTGCCCGACCGCGACGTCGATCTCACGGTCCGCTGCGACGACCTCGGCGACCTCCGCCTCGTGCTCGGCGAGCTGCTCCGCGTTCATCTGGGCGACCTCCGCCACGAGGCCGCCCTCGGCCGGGACTTCCGGGCCGTTGCCAGGGCCGGTCATGCCTTCTCTCCCGGGGTCTCGGGGGCCAGTGAGCCGTCACTCGAGATCTGCTCGCCGCGACCGAGCAGCCGCTGGTACGCCTGCCTGCCGTACGTGAGCAGCCGCTGCCGCGCACCGAGCAGACCCTGCGGGCGAAAGATCATCAGGATGATCAGCGCGAGGCCGAAGATCAGGTACTTGTACTCGGCGATCGCCTGGAACCGCAGCGGCACGTACGCCACCACGATGGCACCCAGCAGCACGCCGACCTTGTTGCCCGCCCCACCGAGGATCACCGCGGCGAGGAACAACATCGACGTGACGACGTCGAACTTCTGGTTGTTCACGAAGCCCAGCTGCCCGGCGTAGAGCGCGCCGGACAGGCCACCGACGGCCGCGCCGGAGACGAACGCGAAGATCTTGAACTTGTACGTCGGCAGGCCCATGATCTCGGCCGCGTCCTCGTCGTCCCGGATCGCGACCCACGCGCGGCCGACCCGGCTGCGCTCGAGGTTCCCGACCAGGAACAGCACGATGATGATGACCGTGACGCACAGCCAGTACCACGGCGTGCCGTCGGAGTTGTTGAACAACGCGCTGCCGTCGGCGTTGGTGCCCGGTGGGTGCCCCACCGCCTGGAACCCGCTGTTGCCGCGCAACGGGTCGACGTTGTCCGCCAGCAGGCGCACGATTTCGCCGAACCCGAGCGTCACGATGGCGAGATAGTCCCCGCGTAATCGCAGCGTCGGTGTCCCGAGGATCACGCCGAAGATCATCGTGACCACCATGGCGATCGGGAGCACGATGAGGAACGGCAGCTTGTGCAACGTCGAGTCGGGGCTCGTGAACAGCGCCATCACGTACGCGCCGACCGCGAAGAAGCCCACGTACCCGAGGTCGAGCAGGCCGGCCTGGCCCACCACGATGTTGAGCCCGATGGCGACCAGCGCGTAGCGGGACACCTCGAACATCGCGATCGGGAAGTTGTACCCCGGCTGCGTGGAGAGGATCGGCGGGTTCAGCACGGGCAGCAGGTAGATCAGCACCACCAGCGGCACGAGCACGAGCCACTGCTGCACGCGCGGCAGGTTGTTCCACCACTCCGAGATGGGCCGCCTGCGCTTGGCCGCGGCAGGCGCGGTAGGCGTCGAGGTCACTGTCATACCCGTGCCTTTCCGAGCGACTCGCCGAGGATACCGGTCGGGCGAACCATCAGGACCAGCACGAGGAGCACGAAGGCGACGACGTCACGCCAGCCTCCGCCGAAGAGCGACTGGCCGTAGTTCTCGGCGACCCCGAGCAGCAGACCGCCGAGCAGCGCGCCACGCAGGTTGCCGATACCGCCCAGCACCGCGGCGGTGAACGCCTTGATGCCGAGGATGAACCCGCCCTGGTAGGACGCGCCCTGCGGCACCTTCATCATGTAGAACAGGGCCGCCGCACCGGCCAGCAGGCCACCGATGAGGAACGTGAGCGTGATGACGCGCTCCTTGTTCACACCCATCAGCGTCGCGGTGTCCGGGTCCTGCGCCACGGCGCGGATGCCGCGGCCGAACTTGGTGCGGTTCACGAACATGTTGGTGGCGAGCATCAGCACGACCGACGCGATGATCGTGATGATCGTGACGTTGGTGACGTCGGCGCCGAAGAGCTTGAACACCGGTTCGTTGCGCATCAGGCGGATGCCCTGCTCGGCGTTGCCGCCGCGCCAGATGAAGAGGATCTGCTGCAGGACGAAGGAAGCGCCGATCGCGGTGATCAGGAAGACCAGCTTCGGCGCGCCGCGTTTCCTCAGTGGACGGTAGGCCACGCGTTCGAGGAGCACCGCCGTACCGCCGGACACGGCCATCGCCGCGAGCAAGGCGAGGAGCAAGAACCCGATCAGCTCGAAGACCGGCAGCTCAGGCGTGTCGCCGGGCCGGAAACCGAGGCCGAACAAGGTGAACCACACCGCGTAGGCGCCGTAGATGAACACCTCGGAGTGGGCGAAGTTGATCAGCTTCAGGACGCCGTAGACGAGGGTGTAGCCCAGCGCCACGAGCGCGTAGATGCTGCCGTAGGCAAGACCGTCGATCGTGTTGGCCCAGAACTGGTCAAGGAAGCCTTTCACGTCGAAGGTGATCCAGCTGTCGCCCTGCGCGAGGACGAGCGAGCTCAGGTCATGGGTCATCGACACACTAGTTCTCCATGTGGGTCCGGGGTGCGGGTCCGGCGGGATCGAGCCGCCGGACACGCACCCCGGTAACTGGAACGGAAGCCGGAACTACTTGATCTCGGTGTTGCGGACGATCTTCCCGTTCTCGACCTTGTAGGTCCACACGGTGGTCGACGACAGCTCACCCTTGTCGTTCCACTTGAAGTGCTTCGTGATGCCCTGGCCGTCGTAGGTCTTGACGAAGTCGAGCAGCGCAGGACGCGTGGTCTTGCCCGAGTCGATGCCCTTCAGCAGGATCGTCGCGAGGTCGTAGGCCTCGGGCGAGTACGTGCCCGGGTCCTTGCCTGTGGCGGCCTTGTACGCGTCGGTGAACTTGGTGAACTGGTCCGCCGGCACACACGGGCAGGTGAAGTACGCGTTGGCAGCGGCTTCGCCGGCGCCCTTCACGAACTCGTCGTCCTTCACGCCGTCCGGGCCCACGAACTTCGCGGTGACGCCGGCGTCATTCAGCTGCTGCGCGAACGGAGCGGCTTCCTGGTAGTAGCCGGAGTAGAAGACCGCGTCGGGCGCGTTGGCCTTGATCTTGTTGACCACGGCCGAGAAGTCGGTCTGCTTCGTCTTGACCTTGTCCTGGCACGACAGTGCCGGGCCGAGGGCCTTGATCGTCGAGGCGGCGAGGCCGGTGCCGTAGTCGGAGTCGTCCTCGATGACGCAGACCTTCTTGGCTGCGAGGTCACCGGTCATGAACTTCGCGGCGGCGGGGCCCTGCGTGTTGTCGTTGCCGAGACCGCGGAAGAAGGTCTTCCAGCCGTTCTCGCTCAGCGTCGGGTTCGTGGCCGACGGGGTGACCGTGACGAGACCGGCGGTGTTGAAGATGTTGCCGGCCGCCTTGGACTCACCCGAGAAGGGGAGGCCCACCACGCCGATGATCCCCGGCGTGTTCACGATCTGGGTCACGATGCCGGGCGCCTTGTCGGGCGTGCCCTCCGTGTCGTACTGCTCCAGCTTGACCTGGCAGCCCGGGTTCGCCTTGTTGTGCTGGTCGACCGCGAGCTTGGCACCGTTCAGGATGTTGATGCCGAGGGCCGCGTTGGCGCCGTTGATGGTGCCGGCGTAGGCGATGGAGGTCGGCGAACACTGCGCCTTGCCGTCGCCCGCGGGGTCGGCGGCGTCCGCGGCGGCCGAAGGCGCTGCCGCCTGCGGGGCTCCGCTGTCGTTTCCGCCAGAACCGCTGTCGGTACGCGCCGCGCACGCGCTCAGGGAGATGGCCCCCGCAGCCGCCAGCACGATGATCTTCGTGAGTCGTGCTCTCTGCACTCTTCCTCCAAATGCCAACCAACCGTTCGAAGCGAACGGCTCGTCCCTATGTGGGAACTGACTGGCCGCTGAAAGTAGCCGCCCCGTGAGGTGTTGCACAGAGTTACCCACGGTCTTGTATCCACATCGTGACGGTCGTCACCGGCAGTAATGGACGTTATCCACCCGATTGTCGCAATATGACAACCGGGTGATGACACTGAGTACTCGGATGGCACCTCGATCGGAGCACTTGACGTGCGGCCAGATCGATGTTGGCAGTCTAGGGACTCCACTCGGCTGATGAAGGGGCGGCAAGCCATGATCAGACTCGAAGGTAGCAAACTTGCCCTCTTGCACCGCGCAGAGCGACGGAAGACCACACCAAAACGGGCGCGACCCCCTGGTCACGCCCGTTTTGCCACTCGGATGGGTGAGGCCTAGCCGATGCTCTCCACCACGGCCTCGGCGACCGCCTTCATCGTCGTGCGGCGGTCCATCGCGGTGCGCTGTATCCACCGGAACGCGTCCGGCTCCGTGAGGCCTTGACGGCTCATCAGCAGGCCCTTCGCGCGGTCGATGACCTTGCGGGTCTCGAGCCGGTCGGTGAGGCCCGCGACTTCCGCCTCCAGCGCCTGCAGCTCGGAGAAGCGGCTCACGGCCAGCTCGATGGCCGGCACGAGGTCACGCTTCGCGAACGGCTTGACCAGGTACGCCATCGTGCCCGCGTCGCGGGCCCGCTCGACGAGGTCGCGCTGGCTGAACGCGGTGAGGATGACGACCGGCGCGATGCGGTCGCTCGTGATCTTGGCGGCCGCCTCGATGCCGTCGAGTTTCGGCATCTTGACGTCGAGGATGACGAGGTCGGGCTTGAGGTCGGTGGCCAGGTTGATGGCTTCTTCACCATCGCCTGCCTCGCCGACCACCTCGTAGCCCTCCTCACGCAGCATCTCGACCAGGTCGAGCCTGATGAGCGCCTCGTCCTCGGCGACGAGCACCCGACGCTGCGGCACGGTGGCGGCACCGTTGGCCTCGGTAGCCTGTTCGGTCACCGGGGTCCTCCTGAAGGCTCGGCGGGACGGTTGACTCGCGGTGACCCGCGAAAGGTCAGCCTACCGGGAACGATCCAGTTCCCAAGATGGCGTTCACCACGAAGTGGCGGGCGCGACACCCCGCCCCGCCACACGCGCGTCACCGGTGATCGCGTAAAGTTCGTCGCGCTCGCCCCCGTAGCCCAACTGGCAGAGGCAACGGATTCAAAACCCGTCCAGTGAGAGTTCGAATCTCTCCGGGGGCACCCCTTTCCACCAGCACAAACCGGCCCCTGACCAGGCGCAACTCGGTCGGGGGCCGATCTTGTGTCAACCAGTGGCGCGCGACGGCGACCGGCCGGCCCCTCGACGGCGTCACGGCCACGCTGGTCATCACCATCGGCTCGGCCGTGCTCGGCGCCGGCGTGAAGACCAACGACCCCGACCTACGTTCACCCCTCTCGCATGGGGACTGGCGGATGGCAAGACTGGCGGACCCCGGACCGCGATAATGGCCAGGTGACCGCACACGTCGAACTGCGTGAAATCACCGACGACAACCGCGACGAGGTATGCGCCGTGCGTGTCCGGCCGGACCAGAAGAAGTTCGTCGCATCGGTGAAGAAGTCACTGAAGGAGGCACGCAAGAAACCACAGCTGTCGCCCTGGTATCGCGCTGTGTACGCGGACGACGTGCCCGTCGGTTTCGTCATGCTGAACTGGGCGGTGTCCCCAGGCACGCGCGGCGTGGCCGGCTCGTACGTCTTGTGGCGACTGCTCGTCGGAGCGCAGTTCCAACGCCGCGGCTACGGGCGCGCCGCGCTGGCCAAAGTCATCGAACTGGTCAGGGCGGACGGTGGCACCGAACTATTCACCAGTTACCAACCAGGAAAGGGCGAACCATGGCCGTTCTACCGGGGCTTCGGCTTCCAGCCGACCGGTGAGATCGACGACGGCGAGATCGTCCTGCGGTGCGCGCTGACCTGATCGGCCAACCGCGACGACCGAAGGGGCGGTCCGTGGTCCGTTACTGGCGGTGGAAGACGGCCCTACAATCCGCCACCGCGGCCTAAGGACCGTCTCGTCGAGCAGATCGAACGCCAAAGTGAACGGGTTCGCGGAATCTGGTGTGCGCTGACACGGGAACCCGTCGCTCGGTCGGCGTCCAAGACCGGTTACTCGGGACGATCGTCGACGACGCGTTCCGTGAGCCAGGCAGTGACTAGCTCTGCGGTGACGGCGTCGAGGTACACGGTGTGCACGTACTCGCCGCGGCGGACCCGGATGACCTGCCGGGTGAGCTCGAGGTCGTCCAGCCACCGGCGCAAACCGGCCCCGCGACCAGCGAAAACTGGCGTGGGGCCCTTCTCGTTCTGTCCGGCTGTGTCCGAGCAGAACCGGCGACCTCGACCGCTACCCAGTGCCCAGCCCACTCGGCGCATTGCGCGGCGGGCGCCGTGCTTGAAGGATCGATGTCAGCGAGGGCGGCGAAGGCACGACGCGGACCTCTCCCCTGCCAGGCTGCTTGAGCTGTCAAGGACGGGATGCGGCGGAACAGCCGCCGGAACACTTCTGTCGGCTCTACTCGGGCCAGGTTCTGGCCGAGGCACTGGTGCACGCCGAAGCCGAACGCCGGGTGACCCGGGCCGCCGGTCCGCCGGTCCGCCTCCGGGTCAAGTCGGCCCCACAGGTCTTCACCGTTTACGGCCAGCCGCCCGGGTGACCATGTGAACGGCCAATTCGGGTTTGGTCTTACCGATTTCCCTTGCCCCGCATGGAATACACTAGCAGTTGATCATTTTTCAATACAGTCAAAAAATACAACCATACGCAGCGATCTTCCCGGCGCGCCACTGGTCGTGCGTCAACCTTCGGACGTCATGCGAACCTATGGTGAAGCGGATAGCGTGGGCCAGAACCGTTTGCGTACTGTTTCAGCACGGCCTTGGCCAAGGCGACGAGCGCGGTGCGAAGCTCAGGTGGTGACACCACCTCGATATCGCTGCCATACCCGATCAGCTGTACCGCGCCTTTCGCTGCCGATTCGATCGGCAGTTCCGCCAGTACCCAGCCCTGCTCGTCGCGAGAGCCGTGGCGGAGGGCGTCGGCGAGGCTGCTGTCGCTGAGGTCCGGCAGTTGTGCGACGAGTTCGGGAGCGACCCGGATGTGCGCTGTCGCGGTGAGGCGCCGGCGATCGAAGTCGGTCAGGTGGTGCTGCCAGAACTCGGCGAGGTCGAATGGGGTGACCCGCTCGAATGTCACGTCCTCGGTGCGGAGTTCCAGGATGTTGCTCACCCGGTAGGTCCGCAGTGGTGACGTGGTGCCGCGGGTGCGGTCGGCGGCGACGAGGTACCAGACGCCGTTCTTGACGACGAGGCCGTGCGGATCGAGGGTCCGGCGCACTTCGCGTGGTTCGGCCCAGCGCCAGTAGCTCACGTGCACCCGCCGGTTCGTCAGCAGCGCGTCGGCGAGCGCGGGCAGAGCCGCGGGGGTGGTCGCGTAGCTGTACCAGGCGGGCAGGTCGAGCAGAAAGCGATCGCGTAGCCGGTTCGCTCGCTCTTCGTGACGGGGTCCGAGGGCGGCGAGCAGCTTCGCCTCGGCCGAGCGGGCCTGTTCGGTCAGTCCGAGTGAGGCCGCCGGCGCCGGGAGTCCGATGAGGAACAGTGCCAGAGATTCCTGCGAGGTCAGGCCGGTGAGCGTGGTGCGGTACCCATCCACCAGCCGGTAGCCGCCGCCGCGACCGTTCTCGGCGTAGAGGGGGACGCCCATCTGGGACAGCACCTCAACGTCGCGGTACACGGTGCGCATCGAGACGCCGAGGTGGGCGGCGAGTTCGCGGGCGGTGGCGGTGCGGCGCGCCTGCAACAGCAGCAGGATCGAGAGCAGGCGCCCGGAACGGACGCCGGACTGGTTCATCGAACTAAAGCTGCCATACGGTGTCAGCGTTGGCCAGCAGACTTGCTCGCATGACGCAGACAGAGCGGCGCCCCGCCTACGACTTCGACTTCTTCACCGGAACCTGGCAGGTGCGGCACCGGCGGCTGAGCTCACCGCTCGACAGCACTTCGGACTGGATCGAATTCGAGGGCATCACGAACGCGCACACCCATCACGGTGGAGCGATCCACGTCGACGAGGTGTCCCTCGCCGAGCCAGGCCACTACGGCTTCACCATCCGCACGTACGACCAGGAGCGGAAGGACTGGACGATCCACTGGGTGAACAACCGGGTCGGACGGCTCGAGCCACCGGTGCGAGGGCGGTTCACCGACGGCGTCGGGACGTTCTACGGCACCGACGAGGTGGACGGCCGGCCGGTGCGAGTGCGGTTCGTGTGGTCCGAGATCTCGGACACGACCGCGCGTTGGCGGCAGGCTTTCAGCGTCGACGGCGGCACGACGTGGGTGGACAACTGGGAGATGCGCTTCACCCGGGAAGCCAAGTGACGGGCATCCCGCGCTCCGAAGTGGTCGACCTGCGGCAGTACACGCTCCGGCCCGGTCGCCGCGACACCTTGATCGATCTGTTCGACAGCTATTTCGTCGACGGCCAGGAAGACGTCGACATCCACGTCGTCGGACAGTTCCGCGATCTCGACGACCCGGACCGGTTCGTGTGGTTGCGCGGCTTCGACTCGATGGCCGCCCGCGGTGCGAGCCTGCCGGCCTTCTACGGCGGGCCGGTGTGGCAGGCGCATCGGGACCGGGCGAACGCCACCATGGTCGACTCGGACAACGCGTTGCTGCTGAACCCGCTTCGGCTGGCCGACGGGTATCCGCGGTTCGGTACAGCTCGCGATTCCGCCACACAGCCACGCTCGGTGGTCGGCGTTACCGTCGTCCATCGCGGCCGGCCGATCGATGAACCGTTCCGCGCGTTCGTCCTCGACTCTGTCCTCCCCGAACTCGTGGCGGCCGGCGGCGTGCCCATCGCGGTGTTCGTCACCGATCCGTCCGTCAACAACTTCCCGGCGCTGCCCCTGCGAGAGGAGAACGTCGTCGTGTGGATCAACTGCTTCGACGATGATGCGGCCTACCGCGCCCACCACACCCGCCTCGCCGCGTCGGCCGGATGGTGTGAGCACGTGCTGCCAGTTCTCGAGCACAGCGCCGGGTTGCCCATGCAACAGCTGCGGTTACGTCCCACGGCAGGGTCACATCTGCGCTGACCCTTGGCGAAGCCCCGGCGCAAGACGCCGGAGAACGTCGTCGCTGCTTCAAAGGGTCCCCGAGCTCGCGGGTCGCAGAATCCTGAGTCAGCGGATGCGTTCGCCGGTCTGGGCGCAGGAGTAGCCGCCGAGCCCCTCGACGCGTGTTCGGAAGCCCGGGTCCGCGAGCAGTGTCCACAGGGGAGCCAGCAGGTCGTGCGACACGTCCGCGGCGCGCATCACGAGATCGTAGGGTTCCTGCGCGACGGGCACGAAGTCGAGGCCGAAGGCGCGGGCCGCGGCGAGGATGCCCAGCCCCGTGTCGGCGCGGCCGGCGGAGACCGCGGCGGCGACCGCGAGGTGCGTGTGTTCCTCCCGGGCATAACCGGGGATGGCGGCGGGATCGATGCCGCGGCGGCCCAGTTCGTGGTCGAGCAGGGCGCGGGTGCCGGCGCCGCGCTGGCGGTTGACGTAGCGCACGCCGGGACGCGTGAGGTCGTCGACGTCCTTGAGGCCCAGCGGGTTTCCGGGCGCCACGAGAAGGCCTTGGTCGCGGTGGACGAGCCGGATCACCGCGGCGTCGTCGCCGAGCAACCGCTCCACGTAGGGCAGGGTGTACTCGCCGGTGGCCGGGTCGAGCAGGTGCGAGCCGGCGAGGTGGCAGAGCCCGTCGCGCAGGGCGACCAGGCCGCCGAGCGAGCCGACGTTCGAGGACGCGAGCGTCACCAGCGGGTCGGTGGCGCGCAACGCCGAGGCCGCGAGGTCGAGGACGAGGTCGTGCGAGCCGATCGCGACGATGGTGCGGTCGATCTCGGCGAGCCCGCGCAGCAGTTCCACCCGGACCTCGGTGCCGGCGTGGTGTCCTTCGACGCCGGCCGGGACGACGAGCAGCCCGTCCGCGCGGACGAGGGAGGTGAGCACACCGGCACCGCGCGGGAGCGGGGTCGCGACGACGTGGTCCCGTACGCGGCCGAGGCGCACGCGCACCCAGTCGTCCATCCCGACCACCGACGGCAGTTTCCGGGCGAGCCGCGCGGTCGTCGAGGGCCGCTCGCGCGGTGCGGCACCTTCGAGCTCGGCCAGCAGGGGCGCGGCGAAGATGTCGAAGGTGAGAGCCGCGGAGACGGGATAGCCGGGGACACCGAGAATCGGCGTGCCCTTCTCGCCCGTCACCGTCCCGAGCACCACGGGATGCCCGGGCCGCACCGCGACTCCGTGCACGGCAACGGTTCCGGCTTCGGCGACGACGCGGGCGGTGTAGTCGTCGCGGCCCGCGCTGGATCCCGCGATGAGCATGACCAGGTCGGCTTCGCACGCGGCCGTGCGCACGGCGGCGGTGATGGCGGCCGGGTCGTCGGCGACGATGGCGGTGACCCGCGCGTCGCAGCCGGCCTCGCGGGCCTGCGCGGCCAACATGACCGAGTTGGTGTCGGCGATCTCGCCCGGCCGCAGCTCGGTCCCGATCGGCCGGATCTCGTCGCCGGTCGGGATGATCACCACGATCGGCGCCCGCCGCACGGACAGCTCGATGACGCCTGCGGCGGCACTGGCGGCGACGTCTACCGGGCGCAGCCGGTGGCCCTCCGGCAACAACAACTCGGCGGCGCTGATGTCCTCGCCGATGGAGCGCACGTGCTGGTACGGCGGCACCGCCGTGCGCAGTTCGGCACCGTCGAGTGTGTGGTGGACGTGTTCGCGCATGACCACCGCGTCGTACCCGGGCGGCAGCGGGTCGCCGGTGTCGACGACCTCGAAGTCCGTCACCACCACCGGCGTCGTCTCCGACGCCCCGACCGTGTCGGCCGCTCGCACGGCGATGCCGTCCATCCCGGACGAGTCGAACGCCGGCGAAGACCGTTGCGCCCACACCGGTTCCGCCGTGACCCGGCCCACCGCGGCACCGACGGGGACCCGGATCGCCTCGACCCGGGCCGGGCACCCGGCGGCGGCCCGCGCTTCCCGCCAGGCGTCGTGGGCCTGGGCGGCGGGGACGTCGGAGATGAACGGGCTGTTCATGCGTACAGCGTGACATCGACGTCCAGGCCGCCGTCCAGCCCGGTCGCCGGCTCCGGAATGACCACGTACCCGTCCGCCCGGGTCAGCACCGACAGCAGCGCCGACGGCCCGAACAGCGGCTCGGCGACGCCGTCACGCACGCGCACCTGCACCACGTCCAGCCGCCCGGCGGCCGAGGCCAGGTCTCGCGACAGCCGCGCCCGCGTCGACGACCGGGCCGGCGGGATCTCGCAGCCGCTGAGCCGCCACAGCAGGGGAATCCCGATCTGCCCGAACACCACCAGCGCGGACAGCGGGTTGCCCGGCAGGCCGATCACCGGAACCCCGGCGCACTCGGCCAGCAGCGTGGGCTTCCCGGGCTTGATCGCCAGCCCGTGACACCACACCTCGCCGACCGCGGCGACGGCGCCCGCGGTCTCGTCCCGGGCCCCGACCGACGACCCGGCCGACACGACCACGAGATCCGCCCCGGGCAGGACCGAGGTCAGCTTGTCCTTCAACGCTCCGGGTTCGTCCGACACGATGCCGCCGGGCACGGGTTCACCACCGGCGTCGAGCACCAAGCCGGCCAACGCGGACGCCGTGGCATCACGCACCTGGCCCGCGCTCAGCGACGAGGTCTGCGGCGGAACCACTTCGTCGCCGGTGGAGATGATCACGACCCGCGGCCGTGCGTGCACCGACACGGTCACCACGCCGGCGGCGGCCAGCAGGCCCAGGTCCGGGGCACGCAGCGGCCGGCCACCCGGAACGAGCGACCCGCCGGCGGCCACGTCGTCGTCGGCGCGCACGAGCCCGCCGCCCGGCGCGACCGGCCGGGTGACCTCGATCGTGCCCGGCATGGTTTCGGCGGTGAACTCGACCATCACCACCGCGTCCGCCCCCTCGGGAAGCACGCCGCCGGTCGGCATCGCCACGCAGCCGCCCGGGCGCACGGGCACCGTGGGCGCCGCACCCATCCGCACCGCGCCGAGCAGGTCGAGGTAGGACGGCAGGCCGTCGGAGGCGCCGTAGGTGTCCGCCGCCCGGACCGCAAATCCGTCCACTGTGGACTTGACGAAGCCGGGCAGGGCGTGCGGCGACGGGATGTCCCCGGCCGGCACCCGGTGCAGTGCCGCCGCCAACGCAACCGTCTCGACCGCGGTGCGGTGCGAAGGGCGGAACCCCGCGAGGGCCTCGGCGACGGTGCGGGTGGTGAAGAACTCGCGTCCGCTCACCGATCCGGCTGGTCCTTCGCGCCTTCGGGCTTCGGGTGCGGACGGGCCGCGGCGCCGCCCTTGGCCAAGCCCAGCACGGACACCACGGGCCCGAGCGCGACCTGGCCGAGCCCGCAGATCGAGGTCTTGCGCATGGCCTCTTCCAGCTGCAGGACCTTCCCCCGTCCGGCGTCGTCCAGCTCGGAGCCCGAATCGAGCACACCACTCAGCAGCGTGTGCGCCTTGGTGGACCCGACCCGGCAGGGCACGCACTTGCCGCACGACTCGTTGCGGAAGAACCGCAGCACGTTCGTCGACGCGGCCAGCAGGTCGGTGCCCTCCGCCAGCACCACCAGCGCGCCGGAGCCGAGCATCGTCCCGGCCTCGGCCAGCGACGCGAAGTCCAGCCGCAGGTCGAGCCGGTCGGGACCGATGAAGTTGGACGACGCCCCGCCCGGCTGGACCGCGCCCACGGCCGCGCCGTCGAGCACGCCACCGGCGGTGTCGATCAGCTCCCGCACGGTGGTGCCCATCGGCACGCAATAGACACCCGGGCTGGTCACGTGCCCCGAAACGGCGAAGAACTTCCAGCCCGTCGAGTCGCCGACGCCCTGCGACTGCCACCAGTCCGCGCCCCGCTGCAGAATCACCGGCACGTCGGCGAAGGTTTCCACGGAGTTGATCAGCGTCGGGCGGCCGTGCAGGCCGTAGTTGCCCGGGAACGGCGGCTTGTTGCGGGGCTCGCCGCGGTGGCCCTCCATGCACTCGAGCAGCGCTGTCTCCTCGCCGAGGATGTAGCCGCCGGGCGAGACGAAGATGTCCAGCTCCAACCGGCGCCCGCTGCCGCACGCGTCCGGGCCGATCACCCCGGCCTCGCGCAGCGCATCGATCTCCTCGCGCAGCACGTGTTCCTCGGGGCCGTACTCGTGCCGGATGAACACCCAGCCCTGCTCGGCGCCGACCACCGCCATGCCCAGGAGCAGCCCTTCCAGCACCAGGTGCGGCTGCTCGGCGAGGATCTGCCGGTCCTTGAAGGTGCCCGGCTCGGACTCGTCGGCGTTACAGATCGCATACTTCACCGTGCCCGGCTGGGCACCCGCGACCAGGCTCCACTTCTGCCCGGTCGGGAACCCGGCGCCGCCCATGCCGCGCAGCCCGGAGTCTTTCAGCGTCGCCACCACGGCCTCGGGACTGATCTCACCGGCCAGCAACGCACGCGACGAGCGATAGCGATCGCCCACACCGGAGCCGCCCGGGTACGGGTCGTTCGGCCACGGTTCCTCGCGCCGCGCCGCCGACGCGTGCCCGACGCCCCCGCCGCGCGCGGCGGTGACCAAAGTGTCCACTTCGGACACCGGCGCCGGGTGCTCGTTCACCGCGGCCGCGGGCGCGGCGTCGCAGCGGCCCAGGCACGAGACCTCGACCAGCTCGACGTCGGTGTCTTCGCCGTACTGGCGCTTGATCGCCGCGATCCTGTCCTCGCCCGAGCGCAGCCAGCACGACAGGTCGTGACAGACGCTGATCTGCACCTTTTTCGGCGGCGTGGTGCGGAAGTGCGGGTAGAACGAGATCAGGCCCTCGATCTCGTAAAGGGGCCGGCGCACATCGCGCGCCAGCTCCTCCAGCTCCTCGCGCGGCAGCCAGCCCAGCCGCGCCTGGATCGCGTTCAGCGCGGGGATCAGCGACGGGCCGGGGAACTTGCCCGCCCGCGCCTCGACACCGGGTACCCGCTCGGGAATCAAGGTCATTCCGCGACTCCCACTGCCGTGACGGATTCCGTGTGCGCCGCGCCCAGGGCCTCGACCTGGATCGCGCAGAACTTGAACTCGGGGATCTTGCCGTACGGGTCGATCTCGTCGATGGTCAGCAGGTTCGCCGCCGCTTCCCGGAAGTGGAACGGGATGAAGCAGTTCCCGAGCTGTTCGCGGTGCGAGATCCGCACCTGCAGCTCGATCACCCCGCGCCGCGACCGCACGCGGGCCCGTTCACCGTGGGCCAGGCCGCGGTCGGCGGCGTCCTTCGGGTGCATGTACACCTCCGCAATCGGAGCGATCGAGTCCAGCGCGAACGAGCGCCGGGTCATCGACCCGGTGTGCCAGTGCTCCAGCAGCCGGCCGGTGTTGAGCACCAACGGGTACTCCGCGTCCGGGAGTTCCTTGGCGGGCAGCCAGTGCGCGGCGACGAGGTGGGCCAGGCCGTCGTCGGTGTTGAATCGCTCGTCGAACAGCACCACGGTGCCGTCGGAGTGCTCCGGATCGGCGTTGGGGTAGAGCTTGCCGGACAGGCCGAGGTTGTCGTGGCGCAGGTTCTTGTACGAGGGCATCAGCGCGACCATCTCGTCGAAGATCTCGCCGGGCGCCGAGTAGGTCCAGTCCAGGCCGATCCGCCGGGCGATGTCCTGCACGATCTCCCAGTCGACCCTCGCCTGCCCGGGTGGGTCCATGACCTTGCGGCCCAGTTGCACCCGCCGGTCGGTGTTGGTGTAGCTGCCGTCCTTTTCCAGGTACGACGACGCGGGCAGGATCACGTCGGCGAACTCGGCGGTCTCGGTGAGGAAGATGTCCTGCACGACCAGGAAGTCCAGCGCTGCCAACGCTTTGCGGACCTTGTTGATGTTCGGGTCGGACAGGAACGGGTTCTCCCCGAGCATGTACATCCCGCGCACGCCACCGGGTTTGAGCACGGAACCGATGATCTCGGTGACGGTCAGCCCGCGCTTCGGATCCAGCTCCGTGCCCCACGCCTGCTCGAACCGCTTCCGGGTGCCGTCGAGGTCCACACCCTGGTAGTCCGGGTAGAACATCGGGATCAGGCCCGCATCGGAGGCGCCCTGCACGTTGTTCTGGCCGCGCAACGGGTGCAGGCCGGCGCCGGGCCGCCCGACGTTGCCGGTGATCGAGCACAAGGCGATCAGGCAACGAGCGTTGTCGGTGCCGGTGGTGTGCTGGGAAATGCCCATGCCCCAGTAGATGACGCCCGCGCCCGCCTCGCCCCACTCGCGGGCGACCTCGCGGATCAGGTCCGCGTCCACGCCGGTGATCTGCGCGGCGCGTTCCGGCGGGTACTCGGCGACCGTGCGCGCGAGCTCTTCGTAGCCGGACACTCGCTCGGCGATGAACTCGCGGTCGATCAGGCCGAGGCGGATCACCTCGTACATGATCGAGTTGTAGAACGCGACGTCGGTGCCGGGCTTGACCTGGCAGTAGTAGTCGGCGTGCTCGGCCACCGTGCTGGCGCGCGGGTCCACGTACACGATCTTGGTGCCGCGGCGGCGGGCCTGCTTGAAGAACGAGCTGGCGACCGGGTGGTTCGCCGTCGGGTTGGACCCGGTGATGATCACGATGTCCGCGTTGGCCACGTCGCCGTAGGTCGTGGACACCGCGCCCGAGCCGACGCCCTCGAACAGCGCCGCGACCGACGACGCGTGACACAGCCGCGTGCAGTGGTCGACGTTGTTCGTGCCGAAACCGGCCCGGATCAGCTTCTGGAAGAGATAAGCCTCCTCGTTGGAGCACTTCGCTGAGCCGAACCCGGCGATCGCGCCCGGCCCGCCGGTCGCGTGGATCTCCTTGAGCCGCCGCGCGACCAGGTCGAGTGCCTCGTCCCAGGTCGCCTCGCGGAAGTGCGGCATGACCTCGTCGTAGTCGACGAGCCCGCCCGGCTTGCGCCGGCCGTCGCGCCCGCGTTTCTGGCTCCGGCCGCCACCGCTGCGGTTTCCACCGCCTCCACCGCGCCCGCGGTCGTTCTCGGCGTCACCCCGCACGTCCGCGGACAGCGGGCCCTTCGGGTACGACGAGTCGATGCGGATGAGCGGCGTGGTGAGCCGCTGTGGTGAGGCGGCGTAGTCCCAGCCGTAGCGGCCCTTCACGCACAGCCGGCTCTTCGACCCGGGCTGGTCCCGGCCTTCGGCGAAGGAGATCGCCCCACGGTCGCGGTCGACGTAGTAGGTCAGCGCGCAGCCGACCCCGCAGTAGGGGCAGACGCTGTCGACGGCGTCGAGCTGCTCGCGGGGCTGGATCGGGATGAGATTGATCGCCTTGTTGGTCAGCGCACCGGTCGGGCAGGCCTGCACGCATTCACCGCATGTGACGCACGAGCTGGCGCCCATGGGGTCGTCGAGGTCGAAGGCGATCTTCGTCGAGTAGCCCTTGCCGGAGCGGCCGATCACGTCGTTGCCCTGGATGTCGTCGCAGGCCCGCACGCACCGGTCGCACAGGATGCAAGCGTCGTGATCGACGCTGATGACCGGGTTGGACAGGTCCGTGCCGCGCCCGGATCCGCACGGCAGGTCGGTGGTTTCCTTGGCGACGTCGAACCGGTCGGCCAGCTCGAGCAACAGGTTGTCGCCGGTCGTGGTCTGCTTGGGGTCCTCGGCGCGATCCGGCTGGTCCGACAGCAGCAGCTCGGTCAAGGTCGCGCGGTTGCGTTCGAGCTCGGGCGTACTGGTCTTGACTTCCATGCCGTCCTCGCACGGGCGCACGCACGCGGCGGCGAAGACCCGGCCGCCGGTGTCGACCACGCACATCCGACAGACGCCGACGGGGTCGTAGCGTTCGTTGTGGCACAGCACGGGAATGTCCACGCCGGCCTGCTGCGCCGCGTTGTAGATGCTGGTTCCCTCGGGCACCGTCACGGAGTGGCCGTCGATCGTCGTGGTCACCGTGCGCACCGCCGTGGCGGGCTCGTCGACTGTCGTCATCACTGACCTCCGTCGCAGGCGAGCGGATGCTGCATACAACATACCCTCGTAAGTCAGGCGTCGAGGAGAAGATCGGGAAGGTCGCTCGCGCGCACCCGGCCTTCCTCATCGAGCCCACGGGCAACGTAATAACTGTCGACCATGGCCTGCAACCGCTGAGCGGTCAACGTCGCGGAGCGGCCGGAAGGCAGTTCCAGCGGCGTTTCCAGCAGGCGGGGCGGCAGGGTGTCGTCCTTCGCGGTTGCCCCTTCGCGCTGGTTGAACGCCCGCTTCGCGCGCACGATCCGCGCGGCCGTGGTACGCAGCTCGGCTGAGTCCACCGGCCACCCGGTGACCAGGGACAACAGCGTGGCCCACTCGGTGAACGGATCCTCGAACACCCCGCGCAGGAACTTGCACAGGATCATCGAGTCCATCACCGCGGCCCGGTCCTCCGTGCCGATCGCCGCGCCGACGTGGGCCTCGCCGCCGCGGAACCGGTTCACCTCGCCCGAAAGGTCGGCTTCGTAGGCGCCGGACCGGTTGTGGTCGGCGCCGCGCGAGTTCACCGCCAGGCCCAGAGCCATCGACTGCAGGCTGCGCGGCTCGTAACCCGGCAGCTCCAGGCCCTTCACCTGCGGGGCGAAGCCGATCGAGCCGTGCCCGACGATCCCCGCCGCGCGCCGCGACCCCTGGGCCAGCAGCTCGCCCAGCCCTTCCTCACGGGTACCGATCGCCTCGAGTGCCCGCAGCAGGGCCGCGCCGTCGCCGAACTTCAGCCACGGCTCGTCGATCAGGCCGCGCTCGACGCACTCCATGGCCCACGCGATGGTGCCGCCGGCCGAGATCGTGTCCAGGCCCAGCTCGTCGCACTTCGCGCTGGCGGCGAACACGTCGTCAGGGTCGGAGACCCCGCACAGCGGGCCGAGGGCGAACACGTTCTCGTACTCCATCCGCTGGCTGCCGCCGCCCTTGCGGGAGTAGATGTGCTCGCACCCGATCGAGCAGGACGCGCAGCTGTTGCGGGCCACCCCGCGCAGCTCGTGCAGCTCCTCGGCGGCCAGCCTCGGCGCACCGTCGAAGGTCGCCGCGGTGAAGTTGCGGGTCGGCAGCGTGCTGACCGCGTTGAACGCCAGCAGGTTCGCCAGCGTGCCCAGTTCCCGGTACTTCGCCGTCGCCGGGCCGAAACTGCGCCGCCGCAGATCCTTCGCCGCGGCCAGCACCCCGGCCTGGTCCGCCACCGCCACCTTGGTCGCCGACCGCACGAGGACCGCCTTGATGTTCTTGGCTCCCAGCACCGCGCCGAGCCCACCTCGTCCGGCATGGCGGCCGTCGTGGCTGATCGTCGCGTAGCGGACCTGACGCTCCCCGGCCGACCCGATCGCCGCCGTGCGCCAGCCGCGCCCGAACCGCTGCCGGGCCTGCGTTTCGGCGTCCGCCGCGGACAACCCGGCCAGCTCCGGCGCCGGTTCGAGCCGCACCCCGGCACCGTCGACGAGCAGCACCGACAATCGCGCCGCGCGGCCCCGGATGACGATCGCGTCGTGCCCGGTCAGCTTCCCGGCGATCGCGAACTGGCTCGACGCCAGCGCGTCGGTCAGCAAGCCGGTCAACGGGGACTTGGCGACCACGGCGAACTTCGCGCTGGTGGTGAGCGGGGTGCCCACCAGAGACGAGAACACGAACGCCAACGGCGCTTCCGGCGCGAGCGGATCCACGCGTGGCGGCGCGAGCCGGTGCATCAGCCACGTACCCAGCCCGACACCGCCGAGGTACGCGCGCAGCACCCGCTCGTCCAGCTCGCACGTCTCACCGGTCGCCGTGTCGTCGCCGACGTTGACGACCAGTGCCCGTCCGAAAAAGCCTCCCGGCGCCATACCCCGACTCTAGGCCCGTTCGTGCGGTTGTGGCGCGGTCAGCCGCCGGCGTCCGCCGACAGGAACGCCACCGAATCCCCCGTCACGAGCGGCATCAACGGATCCCGCGTCACCTGCTCACCGTTCACCGCGGCGACCACGTGCCGGTCCAACGCCAGCCCGGCCAGCGCGGCCGCCGCACCCAGCGTCGCCGCCCGGCCCGTGCGCGGCCGATGCCCGTTCTTGCCCGCCAGCGCCCCGAACCGCTCGACCGTCACTTCCGGCGCCGGGCGACTCCGTACCTCGGCGTAGTCCGCCGGCGTGTTCACGTTGACCGCCGACTCCAGCCGCGGATCCAGCCGCGCCAAGTTACGGTCGTCGAGCAGCTGCGCGTCGTCGAGCTGGATGACGTCGCAGTGCTTGAACAACATCCCCGGCCTCAGGTTCCCCTCTCCGATCAGCCCGGTGATCAGCCCGGCCAGCGACGTCCGGTACCCGGCCGCCAGCGGCTGCCGGAATCCCCGAGCGAACGGCATGACCATGTCCGCACCCGTCTCCGCCAGCCCGCGCAGCACCCGCCGCACCCACGCGGGATGCAGCAACGGCATGTCGGTAGAGCACACGAACGCGACCTCGGCCCGCTCCGCCACCGCTGCCAGCCCCGCCGCCACGCCCTGCATCGGCCCGAGGCCCTCGACCGGATCCTCGACTACCGCGACCCCCGCCGGCAGGTCGGGCAGCTCCTGCCCGGCCGCCGCGACGACCACGACCGGGCCGTCGATCGTCCGGCCCAGCACCGCGCACGTCCGGTACAGCAACGTCGAGCCGTGCCATTCCAAGCCCGCCTTGGGCCGGCCCATCCGGGATGAACGCCCTCCCGCCAGGACCACCCCCGCCTCGCTCTGCATCTGACGGAGGATAGCCGCGAGTCACGGACAGTGGCGAGAAACAACGGCCCGGCTGCGAGTGCCAGTCGGGTAGCCGCTCGCGCCGGCGGGCGATTCAAGAGTTACCCAGGCGGCCGACCTCGGCCGCCGTACACCGTGAGCATCACGGCGGTCCCGCGCTCCCGCCGTCACCGGCCGTCGCGAGCGGGTGCCGGTTGCCGGGGATCGCGGCGAGGAGTTCGCGGGTGTATTCGTGGCCCGGGTTGGTGAACAGGTCCTCGGTGGTGCCGGTTTCCACGATCCGCCCCTGACGCATCGCAGCGACGTCATGGGCGATCTGGCGGACGACGGCGAGGTCGTGGGAGATGAACAGGTACGCGACACCGGTGTCGGCTTGGAGTTCGGCCAGCAGGTCGAGCACCTGGGCCTGCACGGAGACGTCGAGCGCCGACACGGGTTCGTCGCACACCACCAGGTCCGGGGACAGCGCGAGCGCCCGCGCGATGGCGACGCGCCGGCGTTGCCCGCCGGACAGTTCGGCCGGGCGGCGGGTGAGCATGGCCGCGGGGAGAGCGACGCGGTCGAGGAGATCGCGGGCGCGCGCGAGGCGGGAGACGCGATCACCGACGCCGAAGGCGCGCAACGGTTCGGTGATCACTTCGCCGATCGAGAACCGCGGATCCAGCGAGGCGTAGGGATTCTGGTAGATCAGCTGCGCCCGGCGGCGCAGCTGCCGCACCTCGGCTCCGCGCGCGGTGGTGACGTCGGCTCCGGCGAAACGGATCTCGCCGGCGGTCGCGTCGGTCAGGCGCAGCACCAGCCGGGCGGTGGTCGACTTGCCGGAGCCGGACTCGCCGACGAGAGCGAGCGTCCGGCCGCGGTGGAGGGTGAAGCTGACGTCGTCGACGGCCCGCAGTGTCCGCGCCCGACCCGAGACGCGCGGCAGCCGGAACTCCTTGACGGCGTTACGGACCTCGACCAGCGGAGCGGCATCGGCCGGCGCCGGTGCCGAGACGCGGGGATGGGCCGTGGTCAGGCTGGGCGCGCTGGCCAGCAACTGGCGCGTGTACTCGTGCCGTGGGTCGGCCAGCAGGCCGGCCGCGGGGCCGGTCTCGACCACCCGGCCCTCGGACATCACCACGATCCGGTCCGCCCGGTCCGCGGCGACCCCGAGGTCGTGGGTGACCAGCAGCACCGCGGTCCCCGACTCCTCGGTCAGCCGCTGCAGGTGGTCGAGGATGACCCGTTGCACGGTCACGTCGAGCTCCCTGCTGGACACCGGCAGCGCCGACTTCCACGGCGTTCCGGCTCACGGTCGCGCCGATCCTGCCCGTCACCGTGCCCGGCGCGCAACCGCGCGTACCGGTCCTCGTCGCCGCGATGGGGCCGGAAGCGCTGCGGGTCACCGGCGAACTGGCCGACGGCACGCTCCCCTACCTGGCCGCGCCACGCGTGCTCGGCGAGCACATCGTCCCCGCCATCACCAAGGCGGCCGATGAAGCCGGCCGCCCCGCACCGCGGATCGTCGCCTTCGTGGCCGGCACAGTGACCGGCGAACGCCGAGGAAGTCCGGGCGAAAGCGTTGCGGGACATGGCTTTCTACGATCAGGTCCCCTCCTACCAGCGGGTGGTGTCGCTGGCCGGCGCGCGGCACGCGGGTGAGCTCGCCGTCATCGGGGACGAATCCGCCGCCGCCGCTGCGGTGCGCCGGTACTTCGACGCCGGGGCAACCGCAGTGGTGTTCACGCAGACCGATCTCGGCGGTCCCGAAGACCAGTCCCGGACCTTCGAAGTCCTCGGCGGCCCGGCCTGACCGCGGATGCCACTGCGGACAGTCACTCCGGCGCGGCGTAGTCCTGCACGATCCGCCGGAACGTCTCGCGCTCACGGCGTGACAGCGGCACGCTCGGCACATCGGCCGCCGCCGCGCGGGGCGCGGGCACGACGAATCCGAAGTCGAGCGGCGCGGACGGGGGTGCGAGCACCCAGCCGCAGCCGGTGACCGCTCGTGCCACTGCCCGGATCGCTCGCTTCATCGTCATCAGCCTCCCGCACCCGACCGGCCCTCCATTCTCGTCGCGGACGCGGCCGTGTCCAGCCCCGTCCACCCGGCGGGAGAACAAAACCGCCCACGGACGCGCCGCGTGGCTGGTCGGCGCGACCGCCCTGCCCGAGGCGCTGGCGACCGTCGGCCGGCCGCCGCTCGGGTCCGACGCGCTGAGGCGGGAAGTGACCGATGTCGTCGAGGTCGTCCGGCGGCTGTGGGACTCGGGGGAGGACGACGCGGTCGTCAAGGACGTCGCGACCGGCCGCTACCTCGATCCCGGCAAAGTGCACCAAGTCGACTTCGACGGCGAGACCTTCTCGGTCATAGGACCGCTGATCACTCCGCGCCCGCCCCAGGGCAGTCTCGTCGTGCTCGCACCCGACACCCTCGCCGACGCGGCCCGCCCCGATGCCGAGCGGTTACGGCGGCCGCCTTCATGAGCGGGGTTCGCCCGCCCGCCTGGTTGCTGGGGTGTGGGGTGCGGGCGTGTTCCGGACGGCGGGCGGTCCGGTTCGAGACGAAAGCCACCAGGCAGTTCGCGCGAGGAGATCGCGGGTGGCGAGAAGACCCTTCGCGTCCCGTCAGCCGGGGAGTGTGGCGGCGGTGACGACCGTGATCCGCGCGGATCCTCGGCGCAGCACCAGCCATCCGTCGGCCGCGCGCTCGATGTCGTAGCCCTCGGCGAGGTAGGAGTCCAGCTCGCGGGCCAGCTCGTTCCCGTCGGCGACGCGGTGGACCGGCTGGTACGCGTGCGCAGCCATGTGTTCTCCTCCACTGTGGACTTCTTGCTCCCGGGTACGAAGTGGACAGCAGCTCACCCGAGGTCGAACCGGAGCACCCCCGGAGTCGTGGGCCGGGGTGATCCCGTCGCGGGTTCGGTGGTGACGGCGATGTGGTCGACGTCGGCGGGCAGTGCGCTGACCAGCGCGCCGGCGTCCGGGCGGACCAGGCCGGCCGACTGCGGGCCGCGCGGGCCGATCAGCCAGACCTGATAGGCGTGCGCGGGGTCGAGCGCCGCGACGCCGTCGAGCGAGACCGCGACCTGTGCAACGCCGCGGGAGGCCTCGGCGGTACCGGTCCCACCGGTGGCCGCGTGCGCAGTGACGGTGACCGCGTCGGGTGCGGCGAGGATCCGCCCGTCGGCGGTCACGACCGTCGAGCCGCGGTCGCCGCCCGGGCCGCCGCCCAGCGTGATGCCCCCGACGACACCGGCGGCCACTGCCGCGACGACGGCGACCGTGATCGCCGCCCGCGTTCGCCACCGACGAGGGATGCCGGCCGCGGGCTGTGGTTCGTGGACGAGCGGTGGAGCCTGGCGCGTCGCCGTGATCCCCGCGAGCACGGCCGCGCGCACCCGGGCCGGCGGCTCGGCGTCGGCGGCGACGCCGAGCAGAGCGGCCACGGCCCACAGCTCGCTCACCTCCTGGGCGCAGACCTCGCAGTCGCGCAGGTGCCGTTCGAACTGCGCCCGCTCGAAGTCGCCGATGGCGTCGAGCACGTAGGCGCCGGTGAGGGTGACTTGACGGTGCTGACGGGGACGTCGAGGAGGTCGCCGACCTCGCGACAGGTGTACCCGTCGTAGTACGCGAGCTCGATCGAACGGCGCTGCAGGTCGGTGAGCGTGGCGAGCGCGGCCCGGACGTCGTCGCGTTCCAGGCGCAGCATCGTCTGCTCGGCGACCTCGTCGAAGTCCCGGCGCGGGTCCAGGCGGCCGGCGCGGGCCTCCCGGTCGGAGCCGGACTGCTCGGAACGCACGCGGTCGATCGCCCGCCGGTGCGCGATCGTCAGCGCCCACGACCGCACGTTCCCCCGTCCGGCCGTGAAAGTCGCGGCCTTGCGCCAGATCTCGAGCAACGTCACCTGCGCGACCTCCTCGGACTGCGCCCGGTCCCGCAGCACCCGCACCGCCATGCCCAGCACGGGGCCCGCGAGCTCGTCGTACAGCGCGGCGAACGCCGCCTCGTCCCCGAGCGCCACCCTCGCGAGCAGGGATTCGGGCGTCACCGGTTCCTCCACTGTGGATAGTGGCGGCGGTGTCCTCGTCAACGTCCCGGCGTGACCGGCCATGTCAGATCCCTCCCGGCCGAAGCGCCGAGAAAGCCGTCAGCACTCGGCCGGCGGGTCACCGGGTATTCGCCACCGGTTGCGCGGTGTATGGGTGCCGATCGGAAACTCACCCGAGCAGATGCCCATCCGGAAGCCGCGCGGGGCCGAATGACCGGTATGGCCACCACCGAAGCCCCCGCCGTGCCGAGCGCCGCGCCCCCACGGCTACGCATCCCCTCCGCGGCGCTCTGCGGCGTGCTGGCGCTGTTCGCGGCGCTGGCGGCCGGGCACCTCGTCGCCGGGTTCATCAGCGTCAACGCCTCGCCCTACCTGGCCGTCGGCAACGGCGCGATCGACCTGACGCCGGTGGAGCTGAAGGACTTCGCGGTGCAGACGTTCGGCACCTACGACAAAGTCGTGCTGCTCGGCGGCATGGCCGCGGTGATGGTGGCCGCGGCCGCGGTCGCCGGGGTGCTGTCGCTGCGCTCGCCCCGGCCGGGTGTGGTCATCGTCGCCTTGTTCGGGCTGCTCGGCGGGTTCGCGGTGCACCAGCGGCCGGACCTGACCGCCGTGGCGCTGCTGGCGCCGGCGACGAGCCTGGTGGTGGGCGTGGCCGTTTTCCTGCTGCTGCACCGGATCGCGCCCCGCAAGAACCCGCCGGCCGAGCGGTCCGGGGGTACGTCGCGGCGGTCCTTTCTCCTCGGCGGGGCGGGTGCTCTCGTCGGGGCCGGGGTACTCGGCGGGGCCGGCCAGCTGGTCAGCGGCACCCGGGACGCGACGGCGTCGCGGGCGGCGATCGGTGCCCTCGTGCCCGCGAAATCCGCGCCCGCGATCCCGGCCGACGCCGACTTCGCCAAGCTGGGGACACCGACGTTCCTGACGCCCAACCCCAAGTTCTACAGGGTGGACACGGCGCTGTCGGTACCGCAGCTGCGCGCGGAGGACTGGAGCCTGCGCATCCACGGCATGGTGGAGCGCGAACTGCGTTACGGCTACTCCGACATCCGCAACCGCCCGCTGGTCGAACGCACGATCACCATGACCTGTGTGTCCAACGAGGTCGGTGGCGACTACGTGTCGACGTCCGACTTCATCGGGGTCGACCTGGCCGACCTGCTGGCCGAAGCCGGGGTGCGGCCGGGAGCGGAACAGCTGTTCTGCACGAGTGTCGACGGCTGGACCTCCGGCACCCCCGTGGCGGCGGCCCTGGATCGCGGCCGCGGCGCGATGCTCGCGATCGGGATGAACCGGGAACCGCTTCCGCTGGAACACGGATTTCCCGCACGGCTGGTCACGCCGGGGCTCTACGGCTACGTGTCGGCGACCAAGTGGGTCGTGGACATCGAGGTGACCACCTGGAAGGCCCGGCAGGCGTACTGGCTCAAACGCGGCTGGGGCGAGCAGGCACCGATCAAGACCGAATCACGCATCGACACCCCGAAGGGCTTCGACACCGTGCCGGCGGGCGCGGTGCGGCTGGCCGGTGTCGCGTGGTCGCAGCACAACGGCATCGCCGACGTCGAGATCAAAGTGGACAACAACCCGTGGCAACGGACCACCCTCTCGACCGAGGTCAACGTGAACACCTGGCGCATGTGGTGGACCCAGATCGCCGTGAAACCCGGCACCCACCAGGTGTTCGTCCGCGCCACCGACAAAACCGGCTACACCCAGACCGACGCGCGCGCCGGCACCGTCCCCGACGGCGCCACCGGCTGGCACTCCACCACGTTCATCGCGACCTGACCGGCTCACTCGAAAGAGTTGCCATCCGCACCAATCCTTTCCCCGACCGGCACCGAATCCCTCATGAGAAACACCCGCCGACCCCACTGCGGCCGGTCCTGGCACATCTGTCCACTGTGAACGGAGTTATCCCGTGAAATCCCTTCGTATCGCCGCAATCGGCGTCACCGCTGTCGCCGCCCTCGCCCTCGCCGCCTGTGGCAGCAGCACCGGCAGCGGCTCGTCCGGTGGCAGCGCCCCGGCACCCTCGTCGTCGGCTCCGATGTCGTCGAGCAACGACTCCGGCGCCTCCAACGGCATGACCACCAACGCCGACGTCTTCGGCCCGGCGTGTTCCCAGCTGCCGCAGGGCAACTCCCCCGGCTCGCTCGACTCCATGGGCCCGCAGCCGGTCGCGTCGGCCGCGTCGACCAACCCGCTGCTGACCAAGCTGGTCGCCGCGGTCAAGGCCACCAACCTCGTCGACACGCTCAACAGCCAGCAGGCCATCACCGTCTTCGCCCCGGCCGACCCGGCGTTCAACGCCCTCGGCGACGCGAAGTTCACCGAACTGGCCCAGAACCCCGACCAGCTCGCGCCGATCCTGCAGTACCACGTCGTCGGCAAGCGCTACGACGCCAAGGGCCTCGCTGCCGCGGGCTCCGTCACCTCGCTCAACACCGCGGGCGGCCCGCTCAAGATCGAAGGCACCGGCGACGACATGACCGTCAACGGCGCCAAGATCCTCTGCGGCAACATCCCGACGAAGAACGCCACCGTCTTCGTCATCGACAAGGTCCTCACCCCGGGCACCAACAAGAACTGACCCCGAGGTCCCACGAGGACCCCTCCGGACGACGAGCCCGGCGTGCTTGCCCACAGGCCACGCCGGGCTCGTTGCGGTCTCCAAGTCCCCTGCCTCGCCTGGCCGGCCACAGTGGACGGCGTCAGCGGCGCACCTTGAATCCGAGGTGCAGCACCCCGTCGCCCTGGATGACGACGTGGGGATCCTCCAGCAGGTACTGGCCGTCGATGCCGCCGAAGTAGCGTTTGCCCGACCCGAAGACCACCGGCACCACGTCCATCGCCACTTCGTCCACGAGGCCGGCCGCGAGGATCTGGCCGCCCACGTCGCCGGCGTTCACCGCGACGGTCCGCTCGCCGGCGAGCTCCTGGGCCTTGTCGATCGCGGCCACCACACCGCCGACGAAGTGGTACGACGCCTCGGGGTGCCAGCCCTCGGGCTTGGGCCGGTGCGACACGACGACCACGTGGTCGCCCGCGGGCGGCTTGCCCTCCCAGCCGTTCACGAGGTCGAACAGGTGGCGGCCCATCACGATCACGCCGATCTTCTCCCACATCGACCGGACGTAGTCCGCTGAAGCGCTGGAGACCTTGAAGGCGTTTCCGGCTCCGGAATGGTCGAAGTCCTGCTCACCCTGCCGGCCGGGGCGTTCGATGATCGGGTTGTCCCCGTTGAAGTACCATTCGTGGAGTGGGCCGACGTCGTCCTTGTCGTCGGCGATGAAGCCGTCCACCGACGCCACGTTGTGCATGATCACCGTGCCCACCAGTACTCCTCGGATCTCCTCGCGCGGATGCCCCGATCCTGCCGTCCCCGGTGGGCGACGGGCTTGTAAAAATTCACTCGGCGGGCATCGGGCCGCTGTCCGGCGGGAACCCTTCCTCGGCCGGCAATCGGCGCCGCAGGGTCAGGTATCCGGTCGGCGTGTGCCCGGTGAAGTCCTTGAACTCCTTGCTGAAGTGGGCCTGGTCGAAGTAGCCCGCCCGGTGCGCGAGGTCCGGCCAGTCGACCGGCCCCCGCGCGTCGACAGACAGGATCAGCCGCGCGAAGCGGTAGATCCGCGCCACCCGCTTCGGGGTGAGCCCGACATGGGACTTGAACTGCGCGGCCAGGTGATTGCCGCTGACGCCGGCGGCATCGCTGAGCGCACCGACCGGGATCGTGCCGTGGGCGGTCTCCAGCCACCTGCCGGTGTGCTGGACCAGGTCGAGACCGCGCGGGGCGGTCTCGGCCAGCCGCGCACGCAGCTCCTCCTCCACGACCCGCAGCGCCTCCGCGGCCGAAGTGAGGTCGCCGAGCCGGTTGCGCAGCCGACCCGCGGACCGCGGCCACACGGCGTCGGCCGGCACCCAGCGGTCCCGCAGCTCGGTCGCCGCCACGTCGACGAACGGCGAAATCCCCCACGGCTTGAAGTGCACCCCGACCAGCCGCACCCAGCCGGGGTACTCGACGACGAACCGCCTCGTCCGCACTCCCGTGAACAGCCCACCGGCCACCAGCACAGGCGGCGCGTCGGAATCGCGCACCACGAACGGTCCGCCCAAGTTGACGAACAAGTGCGCCGACGGCATCGGGGGCACGGTCATCCGGCGATGGCGCGGCACCCCGGTCAGGCAGTAGATGTCGTCGATGAACCGGTCCAGCGGCGGCGCGGGCACCCGGCCGACGTAGTCCATCGGCTCAGTGTGGCCGACGAGGGTTCAGATGGCGAGGAGTGTCGACGCCGACGCTGACCGGCCGGTCGTCAGTGGTCCTGGCCGGCGCCGAGCACGCCGAGAAGGGCGAGGCGGTCGGCGGTATCCGTGCCGGGTACGGGCACGAAGAGCGCCAGGATCTGCGACCGGTTCTCCTCCAGGAGCGCTTGGCAGTCGAGCTCCAGGACGCCGGTTTCGGGGTGCAGGATGCGTTTGCGGCGGCTGCGCAGCACCGCGACGTCGTGCGCGGACCACAGCTCGGCGAACTCCGTGCTGTCCCGCAGCAGCTGGTCGACCAGTGCCCGTGCTCGTGCGTCGCCTCGGCGCACGAGTGCGGCGCGCAGGTCCGCGGCCAGCAGCCGGGACTCCTGGGCCCGGTCTTCGAGCGGGTAAGCGGCCCGGGCGTCCTCCGACGTGAACCACCGGTACACGAGGCTGCGGTCCGGCCCGTCGAGCCGGGTGTGGTCGCCGAAGACGGCGGTGGCGAGGGCGTTCTGCGCCAGGACCTCGCCGAGGTCGGTCATCACCTGCGCCGGCATGTCGTGCAGGCGATCCAGCAGGCCGAGGAGCACGGGGGAAACGTGGTCGTCGGTCGAAAGCCGGTCGGGCGCGGTGTGCCCGGCGAGCCGGAACAGGTGGTCCCGCTCGTCCAGCGTCAGGCGCAGCGCGCGGGTCAGGCCGCGCAGTACCGACGACGTCGGTTTCGGAGCACGGGCCTGTTCCAGGCGGGTGTAGTAGTCGGTGGAGATGCCCGCGCGGGCGGCCACCTCCTCCCGGCGCAGGCCGGGCGTGCGACGCCGCGTCGAGGACGTGACCCCCACCTCGCCCGGCGTGAGCGCCTCGCGTCGCACCCGCAGGAAGTGGGAGAGCTGTGCGGAGTCCATCGGCCCAGTGTCGCTGCGGAAGCCCCGGTCAGCCAGGGACTGCCGGTCCCTGGGAAGAGCTCGCTCTGCCTACGTGGCCGCCCGCGCCGGAATGTGGTGGGTGAGGGGCCGGATCCACCGGCTTCCCACGACAGAGGAGCACGTGATGACCGAACAAGGCCCGAAGACCTGGTTTCTGACCGGGGCGTCGCGGGGGCTTGGCGCTTCGTGGGCGCGGGCCGTGCTGGGGCGCGGCGACCGGCTCGCGGCGACGGCCAGGGATGCCGCGTCGCTGAAGCCGCTCGTCGACGCCTACGACGACCAGGTGCTGCCGCTGGGGTTCGATGTCGCGGACGCGACGGCCGTCCGTGAAGCCGTGGCCGCTGCCGAGGCGCACTTCGGTGGCATCGACGTGCTGGTGAACAACGCCGGGCACATGCTCGTCGGCGCCGTGGAGGAAGCCACCGACGAGCAGGTCCGCGAGCAGATGGAGACGAACTACTTCGGTGCGATGTGGACCACCCGCGCCGTCCTGCCGGGCATGCGTGCCCGCGGCGGGGGCCGGATCCTCCAGGTTTCCTCGCTCGGCGGGGTTGTCGCCTACCCGGCGCTCGGTCTCTACCACGCGTCGAAGTGGGCGCTGGAGGCGGTGAACCAGTCGCTCGCGGCGGAGGTCGCCCCCTACAACATCAAGGTGACGCTCATCGAGCCGATCGTCTTCCAGACCGGCTTGGCCGCCAACTCCCCGCAGACCCAGCCCGACGACGCCTACTCCCACATTCGCGAAGCGCACGACGACAGGGCCACGCACTTCGTCCCCGGCGACATCGAAGCCACCGGCCAGGCCGTGCTCGAACTCGCCGACGCCGAGGAACCGCCCCTGCGGGTGCTGTTCGGCACCGGCGGCCTGGACCTGGTCCGCGCGGAGTACGCGCGCCGCCTCGAGGGCTGGGAGAAGTGGGACGGTCTCTCGCGTGCCGCTCACGGCTCAGCAGCCGGCTCTTGACCGGTACTGCGGCGCCAGGCTTTCCCACCGGGACCTGGGATCGGCACCGCTCTGGTACCGCCGGATTCCCGCGGCCTCGTTCGACGTCGCTGATGTCCTTGCAGAACAACGACCCGTGTTCGGTGGCGAGCGTCTGAACGGCGAGTCCTCGGTCCGGGTGTGTCGCTTGTGGACCTGCTCTGCCGAACACCGGCCGGCCGGCTACGACAGGGCCATGCCGGGCACCCGCGCGCGGATGGCGTCGAGCTCGGCCTCGTCGGAGATGCCCTGCCAGTCGTGGCGGGGGGTGTAGGGGGTGATGAGCGAGCGAACCTCGTCGTCGGTGAGGACGACGTCCAGGGAGGCCACTGCGTCGTCGATCTGCTGCACCGACCCGGCACCGACGAGCGGGGCGGTCACCACCGGCTGGCGGTGCAGCCAGGCCAGGGCGATCTGCGCGCGGCTCACGCCGTGTGCGGCGGCCACCTTGCCGACGGCGTCCGCGATCGCGCGGTTCGACGCCTCTTCGGCGGGCGAGTAGAGCAGGTCGGCGAAGTCGCCGTCGGTCGCGGCCCGGGCGGTTGCCTTCGCGTCGTCCCAGGCGCGGGCGAGGCGGCCTCGCGCCAGTGGGCTCCAGATGATCGTGCCGACACCTTCGTCCAGGCACAGCGGGATCATCTCGCGCTCCTCCTCGCGCTGCAGCAGGTTGTAGTGGTCCTGCATCGACACGAACCGCGCCCACCCGTGCTCGCGCTGCAGGTGCAGGGCCTTCGCGAATTCCCAGGCGTGCATGGAGGACGCGCCGATGTAGCGCACCTTGCCCAGCTTCACGAGGTCGCCGAGGGCCTCGAGGGTCTCCTCCAGCGGCGTCGCGTGGTCGTTGCGGTGCACTTGGTACAGGTCGATGTAGTCGGTGCCGAGCCGCCGCAGCGAGTGGTCGACCTCGGACATGATCGCCTTGCGCGAGAGCCCCCTGCCGTTGGGACCGGGACGCATCGGGTGGCGCAGCTTGGTGGCGATGACGACGTCGTCGCGATCCGCGAAGTCCTTCAGCGCGCGTCCGAGGATCTCTTCGCTGGACCCGTTCGAGTACATGTTGGCGGTGTCGAAGAAGTTGATGCCGGCCTCGAGCGCGTGCTTGATCAGCGGGCGGGCGTCCTGCTCGCCCAGGGACCAGACGGGATGGCCGCGGTCCGGCTCGCCGTAGGTCATCGCGCCGATCGCGATGGGCGAGACGTCGAGGCCGGTGGTGCCGAGCTTCACATAACGCATGGGGAGTGTCTCCTGTCGAGGAAAACTTGCGGAGGATCCTCCGCAAGTACCTCCGAAACTAGCGGAGGATTCTCCGCGAGTCAAAGGTGGGGCATGATCGGAGACATGACCGACGGGACGCCGAGCACCTACGGCACACAGCGCAAAGCGGCCGCGCGCAACCGGGTCGCGATCATCGAAGCCGCGCACGAGCTGTTCGCGCAGAACCCCCTCGTGCCGCTGAGCGAGGTCGCCAAGCGCGCCGGCGTCGGCGCCGGGACGCTCTACCGCCACTTCCCCACCCGCGAGGACCTGATCCTGGCGGCCTACCAGCACGACATCGACCGCCTCACCACCACCGCCGACGAGGTGCTGGCCCGCCAGCCGTCGGCGAAGGCCGCCTTCATCGAGTGGTTCGAGACGCTCGCCGCGTACATCCGCATCAAGCACGGCCTCGGCGACGCGCTGCACAGCGCCGCCGCCCAGGACCTGATCACCGCCTCCTGGGCCCCGGCCACCGCGGCGGTGACCAAGCTCGTCGACGCGTGCGTCGCGGAGGGCACCATCGCCCCGGGTCACGACCCGGCGGACATCATCCTGCTGATGAGCTTCCTCTGGCGGGTCCCGAACAACGACGCCGGTGCGGCCCAGGGGCGGCGGCTTGTGGCGGCGGTTTTCTCGGGGTTGCAGGCGCCGCCGCAGGCGGTTTGAGGCGGCGATTTCCGGGCGCGCAGCCGCGCTGGTCGGACAGCAGCGTCGAAGAGCGATTCGCCAAGGTATTTCGCCACGGGACCGGTCGACGCCGGGAAGTACGAAGGAGTAGCCGCCGCCGAAGGGCCGTTCCAGGTCTGCGCCGCCGACGCTCAACAAGCCCGGGGTCACGATGCAGGAAATGGTCAAGACTGCGCCGCCAGAAAACGCTTTCTCCAAGGGTTCGAGCACGAGCACGCCGCTCGCCTCCGAGGTGAGGGAAAACCTTGCGGTCGCCCAGCCGGGCCAGGAGCGTTTTTCCCGCGGGCAAACGAAGGTGATCACCAAAAACCCGCCGAAGTCGTTTCAGGGCAACGGCGTGACGGTCACCTCAAGGCCGGGATGATCTCCTTCGCGATCACGTCCGCGTGCCGGGCCTGGTCGTACAGCGGGGTGAACAGGATGAGCTCGGCGCCGGCGACGATCACCTCGCGGAGGGCGCGGACGCAGTCGTCCGGGGTGCCGGCGATCGCGGCCGCTTCGATGGCGGGCGGGAGGGCGCCGTAGAGCGCGGTGAGCTCGGCGTTGACGCGCCCCCGGGCGCGTGCGGCGTCGGCGTCGACCGCGAGGTAGACGCGTTTGGCGATCTCGAAGTCCGGGCGATCGCCTTGCGCCCGGACGAACCGCACCTGCTCGGCGAAGTCGGCCGTCGGGGTCGAGCCCGCGCCGAAGAACCCCGTGCCCAGGTCGAGGGCGCGCCTCAGCGCCTTCGGCCCGCTGCCGCCGAACCACAGCGGCGGGTGCGGCTTCTGAAACGGGCGGGGTGTGATCGTCGCGCCGGACAGCTGCCAGAACTCGCCGTCGTGGTCGACGCTGTCCTGTGTCCACAGCTGTTTGAGGAGCTCGACGCCTTCGGTGAACCGGGCCAGGTAGCGCTCGGGCCGCATGCCGAACGCCGGGAACGGCCGGTTCTTGCCGCCGGAGCCGACGCCGACCTCGAGCCGGCCCCGCGACAGCTGGTCGAGGCTGCTGGTGCTCTTCGCCAGCTGCGCGGGGATGTGCAGCGTGGACACGAACACCGTGCAGCCCATGCGCAGGGTGTCGGTGCACGCGGCGGCGAACGTCATCGCCTCCATCGGGCTCAGCTGCGGGCGCCTGCCGAACACGGCCTCCTGCGTCCACGCGCTGTGGAAGCCCGCCTCCTGCGCGCGCACCAGGTAGTCCCGGAACGCACCAGGATCGAACGAGCCGTCGGAGTAGTACTGCGGAATCGCGATCGCGTACCTCATGATCACCGATCCTACGGCCACCGAGCGCCTCAGGTGCCCGAACGCAGCGTCTCGACCGGTTCCATGCGCGCCGCCCGCATCGCCGGGTACAGGCCGGCGAGCAGCCCGACCAGCGCACCCGTCACCGGTGCGCCCGCGGCGAGGGACAGGTCCAGCACCGGGGTCCAGCCGTTCACCGCGGAGACGACCACCACGGCGATGATCCCCGCGCTGCTGCCGAGCAGGCCGCCGAACAGCCCCACGGTCACCGATTCCACGAGGAACTGGGCCGCGATGTGCCGGCGGCGCGCGCCGAGCGAGCGGCGGAGGCCGATCTCGCCGACGCGTTCCAGCACGGTCACCAGGGTGACGTCGGCGATGCCGATCGCGCCGACCACCAGGGAGACCAGCCCGAGCACCACGAACAGGCCGTTGATGTCGTGCTCGACGCCGCCGCGCAGGCTCGCCGGGTCGGGCGGCGCCAGGACCTGCAGCGAGTCGTGTCCGTTGGGGCTCAACGCGATCGGCGCCTGGCGGGCGATCAGGCTCGCCGCGCCGAGGTCCGTGCGGATGAGGACCTTCGTCGGCGCGCCGGCCGCCAGCCGGTCGGCCGCCGTGGTGTACGGGAGCACGACGGAGGTGTCCAGCGCGCGATCCAGGTCCAGTCGCCCGTTGCCGAGGATGCACGCTTCAGCCGGCTCGACGTCGTCGGCAACAACGCCGGATACGGGCTCTTCGGCGCCATCGAGGAGGTCGGCGAGGAACGGGCCCGCGCGCAGATCAAGACCAACCTGTTCGGCGCTGTGAATCACCCAGGCCGAGGTACCGATCCTGCGATGACCAAGCCCGGCGACACCAGGCGTGCCGAGCTGACGGAGTACGCGTCGGCGCTGCCCGCGCGGTGACCGTTTCTCGCTCGGCACCGGCCCCACGGTCGCCCCGCGACGCACCTCGGGTCAGGGCTCCAGCGGCAACAGCAGGGTGAAGAGGGCCGGCCGCGGGCGCGTCAGGCGCAGCCGCCCGCCTTCGGCCTCGGCCAGGCGGCGCGCGAGGGCGAGGCCGATCCCGGTGCCGCGGGCGCCGGGTGAGCGGCGATGGAATACGTCCGTGCCCGGGGTGATCCCGTCGCCTTCGTCGGCGACGTCGACCGCGAGCACTCCGCCGGCGTCGCGGGCGGTGATCGTGACGGTGCCGGCGCCGTGGCGCAGCGCGTTGTCCAAGAGCACGGTCATGATCTGCCGCAGCACCGGACCGGACAGCCGCGCGCCCGCGACGACGGGTTCCACGGTCAGCACGAGCTCGCGTCCGGGCCCTGCCAGCGCGGGCGCCCACTCCAGCTCGAGGGCGGCGAGCTCGTCGGCCGCAGCGGTGGCGTCGCGCACCGGCGGAGTGTCGCGGGCGAGGGCGAGCAGGTCGGTGACGGTCCGGTCGAGCCGCCCGGTCGTCGCGACGCCGGCCTCGACCACGTCGCGCAGGTTCGCGCGAGGGTTCTCCAGCGCGGCCTCCAGCTGCAGGCGAAGGCCGGCGAGCGGGGTGCGCAGCTGGTGCGACGCGTCGGCGGAGAAGGCACGTTCACGGGCGAGCAGGTCGTCGAGCCGCACGGCGGTGGAGTCGAGGGACTCGCCCACCGAGTCGATCTCGGGAATCCCGGCCCGGCCCGCGCGGATGCTGAAGTCGCCGTCGCCGAGGTCGCGCGCGGTCGCCGACAGCTGTTCGAGCGGGCGGGCCAGCCGACGCGCCTGGCGGCGGGCCACCAGGTACGCCGACAGCAACGCGACGACGGCGAGGCCGGCCATGCCGAGCCAGGTCAGGCCGGTGTGCCAGTAGACCTCGGTGCGCGAGGTGGCCGCGCGGACCTGCGCGACGACCGTTCCGTCGTCGTCGAGCGGGACGATCACCACGAGGTCGTCGTCGGTGTCCGCGGTGACGACGCCGTCCGTTTCCCCGGCCGGGGCGAGCGCGGGCGGGCCGACGCCGGCGAGCAACGCGCCTTGGGGGCTGTAGACCGCGACGGAGGTGGGATCTTCGGTCTCAGGAGTGCGATCCGGCGTGCGGTGGCGCAGGAGGTCGCCCGAGACGTCGAGCGCGTAGGCGTCGGCGGCGCGTTCGAGCTCGGCACGCTCGGCCGTGACGAAGTAGCGCGCCACGGCGACGGCGAGCGGGACGCCGAACAGCCCGATCGCGACCAACGCGGCGAGCACCGTCGTCAGGACGATGCGGCGGCGCACGGGCTCACCCTTCCGGTTCCTCGAGCCGGTAGCCGTGCCGGCGCAGCGTGGCGATCTCCGGCATCGGGCCCACACCGCCGGCCTCGGCGAGTTTGCGCCGCAGCGTGGCGATGTGGACGTCGAGCGTTTTGGTCGAGCCGAACCAGTGCGCGTCCCAGACGTCGGCCATCAGCGTTTCCCGGCTCACGGCGTTGCCCGGTTCCTGTGCCAGCCGCAGCAGAAGCTCGAACTCCTTGGCCCGCAAAGGAAACTCGGTGCCGTCCACAGTGACCCGCCGCGCCGCCGGGTCGATCCGCAGCCGGCCGAGGGTGATCTCGCCCTGGCTCCGGTCGGTCGAATGGCGGCGCAGGTGCGCCCGAAGGCGGGCGTGCAGCTCGCCGAGCGGCACGGGCTTGACCAGGTAGTCGTCGGCGCCCGCTTCGAGGCCGACGACCACGTCCATCTCGTCGGCGCGCGCGGTGAGCATCACGATCACGCAGGCGGGCAGCGCGCCGCGCAGCTCGCGGCAGACCTCGGTGCCGTCGAGGTCGGGCAGGCCGAGGTCGAGCAGCACCAGGTCGCACGGCTGATTCGCGGCGTCGTGCAGGGCGGTGCGCCCGTGGGTGTGCCACGCGACTTCGTGCCCGTGCTGGGCCAGGCTCGCGTGCAGGACCTCACCGATGGTGCGGTCGTCTTCGACGAGGAGAACTCGGGCCATGCGCCGAGAATATCCGCGTTTACGGGTTTCGGTGCGGGCGGCGATCATTTTGCCTTGCGCTAACCTGACTGGAACCATTTCTTACCTCCGGCCGGGGTGAAATGCGTTCCCGTTCACCGTCGAATGCGTTTTTCCCGGTCGCTAACCCGCGGCTTTCCGGGCGTGCACCAGGCCCGGAATAGCTTGCGGACATGTCCGCTGATCAGCCCTTCCCGCGCCCGGTTCCGTCCCCGCAGGCACCCCTGGGCCCACGGCCGAAGCGCCGTCGGCGCCGGCTCGCGCTCCTGGTGATCGCGGCCCTGCTGGCCTACCCCGCCGGCACCTACGGCTACGCGCTCACCTATCCCGGCGACGCGAGCGTCGCCGTCCGGACCGTGGATTGGCTGCGTGACCTCGGTCTCGGCGGTGTGGTCAACGCCGTCGAGAACTGGTGGTTCACGCGGCACCCGCCCTCGAGCGCACCGCCGCCGCCCGGCGACCTGCCCTCCACGGGAGGCATCGCGGCCGGCGGGGCGGGTCCACGCCCGCGAAACCTGCCCGTCGGTCCGGGCGCGGCCGCCGGCGCGGGCGAATGGCTCCCGGGCGCGCGCAGCGGCGGCCAGGTAGCCGAATACACGACGTTCCTCCAGCCCGATCCCGCCCACGCGAGTGTCGTCGCCGGAGTCGCTTGGCTGAACCAGTCACTGGTGCGCACACAATTGTTCTCCGGCACGAAAGACCCCGGCGGTCCCGGCCCGGCCGCGATTCCCGCCGAACTGCACGGCACCCTCGTCGCCGCGTTCAACTCCGGTTTCAAGCTGAAGGACTGCAACGGCGGCTACTACCTCGCCGGCACCACCGTCGCGCCCCTGCACGACGGCATGGCATCGGTCGTGATCGACGACACCGGACGCGTCTCCGTGGCGCAATGGGGCCGTGACGCCACCATGAACCCGCACCTCACCGCCGTGCGCCAGAATCTCGACCTCGTGATCGACCACGGCGCCCCGGTCCCCGGCCTCGACCTCAACCCGGCAGGTCACTGGGGCAGCGCGTCGAACCAGTTCCAGTACACCTGGCGCTCGGGCCTCGGCACCGACCGCGCCGGCAACCTCCTCTACGTCGGCGGCACTGGACTCACCCTCCACACCCTCGCCGACGCCATGGTCCAAGCCGGTATCCGGCAGGGCATGGAGCTCGACATCCACTCGCCGATGGTCACGTTCAACAGCTACCGGCCCGACGCACCGGGCATCGGCCCGGACAAGCTCCTGCCCACCATGCCCGGCAACCTCACCCGTTACCTGCAGGCCGACCAGCGTGACTTCTTCGCCACCTCACTCCGGTCCCGGCCGCCGACGGCACCGTGAACTACGACACCAGTGTAGATTTGCGTCATGCGCAGGGGACCTGGTGAGCTCGAGGCCGAAGTGCTGGCCGTGCTCTGGCAGCACGGCGCGGCCTCCGCGGCGGACGTGCGGCAACGGCTCGGCGACGACACGCTCGCCTACACCACCGTGGTGACGATCCTGTCCCGCCTCTACGAGAAAGACGTCGTCACGCGGGAGAAGCGGGGCCGCATGTTCGTCTACAGCCCGGCGGAAGACGCCCCGGGCCTGGCGGCGCGGCGGATGCGCGCGGTACTCGACGGAGAGGCCAACCGCGAGAGCGTGCTGGCCCGGTTCGTGTCGAACCTGTCGGCCGACGACGAGCAGGCGCTGCTCAACCTCCTTCAGCACGACCGAAAAGGCGAGTGAGACCGTGGGCGCCGGCCTGCTCGTTCCGCTCGTCCTGCCGGCAGCGTCGTGGCCGGTGGCCCGCTGGCTCGCGCCGCGGCTGTCACCGCGGGCCGCGACGCGGCTGCTGACGTTCCTGGCACTGGTGTTCGCGGCGGGCAGCGGCGGGGCTTTGGCCGTGGGTGCTCTCGCCGGGCTGTCGCTGGTGCCCGTGGTCGCCGAGCTCGGGCACTTCACTCCCGCGACGTTCACCGCCGGCATGCCGATCCCGGTGGCGATCGTCTGCTGCGCGCTTCTGATCGCCGCGGCGCTCTCGGCTGTGCACGCGTGCCACCGCCACTGGCGTTGGTACCGGCGGGTGCACGCGGAGCTGGACGAGCATTCCCGCGAAGGCGGCGTGGTGGTCCTGCCGGGAGCGGAGCCCGTGGCGTTCGCCATCGCCGGGCGCGGCGGCCGCATCGCCGTGTCCACGGGGATGCTCGCCGCGCTCGAACCCGGTGAGCGGGCCGCCCTCCTGCAGCACGAGCGGGCGCACCTGCGGTTGCGTCATCCGAGCTATGCCGCGGTCGGCGTTCTCGCCACGGCGCTGAACCCGCTCGTTCGCCCGCTGACGGCGGCGGCTCGGTTCGCGATGGAACGCTGGGCCGACGAAGCCGCCGCGTCCGGCGTCGGCGACCGGCGCGTGGTCGCGACGGCGGTGGCCAAGGCCGCGCTGGCGGACCGCGGGCACGGCTCGTACGCGCTCGCCGCCGGCGGCGGCCCGGTGCCGCAGCGGGTACGCGCACTGCTCGACGCCCCCGTGTCACCGCCGCGCCGTCGCGGCGTGCTGACCGCCTTCGCGGTTGCCGTGGTGCTCGGCTGCTGCGGCTGGTCCGCCGGCGCCGGCGCGCAGGCCGCGATCGCGTTGCACGCCGACATCGAGGCCGCCCAGCTGGCCTCGTGCGTTTCCGGCTCCGTGGTCGCACAGCGGCCCCACCGCGAGGCCGCGGTCCGCGCAGCCGGCCAGGATCGCCGGGAGTGCGCCGAGCGCTGAGCGCCACGAACCGACGGTCGAGGAAGCGACGTCGGAGTCGTGCAACAGGATCGTGCCACCGGGGCGAAGTCCCTTGTGGACTGTCGCGGCCACCGACGCCGGGGTCGCGCGGGCGGACCAGTCGAACCCCCAGGTCGTCCACAGCACGGGCCGCAGGCCCAGCTTTCGCGCGGTGATCAGGGAGCTCGTCGAAAACACCCCGTAGGGCGCCCGCAGCCACCGCGGCCGGACGCCGGCGACGTCGGTGATCAGCTCGGCCGTGCGCGCGAGGTCGTCGTGCAGGCCCGAGGGCGAACGGCGCAGGAAACAGCGGTGGTTCCAGCCGTGCACCGCGACCTCGTGCCCGGCAGCGACGATCTCGCGCCCGAGCTCCGGGCAACGGGCGAGCTCACGGCCGAGCACGAAAAACGTCGCTCGCGTCCCGGTTTTCGCCAGCAGCGCAAGGAAACGCGGCGTCGAGCGGGGATGCGGCCCGTCGTCGAACGTAAGCGCGACATGGCCGGGGTTGCCCACTCCCGCCAGCGCGGCGGAGCGCAGGGCCGGCAAGAACAACGCGGCCGGAGCGGCGTGGCCGGCGAGCGCGGCCAGAGCCGCCGCGCGGATCACCCGGCCACCTCGACCGGCAGGGCCGGCACGGTTTCCCCGGCCAGCGCGGCACGCACGGCCGGGCCGAGCGCGTCCGGCGTCCGCACCCACGGCACCGCGCCCTCCTGGTCCAGCACAGCGGCGTTGGCGCGGCCGTGGCCAGGCAGGCAGCGGTAGGTCAGCACCGGCAGCCCCGTCGCGAGGGCTTCGGAAGTCGTGAGCCCGCCCGCGTTCTGGACCACGACGTCGCACGCGCGCATCAGGTCGGCCATCGTGTCCACCCAGCCGAACACGTGCCGGAGGCCGGCGCTGCGCAGGCGTTCGCGCAACGCGTCGTTGCGGCCGCAGACGACCACGGGCTCGGCCGAGCCGTCGGCGCGCAGATCGGCCACCGTCCGCTCGACCTCGCCGACGCCCCAGGACCCGGAGACGACCAGGGCCAGCGCGCGATCCGCGGGCAGGCCGTACGCGAACCTCAGCCGCGTCCGCTCGGCCGTGCCGGCGACCGGCCGGAACGCGGGCGCGACCAGTGGCGGCGCGACCAGCACGCGGCCCGCGCCCCAGGCTCGCGCCTGCCGTGCCGCGGTCTCATTGGGTGCGACCGTCAGGTCGGCCTGCGCGCTCACGCACAGCCGGTGCACCGAGGGATCCGTCAGGTACGCCACCAGCCCCGGCGCGAGCCGTCCGCGCGCCCGCAGGTGCGCCGCCGCGTGCGTTGCGAGCGGGTAGGTCGACACGACCAGCCGGGCGTCGTCGCCCACCACCTCGGCCAGTCCGGCGGACGCGAGTGCCGCGAGCCGCCGGGCAGTCGCCGCGAGCGCTGGTGAACCGAGCGCCCCGAGCAGCCAGTCCCAGCTGCGCGGGGCGACCTGCAGCTGCCGGTGGTAGGCGCCGCACAGCGTCTGCCCGAGCCGGCCCGGCAGCAGGTCGAGGAAGTCGACGCGGTCGGCGCGCACTCCCCGCTCGGCCAGCCATCGGGCGAGCTCCCGCGCCGCACCGTCGTGCCCGGCGCCGACCCGCGCGGACACGATCACCACTCGATCGCCTTCGTAAATTTCTACAGGCATGTAGTAAATCTACATTCATGTAGTCACTCGAGGCTTCCGGGTGCGCCCGAACCTGTTTCGTCCGGTCTCCGGCGCCCGCACGAGCGGTGCGGGCGCCGGCCCCGCTACAGGCCGAGTTCCGGCAGCACGCGGGTGCCTTCCGCGCGCACCGCCGCGAGCGACCGCGGGTCGAGGTGCAGCAGCCGCAGGATCGTCGGCGCGATCTGCGTGGTCTCCACCGCGGCGCCGACGCTCCGCCCGCGGCCGATGCCGCGGACGACCAGGGGGACGGACCGGTCGTCGGCGGCGGCGCCGCCGTGTTCGGCGATCTTCGACTGCCCGCCGGTGAACACCACACCGGGCACGGTGAGGCCGACGAGGTCGGGCACCCGGTCGTCGCCGGGGCGCACGCCGAAGTAGCGAGCGGCGTCGGCTCCCGCGTGGACGGTCGTCAGTCCGGAGTGGACGAACGGCTTCGGCGCGCCGGTGACCCCGTTGCCGGTGCCGGACCGCGCGAGGAGGTAGTTCTTCGCGAACGTCGTGGCCGCGGCCGAGCGGTCGGTGAGCCACAGCAGCAGCGCGTCGTCGTCGGTCGACTGGGCCACGAGGTCGGCCGCGCCCGGGTGGGCCGCGCGCCACGCCGCGTTGAGACCGTCGAGCAGGGCGCCGTCGTCGATGCGGGTCAGCGCGTTCGGGTCGATCGGCGACTGACCGTGCTTGGCGGACAACACGATGGTCGTGCTGCGGTCGAGGTGGCGACGCTCGAGTTCCGCCGTGAAAGCACCGAGCTGTCGGTCCACGAAGTCCAGCGCCGAGCGCACGACCGGGCCGGGCGCGCCGCCCGCCAGGTACCCACCGGCCTGACCGCCGGAGACGGGGAGCTTCTGCGCGGTCGACACCGACTGGAAGTTCAGCCCGAACACCGCCGGCGTGCCGACCTTCGCGGTGCCGCTGTGGTCGTAGCCGTCGATCTCGTTGAGCACCGCACGGGCCTTGTACGAGTCGTAGCGCTGGGTCGCGGCGTTGTCCGTGGTCCAGTCCGCTCCGGACCCGCCGCCGGGCACCTGGCTGTTGATCTCCGGCGTGAACAGGTCCTGCACGCCGGTGCCGGACGGGCCGTTCAGCAGCTCGTAAGCGGGGTGCTTGTCCGACCACGCGGTGCGCAACCCGGCCTGGCGAGCCACCTCGAAGACCGTGTTCACCTGAAGGTACTGGTGCGGGTAAACGGGTTCGCACGTGCGCGGGTCGACCGGCAGCTTCGCCGGGTCGATGAGCGTGCGCGGGTTCCCGGTCATCTTCAGCACGCTGCCGGGCAGACCAGCGAGGCCCTGCCCGGCGTCGACGGAGCTCTTGTCGCGGTCGAGATCCTCGGTGTAGTCCACGACCGCGCCCGGTTTCCCGTCGACGCAGTTCGTGGTGCCCGCGGGCAGCAGCGCGTGGTTGTAGGTGGCGTCGTAGTACACGCCGGTCGTCGCGGGGTTGCCGCCGGTGACCTGGGCGACGAGGCCGGGGAACGAGTCCGAGGGCACGGGCGTGTTCGCGTGCGTGTACTGCGTGCCGTGCGCCACCAGGCTCGCGAGCGCCGAGTGCGGGTGGGCCGCGGTGTACCAGGCGAGGTCCGACTGGTGCATGCCGTCGACCGAGACGAGCAGCACGTGGCGCTGCTCGGGCTGCGCCGCGGCGGCCGGCAATGCCGTGGCGAACAATCCCGCGGCGGCGAGAAGAGCGAACAAAGGGGTACGCGACACGGATCTTCCTCCTGTCATCCGGCGCCCGCCGGCTGCGGCGCCCGGGGTATTCCAAGCCCCGGAAGAGGACTCCGGGAAACGCCGGAAAGAACAAAGCGTGAAATGACTTTCCGGATACAGCAGCGAAAACCGGCGACAAGATACCGTCTTGAAGGTTAGCGGAAGGTTTTCCGGAAGCAATTTTTCCGCAAGCGGTAAACCGGCAAAACAATCATCGAGAACATCGAAGGAACAATCATTCCGGTGTCGGGAAGAAACTCGGCACCTGGGAGGATTTCCCCATGACGACAGCGGAACTGAGCGGCGGCGGTCCTCGTGCCGGGCACCGCACCGCGAGCAAGGTCCCGGAAGTCACCACCCTGTTCTGGGTGATCAAAGTGCTCACGACCGGCGTCGGCGAGACGACAAGTGATTTCTTCGCCCACACCGTGGATCCCGTGATCGCGGTGGCCGGGGCGGGCCTCGTGCTCGCCGGCGCGCTCACCGCGCAGTTCCGGTCCCGCGCGTACCGCCCGTGGCTGTACTGGACGACCGTGGTGCTGGTGAGCGTGTTCGGCACCATGGCCGCCGACGCGGCCCACGTCGGCTTCGGCGTGCCCTACGCGGTGTCGGCGGGCGTGTTCGCGGTCGCGCTTGCCGTCGTTTTCCTGCTGTGGCACCGCTTCGAACACACTCTGTCCATTCACGACATCACCACGCCGCGGCGCGAGGCGTGGTACTGGCTCGCCGTCGGCACGACCTTCGCGCTCGGCACCGCGCTCGGCGACCTCACCGCCACGACGCTGCGCCTCGGCTACCTCGGCTCGGGACTGGTGTTCGCGGTCGTCATCACCGTCCCGCCACTGGCCCGGCGGTTCGCGGGCCTCGGGTCCGTCGCGACGTTCTGGGCCGCCTACGTCCTGACCCGGCCGCTGGGCGCCTCGTTCGCCGACTGGCTCGGCGTCGGGCCTGAGCGAGGCGGCGTCGGAGCGGGCACCGGCCCCGTGAGTCTCGCTCTGCTGCTGGTGATCGCGGCGCTCGTGGGCGCGTCGCGGGCTGCCGGGCGACGGACCCGGTGACGCGGTGCGCATCGCGTTCGTGACCGAGACGTGGCTGCCGTCCACCGACGGGATCGTGACCAGGCTCGTCGCCACCGTGCGCGAACTGCACGCGCGGGGCCACGACGTGCTGGTGATCGCCCCGGAAGCCGGCGGCCCGAGCGGCCTCGCCGGCGCGCGGGTTCGCACCGTCCCGACCGTCGGTGCGAAGTTCCTCTACGGCGGCAAACGATGGGGCCTGCCGCTCCCCCGCGTCGCCGACCACCTGCGCGAGTTCGACCCCGACGTGGTGCACCTGGTCAACCCGGTGCTGCTCGGCGTCGCGGGGCTACTCGCCGCGCGGAAACAGGACCGGCGGATCGTCGCTTCGTACCACACGGACGTCGCCAGCTACGCGCGTCACTACCGGCTCGGCGCGGCCGTGCCGCTGATCTGGACACTGCTTCGAGCCCTGCACCGGCGCGCGCACCTCAACCTCGCGACGTCGAGCGCGTCGGTCGAAGACCTGGCGCGCCACGGCATCGAGCGGGTCCACCTGTGGCCGCGCGGCGTCGACCTCGAGCGCTTCCGCCCCGCATCGAGCCGGCACACCGACGGGCGCCCGGTCGCGCTCTACGTCGGCAGGCTGGCCTCGGAGAAGGGCCTGCACCGGCTCGCGCCACTGGCCGAGGGCTTCCGCCTGGTGCTCGTCGGCGACGGCCCGGCCCGCGCCCACCTCGAACGCACGCTGCCGGCGGGCACGGTCTTCACCGGCATGCTCCACGGAGACGCGCTCGCCGAGGCCTACCGCCTGGCGGACCTGTTCGTCTTCCCGTCCACAACGGACACTCTCGGCCTCGTGCTGCTGGAGGCCCTCGCCAGCGGCCTGCCTGTGCTCGCCGCCGAAAGCCCCGCAGCGCGCTCGACGCTCTCCGGCACCACGGCCGCCGAGTTCTTCCCCGTCGACCGGCCGGCCGACCTGCCCGCCCACGCCCGCGCGCTGCTGAGCGCCGACCACCGCGCCGAGGCACGCCGCCACGCCGCCGGGTCGGGGTGGGACACGGCCACGGAACAACTGCTGGCGCTGTACGCCGAGACGTTCGGCTTGGGCCACCGCCGACACACTCCGGCCCGCCGGATCCGCGCTTCCTGACCCCCACGCCGGCCCGGCGCGGCTCAGGCCGACAGCACGCCCGAGGTCAGCGCGGCCAGCAGCGCGACCCCCACCACGAGCCGGTAGATCACGAACGCCGTGAACGTGTGCCCCGCGACGAACTTCAGCAGCCACGCGATCGTGGCGTAGGCCACGACGAACGACACGACCGTCCCGACCACGAGCGGCAGCACGTCCAGGCCGCCGCCGAGCGCGTCCTTCAGCTCGTACAGGCCGGCGCCGGTCAGTGCCGGGATCGACAGGAAAAACGACAACCGCGTGGCCGCGACCCGGTCCAGGCCCCGCAGCAGACCGGTCGAGATCGTCGCGCCGGAACGGGAAAACCCGGGTAACAGCAGCGCAAGGATCTGCGACGAGCCGACCAGCATCGCGTCGGCGAACGTGGACTCGGCCTCACCGCGTTTGCCCGTCCCGAACCGGTCTGCCGCCCACATGATCCCGCTGCCCGCGATGAGCGAGATCGCGACCACCCACAACGACGCCAGCGGCCCCTTCACCAGAGACTGGAACAGCAGGCCGGCGACGACGATCGGGATCGTGGCGAGGATGACCCACCACGCGAACTTGTAGTCGTGCTCCTGGCGCGCCCGCGCGTTGACCAGCCCGCGACCCCACGCGGCGGCGAACCGCACGATGTCGCGGAAGAAATACACCAGCACCGCGGCGATGGCACCGACCTGGATCACTGCGGTGAACCCGACCACGGACTGCTCGTCGACGGGGATGCCGAGCAGTCCTTCGGCGATCTTGAGGTGGCCCGTGGAGGACACGGGCAGGAATTCGGTCAGGCCTTCCACGATCCCGAGGATCACGGACTGGCCGAGGTCGATCGCGCTCACTTCGTTTTTCCTTTGTCGTGCGACGAGAACATCAGGACCCGGCGTCGCGGCGCTGCTTGCGGCTCCGGAGAACCTCGAGCGCCAGCGGGATCAGCGAAACGATCACCACGAGCGCGATGATCGGCAGCAGGTACTGGTCGATCCCTGGGACGCTCGCCCCGAGAAGATACCCGGCGACCGTGACCCCGACCGACCACAACAGCCCGCCCAGGACCTGCCACAGCGTGAACGTCCGCGCGGGCACGTCGAGAACGCCCGCGAGCGGGTTCAGCACAGTCCGCACGACCGGGATGAACCGGGCCAGGACGATCGCCTTCGCATGGCCGTAACGCGTGAACAACTCCTCGGCCCGGCTCATCCCCCGATGCAGATGCGCGTTGCCCGTCCGCGCCAGCAACGCCCGGCCCCCGCGCCGGCCCAGCACGAACCCGGTCTGCGCCCCCAGCAGCGCACCGGCGACCGCGGCCACCAGCACCAGCGGCAAAGACAGGTGGACGGTCGCCGTGGCGCTGGTGGTGCAGAACAGCCCCGCGGTGAACAGCAACGAGTCACCGGGCAGGAAGAACCCGACCAGCAAACCGGTTTCGGCGAACAGCACGAGGAACACCCCCGCTGCGCCGAGGCTCGAGAGCCACGACGTCGCGCTCAACGGATTCATGCAGCAGACCGCCTTCCCCGGAAGCCCAGATCTTCGACAACGATGTAGTATTTCTACACCACTGTCGTTTTATCGGCGGTCAGCCCCCATCCCGGAGAGACGCTCGCGCGTCACCGCGCCCAGCTGCGGCCGCCGAGACGCTCAGTCGAGATGGCTGAGTCCCGGCCACAGCTGCGCCCAGGTGCCATGGGGTTGGCGGCACAGGTAGATCGCCGCGTGGTTCGTGGTTTCTTCGTTCGCGACGCCGCCGGGGGTGGTGATGGGCGCGATCTCGCGGACGTCGGACCAGAAGCGGCGCAGGTAGTCCGGGCCCCACTCCCCCACGCACAGCACGGTGTCCGGGGTGCCCGCGGGCGGGCCCCACAGGAGGTAACCGTTGTGGGCGCTGGAAACCGGCAGCTGCAGGCCCGCGTCGGGGCCGAGGAGGGTCAGGGCGCCGGCTTCGCCGTAGTTGCTGGTGAAGACGCTGGAGCCGGGCGGCAGGGTGTCGGCCACGGCCGTGACCTGGCGAACGAAATCGGGCCAGCCGTAAGTCTCCACCAGCTGCGGGTTGACCGAGGCGAACACGCGTTCCGCGCTCACCGGCAACACGGGCAGTCCGATCAGCACCGCGAACACCCCCGAGAGCGCGATCGCGATCCGCCATCGCCGTGGGGTGACCGCGTACCGGGTTTCGGCCCACACCCCGCCGGCGGCGAACAGGCCGATCAAGGCCGGCGCCGCGTAGTAGCTCTTGCCGCCGCCCGCGGTGAAGACGACCACGGCGGTCACCGCGACGACGAGCACCCACCGGTGATCACGGTTCCCGGCCAGCCACCGCACCCCGAAGATCCACAGGGCGATCAGCGGCGGGCCGGCGAGCACCAGCAGCAGCAGCGGCACGTTCGGCAGCGCCCCGAGCGGCCCGCCCTGCTCGGCCGAGAGCACGCCGGCCATGCGGAACTGCGCCCAGCTGTGCTGCGCGTTCCACACCACGTTGGGCGCGACCAGCACCGCGGCCAGCGCACCGGCCAGCCACGGCCCGGGTGTCCGCAGCACAGTGCGCCGGAACAGGGCCAACCCCACGACAACACCGAGCAGCAGCACTCCGACGGTGTACTTGTTCTCCAGCCCGATCCCGGTCACCGCGCCGGCCAGGAGCCACGCGCGGACGGTGCCCGACCGCAGCGCCCTCGCCACCGCGACGAACACCGCGGCCCAGGCCAGCTGGTCCGTGACCGTCGTGCCGAACAACATCGAGCCGGCGACGAACACGGGACACGCCGCGATCGCCGCGGCCGTGATGGTCTGAGCACGAGAGCGGCCGCCGAACTCCGCCGCGAGCTTGGCGGCCAGCAGGACACATCCCAGCTGCGCGGCGATCGCGAGCAGCCGCAGGGGCAGGACACCACCCGGCAGGTCGGCGGCCAGCCGCGCCAGCAACGGCGTCAGCGGCGGTTGGTCCGGGTAGCCCCAAGCGAGGTGCCGGCCGGAGACCACGTAGTAGAACTCGTCGCGGTGCCAGCCGAAGCGCGCCGCCACCGCCAGGTGCACGACTCCGGCCACGGCGACCACCGCCAGTACCGGGCGCCACGCCAGCCGCTCGGCTCGGGCGGCCGGCCTGTCGGTTTCGAGCTTTCCCGTGTCATGCATGGCTTCTCGCCTTCCGGTCAGGACGGGGACGGGGCACGAACACTGCAGGCATGGACGGCCGGTCTGTCCCTCGCGGACTTTCCCTTGCTGCGAAGGACATCTCGACCTTCACGTCAGGACGAGGGACGGGGTACGAACGCGGCCAGCACCAGATGGCGGACCGTGGCACGGCAGGCGTCGTCGTCGAGGCGGGCGGAGTCGGGGTCGCCGAGGCGGTGCCAGGCGAACCACGCGATGGTCTCGACGATGAAGCGCGCCGCGGCCGGCACGTCGGGGACGGCGCCCAGCGCGCCGGAGCGGATCCGCCGGGTGAGGTAGTCGGCGAGGGTGTCGAGCATGCCGCGGCGCCGTTGCACGAAGTAGTACTGCGCGAGCTCGGGCAGGTCGGCCGCGCATCGTTCGACGAGGGCGAGCAGGTGACGGTTGCGTTCGATGAAGCCGTAGAGCTCGTCGACGATCGCGCCGAGCTCGTCGGCAACGGGTCGCTGCCTCCGGCCGGCGGACGCGGCCAGCGCGGGGAGGCCGCTGTCGTCGGCGGCCCAGCCGTCGATCAGCGCCACGATCTCCTCCGGCGTCGGCGTGGGCACCGGAGTGGCCAGCGTGTCCACCGCGTCCGGCCGGATCAGGCGCAGCAAAGCCAGGTACAGCAACGCTTCCTTGCTCTTGGCATAGGTGTAGACCGCGCCGTGGCTCAGCCCGAGGGCCGCGGACACGTCGGACACCCCGGCCGCCTGGTAGCCCTTGGCCATGAACACCCGGGCCGCAGCCTCGGCGATCTCCCCCACCGGCCGCGCCGGCACTCTCCCTCGCACGGGCCCAGTATTGATTGACTGACCGAGTCAGTCAACAGTCGGCGCATTACAATGGGGCGAGAACGAAGGGAGCCGTCACGTGACGACGAAGAGCCCGGTGGCGCTGGTGACCGGCGCGGCCGGGGGCATCGGCGCCGCCGTGTGCCGCGCGCTGGCCAGGCAGGGGCACCGCGTCGTGGTGCACGATTTCGGCAAACCCGAGGCGGGCGACGCGCTCGTCGCGGAGCTTCCGGACGCCGTGTACGTGGACGGCGACATCTCTGACCCCGGGGTGGCGCCGAAGCTGGTGGCCGCTGCCGTCGAGCGGTGGGGCCGGCTCGACGTGGTCGTGAACAACGCCGGCATCGCGCGGCAGATCCCGCACCGGGACCTCGACGCCGTGCCGGACGAATGGTGGGACCAGGTCCTCGGCGTCAACCTGCTCGGTCCCTGGCACCTTTCGCGCGCCGCGGCGCCCGCGTTGCGAGCGACGCGCGGCGCGATCGTCAACGTGGCGTCGGTGGCCGGGCTCACCGTGAGCGGCAGTTCGATCCCGTACGCGGTCAGCAAAGCCGGGCTGATCCACCTGACCAAGCTGCTCGCGGTCGCGCTGGCGCCCGAGATCCGCGTCAACGCGATCGCCCCCGGCTACATCGACACCCCGCTCACCCACGACTGGACGGACCTGCGCGACACCGTCGGCGAGCGGGCGCCACTGAGCCGACTGGGCGCGCCCGAAGACGCGGCGGCCGCCGTGCTGAGCCTGCTGAACAGCCCGTACACGACCGGCGCCGTGCTGACCGTCGACGGTGGCCTGAACTTGATCTGACGGCTCAGCTCTGCCAGGTGATCAGCTGGTCCAGCGGCAGCTTCTGACGCTTTCCCGCACTGCCGCTCGGCGGCGCGCCCGGGTCTTCGGCCGAGTAGCCGAGCGTCAGGACGCCCGTCAGCGACACGTCTTCGGGGAAGCCGGTGAGGGCGTGGACCGCCTCGAACTGGGCCCGCTCGCCGGGGCCGAAGAAGCCCGTGGCGAGGCCCTCGTCGGTGGCGGCGAGCTGCAGCAGCGACAGCAGCGCGCCGCTGTCGAACCACCAGTACGGGACACGGTCCACTCCCCTTCCGCGCCGTCGTCGTCGGTTTTGTCGGCTTCCTGGTAGCGCTCGTGGTAGGACGCCTCCCGGATCCCGACCGCGATGTGCACGGGCGCCTCGGAGATCCACGCCGGGAGGCCGAGGTCGAGGTACGGCTTCTCGGCGATCTCGGCGATGCGGGCGCGGACGTCGGGCGCCGTGATCACCGCGAGCCGGTGCCCCTGGCTGAAACCCGCACTCGGCGCGCGGCGGATCACCCGCACCACGCGGCGCAGGACGTCTTCGGGCACGGGTTCGGGCCGGTAGGCCCGGACCATCCGGCGGTGGCGCAGAACCTCGGAGAACTCCATGTGATCAGCATGGCGCAAGATCCACCACGCCCGCCTGCGTTCCGCCGAACCGAGACACCCGAGCGCATCGGAGTCGAAAACTAGTGCCGATTGGCGAACTGTGTGCGAAGTGGGAAAGTTTTCTCCGAGACCGGTTCCGCGTCGAACAGGCAACTCGTCGAGCAGATTTCGTTGGGGCAAAGCCAAGATCTACTCACCAACTGGCCACCATCTGACATGACACATTGTTGCCCCGCCACTACGCGCGTTGATGATCTGTGTCGCTTCCCACGGAGTCTGTACACATGTCGTTGCTTGTTCTTAACCTTCTCGTGCTTTCGCGGTGACCTGCGATCCACCCCCGAGGATCAGCGGCCGGAAGCCACCGCGAGACTCCGGCAGACGTGGCCCTCCCCTGGCCGCGGAGCCGGGTGCGCGGTGTGAAAACGAAGGAGCCCACCCCCGTGGGGCGACACAGCAAACCCAGCCACACCAAAACCGTCCTGAAACGCACCGGCGCGACCGCGGCTCTCGCGAGCGCCGCGCTCGGCGGCATCGGCCTCGTCAGCGCCGGCACGGCCAACGCCTTCCCCGGGCAGGCCGGACTGGTCAAGTGCGAGAGCTCCGGCAACCCGACCGCGGTCAACAACACCGCGGCCGGCCAGCGCGCCGGACGCCCGGCCGGTCTGTTCCAGATCGTGACCGGAACCTGGCTCGCCAACGGTGGCGGCCAGTTCGCCCCGACCGCGGACAAGGCCTCCCCCGCCCAGCAGCAGGTCGTCGCGGACCGGATCTACGCCAGGTCGGGTTCGGCGCCGTGGGAGTGCAGCACCGGCTCCGGCCCGGCCGGCTTCGGCTCGTTCTCGGGCCAGCTGAGCACCGGGTCCGCCGACAGTGGCGCCGCCACCGGCCGCAGCAAGGCCAAGGCGGCCAAGCCCCAGGCGAAGACCCAGCTCAAGGCCAAGGCGAAGCCGCAGGTCAAGCAGCAGGCGAAACCGCAGGTCAAGAGCACGCCCGCGGCCGGCGCGACGCGGTCGAACCCCAACGGCGACTACACCGTCGTCGCGGGCGACACCCTGTCGGGCATCGCCGCGCGCACCGGCATCGCCGGTGGCTGGCAGCACCTGCAGCAGCTGAACTCGGCGTACGTCCCCGATGCCGACCTGATCCTGGTCGGGCAGAAGATCGCCACGAAGTGACCCCCGTCCGCGTCCGCGCCGCTTTCCCCCGGGCGCCGCGGACGCGGACGGCGAGCCACCGCGGGTCCCCCGCCGCGGGTGCGCTCGGGCACCTTCGGCGAGTTCGCGGCGGAAGGCGCGCGGGGTAAGCGGGCTCTCGTTGTGGGAACACCGGCCCGCCTACCCCGCTCGTCCCCGCCGGCACGCACCAGTCGTCGCCTTTACTCACCAAACAGACGTCAGGTAGTTTCGCCCCAGCCGACAGAAGCGGGGTGGGGCGGTGCAGCGCGCGGTGTACGACGCCGAACACGAGGCGTACCGGGACAGCGTCCGGCGGTTCGTGGCGACCGAGGTGGTTCCGCACCGTGAACGCTGGGAAGCCGCCGGCCGCGTCGACCGCGAGCTGTTCCGCGCCGCCGGGAAAGTCGGGCTGCTCGGCATCTCCGCACCCGAGGAGCACGGCGGAGGCGGCAGTGCGGACTTCCGCTTCAACGCCATCCTCAACGAGGAACTGGCCGCCGCGGACGTGTTGGGCGCGGGGCTCGGGTTGTCGCTGCAGGCGGACATCGCGTTGCCCTACCTCGTGGACCACTGCGCGGCGGACCAGGCCGCCCGCTGGCTGCCCGGCGTGGTCGCCGGCGAGACCATCCTCGCGCTGGCGATGACCGAACCCGGCGCGGGTTCCGACGTCGCGGCGATCACCACGCGAGCCGTGCGCGACGGCGAGCACTACGTCGTCAACGGCACCAAGACCTTCATCACCAACGCCCTCAACGCCGACCTCGTCATCACCGCGGTGAAAACCGACCCCGCGGCGGGCCGCAAGGGCATCTCGCTGCTGGTCGTCGAGGCCGACCGCGCGGGGTTCCGCCGCGGCGCGAAGCTGGCCAAGGTCGGGCAGCACGCCGCCGACACCGCCGAGCTGTTCTTCGACGACGTCCGCGTGCCGGCGGCCAACCTCCTCGGAGAAGAGGGCCGCGGCTTCTACCTGATGATGAACCACCTCAGCCAGGAGCGCCTCGCCGTCGCCGTGCAGGCCACCGCGCAGGCGCGCCGGGCCTACGAGCTGTGCGTGAAGTACGCGAAGAGCCGCGAGGCGTTCGGCAGCCCCATCGGTTCGTTCCAGCACAACCGGTTCGTGCTGGCCGAGATGAAAACCGAGACCGAGATCGCGCAGTCCTACGTCGACCGGCTGCTGCTCGCCCACAGCCGCGGCGAACTGGACGTCGTCGAGGCGGCGCAGGCGAAGTGGTGGACCACCGAGCTGTGCCAGCGTGTCGTCGACCGCGGGGTGCAGCTGCACGGCGGCTACGGCTACATGGCCGAGTACCCCATCGCCCGGGCCTGGACCGACAGCCGGATCCAGACCATCTACGCGGGCACCACCGAAGTCATGAAAGAGATCATCGGCCGCTCGCTGGGCTTTTGACCCGAGCGGGCGCCGCGTCCGTCTTGGATGTGGCCCGGGCCACTGCTAAGCTCGGCCACCAAACGACCGGTAGATTCGAGTGAGGCAACGATGCCCGACCTGACGATGCGCGACGGCACCCGGCTGCACGTCCGGGACGAAGGAGCCGGCCCCACCCTGCTGCTCCTGCCCGGCTGGGGCGTCTCCACGTGGTGGTTCCGCAAGCAGTTCGAGACACTCTCCGCCTCGTTCCGGGTCGTGTCCTACGACCCGCGCGGGCAGGGCGAGTCGGACAAGACCACCCGCGGTCAGCGGACCGCGCGGCTCGCGGCGGATCTCGCCGAGGTCGTGGCGTGGACGGGCGACGAGCCGGTGCACCTGGTGGCCTGGTCCGGCGGCGGGTCCACGGCTCTGCAGTACGTCGAGCTGTTCGGCACCGACCGCCTGCGCACGCTGACGCTGGTCGGCGCGAGCCCGAAGCTGCTGAAGTCCGAGGGCTGGGACCTGGGCTTCGCGGACCTCGATGGCCTGCTGGGCTGGGTCGGGCTGGTCGGCAGCGACTTCGGCGCCGCGGCGGAAAGTCTGCTGCCGGCGTTCTTCGCCGCCCCGCTTTCGGCTGAGGACCGCGAAGCCACACTGGCCGAGATGCGCCACTGCGATCAGGCGGCGATGGCGCTGGCGTCGTGGGACTTCATCATCCAGGACTACCGCGACGCGCTGGAGCTCATCAAGGTCCCGACGCTGGTCATCACCGGCGCGGACGACGTCGCGGTGCCGGCGGGCAACGCGCCTTACCTGCACGAGCACATCGCCGGATCCCGGCTGGAGATCATCGAGAAGGCCGCGCACTGCCCGTTCCTGGAGCAGCCCGAGCGGTTCGACGCCGCGCTGCGGAAATTCCTCGACGCCTGACACTCACCGCTGCGGGCCGGGACCACCCGGCTCGCGGCGAGTCAGCTTTCCGACGCCGTGGTTTCCTTGCCCCGCTTGGGTTTGGCGGGCTTTTCGGACGGCAGCACGCCGTCAGCCGCGAGACTGTGGACGATCAGGTCGGCGAAGTGCTCGCCGATCTGCTTCGGCGTGAACTCTCCCCCGGGCCGGAACCAGCGGTACACCCAGTTCACCGACCCGAGGATCGACAGGCTCGCCAGCTTGGGGTCGATGTCCGCGCGCACCAGGCCTTCGGCCTTGCCCTTCTGGACCAGGTCGAGGAACACCGAGCGGTACGCGTGCTCGCCGCCGAGGATCTCGGCCTGCCGTTCCTCCGGCAGCGCCGCCATCTCGTGCAGGAACACGGTGGTCCCCGTGAGGTTGCTGCACATGTGGTCGACGTGCCCGATCACCACGTTGCGCAGGCGCTGCAACGGGTCACCCGGCCGGCTCGCCAGTTCGACGATGTTGGCGAGGCCCTGGCGGTGGACCTCGCTCATGACCTCGAAGAGCAGGTCTTCCTTCGAGTGGATGTAGTAGTAGAGACTCCCCTTGAGCAGCCCGAGCCGGTCGGCGATGTGCTGCAGCGAAGCGCCTTCGTAGCCCTTTTCGTAGAAGACCTCGGTGGCGACGGCGAACAGCTCCGCCCACCGTTCCTCACGGGGTTTGCGCGAACCACCGCCGCGTCGCTCCGCCCTGCCCGCCGGCTGCCGCACCCGGACCACCCTCATTCGTGAGCTTCGCCGCCGGGCGCACTGGGCACGAGCGGACCTTTCGAAACCATCAATCTACCAAACGACCGATTAGTCAACCACCGGCCGTGGTCCCGGCGGGTGGCGATCACGCTACCGTCGGCGAGCGACCGGCACTCAGACGGCGAGCCCCGTGTCCGCGCCGGCGTTGATCGCGCGCACGAAATCCGCCGGGGTTTCGGCGTCACCGAGGATGCGGACGTCGACGCCGTCGGCCGCGAGCTCCGCGGCGACCTGCGGGCCGGTCGCGCGCCAGCCGATGGCCAGCGCGACGAGATCGGCCTCGACGATCTCGTCGGCCGCGGTGTCGACTGTGTCCTCGGCGGCCGGGCGCCAGCGCACGGAGCCCGGCTCGATCCCGACGACCACGGCCTTGGTGAGGACACGGACACCGTCGTGGCGCAGCTGTTTCACCAGCTGCCGCCGCGTGATCGCCTCGATGCCGCGGCCGATGCTCCCGCGCATCTCGACGATCGTCACCTCGGCGCCCCGGGCCCGCATCAGCTCCGCGGTCTCGCACCCGGTGGCGCTGCCGCCGACGACCACCAGCCGGGTCCCTGGCACCACCTCGATCTCCCCGCGTAGCAGCCGTTGCGCGTCGTACACGTCCGGCCCGTCGATGCCGGGCACGGGCGGCACCAACGGAACCGCGCCTGTCGCGACGACCACGACGTCCGGCCGCTCCTCGGCCACCGTCCCCGCGGAGACTCGTGCCGACGTGCGGATCTCGACCCCCAGCTCGACCAGCCGGCGAGCCTGGAAATCCCGGAACCGCAACACTTCCCGCTTGCTCGGCGCCGCCCCCGCCACGGACAGCTTGCCGCCGAGCGCGTCGTCGGCCTCCCACACGGACACGCGGTGCCCGCGCAGCCGGGCGATCCGCGCGGCCTCCAGCCCCGACGGCCCGGAGCCGACCACCATCACGTTTCGCGGTGCCGCGGCGGGCTCGACGGACCACGTGAGCTCGCGGCCCACCTCCGGGTTCACCGAGCATCGCGCCCGCTCGCCGCGGCCGACCAGGTCCACGCACGCGTTGCACGCGATGCACGGACGCACCTCGCCCAGCCGGCCTGCGCGCACGAGGTCCGGCCAGTCCGGTTCGGCGATCAATCCGCGGCCGAGCAGCACCAGGTCCGCGTCGCCGGAAGCCACGATCTCGGCGGCCAGCGCCGGGTCGTCCAGCCGGCCGACGGCCATCACCGGTACCGACACGGCCTGGCGCACGGCCTGGACGAGCGGGCGCATGTGGCCGCGCCGCACCGCCATCGGCGCCAGCGTCTCGTGCAGGGTCAGCCAGGTGCCCGAGGACACGGAGATCGACGCGACGCCCGCGGCCTCCAGCATTTTCGCCACCGCGACGGCCGAGTCCAGGTCGAACCCGCCAGGCTCGGCGTCGGTCCCGTTGAGCCGCCAGACGAGCGGGAGGTCCACGGCCGCGACGATCGCGCGCGCCACTTCGAGCGAGAACCGGGCACGGTTTTCGAGGCTCCCGCCGTAGCCGTCGGTGCGCAGGTTGTGCCGGGGCGACAGGAAGTTCGAGGGCAGGTACCCGTGCGCACCGTGCACCTCCAGGTAGTCGAACCCCGCCTCGGCCGCGAACCGGGCCGCCTGCGCGTAGTCGGCGACGATCCGCTCGATCTCGGGCGCGGTCAGCTCGTGCGGGGTGGGCGCGGCCGAGTTCAGCGCGACCGGCGACGGCGCCACGGACGGGCCGGCGACCACCTGGCGGCCCGGGTGCATGAGCTGCACGCCCACCACGGATCCGTGCGGGCGCACCGCCTCGACGATCCGCCGCAACCCCGGCACGAACTGCGGCGCGCACAGGCGCGGCTCTGGCCCGACCGTGTCCGCGGAAACCAGGCAGCCCTCGACGGTGATCGCGCCGACGCCACCCTCGGCGCGGCGCCGGTAGTAGGCCACGGTGTCGTCGGTGATGTAGCCGCCCTGGTCCAGGCACGTGCCCATGGGTGCCATCACGAGCCGGTTGCCGAACGTCAGCCGGCCTACCCGCACCGGCGTGAACAGGACGTCCAGCGCGCTCACGGCAGGATCCGCAGCGCCGCGACCGGGCACGCCTCGACGCCCATCTCGGCGGTGTCCTCCTCCCCCGGCGGCACCTCCTGTTCCGCGGCGACACCGGAGAAGCCGTCGTCGTTGAGGGGGAACAGCTCCGGGTCGATGATGTAGCACTGCGCGTGGCCCTGGCAGACGTCGGGCACCTGGCCGATCTTCACGAGATCCTCCCGGCGCCGTGCGTGACGGGGAGCGTCTCCATGGCCCGCGACGCCAGGCTCGCCTTCCACTGTGGATCGCGGGCGAGCGCGAGTTCGGGCATGCGGGCGAGAATCCGGCCCACCGCGATCCGCGTCTCCATCCGCGCGAGCTGCGCGCCGATGCAGGCGTGGATGCCTTTGCCGAACGCCAGGTGCGGGTTGGGGGCGCGGCCGAGGTCCAGCGCGTCGGGGTCGGTGAACTTCGCCGGGTCGCGGTTGGCGGCGGCCAGCACGAGGTGCACGCGTTCGCCGGGCGCGATCGTCCGTCCCCCGACCTCGGTCTCCGCGACGACCCAGCGGATCAGGACCTTGATCGGCCCGTCGAACCGCAGCAGCTCCTCGACCGCGGGACCGATCAGCGCCGGATCCTGGCGCAGCCGGTCGAGCTGGTCCGGCCGTCGCAGCAGGGCCAGCAAGGAGTTGGCGATGGAGTTGGTCGTGGTTTCGTGGCCGGCGAACAGCAGCAGGGCGCACATGGCCACGAGCTCGTCGTCGGAGAGGTGGTCGGCGTCGCCGTCGTGCGCCATGAGCGCGGACAGCATGTCCTCGCCCGGGTCGGTGCGGCGCTTCGCGATGAGCTCGCGGATGTAGGAGTCCATCTCCCGCAGGCCGCGCAACGCCCGTTCGTGCCGTTCGGCCCGCGCGGTGCCGCCGGCGCCGAACGCGACCAGCGCGAGCTCGTCGGACCACTCGCGGAAGCGATCGCGGTCCTCGGGCGCCGCGCCGAGCATCGTGGCGATCACGGTGGTGGGCAAGGGATACGCGATGTGCTCGATCAGGTCCTGCGGGCCGGAGCCGCGGAGGAAGCCGTCGATGTGCTCGTCGACGATCCGGGTGATCATGCCGTCCATCCGCGCGATCCCCTGGCCCTTGAACGCTCCCGCGGCGAGCTTGCGCAGCCGGGTGTGCGCCGGCGGGTCGGACACGACCATCCAGCTCGCCATCAGCGCGAGCACCGCGGTCGTCGCCTCCGGCTGGTCGGGCCGCTCGGCGCGCGCGGCGAGCAGCGGCCGGACGCGGTCGCTCGAGAACGCCTTGTTCTGGAACGCCGCCGAGACGTCTTCGTAGCGCGTGAGCAGCCACGCGCGGTGCTTCTCGCTCCAGTGCACCGGGTCCGCGGCGCGCAGCTCGCGGAGGACGGGGTAGGGGTCGGCGCTCGCCGACGGCTCGAGCAGATCGTCGGGGACGGCGGGGTTTTCGGTGGCAGACATGGGTGTCCTCTCAGGAGCCGGCGGCGGCCGGCTGCGCGAGACCGCGGGCCAGCCCGAGCCGGTCGCGGACGATCCAGCCGCCGATCCGGCCGCCCTCGACGGAGACCAGACCGACGAGGTGCAGGGTCGCGGGCGTGCCGACGGCCGCCTCACCGCCGTCGGGGCCGAGCCCGCCGGCGTAGGCGCCCGTGGCGGTGATCCGGAAAGCGACGTGCTCGCCCGCGGAGAACAGCTCGTCGATCCTCGATGTGACGTCGGTGAGCAACGCGGGCCCGGCGTCGCCGTCGTCGAAGCGGACCGCGGCCGGGGAGTCCTGCGGCTGTACGGCCCCGCCGGACGCGATCCAGTGCCGGACGAGGGATTCCGCGGCGGGGTTCGCCGGTTCGGCTTCGGTGTCCCACGGCGCCGGTGCGGGCGGGTCGACCGGAGACGGGTTCCCGGAGCTCAGCTGACGGCGGCGGGACAGGTAGTCCTGCTCCACGAAGTTCGTCTCCAGCCGGCGGCCGTTCCAGCGGTACAGCCCGATGCCCGTCCACACGGCGACCTGTCCATCGCGGGCGCGCCGGCCGTGTTCGGAGAACCGCAGAGCCAGTTTCCGGCCGTCGGTGACGATCGAGTGGACCGTCAGGCACAGCCCGGGATACTGCTCGAACTGCCGCTGCGCCGCCGGGATGTACGCGTCGTCGCGCCCGGCGACCTCGTGCGGGCCCATGCGCAGGACGTAGCCGGGCTCCATGATCTCCGCGCACACGGAGACATCGTGGCGGTTGGTGTAGTCGTTGACGTAGCGGCGCATCAGCGCCACGAACGGGTCGGGGTGGGCGGTCATCAGCGGCCCTCGAACTTGGGCGGCCGTTTGCCGAGGAAGGCGGCGATGCCCTCCGCGGCGTCCGCGGTGGCGTGCAGGGTGGTGAGCGCGGCGGTCGAGTGGTCGAACTCGCCGCGGTCGACGCCGCGGTTGACCAGGTTCTTGCCGCTGGCCACGGCGAGCGGGGCCATCGACGCGAACCGCCCGGCGAGCTCGCGTGCGGCGCTCATCAGCTCGGCGGCGGGAACCACCTTCTGCGCAAGGCCGATCCGCAGCGCCGTGGGCGCGTCGACCCGCTCGCCGCCGAACATCATGAGCTTCGTCCAGTGCCGCCCGATCACCGAGGGCGCGCGCAGCACCCCGAACCCCGGGACCAACCCGACACCGCACTCCGGCATCCCGAACGTCGCCGTCTCGGCGGCCACCACCACGTCACACGCCAGGGCCAGCTCGCACCCGCCGCCGAGGGCGAACCCGTTCACGGCCGCGACGATCGGCAGTGGCGACTCCTCCACCGCGGCGAAGGTGCGCATGCAGTCCTGCTGGAACTCCCGCTTGGCGACGACGTCGGTGAGGTCGGCGAAACTCGCGATGTCGCCGCCGGCCGAGAACGCCTTGTCACCCGCGCCGGTGATGATCACGGCTCGCGTGCGGCCGTCGGAGGCCAAGTGGGCCAACGCTTCCCGCAACTCCGGCCAGAATTCGCGGCCCATCGCGTTGAGCTTGCCCGGGGTGTCCATGGTGAGCACCGCGACCGCGCCCTCGCCGTCGCCGGTGTCGTCGACCTCGACCCGCAAGGTGCGGGCCGCAGCGGGATTCCAGGTGCTCACGCAAGTCCTCCCGAGGCGATCTCGATGCTCGTCGCGATGACGTCCCGCGTGCGGGCGGGCTCGATGACGTCGTCCAGCGACAGGTGCGCGGCGGCCTCCCACGGCTCGGCCTCGCTGATCCACTCCTCGGTCAGCTCGGCGACGAGCGCCGCGTGCGCCTCGGGGCCTTCCTCGGCCAGCACGCGTTCCAGCCGGCGCCGGTGGATCGTGCGGATGCCGGTCTCGGGCGCCATGAACCCCAGCTCGGCACTCGGCCACGCGTAGAGGAAGTCCGGTTTGGTCGGGCGCCCGCCCATCGCGAAGTGCCCACCACCGTAGGCCTTGCGCAGCACCACTCCGACCTTCGGCACAGTCGCCTCGGCGATCGCGGACACGAGCCCTTCGTAGCCGTGCAGGATGCCTCCGCGCTCGGCCTGGGTGCCGATCATGAGACCGGGCACGTCGTGCAGGAACACCAGTGGCAGGCCGAACGTGTCGCACAGCTTCACGAACGTCCGCTCCTTCGCCAGCGTCGGCGGCTCCAGCGCCCCGGCGCGCACGATCGGCTGGTTGCCGATGAGCCCGACCGGCCGCCCGTCGATCCGGGCGAGTGCGCACAGGAGGCTCGGCCCCCAGCCGTCGGCCCAGGGCAGCACGCTCGCCTCGTCGGCGATGCACGCGAACACGTCGCGCATGTCGTAACCGGAGCGCGGGCCGAGCGGGACGATCGACTCGAGCTCACGCGGGTCCCGGGCCGGCGGGCGCGGCGGAGCGAGCGGCGGCTTCAGCGTCGAGTTCTGCGGCAGGTAGGACAGGAACGCGGCGATGGCGTCCATCGCGTCGGCCTCGGTCTCCACGACGAGGTGCGCGTTGCCCGCTTCGGTCGCCGCGGCCGGGCCGCCGAGCTCGGTGTCGGTGACCTTCTCGCCGATCGCCGGCTCCACGACCGACGGACCCGAGAGCGCGATCGACCCGCTGCGCACCATCACCACGAAGTGGGCGGTCGAGGCGTGCAGGGCGGAGTCGCCGTAGCTCGGACCGAGCACGGCCGCGGCTCTCGGCACCACCGGCTGACCGGGCGGCGGCTTGAGGAACGTGGTGAAGTCCAAGGGAAGACCGGAAAAGCGCCAGCCGGAGACGTCCGGCATCCGGCCGCCGTCGGCGTCGCACAGCAGGACGAGGGGGAAACCGTGGCGTTGCGCGTGCTCGATGAGCCGGCCCTGCTTGCGCATGCTGATGGGGGCGGTCGTGCCGGCCACCACGGAGGAGTCGATGCCGATCACGCCGATGCGCCGGCCGTCGAGCAGCCCGAACCCGGTCACCACGGCGTCGCCGGGGATCGGCTTTTCACGGCGCAGCTCCGGCAGCGCGAGCGCGCCGATCTCGAACCACGAGCCGGAGTCGACGAGCAGCTCGATCCGCTCCCGCACGGGCAGCCGGCCGGATTCCCGGTGCCGGCGCAGGCCTTCCGGCCCGCCGCTGGCGTGGGCGGCCGCCTGCTTCTCGCGGAGGACGGCGAGCCGGTCGGCCATCGTGACCTCGGCCGGTTCGGCGGTGTCGCCACCCGAGTCGTCGCGCACGGTGCTCCTCGTCGTCACGGGACCTCCCCTGGCCGGGATCGGGTGGTCCGTCCCCGGAGCCGACCCTAGACTATCAGACGACTGGTTGGTAGACAGTTCTCCACGGGGTGCTCGTCGTCCGCGACGGAACCCCCAAGACGGGTGTGCAGCGACACCACGGACGTGAGGGAAACCGACATGCCAGAGGCGACCGTCCTGGTGGCGAACCGCGGCGAGATCGCCGTTCGCATCATCCGCGCGTGCCACGAACTCGGTCTGCGAGCCGCCGCCGTCCACAGCGACGCGGACGCCGGCGCGCTGCACGTCCGGCTGGCCGACGAAGCTCACCGGATCGGACCGCCGCCCGCGCGAGCGTCCTACCTGGACGTCGACGCGGTGCTGGGTGCGGCGAAGGCGGCCGGTGCGAGCCTCGTGCACCCGGGTTACGGCCTGCTGAGCGAGGACGCCGGGTTCGCCGAGGCAGTCACCGCGGCCGGGCTGACGTTCGTCGGGCCGTCCGCCGAGGTCATCGCGCGGATGGGCGACAAAGTCGCGGCGCGCGCGGTGGCCCGGAAGTGCGGCGTGCCGGTGCCGCCCGGCACCGCGGATCTCACGGCCGAGCAGGCGGCGGCCGAGGCGGACCGGATCGGCTTTCCCTTGGTGGTCAAGGCTTCGTTCGGCGGGGGCGGGCGGGGCATGCGCGTCGTGACGTCCGCCGGCGGGCTCGCCGAGGCGATGGCCGCGGCCGGGCGGGAAGCGGGCGCCGCGTTCGGACGGCCGGAGGTGCACCTCGAGCGCTACCTCCAGCCGGTGCGGCACGTCGAAGTGCAGGTGTTCGGCGACGCGCACGGCACGGTCGTCCACCTCGCCGACCGGGACTGCTCGGTGCAGCGCCGGCACCAGAAGCTCATCGAGGAGGCGCCGGCGTTCGGCCTGCCGGATCGGGTGCGCGCCGCGCTGCGGGAGGCGGCCGTGACCCTGGCGCGCGAGGTCGGTTACGTCGGCGCGGGCACGGTCGAGTTCCTCGTGCTGCCGGAGACCGGCGAGTTCTTCTTCCTGGAGATGAACACCCGGCTGCAGGTCGAGCACGGCGTGACCGAGCTGGTCACCGGCCTCGACCTCGTCGCGGCGCAGCTGCGGGTCGCGCTCGGTGAGCCGCTGCCGTTCACGCAGGACGACGTGGTGGTGCGCGGACACGCGATCCAGGCCCGCATCGCGGCCGAGGATCCGTCGGCGGGTTTCCGGCCGGCGCCGGGCACCGTGACCGGCCTGACGCTGCCGCTGGGTCCGGGGATCCGCAACGACTTCGGTGTCGAGACCGGCGACGCGGTGCCGGCGATGTACGACTCGCTCTTCGGCAAGGTCCTCGCCCACGGCGCCGACCGCGACACCGCGCGACGCCGGCTCGTGGGCGCGTTGGGCGAACTGCGGGTCGCGGGTCCGCCGACGACCGCGCCGTACCTGCGCACGATCCTCGAATCGGCGTCGTTCACGGAAGGCAGGCACGACACGGGATCCGTCGAACGGGAGTGGGTGCCGGAACCGGCCACGGCTCCTGCCGCTCCCCCCGCCCCGCACACCTCGGGCACGAACGCCGTGCCCGCCCGGCTGGTCCGGATCGCCACGGACCGCGGGCCCGTCGAGATCGCGGTTTACGGACGCGCTCAGCGGCCCGGGGTGGTTGCCGCGCCGTCGGAACGCCCCTCACGCGACAGCGGATCAGGAAGCACCGCAGGCGCGGCAGCCGGCGGACCGCCCACCGCGCCGATGGACGCCACCGTGGTCGCGGTCCGGGTCGAGCCCGGGCAGGAGGTCGCCGCGGGTGACGTCGTCGCGGTGCTGGAGGCGATGAAGATGGAGATGCAGGTGCGCACGGAGGTCGGCGGTGTCGTCGGGACCGTCCTCGTCTCCCCCGGCACCTCCGTCGCCGCCGGGGCTCCGCTGATCACGCTCGGCTGAGCCCGGCGGTCCCGGCTGTCACGCCTTCGGGACGGCGACGATCGGGACGTCCGGCCCGCCACCGTCGACGAGGATGCGTTGCGCCGTCAGGTAATCGGCGTCGGCAGAGGCGAGGAACGCCACGACACCGGCCACGTCCTCGGGCCGCGCCACGCGGCCGAAGGGGTAGCGCGCGTCGAGGTCGGCGATCATCGGCGCGCCGGACGCCGCGACGAGGCGCTCGCCCATGTCGGTCGCCACCAGGCCGGGCGCGACGATGTTGACCCGCACGCCGTGCGGCCGTTCCTCGTGCGCCAGGGTCCGCGCGGCGGTCTCCATCGCGGCCTTCGCCATCGTGTACGCGGCGCCACCCGCCGGCGTGGTCTCCACGATCGCGCTCGACACCACGATCACGTCGCCCCGGGCCGCGGCGCGCATCCCCGGCAGCAGCGCGCGGATCAACGCGAGCGGCCCCAGCGTGTGGACGCGCAGCAGCCGCAGGTATTCCTGCTCGTCGGTGTCCGCGATCGGCGTGCCGCGGCTCGCCGTTCCGGCGTTGCTCACGAGCAGGTCGACGGGGCCGAGGTCGGCCCGGATCCGCTGCACCATGGCGGCGACGGCGGCCTCGTCGTCCACGGACGCGCGGTAGGCGACCGCGGTCCCGCCCTCGGCCGCGATCCCCGCCACGACCTCCTCGGCCGCGCCGGCGTCACGCCGGTAGTTGACCGCGACGGCGGCACCGTCGGCCGCGAGCCGCGTCGCGATCGCACGGCCCACACCGCGCGAGCCGCCGGTCACCAGCGCGATGCGGCCCGCCAGCGGCGTGGGGTCGGGGGACATCGGAAACTCCTCGTCGTCGGTGGTCGCGTCAGAGGCGGGTCGCGGCGTCGAGCCGGACCACCTCGCCGTTGAGCAGCTCGTTTTCCATGAAGCTCGCCACGAGCCGGGCGAAGTCTTCCGGGCGGCCCAGGCGTTTCGGGAACACGTGCAGGTCCATCAGCGCGGCGCGGCGCTTCTCGTCGGCCCCGGCCAGCATGCCCGTGTCCATGATCCCCGGGCACACCGTCATCACGCGGATCCCCCAGATCGCGAGATCCCGCGCGAGCGGCAGCGTCAGTGCGACCAGCCCGCCCTTCGACGCCGAATACGCCGCCTGCCCGGCCTGCCCTTCCAGCGCGGCGGCCGACGAGACGTTGACGATCAGCCCGCGCTCGCCGTCCGGGCCCGGCTCGTTGCGCGCCATCACGGCGACGGCGTGGCGCAGCACATCGAACGCGCCCACGAGGTTGATCTCCACAGTGCGCCGGAAGAGATCGAGCGGGTGCAGCTCGCCCTTGCGCGACAGCACCCGCGCGGCCGGGCTGATCCCGGCCGCGTTGACGCACACGTCGAGCCGCCCGAACCGCTCCGCGACCGCGCCGACGGCCTTCTCGACCGCCGCCTCGTCCGACACATCGGTGGGCACGAACAGCGCGCCTTCGCCCAGCTCGGCCGCGAGCTCGGCGCCGGCCGAGCTCGCCAGGTCGAGGATGCCCACCCGGCCACCGCCCGCGACCAGCCGCCGCGCGGTGCCGGCGCCGAGCCCCGACGCACCGCCGGTGACCAGGCCGACGGAACCCTCGATCCTCATTTGATCGTGGCCCCCGCGTCGACGGGCAGCGCGACCCCGGTCACGTACCGCGCCTCGTCGCTGGAGAGGAACAGCACGGCGTTGGCGATGTCGATCGGGTCGACCCACGGCACCTGGAGCGCGTTGAGCGACAGGAAGCCCGGCATAGCCGCCTCCCTCGTCGGCGCCGGGTCGTCCGGGGCGAACATCCCCCACGTGCCGGGGTTCTGGATCATGTGGGTGTCCACATTGGTCGGATGCACGGTGTTGACACGGATGCGGTGCCCGGCGAGCTCGTTGGCCATCGTGCGCATCAGCCCGACCATCCCGTGCTTGGCGGCCACGTAGTGCCCGACCTGCATGATGCCCTTCAGCCCGCCGATCGAGCTGGTGAACACCATCGACCCGCCGCCGCGGCGCATCAGGTGCGGCACCGCGGCCTTCGCGGTGTGCCAGACCCCGGTGAGGTTGACGTCGAGCATGTCCTGCCACATGTCCTCGGTGAGCTCCCAGGACATGCCGTAGGTGGCGATGCTGGCGTTCGCCACGACGATATCCAGCCCGCCGAACCGCTCGACTCCCTCGTCGAGAGCGGCCTGCAGGCCTTTGGCGTCCCGGACGTCGGCCTTGCTCGCCACGATCTGCCCACCGGCCTTCTCGACCAGCGCGGTGGTCTCGGCCAGGTCCTCCTCGGTGGCCGGCGGGTACTTGTCCACCGTCTCGACCGCCGCGCACGCGTCGATCGCGATGATGTCGGCGCCCTCCTCCGCGAGCCGCACCGCGTGTGCGCGGCCTTGCCCACGTGCCGCGCCCGTGATGAACGCGACCTTTCCCGCGACCCGTCCCGTCATGTCCGCCTCCTCTGCTGGAAGAAACTTGTTGCCGTTCAAAGACTTCCGGTCAGTAGCGCAGCGTCCCGGCGAACGCGTCGAGCCGCTTGCCCAGCACGGCCTCGGCCGCCGTGATGCCCGAGCGCGCGGCCTTGTCGATCCCGATGCCGCGGGCGCGCGTCGTGTCGCCGGTCAGCCACAAGCCCTCGATCCCGCGGACCTTCGTGTCAGGCCGGACCGGGCCGACCAGGCCCGGTTTGGTGATCACGCCGTAGCTGGTGACGACGTGCGGCTTCGTCCACAGTGCCCCGCGCGCCGCCGGCAGCATCTCCTCGATGTCCTCCCACAGCTCGGCGAACTTCCGGTCGAGCCAAGCCCGGTCGCCGTAGTGGGTGGTCGCGTCGAACGAGGCCCCGACGCACGTCAGGTACTCCCCTGCGGGCGAGACCCCGCCGTCGTAGCCGGTGAAGTTGAGGGTGAAGCCGGGCAGGCCGCAGCGGGGTGTGGACAGGAACGACGCCATCTCCCGCTCGGTCATCGCGATCACCGGCTCCTTCGCGGCGATCCAGTAACCGATCCAGCAGGCCCGGTTGCGGTTGGCCGCCAGCATGCGGATGCGCGCCGCGAGGTCCCACGGCAGCACGTCGTCGTCGAACAGCCGCAGCAGGTCCCACACCGGCGCCGACACGACCACCTGTGGGGCCGCGATCTCCTCGCCGTCGCGCAGCGTCACGCCGCGCACGGCGCTATCGCGCACGTCGACCCGGCGGACCGGCGCCGACAGCCGGAGCTCACCACCGTGGGCCTCGAACGCCGCCATCATGTTGTGCCACAACGCATCCCAGCCGCCCATGGGCCAGAACGAGTATCCGGCGGTGCGCCGCGTCGAGTAGTGCAGCTTGCGCGTGTACAGGTTCTCCGAGGCCGAGTGTTCCCACGGCCGCAAGGTGATCTGCTCCAGCACCGAGATGGCTTCCCACACCGTGTACACGCCCTCGTCGGAGGTGTACTGCGCCATCCACTCCCGCAGCGAAGCGTGGTTCCAGTTCTCCAGCTCCTCGTACGACGTCTCGTTCAACGCCTGGATGCACCGCTTGAGGCCCTGCTTCGCGCTGCCCGCGTACTGCTCCTGGATCGGCGCCCAGCCCCGGCCGTTGGTCCAGAACGGCATGGAGTCGCTGCGTTCGGAGTGCACGAGGTCGAGCCCCATGAGCGCGCACACCCTCGTCAGCGAGTCGCCGGGATCCTCGACGAGGTGGCTGCCGAGGCCGAGCTGGTGCCCCTTGTACCGGTACTCGCGCGCCCGCCCGCCGAGGTACGCGTGCTTTTCCAGCAGCAGCACGCGTTGGCCCTGTTCGGCCAGCACTGACGCCGTGACCAGGCCGGACACGCCGGCACCGAGCACGATCACGTCGTAGGACAAGAACCCTCCTCCTGCCGGGTACTCACGGGGCGACCACGTCGGCGACCGCCCGCAACGGCGCGTCGAGCAGTTCGAGCACGGTCCCGTCCGGGTCGCGCAGGTACACCACCCGTACCGGCCCCCACTGTTTCGGCCGGTTCCACAGCCGCTGCCCGCCGGCGGCCTCGGCCCGGGCCAACGCGGAGTCGACGTCGGCGACCCGGATGCCGAGGTGCGGCAGCCGGGCGGCCGGCTCCTGCGCGGCACACCACTCCGGCGCCGGCTCGCCGAACTCGAACAGCTCGATCCCGCTGCCGTCCGGGAACCCGAGCAGGGCGACGCGCACCTCGCGCTCGGTGTTCATCGCCAGCGCGGCCGCACCGGGATCGAGCGTGAATGGCGGCGCGAGCGGTTCGGCGCCGAGCTCGCGGTAGAAGGCCACGGCCCGGTCCAGCTCCGCCACGCGCACGCCGAGGTGGTGCAGTCCCGCCGTCACACGGACCGGCCGCGGTCCGCCCAGTACGCGCGGCGCAGGTCGCGCTTGAGGATCTTCCCGGTGGGCGCCTTGGGCAGGGCGTCGACGAACTCGACGGACCGGGGCTTCTGGTAGGAGGCGAGGTGCTGCTTGGCCGTGGCGATGATGTCGGCCTCCGTCGCCGTCGTCTCGGGCTTGAGCACCACGAACGCCTTCACCGCTTCGCCCCACTCGTCGTCGGGCACGCCGATCACCGCGCACTCCAGCACCGACGGGTGTTTGTTCACCGCCTCCTCGACCTGGATCGAGTAGATGTTCTCGCCACCGGAGATGATCATGTCCTTGGCGCGGTCGACGATGAACACGTACGACTCGGCGTCCCAGGTGGCGATGTCGCCGGTCCACATCCAGCCGTCGCGGATCGTGTTCTCGGTGAGGTCGGGGCGGTTGAGGTAACCGAGCATGTTGGCCTCGGACCGCACGATGATCTCGCCCGCGGTCCGGCCGTCCTTGGGCACCTCGCGCCCGTCCGGGTCGACGACGCGGACCTGCGTGACGAAACCCTCGCGCCCGCAGGACATCAGCCGTTCCGGGTGGATGCCGCGCACGGCGTCGAGGTGGTCTTCCTGCGACAGGAAGCACATCGTGGTGCCCTCGGTCTGCCCGTAACCCTGGATCAGCGTGCAGGGGAACTGGTCCAGCGCCGCCTTGACCACCGACGAGGGCATGGGCCCGCCGCCGTACTGGATGTTGCGCAGGGCCGAGATGTCGTAGGAGGAGAAGCCCGGCACGGCCATCATCCAGTTCAGCATCGTGGTGATGCCGAGGAACGCCGAGACGCGCTCCTCCTGGATGAGCTCCAGCGCCGTGCGCGCCTCGAAGTTCATCAGCACCAGCGGGCAGCCGTGGCGGTGGTAGTTCATCGAGAGCACCACCGGGATGTGGTACATCTGCCCGGTCAGCATGTAGACGTCGGTCGCGACGATGCGCTCGGCGACGGTCTGGTTGAGCATCCCGAACGACACGCTCGTGTGGCTGTGCAGCGCGCCCTTCGACTCTCCGGTGGTGCCGCCGGTGTAGAGGATGAAAAACGGATCGGCGTCACCGACCGACGACGACTGCACCGGCTCGTCGGTGCTGCTGCGCGCCAGCAGGTCCTCGTAGCTTCCGTCGCCCGATTCGCCGTACTGCAGCCAGTTGGGCACGTCCACCGCGGCCTGCAGCTGCTTCGCGGTATCGAGCCACTCGTCGGACGCGATCACCGCTTTCGGCGCCGCGTCGGCGACGATCCGGGTCAGCTCGCCCGCTCCGAGCCGCCAGTTCAGCGGCTGCGTAACGAGCCCGGCGCGCCCGGCGGCGTAGTACAGCTCCTGGTACTCGATGGAGTTCTTCGCCAGGATCGCGACCCGGTCCCCTTGGGACAGACCGAGGCCGCCCTCGCCCGCCAGCCCGTTGGCGAGCCTGCGGACGCGTTCGTCGAGGGTTCTCCAGTCCATCCGCCGGCCGCTCGGGGCGTCGACGATCGCGTCCCGGGTGGGCGTGAGCGCCGCCCACTTCTCCGGGATCCGTCCGATGTTGACCATGGGTGTCCTCTGGTAGGTGCCGGTGCGGGGATCAGTAGGGCAGGTCGAGGTAGATGTGCCGGGTCGCGATCAGCCAGCGGTCCCCCTGCTTCACCAGCTCGTCGCGGTACCAGCCGCTGGAGAGCACCCGCACCGCGCCGTTCTCGATCGAGAGCAGTGTGAGGTTCGCGGTCGTCGCCGCGCTGTCCGGGGTTTCCTTGGTGAGCACCAGGTTCGAGAGGTTGTGCCGGCGCTGGTCGGTCTGCGCGACGAGCGAATCCGCGTGCAGCTTGCGGATCGCCTCGCGACCCTCGAACGGCCCGATCGTGTCACCTTCGCGGCCGATCTGCATGGTCATCGTGGCCGTCTCGGTGAACTGATCGGCGATCAGGCCGACGTCGTTCTCGTCGTAGCCCCAAGAAGCCTTGCCCAGGACGTTTTCGATCTCGGCGCGTGCGGTCATGCGGGTGCCTCCTCAGGCGGGCGTGAAGGTCAGGGGCAGCGAAGTGGGGGCGCGGGTGAACACGCCGTGCTCCGGCGGCGCATCGCCGTCGAAGCGGATGTCCCGCATGGCGTCGAGCAGGTGCGCGATGCCGGTGTCGAGCTCGGTCTTGGCCAGCATCGCGCCGACGCAGAAATGGCGTCCCAGGCAGAACGCCGTGTGGTTGGCGCCGGCGGTGTAGGCCCGGCCGAGGTCGAGGTCGGCGCGCAGGAGGTTGAACGAGTCGGGATCGGCGTACTTGGCCGGGTCGCGGTTCGCCGCGCCGATCAGGCAGGTCACGGTCGTGCCCGCTTCGACGCCCCCGCCCGAGAGCTCCACGTCCTCGGCAGGCTGGCGCATGATCATGTGCACCGGCGGCGAGAACCGCAGGGTCTCCGCGAACGCGGCCGCGATCAGCGAGTGGTCGGCGCGCACCGCTTCGAGCTGGTCGGGGTTCGCGACGAGGTTGCGCATCAGGCTGGCGATGGCCTTGTCGGTGGTCTCCCCGCCCGCGGTCAGCAACAGGCTGCAGAAGGCCTTGATCTCCTCGTCGCTCATCCGCACGCCGTCGATCTCGGCGGAGCACAGCGTGGAAAGCAGGTCCTCGCCCGGGTTTTCGCGGCGCTCGCGAATGATCGGCAGCAGGTAGGCCTCGAACTCTTCCTTGGTACGGATCCCTTCGGCCATGACCTGCTCGTCACCGGAGAGGTTCGACAGGAAGGCCATGATCGAGCTGTACCAGCGGTGGAAGTGCTCGTGGTCGGACTTGGGCAGGCCGAGCATGTCCACGATCACGTTGATCGGGAACCGCGTCGCGTACTGGTCGACGAGGTCGACGCGCCCGTCTTGGCGGAACGCGTCGACGAGGTCGCGCGAGTTCTGTTCGATGACGGGCAGGAACTTGGTCATCAGGTCCCGGCCGCGGAAGGCCGGCGCGACCAGGTTCCGGTGCGTGGAGTGCTCGCGCCCGTCCATCTGCAGGATGGTCCGGCCGTGCACGGGCTCGAGCTGCCAGTCGTAGTTGTGGCTGGTGAACACCGGGTCCTTGAAAGCGCGCTCGACGTCCGCGTACCGGCTGATCACATAGCTCTGCGTGGCTTCGTGCCAGATGAGCGGGTGCTGCTCGCGCATCACCCGGTACGCGCGGTAGGGATCCGCAGCGAACTCCTCGGACAGGATGTCGGGTCCAGCGGTGGCGGCTACGGACATCGGCGTCCTCCATGACGTCATCGTCACTGACTAACGGCCGTTTGGTAGCGGTGAGATTAGCACCACACCGGTGCCCCAACAAGGGTCTGTCAACCAACCGTTTGACAGTGAAGATCGGGCTTGTCATGCTGCGGACAGGACTCGCGCAGGGAGGCTCCAGTGCACGACGACGGCAGGCCGCGACGCTTCCCCCGAACGGCCCGGGCCTGATGGGTCGCGCGCTGGTCGTCGGTGGCACGGGCCCGACCGGTCCCCCGATCGTGGCGGGGCTGCTCGCCCGCGGGCACGAGGTGACGGTGTTCCACACCGGCCGCCACGAGGTCGCCCAGCTGCCGGACGTCCCGCACGTGCACGGCAGCCCCTTCGAGGCGGACGACATCGCGCGCGCCGTGGGCGAGGGCGGGTGGGACCTGGTCGTCGCGACCTACGGCCGGGTCCGGCTCATCGCCGACGGAGTGGCGAACCGCTGCGCGCACCTGGTCGTGGTCGGCGGCGTGCCGGTTTACCAGGGTTACGTCAATCCCGGTTCGCGGTTCCCGTACGGCGTGCAGCTGCCCGTGCGCGAGGACTCGCACCCGCTCGTCGCGCCGGACGAACCCCGCTTCGCCGGCTACAGCACCGGCCCGATCCGGCGCACCGAAGACCACGTGTTCTCGTTGGGCGCCAAGGGTTCCTTCGCCGCCACCTACCTGCGCTACCCCACCGTCTACGGGCCGCGCAACCCGTACGCCTGGGAGTGGAACGTGGTGCGCCGCGTGCTGGACGGGCGCCCGTGGCTGGTCCTCGCAGACGGCGGGCACGGCATCCACTCCCGCGCCGCCGCGCGCAACGCGGCGGAGGCCGTGCTGCTGGCCGTCGACCGGCCCGGGATCGCGGCGGGCAAGGCGTACAACGTCGCCGACGACGAGCTCCTCACCGTGCGGCAGTGGGCGCAGCTCGTCGCCCGCGCTGCCGGCCGCGACCTGGAAATCCGGTCGCTGCCCCGGGAACTGCCCAATCCCGGCCTCGCGGTGTCGGCGTTCGGCGGCCAGGAGTCGCCCACGTGCATTGTGGACACGACCCGGCTGCGCGAGGACCTCGGCTACCGCGACGTCGTCTCGGTGCCCGACGGGATCGCCGAGACCGTCGAGTGGATGCTGGCGAACGAACCGGTCCTGCGCGCGTCGGGCACCACGGATCCCTTCGACTACCCGGCCGAAGACGCGTTGGTGGCGGCCTACGAGCGGGCATTGGCGAGCCTGGCCCCGCAGGCCGCGCCGTTCGACGCGGGCATCGAGCGGATGGGCATGGTGCAGACGGCGAAAGGCCGCACCCTATGACGCGAGCACCTGGCGGCGCACGTCGCGGGTGTCGTACCAGGTGGCGACTTTCGCGATCCGGCCCTCGCGCAGGTCGAACACGTCGAGGGCGCTGAACCCGATCGGACGGCCGTCGCGCAGACGGCCCGTGAAGCCGATCTCCGTCACCACGGCCTCGGCGGCTTCGATCCAGCGCGTCACGCGGTCGACGTGCTCGGCGTAGCCCGCGAGGAGCTTCGCGAAGTGCGCGATCGCCGCGTCCCGGCCGACGACCGGGGCCGCGCCGACGGTGTGGATCTCCACCTCCTCGGTGAAAACCCCGGCCAGGTCGGCGAACCGCTCGGCGTTGATCGCGGAGAAGTACGCCTCCACCGCCGCTCGGCTCACGACCCGACCAGCTTCTTCAGCTCCGTCATCGCCTGGAACGACCACCTCGCCAGCGACGGGTCGCCGAACGCGGTGATGTTCCACATGACGAGGTGGCGCAGCCCGGCCTCGCGGTACTCCGCCAGCTGCTCGGCCACCTGGGCCGGGGTGCCGCAGAACGCGTAATGCCGCACGACTTTCGGCGGGATCGCGTCGATGATCCTCAGCGACTCGGCACGCGACACGGCCGTGGGGATGAAGTCGTGGAAGCCGGATCCGCCCGGCCCGCCGTCCAGCGGCGGTTCGACGCCGAGGTCGCGGAAGACCTGTGCGGGCAGCAAAACACACAGCGCGCGCACGAGCGGTGCCTCGGTGAGCCGCTGGACCGTCTCCTCGTCGGGACCCATGAGCAGGTACCCGAGCATGCCGGGGGTGATCGCCTCGGGATCGCGGCGCGCGTCCTGCGCCGACTGCCGGATCGTGGTGAGCGACTTGGCGTACTCGGCCGGCGACATCTTGGTGGGCAGCCACCCGTCGGCCTTGGCCCCGGTGAGCTCCAGCATCCGCGGGCCGTGCGCGGCCGTCCAGATCTCGGGCGCTTTCCCTTGGTAGGGTTGCAATCCCAGGACGGCGTTCTCCAGCGTGTGAAACTTCCCGGCGTAGTCGACGGGTCCGTCGGCCTCCCACAGCAGCCGCATCACGTCGATGCCTTCGCCCAGCTTCGCGACGGGCTTGTCGAACGACATCCCGTACGGCGTGATGTTGAGCCGTTCCCCCGAGCCGAGCCCGATGATCGCGCGGCCCTTCGTGACGTGGTCCAGTGTCAGCGCGCTCGCCGCGGCCATCGCCGGGTTGCGCCGGATCAGGTCGGTGACGACGACGCCGACCTTGATCCGCTCGGTCTGCGCGCCGACGACACCCATCATGATCAGCGGGTCGAAGTAGGCGTGCGGGTTGGGCTGCACCGCGGCGAGCGGCGTCAGGTCCTCGGTCCACATGGTGTCGGCGTGCCAGCCCATGAGGTGGTCAGGCCACCACACGGCGTCGAAGCCCTCGGCTTCGCTGCGGCGCGCGAACTTCACCGCGGCGTCCGCGGGCGGCATGATCTGACCGGGCACACCGAGCTGCAGACGCTCCACTCAGTACCTCCATCCATCGCCGAACGTCGGGATCCGCGCACCGAGGTAGTCCTCGACGCACGTGAGGGCGGCGCGGGCCGCGCGGTCGGTGCCGACGCCACGGCTGCGGAAGGTCTCGCTGGCGAACCAGAGCCCCTCGACGTTGGGCGCGCGCCAGTGCGGCCGGTACTTCCCGACCAGCCCGGGCATCTGGATCACGCCGAAGCTCGGCTCGAACACCAGGTGCCGGCGCCGCCAGACCGGGTTCGCCAGGCCGGGCCACATCGTCTCGACGTCGCGTTCGAAGGCCTGCATCGTGGCGCGGCACCACTCGCGGTCGCGGCCCTTCGCGCCCGGGATGATCGCGCCCAGCACGTGCAGGTGCGTGCCTTCGGGCGAGCACGACGGGTCCATCGCCGACTGGTCGAACATGAACCCGGAGCAGTCCGTCGACGGCGTCGCGGTCCACGTCGAGAGCTCACGCGGGTCGAACTGCGTGACCGGCTCCTCGGTGGCGAGGTAGAGCCCGAGCCAGGCGATGCGGAACTTGTCCTGCGCCAGGAACTCGATCTGCGAGGCGTACCACTCCGGGAGCACGCTGCGCGGCACCACGTTCAGCACGTGCCACACCGGCAGCGTGGAGATCACCGCGGGGGCCTCGAGGATCTCCTCCTCGAAGAACTCGTTGGGCAGTACCCGGGGTTCGCGGGCGACCGCGACGCCTTGCACCGCACCGTTTTCGACGATCACGCGCTCGACCGTGGTCCCCAGGCGCAGCTCGCCGCCGTGCCCGGTGATCGCGTCGGCGAGGTCGCGCCACAGCCCGTCCCAGCCCTGGCCGGGCCAGCACGAGTAGGCGGCGGTGTTGCGCTCCTCGTAGTGCATCTTGCGCACGTAGAGGTTGTCGCTGGCGGAGTGGTCGTACCAGTTGTCGGTCATGCACTCCAGCACGGAGATGAACTCGAACAGGTCCACCACGCCCTGGTCGGACGTGTGCTGGTGGATCCATTCACGCAGCGACCGATCGTCCCAGTCGTCGAGCTCGGAGTACGGGGTGTCGGCGAGTGCCTTGATGACCTTCTTCAGTTCCGCGCGGTCGGTGTAGCGGTCGCGGATCGAGCCCCAGCCCGACCCGTTTTCCCAGATCGGCATCTCCTTGCTGACCTCGCCGTGGATCAGCTCCTTGCCGACGTGCTCGAACACCTTGGTGAGGCCTGATCCGCCGTCTTCGATCAGGTGCCCGCCGAGGTTGACGGTGAAGCCCTCGTCCGGCACGGCCATGGCGCGCCCGCCCAGGTACGGGCTGCGGTCGAGCACGACGACCCGCTTGCCTTCGCGCGCGAGCAGCGCTCCCGCGCACAGGCCGGCCGCGCCCGCCCCGATCACCACCACGTCGTAACTCGACACGGCATCACCTTTCTTCGCCGCAGTCGCGGTCAACGCATTGTCGCGGCTGGGTTTTCCGGCTTGTCCACCATCAAGTACCCACGCTAGTTTGTCAAACGGTCGGTAGATAGAGCGGGGAGTGGCCGATGACGAGCAGATCCGCCGGTTCCGTCCGGCCCGTGGCCGCCACCACGCTCGGCGATCTGGTGCGCCGTCGAGGGCTGGCGCATCCCGATCGCGAAGCCCTCGTCTTCCCTGCCGAACGGGCCACTTACGGCGCGCTCGCCGACCGCGTCCGGGAGCTCACTCTCGCGCTGGTGGGGCTGGGAGTTCAGCCGGGCGACCGGGTCGGGATCCTGCTGCCCGCGTCGGTCGATCTCCTCGCGATGCTGGTGGCCGCCACCGAGGCCGGCGCGATCGCGGTGCCGGTCAACGCGCGGTTCAAGTCGGTGGAGCTCGAAGGCATCGTCACGCACTCGGGGATGCGGGTGCTCGTGACCGCTCCCCCGCGGGCCGGCGAGCCGGACTTCGCCGAGCTGCTGCACCGGACGTTTCCGGGGCTCGCCGAGGGCGCTGCTGCCGAGCTGGAGCACGTCGTGCACCTGGGCGGTCCTGGTGGCGGCGGGCTGATGTCCTCCGCGGAGTTCTTCGCGAGTGCGTGTCCTGCCGCCGAGGCCGACCGGGCGGCGGCGAGCGTGCGGGTCCGCGACACCGCGTTGCTGGTCTACACGTCGGGGACCACGGCCGCGCCCAAAGGCGCGATGCTCAGCCACGAAGCCCTCACCCGGCTGGCCGACGGGATCGCCGGCGAGCGGATGCCGCTGACCGCGGACGACCGGGTGTGGACGGCGATCCCGCTGTTCCACGGTGGCGGGATCACCTTCGCCCTCACCTGCCTCACGGCGGGCGCCACCTTTGTGCACCCGCGGTTCTTCGACCCCGCCACGACGTTGGAAATCCTGGTCCGCGAGCGCGTGACGGTCGCGCTCGCGGCCTTCGAGACGATCTGGCTGCCCGTGCTCGACCGGCCGGACTTCGCCTCGTACGACCTGTCGCGGATCCGGGTCGTGATGGTGGTCGGCGTACCCGAACGGCTCCGCACCATGGCGGCGCGGCTCCCCGACGCGGTGCACGTGTCGTGCGTGGCGATGACGGAGTCCGCCGCGTTCCTCACGCTCAACCGGCTCGACGACCCACCGGACAAACGCGTGGAAACCGGCGGGCATCCGATGCCCGGGATGCAATGCCGGGTCGTTGATCCGTCAGGTGACGACGTGTCCCCCGGTGTGCCCGGTGAGCTGCTTTTCCGTGGCCCCAACACGTTCGACGGTTACTTCCGCGACCCGGACCTCACCGCGCGCGTGTTCGACTCCGCCGGCTGGTTCCACACCGGCGACGTGGTCGTCGCGGACTCCGACGGTCGGCTGACGTTCGTGTCCCGGCTCAAGGACATGCTCAAGGTAGGCGGCGAGAACGTCGCGGCGGCCGAGGTCGAGGGGCACCTGCTCACGCACCCGGCCGTCGCGATCGTGGCCGTGGTGGCAGCCCCGGACGCGCGGTATGTCGAGGTGCCTGCGGCGTTCGTCCAGCTCAAGCCGGGGTGTTCGGTGACCGAGCGGGAGCTGATCGACCACTGCGTCGGGCGGATCGCGTCGTACCGGGTGCCGCGCTACGTCCGCTGGGTGACCGAGTGGCCGATGTCGGGGACGAAGATCAAGAAAGTGGAGCTGCGCAAGAGGATCGCCGACGAACTGGCGGCCGCCGGCATCACGGAAGCGCCGCGGGTGCGCCAATAGTCGCTCTGGAGGGGCCATGTCCACCATCCCGGATCTGCTCGACCGGTGCGCGGCCGAGCGCGAAGTCGTGTTCCCCGACGGACGGCTGAGTTATGGCGAGATCGCCGCTGAGGCCCGGCGACTGGCCGGATCGTTGTGGGCGCGGGGAATCCGCCCCGGCGATCACGTCGGCGTGCTGGTGCCCGGCGGGATCGCGAGCGTGACGACCTGGCTGGGGATCGCCTACCTGGGCGCGGTCACCGTCCCGGTGAACCCCCGGCTCAAGGCCGCGGAACTCGCCTACGTCGTCGAGCACGCCGACCTGCGGCTGCTGTTCGCCGACACCACGCTCGGGCCGGTGCTCGCCTCGGCGCTTCCCGGGCTCGCTCCTTCTTCCGGTCTTTTCCTGCGGGTGGCGCCGGTGTTGCGTGCGATCGTCGCCGTGGACGACGGCCCCGCGCCCGCCGGCTGGCTCTCGCGCGCCGCGTTCTCGGCGAGTCCTGCCGACGCGGCGACGGTGACCGCGGCCCGGGACGGTGTGCGCGCCGGCGATCCCGCGTTGATCCTCTACACCTCCGGCACGACCGCCCGGCCGAACGGATGCGTGCACGACAACGCGTCCCTGGTGGCGGAAGGCGAAGCCGTCGCCGAACGGCTCGGCCTCACTTCAGAGGACCGCTTCTGGACCGCCCTGCCGATGTTCCATTGCGGCGGATACGACGTCGTCCTCGCGGCGCTGGCGGCCGGCTGCGCGATGGTCCACACCGGACCGTTCGAGCCGGGTCTGGCGTTGCGTCAGCTCTCCGAAGAACGGTGCACGGTCGCGTTTCCCGCGTTCGAGACGATCTGGCTGCGCGTGCTCGACCACCCTGAGTTTCCTGGTACCGACTTGTCCGCGCTGCGCCTCGTGCTCAACGTCGGCGCCCCCGAACGGCTGCGCGCCATGCAGGCCCGGATCGCCCCGGCCGTCCAGATGTCGTCCCTCGGCTCGACGGAGTCCCTCGGCTTCTGCTGCGTCGGCTCCCCCGACGACCCGGCCGACGTCCGCGCCACCACGAGCGGCAAAGTGTTGCGGCACATGGAAGTCCGCGTCGTCGACCCTGCGACTCGCGCGCCGGTCCCCGCGGGCACCCGCGGCGAACTCCAGTTCCGCGGCACCTCCCGCTTCTCCCACTACCACCGCGACCCCGAGCTGACCGCCGAACGCCTCGACCCCGCCGGCTGGTTCTCCACGGGCGACCTCGTCGTCGCCGACCCCGCCGGCCGCCTCTCCTTCGTCTCGAGGCTCAAAGACATGCTCAAGGTCGGCGGCGAAAACGTCTCCGCCGCCGAGGTCGAAGGCTGCCTCGCCGACCACCCCGCCTGCGGCGTCGTCCAGGTCGTCGCCGCCCCGGACGCCCGCCTCGGCGAAGTGGCCGCCGCCTTCATCCAGCTCCGCCCCGGCGCCACCACCACCGAACGCACCCTGATCGACCACTGCCTCGGCCGCATCGCGACGTTCAAGGTCCCGCGCTACATCCGCTTCGTCACGGACTGGCCGATGTCGGGCACGAAGGTGCAGAAGTTCCGCTTGCGGGAGGTTATTACCGAGGAACTCCGTGCCGCGGGCATCACGGAAGCGCCTCGGCTTTCGTCCCGTCAGACCGAGACCGGGTAGACCTCATTTACCCGGCCGCTTCACCGCCTGCCCCACCAAAAACGTCTCCACCCGCTCCACCCCGAGCTGCGCCAGATCCTCCGTGACGAACCGGTACAGGTGATCCAGATCGCGCAGCCAGACGGCGGCGTGGAGGTTGGAGCTGCCGGTCGTGGCGAGGGCGCCGTGGACCGCCGGGTGGTGGGCGAGGGTGCGGCCGGCGTGGTCGAGCTTCGCGGGTGGGACGTGCATCGTGATGTTCGCGTCGATGCGGAGGCCGAGGTGGTGCGGGTCGACGAAGGTCTGGGTGAGGAGGCGGCCGTCGGTGCGGAGGGTGGCGAGGCGGCGGCGCACGGTGGACTCGGGGTGGCGCACCTCGGCGGCGACGGCGGCCGCGGGCAGGCGGGCGTCGCGCGCCAGGGTGGTGAGGATCGAGGAGTCGACGGAGTCGAGGTCGCCGGTGGTGGCCTGGGCGGACATCACCGTCAGGTCGGCTCGTTCGGTCTCGGTGAGCACGTCGAGGCGCCAGTCGCTCGCGTCGGAGAAGACGTGCATCACGGTTTCGGCGTGGATCTCGGTGACGGCGGTCGTCGCGGGGAGCTGGCGGAAGACGAGGGCGTTGCGGCGGCTCGGGTCGGAGACGACGGCGGCCGAGATCTCGTCGCCGGCGTGCGAGAGGTCGAGGTAGAGGACGTCGTCGCGCGCCGCGAGGGCGGCCGTGACGGCGTCGATCTTGCCGCGCAGCACCCGGATCCGCAGCAGGGTCACGCCCGGGAACGCGGCGCGCGGCCGGGTCGCGACCACGCGCACGACGCCGTCCAGCAACACCCGCAGCCGCCGGCGGACCGCGCGCTGGTTCAGGCCGAGCACAGCCGCCGCGCGCTCGATCGTCACGCGACCGTCGCACTGCAGGGCCGCGATCAGCCGAATGTCGTCGTCTTCGAGGACGGCATTGCTCACCACCAGCCCATGATGGCACTGAGTTCGATCAAAAGAGCCACCGAAACACCTCATAATCGCCCACCCGGGAGCACGCTTGGCCCATGACAACCACCCTGATCGACGGCATGATCGCCGCGGCCCGGGAAGCCGGCCGCCTCCTCGCCGCCCGGCCCAGGCCCGCGGCCCCCACCACTTTCACCGAGTTCCGCGAGACCTTCGACGCCCTCGAACGCTCAGCCGAAGGCGCACTCCGGGCGAGTCTCACCGCACTGCGACCCGGTGTGGAATGGGCCGGCGAGATCGACACCACCGTCCCGCCCGGCGAGCAACGCTGGGTCGTCGACCTCGCCGACGGCGCCGTCCAGTACCTGCGCGGGCTGCCGTACTGGTGCGTCAGCATCACCCTGGTCGAGGACGCCACCCCGGTCGCCGCCGTGATCCACAGCGAAGTCCGCGGCGAGACCTACCACGCGGCGACCGGCCTCGGCGCGTTCCTCGACGGCGACCGCCTCACCCCGCCGGCCACGGCCGAGCTCCCGGTCACGCTCGTCGGCACCAGCCAGCCGCCCTTCATCACCACCCAGCCGAACGCCGCCGAGCAGGCCGGCCGCTCGCTCTCGGCGGTCCTCCCCCACGTCGGCGCCGTCCGCAACCTGGGCCCGACCTCCCTGCAGATCGCCGACGTCGCCGCCGGGCGCATGGACGGCTTCTGGCTCTACGGCCGCGACGCCGGCAACCTCCTCGGCGCGAGCCTGATCGCCCGCGAGGCCGGCGCGGTCGTCACCGATGCCGACGGCACCCCCTGGCACCCGCAGGCCACCTCGTTCCTCGCCGCGCCGGCCCAGCTCCACGCCGCCCTGCTGGACCTGCTGAAGAACGCCTGATCACGACCGCCGCCCTCAGCCGACGGGCGCACCGATCAGCTGGCCGATGCCGTAGGTGACTGCGACGGCCAGCGCCCCGAGGACGAGCTGCCGCAGCCCGGAGTGGACCAGCGGCCTTCCGGTCAGCTTGCCGACCGTCATCCCCCCGGCCAGCAGCGCGACCGCCGTCAGAATCAGCGACACGACCAGCGTGCTCGCGCCGAGCAAGTACGGCAGCAACGGAAGCAGCGCACCGATCGAGAACGCGACGAACGACGCACCACCCGCCAGCAGGGCGGACGGCAGGTCCTGCGGATCGACGCCGAGCTCCTCGCGCGTGTGCAGCCGCAGCGCCTGGTCCGGGTTGCGCGCGACGGCTTCGGCCATGCGGCGGGCGGTGTCGTCGTCGGCACCGTAGGAGACGAAGCGGCTGACCAGCTCGTCGTGCTCCTGTTGCGGGAAGCGCGCGTGCATGTCGGCTTCGAGCGCGACCTCGGCGTGCACGAGCTCGTTCTGGTTGGTCACCGACACGTACTCGCCCGCGCCCATCGAGAACGCTCCCGCGACCAGTCCCGCCAACCCGGTGAGCACGATCGTGTGCGGCGCGACGCCGCTGCCGCCGACGCCTGCGATGAGGGCCGCGTTGGTGACCAGGCCGTCCACCGCACCGAACACGGTCGGGCGGAGCCAGCCGCCGGAGACGTCGCGGTGGCGGTGGGCCCAGCCGGTGGTCGCGGCCCGGCGACGGTCGGGGTCGGAGCGTTCACTCATCCCCCGATTCTCACCGGGCCGGTCGAGGCCCGCCTGCCGGAAACCGGCCCGGTCTCCCTGTCGGGACGGTTCGGGGCAGCCCCGGGCTGATCGAGCGCTCGCCCCGCGCGGGAGCGAGCGCTCGCACGGCTCAGCCGGCCAGCGACGCCTGCACGGTGATCTCCGGGACGCCCGCGAGCGCGCGGCTGACCGGGCAGCCGGCCTTGGCCTGCGCCGCGTACTCCTTGAACTGCTCCTCGTTGACACCGGGCACGCGGCCCTCCGTCACGAGCTCGATCTTGATGATCGTCGGCGCGCCGTCCACCGGGCGCAGGGTGACCGAAGCGTCCGTTTCGATCGACTCGGCCGGGAATCCCCCACTCGCCAGCGTGTTGGCCAGCGCCATCGAGAAGCACGACGCGTGCGCCGCGGCAATAAGCTGCTCCGGATTCGACCCGGGGCCGTCCTCGAAGCGCGACTTGAAGGTCACGCTCCCGTTGATGCTTCCTCCCCCGGCGGTGAACTGCCCGGACCCGGTGGGAAGGTCGCCGTTCCAGTTCGCGTGCGCCTTCGAGACGGGCATGCGTCCTCCAGAATCGTCTTGGGTGTCTGATGCCCGGCAGAGCCGGGCAGCCACAGTCAATCAGGCGGGGGCCGCGTTCGCCAAAGTTCGGCCGCTGCCCGTCCCACGGGTTGCCTAGGCTGGACCTGGTGGCACCCACCTGAGAAGGAGCCCGGCCCATGCGCGCGATCGTCGTCCTGTTCGACACGCTCAACCGCCGGTACCTGCCGCCGTACGGGGCAACGGGCGTGCAGGCGCCGCAGTTCGAGCGGCTGGCCGAGGCGGCCGTGACGTTCGACAACTGCTACGCGGGCAGCATGCCGTGCATGCCGGCGCGCCGCGAGCTGCACACGGGCCGGTACAACTTCCTGCACCGGTCGTGGGGGCCGCTGGAGCCGTTCGACGACTCGGTGCCCGAACTGCTCTCGCGCAACGGCGTCCACACCCACCTCGTCACCGATCACCAGCACTACTGGGAAGACGGCGGCGCGACCTACCACAACCGCTTCGACACCTACGAGTTCTTCCGCGGCCAGGAAGGCGACCGCTGGAAGGGCCAGGTGGCCGATCCCGAAATGCCGGAACCGGCGGTCGGGGGACGGCGGGCGTCGGCGATGGCCCGCCAGCACTGGGTGAACCGGCAGCACTTCCTCAAACCCGGGCAGCACCCGCAGACACTCACCGTCGACGCCGGGCTGGAGTTCCTCGGCACCAACGCGGGCGAGCAGGACTGGTTCCTCCAGGTCGAGTGCTTCGACCCGCACGAACCGTTCGTCGCCACCGAAGACCACCGCGCGCGGTACTCCCTCACGCACGAAGGCCCGGAGTACGACTGGCCCGGCTACCGCAGGGTCACCGAACAACCCGGCGACACACTGAAGGTCCGCGACGAGTACCGCGCCCTGCTGTCCATGTGCGACAGTTCGCTCGGCCGCGTGCTCGACGCGATGGACACCCACGCGCTGTGGGACGACACCCTCCTCATCATCTGCACCGACCACGGCCTCCTGCTCGGCGAGCACGGCTGGTGGGGCAAGAACGTCCAGCCCTGGTACGACGAGAACATCCACACTCCCCTGTTCGTCTGGGACCCGCGCAGCCGCGCCCGCGGCGAGCGCCGGGCCGAGCTCGTGCAGACCGTCGACTTCGGACCGACCTTGCTCGACTTCTTCGACGTACCAAGGCCTGCCGACATGCAAGGCCTCCCCCTGACGGGCCCCACCACGAGGGAAGCCTGCCTGTTCGGCAGCTTCGGCGCCCACGTCAACGTCACCGACGGCCGCTACGTCTACCTGCGCGCCTCCGCCACCCCCGCCAACACACCACTGTTCGAGCACACCCTCATGCCCACCCACATGAACAACCGCTTCTCCCCCGCCGAACTCCGCGACGCCGAACTGATCCCGCCCCTGCCCTTCACCAAGGGCGCCCCCGTACTGCGCATGCCCGGCTACGCCTGGGGCGACCCACACGCGTTCGGCACCCTGCTGTTCGACCTCGAAACCGACCCCGGCCAGACCGCCCCCCTCGTCGCCGACGACCTCGAACTCACCATGGCCACCCACCTCGTCGACCTCATGCGAGCCGCCGACGCACCCGCGTCCCAGTTCGAGCGCCTCGGCCTGCCCGCCGACGGCCCCGTCACACGCGACCACCTCCTCGTCCGCGCCCAACGCGAGAACGCCCTCGCCGTACTCGAGGACCTCCCACCGGCGGCCGAGTTCGGCTCCGCCGTCCTGACCCCGATCGGCGAACTGGCCCCGGCCGCCCGCGAGATCCTCGTGCGCCACCTGCCGATGCTCGCCAACGCCGACTGCGCCGCCTCCGTCGCGACGCTGTCCGTGTGGGAACTGGCCGCCACGACCCCCAGCCTCACGGTCCGAACCCTGCGCTCACTCGACGCGCAGCTGTCGCAGCCGAAGATCCACACAACTTCCTGACAGGATCCGAAAGATCGTCACCCAGGATGGGCCCGCGCGGCGGCGGTGGCGCCGCCGGCAGTCCTGGGAGGCGAAATGTCCTTGTACAAGGGAAAAGTCACAACGAGGCGGGCCCTGGCCGCGGCCGCGGCGCTGCCGGTGCTCGCGGCGATGACCGTGGCGGGCGCCCCGGCGCAGGCCGCGCCCGGCACTTCGGACATCGCGGGCCTTCAGGCCCAGATCCAGGACGGCACCTTGCTGAGCGACCACGGCGTGCGGACCGCGTGTGCCGCCGGGTGCCAGGCCGCCGTGGTCACCGAGAGCCCCGGCTCGGCAAAGGCGTTGTCGACGACGACGCCGGTCGGGCTCGGGGCCACGGACCTCGCGCGCGCCTACTCGCTGCCGGCCGCGGGCATCGGGCGCGACGGCACGATCGCGGTGATCAGCGCGGGCGCGAACACGCACCTGGAGTCGGATCTGGCCGTCTACCGCGAGCAGTACGGGCTGCCCGCGTGCACGACGGCGAGCGGGTGCCTCACGATCACCGACTTCCACGGCGGGCCGCCGGTGCGGCCCGAGACCACCGACGAGTTCAAGGAGTCCGAGGAGGACTGGGCCATCGAGACGTCACTCGACGTCGACATGGCCTCCGCGGCGTGCCCGGCCTGTCGCATCACGGTGGTGCAGACGCCGGACCTCGACGCGACCGGTGAGCCCGACCCCGACGAGAAGGCCGCCGACTACGCCACCGCCTACCAGACGGCGGTCCGACTCGGCGCGAACGCCGTGAGCCTCAGCGACATCGAGGTCCTCGACTCGGCCACGATCGACGCGCCCTACAGCAAGGCCCTGAACCACCCGGGGGTGCCGCTGTTCGCGTCGATCGGTGACGTCGGCAGCGCCGACGCGACGGCGGTTTCGGCTTCGGCTTCGGCTTCGGCCAAGAGCAAGGCCGACACGAGCTTCTACACCTGGCCCGCCAACTTGCCGTGGGCGGTCGGCGTCGGGGGCACGGCGCTGAAGCCCTCCGACGCGTCGCGTACGAAATTCACCGAACAGGCGTGGCACAACCTCGGCGGCGAGTGCGCCCTGACGTTCCCGCCCGCCGCCGGCCAGCCCGCTTCGACCGCCGAGAACTGCGGTGGACACCGCGCGTCCTCCGATGTCGCCGCCATCGCCGACCCGGCGAACGGCCCGGCGGTGTACGACACCTACGCGCCCTTCACGGGCAAGCCGCAGAACTGGATCGTCAGCGGCGGCACCAGCGCTTCGTCGCCGTTCGTGGCCGCGTGGTACGTGCGCAGCAGCGGCCACACCACCGACGCGACGGGCCCGAGCGCGCTGTACGGCGCGCCGGCCTCGGCGTTCCACGACGTCACGACCGACGGTGCGGCACCGTCGGTCTGCCAGGGCCTGGGCTGGGGCCCGAAGGTCTGCCAGGCCGGCCCCGGCTGGGACGGCCCGACCGGTCTCGGCTCGCCGCACGGCCTCGGCCGGTTCTGAGCCGACGCTGAACCCAGGGTGGCCACGGTGGCGTCCCACCGCGGCCACCCGGCTCAGCCGGCCGTGCGGGGCACGACCGGGAGCAGGAGGTAGGACGGGTGCTCGCCGCCGCTGATCAAGGTGGTCGTGCCGGCGTAGACGTCCGATCCGCGATCGTGGGGATCGTTGTGGACGTAGATCCCGTTGCCGCGCATGGAGATCCCGTACGCCGAGGGCCACGGACCGTCGCCGGGGAACTCGAAGTCGCGCCCCAGCAAGGAAACACCGAGCCGGTTGCCGGCCGGGATGATCACCGACGTGGGCCAGATCTCGACGTCGACGTCCACCGGCTCGCCCGGGATGAGCGGCTGCCGCTCGTCGTAGGTGTGCCAAGGCCGGTACGGCAGGCTCTTTGCCGGGTCGGTCTTGCGCAACGACGAACGCAGCCAGCCGAACCCGACGCCGCCGTGGGGATCCATGGCAGCGGGGAACGTCACGTCGCGGCCGGCGGGATCCTGCACACGCAAGGCGAGGAACAGGTCGGCGTCGGCCGTGGACGAGGCGACGCGCAGGTGCGCCGACGCCGGGCCCGTTAGCTCCAGCTCCTCGGTCAACGGCTCGGTCCAGAACGTGAGCCCCTCGCCCTGCGCCGCGAACGCCGTCTCGCGCCGCGTCACATCCCCGGCCGCGGCCAGCGTCCCGCCGTCGAGGTCGAGGTGAAACTGTGCCCACTGTGTCCGGTCGAGCGGCCACGCGGTCTCGCCGCGCTTCTCGAACGTCCCGTCGACGCGGCGGGCGTGCACAACCACCGGCGGCTGCTCGGCCCACCCGGTGTCCTCGCCCTTGAGGAAATGCCCGAAGAACCGCTTCTGCAGCGCGACCCCGTAGTCGGTGTAGAACTCGACCCAGTGCTGCAGGCCGTGGACCTCGAGCCACTTCTGCTCGCTCGACACGCCGGCGTAACCCTCGAACCCGCCGCGGGTGTGCAGGTGGTGGGCCCAGTTCGTGGCCGAGAGCACGGGCACGGTGATCTTCGCCAGGTCCGCCGTGCGCTCGCGGTAGTACTCGTCCAGCAGCGGGTGGTCGCGCAGCTCGGCGACGGTGTCGGCGACGTTCTTCGCCAGTTCCTCGGGAGTGAGCACCTCGGGCCCGGCCACCGGCTCGCCGGTGACGCGGCTGCGCGGGCTGTCCGCGACCCCGTGCTGCACCGAGGAAACCTGGACCGGGTACCACTGTTTCACGAAGACGTCGAGGATCCCGCCGTGGTGGGTGAACTCGCGGTAGTAGTCGCTCGCGCCCTCCCACGGGCAGATCGCCGCGAGGTGCGGCGGCTGCAGCGCGGCGACCTGCCACTGGTTGATGCCGTAGTAGGAGATGCCGAGCAACCCGACCTTGCCGGTGCTCCAGGGCTGGACCGCGGCCCACTCGATGCAGGTGTAGTAGTCCCGTGTCTCGCGCGGCGAGAGGATGTCGAGGTACCCGGGCGAACGGCCGGCGCCGCGCGAGTCGACGCGGATCACGACGTACCCGTCCGGCACCCACTTCTCCGGGTCCACGGTTTCCCAGTTCTGGTATCGGTTCGACGAACCCGCCAGGGCGTCCGGGTGCTCGGCCTCCAGGTTGCTCCACATGGCCTGGTAGCCGTCCTGGAACGCGAGCCCCTTCGCGTACGGGCCGTGGGTCATGAGCACCGGGTGCGACCCCGCGTCCTCGGGCCGGAACACGTCCGCCCGCAGGACCAGCCCGTCGTCCATCGTGATCGGGACATCCCAGTCGATGTGCATGGTTCTCGTCCGCTCCTAGCCGGCCAGGAAGGCCGCGATCTTCTCGCTCGTCTCACCCGGGTTCTCCAGCGGCGGGAAGTGCCCCGCGCCGACGAACGCGAGCCGGGAGTTCGGGATGTGCTTCTCGATGTCTTCGAAGTACTCGTACGGCTGGAACGGGTCCTCGTAACCCTGCAGCACCAGGATCGGGCACTGCCAGGTGCGGATCAGGTCGAGGCGCCGGTCGATCCACTCCTTCTTGATGGTGGTCGACTGGAAGTACCGCGGCACCGCCCACTTGATGCCCGGGTGGCTCGCCTCCCGGATCGTGCGCCGCACGTCCTCCTCGGCGACCGGGCGGGTCGAGAGGATCGCGTGCAGGTTCGACACCAGCTCCGCGGGGTCGCCGAACGGGTTGTGGTCGAGGTCGGTGAACCACTTCTCCTGCGGCGACACGTCCGGGTGCCAGTGCCACAGCTGCTGCTCACCGCGCACGTACTTGTGGATCCGCTCCGGGTGGCGCGAGGCGAGGTAGTCGACGATCGGGCCACCGCGGTCGTGGGTGACGAAGCTCGGCCGCTCGATGCCGAGCACGTCCAGCAGACCCACGAGCTGGTCGGCCACCCCGACGTGCCGGTAGTCGCCCGGGGACTTCTCCGACTGGCCGTATCCCTTGAGATCGATCGACAGCACGCGAAAGTCGGCGGCGAGATCGGTGATCTGGTGGTGGAACAGGTACCACGAATCGGGAATCCCGTGCAGGAACACCACCACCGGCTTGTCCGACGTGCCCGCCTCGACGAAGTGCCAGCGGACGGTCTCCATGTCGCCCGGGCCGTCGACGAAGCGGTGGGTCACGGTCGTGCCGCCGGGGAGGCGTTCGGTTTCTCCGTCCTCGTTCGCGATCGGCTTTTCGGAGGCGAAGACGTGCTTGCCCGGCGCGTCCCGCCGCGCGATCGCCGCCGCGATCGCGTCCTGCGCGCGTTGCGTCGGCGGGGTGAACTCGAGCCCGGCCGCGACCGCCGGTGCCGTGTAGTGCTCCATGGGTTGGTCCCTTTCAGCGGCAGACGGCCAGGTTCGTGCGCCTGCAACCAACGTCGGACAGCTGTCCGTCAGACGACGACGATTCAACCCGAAGCGGCCGTTGTCAAGACTCAACAGCCGTTGAGTTCCCCTTTCTACTGGCGTCTTGGGAGCACTTGACACACTTTGTGGCTCCGGTCCACTGTTGCCGGACAGATGTCCGTAGGCCGGCGGGTAGCCGTTCCGGCAGGTTTCACGAAGGGAAGCTCGTGTCTCGAATCCTGGTCATCGGGGGCAGCGGCGGACTGGGGCGGGCCGTCGCCGGGGCGTTGGCCGACCGCGGGGACGCGGTGATCGTCACCAGCCGCGATCCGGGCCGCGCCGAAGCCGCCGCGCGGGAAATCGGCGGACGGGCGACCGGGCTCGGTGTCGACTTGGCGATGCCAGAGACGATCGCCGGCGCCCTCACTGGCGTCGACGAGATCGACGGGCTCGTCATCACCGCCATCCACCAGGACGGCGGCAGCATCCACGCGTTCAGCGTCGCCGACGCGGTGCGCGCCGCCACGGTCAAGCTCGTCGGGTACGCCGAAGCCGTCCGCGCCCTTCGCGACCGGTTCGCCCCGCACGGCTCGGTGGTGCTGTTCGGCGGCAGCGCGAAAGACCGGCCGTATCCCGGGTCGACGATGGTGTCCGCGACCAACGGCGGCGTCAGCTCACTCGTGCGCACGCTGGCTTGGGAGCTCGCGCCGATCCGGGTCAACGCACTGCACCCGGGTGTCGTCCTCGACAGCCCGGTCTGGCGCAAGGTCCCCGGCAACCCGCCCGCGCGCACGCTCACCGGCACGCCGATCACGATGGCCGACATCGTCGACGCCACGCAGTTCCTCCTGCGCAACCCCGCCGTCAACGCGCTGGACCTCCACGTCGACGGCGGCGTGCCGCTGATGGACGGCCCGGTGCCGCTGCAGACGCCCGGGGCTTAGGTCTCCGCGAAGAAGTCCCGCAATGCTTCGGCGACAACGTGCGGTTGTTCCTCCGGCAGGTAATGGTCGCTCTCGACGGCGAGCGTGCGCAGGTCCGTCGCGTACTCGCGCCACGCGGCGGGCACGTCGTAGGAGCGGCCGACGAAGCTGCCGTTCCCCCACAGCGCGAGCAGCGGGCTGGTGACGAGCCGGCCCGCTGCCGCGTCCGCGTCGTCGTGTTCGAGGTCGATGCCCGCCGCGGCACGGTAGTCCGCGCACGAAGCGGCGATCGCCTCCGGCGCGGAGAAGCACCGCACGTACTCGGCGACGGCGGCGGGATCGAAGGGCGTGCCGCCGTCGTGGCGGGAGTTCATGCGCGAGGTGACCCAGAACTCGGGGTCGCCGGCGAGCAGCCGTTCGGGGATTCCGTTGCCGGCGGCGAGGAAGAACCAGTGGTAGTAGCCCATTCCGAAGTCCTTGTCGGCGTGCTGGAACGCATACCGCGTGGGGACGATGTCCAGCACCGCCAGCGCCTTTACCGCTTCGGGCGCGTCGAGCGCGAGCCGGTGCCCCACCCGCCCGCCGCGGTCGTGCCCAGCGACGGCGAAGCGGTCGAAGCCCAGCTTCGCCATGACCTGGAGCTGGTCGTCCGCCATGGCCCGCTTGGCATATTTTTGGTCGCCGCCGGCCGGCTTGTCGCTGTCACCGTACCCGCGCAAATCGGTCAGCACCACGGTGAACTCCTCCGCCAGCCGCGGCGCGACGTGGTGCCAGATCAAGTGCGTCTGCGGATAACCGTGCAGCAGCAACACCGGCGGCCCCTCCCCGGCGACCGCGCAGTTGATCCGCACGCCCCCCGCGTCGACCCGCTGGTACCCGAACTTCTCCGGCAAGGGAACACTCATCGAGACCTCCGGTGGGGCGGCTTCATGATCGACTGTATCTGCCAGAATCGCCGGCCAGCCCAAGGGACCGGACGATGACCGCCTCGATTCGTCGTTCGCGCCACGACAGGAAGACCCCCAACCGCGAAGAACCGCCACACTTCAAGCTCTTCAGACATGCACCTCGCAACCAGGGCTCGCCGCGGTTGTATACCCCAGAGCAGGTTGCGGCCCAAGCCAGAACGAAGCCCAGCGTCGCCAAATACTGCAGCACCGTCTGTGCTGCGCCGCTGACCAGGATCGCCACACTCGTGAGCACGATCGCCACGACGAACGCAACCATGCGAATCGGGTCGCGGCCACCACGCGCTCAAGCCACCGGTGAAATTGCCCGCCAATGTCCGATACCTGCCCTACGCTGGACGCATGCCCTCACTGTTCGAGCACGCCGGCGGGGAAGCCGCCCTGCACCGGCTGGAGCAGCTGTTCTACGACAGCGTGCTGGCGGATCCGCTGCTGCAGCCGTTGTTCGGCGCGGGACAGCCGCGGCACGTCGAGCACCTGACGTCGTTCACGGCCGAGTCGTTCGGCGGGCCGGACCGCTTCTCGCGCGAGCTGGGGTTCGCGCACCTGATCTCCGTCCACCGGGGACTGAAGATCACCGAAGCCCAGCGGCAGCGGTTCGTCCAGCTCTACCTCGCGGCCCTGGACACCGCGGGGATGCCCCGCGACGCGCCGTTCCGCGACGCTGTCCGCGAACACGTCGAGTTCGGCTCCCGGGTCGCCCTGCAGAACTCCCACGCCGAGACGGACGTCGACCTCCACCCCCTGCGCGAAGTCCCCCACTGGACCTGGGCAGGCGACGACCCGCAGTAGTCGTGACATCATCGGAGCCGCCGTGATCACGTGTGGAAAGGCGGCCGGTGGACTACGAGCGCGCTGTCGGTGAGGTCTGGGCGGCCACGAAGCCCCACATCGGGGCCGGCAAGGTGGCGGACTACATCCCCGACCTGATCTGCGTGGACCCGGGCCAGTTCGGGTTCGCGGTGGCGACCGTCGACGGCGAGGTGCACCAGGTGGGTGACGCGGAGGTGCCGTTCTCGATCCAGAGCATCTCGAAGGCGTTCGCGCTCGCGCACGTGCTCGGGCACGACGACGCGTCGATCTGGCGGCGCGTGAACCGCGAGCCGTCGGGGACGCGGTTCAACTCGCTGATCCAGCTGGAGATCGAGCGCGGCGTGCCGCGCAACCCGTTCATCAACGCGGGCGCGCTGCTGGTGACCGACCAGCTCCTCGCGGACACCGGCGACGCCTGTGGCGCCCTGTGCGCGTTCCTGGCCGCGGAGACCGGGAACCCCGACCTCACCTACGACCCGGCGATGGCCGAGTCCGAGACGCGTACCGGGAACCGCAACCGTTCGCTGGCCTACCTGATGGCCGATTTCGGCAACGTCCTCAACCCCGTCGACGAGATGCTCGACCACTACTTCCGCCAATGCTCGATCATGGCCTCGTGCGTCGAGCTCGCCCGCGCGGGGCTGGTCCTGGCGCGCCACGGCGTCCGCCGCGACGGCACGCGCCTGCTGTCGAAGCAGGACGCCCGGCGCATCAACGCGATCATGCTCACCTGCGGCACCTACGACGCCGCCGGCGAGTTCGCGTATCGCGTGGGGCTGCCGTGCAAGAGCGGTGTCGGCGGCGGGATCCTCGCGATCGTGCCGGACCGCTGCGCGATCGCGGCGTGGGGGCCGGGGCTCGACGAGAAGGGCAACTCCGTGTCCGCGGCGATGGCGCTCGAGACGTTCGGCAACGTCACGGGGCTCAGCATCTTCTGATGCGTCCACTCAGGACTGCAACGCGGCCGCCACCAGCATCCGCAGCTCCGGCACGACCTCCTGCTCGAACCACGGGTTCCGCAGGTGCCACCCGACGTTCAGCGGCGACGGGTGCACGAGCGGGATCGTCGACGGCAGGTAGTCGCGGAACGACCGGACGGTCTCCGTGAGGCTCCACCCGCGCCCGGCGTGCAGGTAGTGCTTCTGCGCGTAGCTGCCGACGAGCACCGTCAGCCGGATCTCGGGCAGCTCGGCGAAAATCCGCGGATGCCACTTGTCCGCAACCCCGCGGCGCGGCGGCGCGTCACCGGAGGCCGCCTTGCCGGGGTAGAAGAAATCCATCGGCACGATCGCGAACAGCCCGGGATCGTAGAACTCCTCGTCGGTCACCCCGAGCCAGCCGCGCAGCTTCACGCCGCTGGCGTCGTTCCAGGGGACGCCGCTCTCCTGCGCCTTCCGCCCGGGCGCCTGCCCGATGAGCGCCACCTTCGCCGACGGCTCCGCGGTGTAGAGGGGCTCGTAACCGGCTTCCTTCGCCCACGCGTTGTCGGGGTCGGCGATGAGGTCGGCGCGGATCCGGTCGAGGTTCGTCATGGTCCGGCGAGAATATCCGGGCCCCTCACGCGGGCCAGAGCTGGATCAGCCAGCCTTCGACGCCCTCGGCGAAGGTACCTTCGGCCAGCTCCGCCGTCGCGGCGCGGCCGCCCTCGTGCACCCGGGCGTGATGCGGGCCGGGCCGCCCCAGGGTGAGCACGTCGGGCGACATGGCGGCAGTGACCGACTGCAGGCGCACCTGATCGGCCAGGTCGCACCCAACCGTGACCACCTGGTCCCACTCGCCGTGCGCCGCCGGCGGCTCGGCGTCCCACAGCTCCACCCGCACCGCCGGGTCGTGGTCGTTCCCGGCGCTGTGCAGCAGCAGTCCCCCGGCCCCGCCCAGGACAAGCCAGTCACCGCTCGGCTCCCCCACGGCCAGCGCGTTGCGGCTCATCGGGATTTCCTGCAGCACGAACTGGCCAAACTCGACCGTGATGCTGCTGTCGATCGCGCCCAGCAGTTGCGGCATCGGCCGGTCCCCCTCGGTGTGGCGATCCAGCGATCGTAGCGAGGATCCGTCACGGCAAGACGATCGCCAGCACCACCAGCGGCCCCAGTTGCGCCACGACCCCACCCCAGGCCGAGTTGCGCGGGCTGCCGAGGGCAAGCGCGGCGGGACCACGTGAAGTCGGTGTTCGCGAAGGTGGCCGTGCGCAGCCGGGGCGAGCTGGCCGCGAAACTGCGCCCGGTCCACGACGTCACCGTGAGCCTGAGGTCCGGCTGTGCGGTGTCGGCGCGGCGGGAAACCCGGCCCGCGGCGAAGGTTCCGGACGCGACGACGACGCGCTGCGAGCCACGGGCGAGGTCGCGCAGGTTGCGGGACAGCAGCTCGGCCAGACGCGGTCCGGCGTGGTGGTGCGTGCGGTGCAGCCGCCGCAGGGCTTTGCTGTCGAGCAGCACGCCGCGACAGTCCTGAGTGGACTGTCACCGGGCCGCCGCCCGGACTCGGCGTCGAGGGGCTGGGAGGTAGACGGTGGACGGAGACAGGAACGGTCCGAACTCCAAGAGCCGATTTTCCTAGCTGCACAATGGAAAGGTCCGTACCGCGAAGTTCGGCCCTGCCAACGAGAGCAGCCCTCGTTCGCAGGGCCGAGTCCGGCCCCGGCCCGCGAAGGAGCCGGCGACTACCAGCGGAGCAGAGTTCGGTCGCGCGTCCTGGTGTCGATCCAGACGATCCGGGGATATGAGCCCCGGCCGGCCACTGGGCCCCGCGCGTCGCGGTGTGCCGCGGTGCCCCCGGCAGGAGTCGAACCTGCGTTCCCGGCTTCGGACGCCGGAGTCGTGTCCGTTGGACCACGAGGGCTTCGCCGGGTTCGCGCGGGCGAGGTGCGGAGGATGCAGGAGTCGAACCCACGCGGGCGCTCAGCACACCCGACCACCGTTTTCGAAACGGCTGCCTTACCACTCGGCCAATCCTCCCTGGCCCGGCAACACCCGAGTGCCGCCGTCGTGCGCGGAGGGCGCGCGGGTCGAACGCGCGCCGGGACGTGCCGTCCCGGACCACGGATTAGCAATCCGGTGCCTTGCCACTCGGCCAGCCCTCCTCGTTGTGCCGCGCCCCGCTGCCCGTCGAGGGTTCGAACCTCGGTTGCCGGATCCAGAGTCCGGAGTCCTGCCGGTTGGACGAACGGGCATCGCGTGGTGCTCCCGGGCCAGGACTCGAACCTGGCTCTGCGGAACCAAAATCCGCCGTGTTGCCGGATACACCACCCGGGAAAGCGTGCCCTCGCCAGGAGTCGAACCTGGACTGTCCGGAGCCTGGGTCCGGTGCCTCTGCCGGTTGGGCTACGAGGGCTTGGGGTCCGCGCGCGGGGGGACCCGTCTTCGATGGAGCTGCGTGCGGTTGCGGGGATTCGAACCCCGACTGGCCTGACCCTCAGCCAGGTGCCTCTTCCAGTTGGGCTACAACCGCGTAGCGCGTGCGGGAGTCGAACCCGCGTCTTCGGCGTGAGGGCCGGTGTCCGTTCCGCTGGACCAACGCGCCGTGCTGGTGACAGTCTTTTGATCAACCTCAGTCGAGTGCCCGCGAGTCGAACGCGGTGTCTTCCGCTCCCGAAGCGGATGGGTTCCCGTCTCCCTCGCACTCGTCGGCCGGGCACCCCCCTCGGGTGCCGGACCTGCGCTCACGACGGGACTCGAACCCGCGATCGTCTCCTCGACAAGGAGCTGCCCTGGCCGCTGGGCCACGTGAGCCTGAAACCTGCGTACCCCTACCAGGAGTCGAACCTGGGACCTCCGGATTCGTAATCCGGCGCTCTGTCCAGCTGAGCTACAGGGGTGTGGCAGCCGATCCGGGTATCGATCCCGGTCCCCCGCCTTGAAGGGGCGGTGACCTAGCCAGCAGTCGCATCGGCCTTGTCTTGGTGTGTCGGTGGTGGGGGACGGAGTCGAACCGTCAAAGCCGCCGAAGGGCGTCCGGGTTACAGCCGGGTGGGCTCACCTGTGCCCAGCCCCACCGTGCTCGCCGCGGCCGGCGAGCGTGTTTCTGCTCCGCTGTGTAGTTGACAAAGACCAGGTAGCCGAGAAAGAACAGGCGCCGACAAAATGGGCGCAGCACATCAACGAAATGGATATACCACCATTTATGGGTGCACGAAATAGAGAAAGCCGCCCGAATCGGTTTCCCGATGGGCGGCTCCCGGTCATGACGTCGACGACGTCACGGTGGGGAGCCCCCGACGCTCAGCAGCCGCTCTTCAGGCAGCATCGAGCCACTGAGCCGCTCTTGCGGCAGGCGCGGCATTGATGACAGCGCATCCGACGAGCGCAGCGCATCGCGCAGATCGCCCAGATAGCGGCGCTGCGACCCTCGCTTCTCCATGCTCGCCACGATGACTCCTTCTCAGTTTCTGTGCTGGTTCCGATGAGCTCTTGCGTTCAGCTCCATTACATAATCGCGAACCCGCACCCGGGTGTCAATCTTTATTACCGGACCAATTTCACCGCCCGAGCGCCGCTTCCACGAACTGCCGCAGCACCGGCCCGTTCGCGCTCGGCAGGAAAGCCAGCGCGACCGGGATCGCCGGCGCACCGGCGATCGGGAGGAACCGCACCGTCGGGTGGATGTTGCGCCGCACCGCGACCTCCGGCACCACCCCCAGCCCGCGCCCCGCGGCGACGCTCTCGATCCACTCGTCGAAGTTGGCCGTCTCGACGACGGTCGCCGGCCGCTGCCCCTCGGGCCAGGACCACGGGCCGGTGGTGCCGTTGACGACGTTGACCACCAGCGGCCAGTTCGGCACGTCGGCCCATGCCAGCTCCGGCTCGCCGGCGAGCGGGAACGTCTCCGCGAACACGGCGACCCGGTCCTCGTCGAACAGGTGCACGACCTGCAGCCGCGACGAACGCACCTCCCCGCGCACGAGCGCGACATCCACCTTCTCCTGCTGCACCGCCGCGAGCGGGTCGTCGATGCGTACAAGGTCGACCGAACTGCCGGTGGCGCGTTCGAACCGCGCCACGGTCTCCTGCGCCCACGGCGTGGGCAGCAGCCAGCTGAACCCCAGCTTCACGGTGCCCCGGCGCCGCGCCGCGCCGACGCCGCGGTCGAGCTCCGCCAGCACGCGCTGCGTGTGCTCCAGGAACGCGCGGCCCGCTTCCGTCAGCTCCACGTGCCGCGACGAGCGGTCCAGCAGGGTGACGCGCAGCAGCTCCTCGAGCTGCCGCACCGTCCGGCTGAGCGCGGGCTGGGTGATGGCGAGCTCCTGGGCGGCACGGGTGAACGACGCCAGCCGGGCCACCGACGCGAACGCGCGCAGGTGCCGGATTTCGATGCCCGCCGGTGTGCCCTCAACCATGCCCGCAGAGCATAGCCGCGGCAGGACGGGCATTTCCCAACGCGGCCGCGGGTGCCTAGCGTGGAGCCGAAGGGGTTCACACGGGGAAGAGAGAAGGCGTTCGACATGCACAGCTCGCTGTCCGGTCTCGGGGTGACCTCGCCGGTCCTGGCGGCGCCGATGGCGGGCGGGGGTACCACGCCCGCCCTGGTGGCCGCGGCGGCGAGCGCCGGGGGCCTCGGCTTCGTCGCCGGCGGGTACAAGACGGCCGAAGCGCTCGCCGAGCAGATCGCACAGGTCCGCGCGCTGGGCATCCCGTTCGGGGTCAACCTGTTCGCCCCCAACCCGGTGCCCGTCGACCCGGACGCCTACCGCCGCTACGCCGGCGCGCTGCGGGCCGACGCCGACCGCTACGGCCTCGACCTCCCGCGGGCGATCACCGAGGACGACGACCACTGGGAGGCCAAGCTCGACCTCCTGCTCGCCGGCCCCGTCCCGCTGGTCAGCTTCACCTTCGGCCTGCCGGCCGCGTCGGTCTTCGCCCGGCTTCGCCGCGCGGGCACGCTGGTCGCGCAGACCGTGACTTCGGCCGACGAGGCCCGGCTGGCCGCCGACGCCGGCGCGGATCTCCTGCTCGTGCAGGCCGCGGCCGCGGGCGGGCACTCGGGCACGCTCACGCCCGACCGCGTCCCGCCGGCGGTCGCGCTGCCGCGGCTCCTCGGCGAGGTCGGGGCCGCCGTGTCGCTGCCCCTGGTCGGCGCCGGCGGGCTCGCCACTCCCGAGGCCGTGGCCGAGGCGCTGAACGCCGGAGCCATCGCCGTGGCCGTCGGCACCGTGCTGCTGCGGTCCGACGAGAGCGGCGCGTCGAAGCCCCACCGCGAAGCGCTGGCCGACCCGGCCCGCCGGGAGACCGTCGTCACGCGCGCGTTCACCGGCCGCCCGGCGCGGGGCCTGCGCAACGCGTTCACCGACGACCATTCGGCCGAAGCTCCCGCCGGGTACCCGGCCCTGCACCACCTGACCAGCGCGCTGCGCAAGGCGGCCGTGCAGGCCGGTGATCCCGAGCGCGTCAACCTGTGGGCAGGCACCGGCTACCGGCACGCCACCGCCGAACCCGCGGCCGACATCCTCACACGGCTCTCCCCCCGGCTCTAGCCCACCCGTCAACCGGACGGGTGAGCTCGGCGACAGGTCGCCGGCGGCCAGAACGGGTACCCCACCAAGGCAATCCATGATCGACCAGAGGAGAACGAGAACCATGGCACGAGTCCTGTTCGTCATGACGGGCGCCGACCACTGGACGCTCAACGACGGAACTCGGCATCCGACCGGGTACTGGGCCGAGGAGTTCGCCGCCCCGTACACCGCGCTCAAGGACGCGGGCCACACGATCGTGGTGGCGACCCCGGGCGGCGTGGTGCCGACCGTGGACCAGGGCAGCCTGAACCCGGACATGGCCGGCGGCGAGGAAGAGGCCGCGAAGCTCGCGCAGGTCCTCGAGTCCGCCGGCGAACTGCGCGAGCCGATCGTGCTCACGGACGTGAACCTGTCGGACTACGACGCCGTCTACTACCCCGGCGGCCACGGTCCGATGGAGGACCTCTCCCACGACGCCGACTCCGGTGCTCTGCTCAACGCCGCCCTCGCGTCGGGCAAGCCGCTCGCCGTGGTGTGCCACGCGCCCGCCGCGCTGCTGGCGACGCGCGACGAGCGGGGCGAGTCGCCGTTCGCCGGCTACCGCGTCACCGGGTTCACCAACGACGAGGAGAACGCGGTCGGCCTCGGCCCGAAGGCGAAGTGGCTGCTGGAGGACGAGCTGGGCAAGCTCGGCGTCGCGTTCGAACGCGGGCCGGACTGGCAGCCATACACGGTCGTCGACCGCACCCTCTACACGGGACAGAACCCGGCGTCGGCCGCGCCGCTGGCCCAGGAACTCCTCAAAGCCCTGAAATAGGCCCGATCGCCGGCGGGGTGCGCGGCTACGCGGGCTCCGCCGGCGATTGCGCGAGCGAGAGGCTGTTCCCGTCCGGGTCGAGGACCACGACGTGGCGCACGCCGTTGGCGTAGGTCTCGACGGGTTCGTGCGTGATGCCCTGCGCGGCGAGGCGGGCGAGGATCTCGTCGAGATCGGTGACGCCGAGGGTGACCATCGCCCGGCCCACGCCCTCGGCGCGCACCTCCCGCGCGTCGACCACGAGCCACGCGGCTTCGCCCAGCTGCCACAGGTGCTCCTCGCCGATGACCTCGTCGGCGGGCCGGCCCAGGAACGCGGTGAACCACTCCAGGGCCCGGGGCAGGTCGCTCACGCACATGATCGTGTACAGGTCCACGGAACCACTCCTCTCGACGGTTGACGGAGGGGTAGACCACCGCCGCCGCGAAAACTCATCGGTCCCGCGGGTCGCCCTCGGTCATCGCCCCGGCCACCTGGTCGTGCACGGCCAGCACGCGGGCGTCGAGCTCCTCGACCGGCACACCGACGTCACGCGCGAGCGCCTCGCGGAAGATGAGGTAGCCCTTGTACGCCGCGACCATGAACACGTGCATCGCGATCGCGTCGCCGTCGGCGGGCAGGGCACCGGTGGCCTGGTCGCGTTGGAGAGCGGCTCTCGTCTTCTCGATCTCGGGCAGAGCGTGGTAGTCCGGGTCGCCGTCGATCGCGAGCAGCGCCTCGACCAGCGTGGGCGCAGGGTTCGCGAGCGCGCTGCGGAACATCGCCTTGCGCCGGCCGAGGAACGACGCCTCCCAGTGCCGTTTCGCGCCTGCCGCCCATTCCCGGGCGCGATGGGCCACGGCCGCCCTCAGCAGGGATCGCCGGTCTCCGAAGTACTGGTAGATCTGGCCGCGGTTCACCCCGGAGCGGTCGGCGACCTCCTGCAGGTTCAGCCCGGCGAAGATCCCGTCGCGCTGGAGCAGGTCGAAAGTCGCCTGGAGGAGGTCGGCCTCGGTGCGGGCCCGGTCGCGCCCGCGCCGGCTCGACGCCTGCCCGGCGGTGTCGTTCACATCATCTCCCGTGTGCACTCTTCTCACCTGCTCCGACCTCGCAGTCTAGTGATCGCTCACACCACACCCCGGCCCCGCAACGCGTCGAGCTCCGCGGTGGACAGGCCCAGCAGGCCGCCGAGCACCTCTTCGGTGTGCGCGCCCAACGTCGTGCCGGCCCAGCGGACACTGCCGGGCGTCGCACTCAGGTGCGGCAGCGGCGCGACCATCGGGACCTCGCCGAACTCCGCGTCGTCCACAGTGATCACGGAGCCGCGGGCCCGGCAGTGCGGGTCGTTCATCAGGTCGGCGACGCTCATGATCGGCGACGCCGGAATGTCGGCGTCGCTCAGCAGTTTCACCACCTCGTCGGCGGTCAGCCGCGAGACCCACTCGCTGATGAGCGGGTACAGCTCGTCCTGGTGGCGGATCCGGGCGGGGCGGTCGGCGAAGCGCGGGTCGTCGGCCAGCTCGGGCTGGTTCATCACCGCGGACAGGCGCCGGAACAGCGAGTCGGTGCCCGCGTGCAGCGACACCCGGCGATCGTCGGACGTCACGAAGTCCGACGCCGGGACGATGGCCGGGTTCTTGTTGCCCAGCCGTTCCCGGACCTGGCGGTCGAGGCCGTAGGCGGTCACCGAGTCCTCACTGGACCGCAACGCCGCCTCGTACAGCGCCAGGTCGATGACCTGGCCCGAGCCCGAACCGTGATCGCGGTGGTACAGCGCGGACACGACGGAGAACGCCGCGAGGTAGGCGCTCATGTAGTCGATCACCGAGTATCCGCTGCGCACCGGCGGCCGTTCCGGCTCGCCTGTGGCGTAGGTCAGTCCACTGTAGGCACTCGCGATCCGGTCGAACGCGCCGCGGTCGCGGTAGGGCCCGGTGAGGCCGAACCCCGTGAGGTACAACAGGATCGCCCGCGGGTTGAGGGGCTGCAGGTGCTCGGGCAGCATGCGGTAGCGCTCGAGCGTCGGCGGGCGGAAGTTCGTGACCACCACGTCGAAGTGCGGCACCAGCCGGTGGAACACGTCCTGCCCTTCGGACGTCCGGAGATCGAGCGCCACGGACTTCTTGTTGCGTCCCTCCTGGAGCCAGCCCGGCGACCGCCCGCCGCCGCGGGTGAAATCGCCGACCTTCGGGTCTTCGATCTTGACCACCTCGGCGCCGAAGTCGCCCAGGATCGTCGCCGAGACCGGTCCGGCGAGGACGGTCGCGGCGTCGAGGACCCGGACACCGGCCAGCGCGTCGCTCATCGTGTGGTTGTCCTCCGTGCTCGCGTCGGGATGCGGGGGTTCACTTGCCTTGCGCCGCGTCGATCACGAGCGACAGGTCGATCAGCTCTTCGGGCTTCACCGGGGAGTCGATCTGCAGCGTGTTCGGCACGGCCTGGTACATCTTCTGCAGGCTCGCCACCGATTCGGCGGGCACGTTGAAGTCGAACGGCACCGACGGCGCGATCCGCAGCGTGTCGACGGTCGTGCCGAGCTGCTGGGCCATCTTGGTCATCACGTCGGTGTCCTGGTGGTAGTCACCGGACAGGTGCGTGTTCACGGTCCGCTCCACCGCGCGGAAGAACGCGACACCCGCGTCGCGGTGTTCACCGAGCAGGTCGGTGGTTGCGAAGTAGCCGGCGATCTGCATGCTGTCCGGGTACCCGCCTTCGGCGTTGAACGCGGTGCCCGGCTTGATGCTCGCGGTGAACGGCGGGCCGAGGGTGGCGCCGTCGATCGAGCCGTTGTTGAGCGCCTGGACCATCGCGGCGATGTCGCTGAACGGAGTCATCCGCACGTCGGCGGGCTTGAGGCCACCCTTGGTGATCAGGTCGTACAGCCCGTACTCCGACGGAGCCGCCAGGCCACCGGGGTTGACGCCGATGTTCTTGCCCTTCAACGAAGCCGGGTTGAAGTCGCTCGCCTTGCTGCCGTACTTGGTACTCATGTAGACGCCACTGTCCGGAGAGGACGAAGCGACGCCGGAGACCCAGCGGATCGGGACGCCGTGGCGCAGCGCGTTGAAGACCAGTGCCTGCGCACCGGCGTAGACGAGGTCGATCTTGTCCTGTCCCAGCAACGTGAGCAGGTTCGGCACCGTGTCGGTGACGAACGTGACGTCAAGGTTCTCCTTGCCGAACTCGCCGTAGACCTGGGCGAGCAGCGCCGGCGCTTCGAGCTCCAGTTTGGACGGGATGCCGACCTTGAGCGAAGCACGCTGCGCCAGCGGTTTGGGCGCGGGCGTGCCGGGCTTGCCCGACAGGCTCATGCCGGCCGGCAGCACGGACACCTGCTTGGCGTCGGTGGCCTGGTTCTGCTGCGACGACGGGGCACACGCGCTCGCGAACACCAGGCCCGCCGTGACGGCGGTGGCGCAGAGCGCCCGGGTGGTTCTGGACATGGCTCTCCTGAGGAAAACACGGGAAGGGGTGGGGGACGGGGAGGGACTCAGGACCGGCGCAGGCGCGGCCGCTGCTGGGGGACGGCGAACTTCAGCGCGAGGCTGACGAGGCCGGTGAAGGCCACGCCGATCACCCCAGCGATGATCACGCCGGCGTACATCGTCGCGGGGTCGAACACCTGGGAGCGCTGGAAGATCAGGTAGCCGAGGCCACTGTCGCCCGACACCATCTCGATGCCGACGATCACGAGGATGCCGATGCCCGCGGTCAGCCGGATCGAGGTCGCGATGGCGGGCAGCGCTGCGGGGAGGATGACGTGGCGCAGCAGCTGGGTGCGTTTGGCGCCGAGCACTTCCGCGGCGTCGCGGTAGCCCTGCTCGACCGACAGCACCGCGGTGGTGGAAGCGAGTACGACGATGAAGAATACGGACACGCCGACCAGGACGATCTGCGGCAGCCCACCGAGGCCGAAGATGAGCAGGAACACGGGGAACAGCGCCAGCTTCGGCAGCGTGTACAGCGCGACCAGCGTGTGTTCCAGCGCAGCCCGGGCGATCCACGACAGTCCGAGGAGGACACCGAGCGCCACGCCGGCCACGACGCCGATCCCGTAGCCGATCACGAGTTTGCGCACGGTGTCGACGATGGCGTCGGTCATCACACCGTCCTGAATGGACTGCACGCCCGCCTGCCAGATCACGCTGGGGGCAGGGAAGAACCGGGTGTCGAGGATGCCGAACTGCGCGGTGAGCTCCCAGACCACGACGATCAGCACCGGGGTCGCCCAGGCCAGCGTGAGGGTCACGCCGCGGCGGCGCCGGGCGTGTCGCTGCGGCGCCAGCTCGGCGGGACCGGGTGTGCGCCGGACGAGCTCACGACCTCCGAGCTCCTCATGCGACGTCATGAGCGTGCTCACGTTCTTCCACCTCACCTTTCAGGAGCCGCCAGATGTGGTCTTCGAGGGCGCCGAACTCGGCCGCCGAACGCGCGGCGCGGGTGCGCGGCCGGGCGAACGGGACCTCGATGTCGTCGAGGATGCGCCCGGGCCGCGAGGACATGACGACGACGCGGTCGGCCAGCAGCAGTGCCTCGTCGATGGCATGGGTGACGAACAGGATGGTGCGCCGGTGCGCCTCCCACACCCGCAGCAGCTCCTGTTGCAGGACCAGGCGCAGCTGCGCGTCGAGGGCGGCGAACGGCTCGTCCATCAGGAGGATCTCGGGGTTGGCCACGAACGCCCGGGCCAGGGCCACGCGCTGGCGCATGCCGCCGGAAAGCGTGGCCGGGTAGGCGGATTCGAAGCCGGAGACGCCGGCGCGCTCGATCCAGTCGCGGGCCACCTCGTTGGCCCTCGGCCGTGAGACGCCGGCGATGTCGAGCGGGAGCCGCACGTTGGCGAGCACGGTCTTCCAGGGGAAGATGCCGTAGTCCTGGAAGACCATGGAGCACAGCGGCGAATCCGCGTCCGCACGATCGATCACGATCTCGCCGGACGAGGGCGCGGCCAGCCCCGCGACGATCCGCAGCAACGTCGACTTTCCGCAGCCGGACGGGCCGACGATGGCGACGAACTGTCCTCTTTCGACGGTCAGGTCGACCGGGCCCAGCGCGTGGACCGCGTGGCCGCGGGAAACGAACGTCCGCTCGACGCCCGTCGCGCTGATCACGACGTCGGACATGCGGCCTCCTCCTGGTGGGTGTGGTCGAGGATCGTCGGGAAGGGTGCGTTCGCGAGCCACTCCCCCGCGGCCCGGTCGCCGTGCACGCGGTCGGCGAACGCCGTGGCGACCGCGGAGATCGCGGCCGCCGTCGGGCTGTTTTCGGTGTCGTGGCGTGGGATTCCGCCGAGCTGGTGGTCGCCGTCGTGGACCACGGCGAGGTGCTTGAACCGTGAGCGCGCCCGGTCGTACGGCTCGCGGCGCCACTCGACGCCCTCGCCGCGGGCACCGAAGTCACGCGTGCCCGTGACGACCAGCAGGGGCAGCTCGACGTCGTGCCAGGAGTCCGGCGTGAGCCCGCGGTCGCCGCTTCCCTGCGGTGACAACAGGATTCCGCCCGCGACGGCCGGGTGGGTGAAGGTCTCGTGGCCGGACAGGCGCGCGCCCAGGAGGAGCTGGGCGGTGTAGGCGCCGAACGAGTGCCCGGCGAGCAGTACGTGGTCGGGCCTCAGGTTCGGCTTGGCGGCGAGCGCGTCGAGCACCGCGTGCACCCGGCCGACCCGCGACAGCCAGTGTTCCGGGTCGAAAAGCAGTGCGTGCATCCGTTGCTTGGCCACGGGATCCGCGGGCCAGGTTCGTTCGTCCACACCGGACAGGCCGAGCTCCGGACCTGCGAGCTCGAAGGCATCGCGGAACTGCGGGTGCAGCACCGCGTAGCCGTGGGACGCGAGGTGGTGGCCGAAGCCCGCGTACCCGCGGTGGCTCCCGCCCAGCCCGTGACACAGGACGACAACCGGCTTTTCCCCGGTACTGTCCGGTTCTTGCGCGAAAACGGCGACCCGCTGCCCGTCCGCGGTCGCCCATTCGTCGACTTCACCCGTGACGACCCGATGGCGTCCCGGCCGGGCCCACCGGGGGTCCGGGTGCTCGTTGCAGCCCACGCTGGCTCCTAACTAGCGACTTGTTAGTAACGTAATGCTAGTTAGCCGGCGTTGACAAGACTCGTCGCGGAAGTGGCGGGGCGCGAGCACTCTCCGTGGCTGCGCAGTGACCACCGACCGGTCATGGACAACGCCTACCCGGAGCTCGTCGAGGCGCTCGACCGGCGGGGCGGCCCGCGGTTCGTGGCGGACAGGGAGATCGTGGCGTTCGACGGGGACAACACCAGCTTCGCCGCGCTGCAGCCGCGCATCCGCCTCACCACGGCGCAGCGCAAGCAACGGCTGGCGCGCAAGGCCGACCCGTGGCGGGACCTGGCGAAGCGCGCGGGTTCCGCGGAGGCGGCACTGGCTTCGCTGCGCTGACGCGCGCCGGGCGGACAAAACACCTGAGCCACACTGGCACCAGGTGGACAGATCTCGCCGATCGCGCCGACACTGGTGTCATGGTCAGCCCACGGCCAGGCCCGATCCGGTGGCTGCGCTACGTCTACGGCGCGCGGCTCCCCGATGAGTACCGCCCGTGGGTGCTGCACGACGCGACCGCCCGGACCTGGGTGCTGCGGTTCGCGCTCCGCGTGTTCTTCGAGGCACTGCCCTGGCTCACCGCCGGGTTCCTCCTGCTGGTGTTCCTCACGCCGCTGCCGGCGGGTCTGGTGCTGCTCGGGTTGCTGATGGCGCTGGTGCTGGGACTCTTCCTCACCCTCGGCAGCGCCGACGAGCTCGCCGAAGTGCGTCTCGCCAAGCACGGCTTCCCACCGAACACCGGCAAAGAAGTCCGGAAACGTCGCGGCGGTGCCGGAACATGGCCGTGACGCCGTGGCAGGACCCTGTCGCGCCACCGCACCGGCGCTGTGGAGAGCCACTCGGCCGATAAGGCCCAGGTGCCCTGCCGGCGTGGGCCTCGGTCGTCCGCGGGGTGGGCATGGTCTTCATCGCGCTCGTCGCCATCCTCGGCTTCGTCGCCACCGGCTGAGGCGCTACCCGCCGACGGTGACGGTGCGCCGCGCCGGGCCGTTGGCGCTGCGCGGCACGATCGGGACGACGCCGAGAGCACTCAGCACGGCGACGAAACCGTTTTCGATCTGCGTTTCGGTGCTGGGCCAGTAGCCGACGGTTTCGCACATGAACTCGTCGCACTGCTCGGGCGGCGGCCCGGCGCAACCGGTGGCGAGCAAGACGACGGCGGCGGCCGAGGCGGCCAGACGCAAACGTGACACGGCGGAACCCCTTCCCGGGCTCAGACGACGGCAGGCTGCCGGCGGCGGACGATCAGCGTGATCACGGCGATGGCCAGCACGATCGCCACCACGGCCTGGTAGTACCCGGTGATCACGCTGATCAGGGCGCTCACCACGCCGATCACCTCCATGGCCACCCCCAGCGTCGCCGCCCACGCGTGCCACGCCAGGAACGCCGCGGCCACGGCGACGAGCACCGCGATCACGGGGTTCAGCACGAGCACGAGCCACACCGACCCCGGCACGTCCTGGCCGTGGTCGAGGCGTTCGAGCACCGTGAGCAGCTGCACCACCCATATCCCGATCGACGCCACCGCCTGCACGGCCATCACCCACCGCGCGGTCCTGACCTGCCACCCGCCCACGACGCACCCCTCCTCCGGTTGATCACCGGGGACGGTAACCGCGGACGGCGGGAGCCCTCCCGAGCGTGTCCGCTACCTGCCGCCCGACTCCAGCACGTCGGCGAGGTACCGCACCGCCAGCTCCTCGGCCCGGTCACGCCGCTCGACGTCGCCGCGCCAGCGCCGGTACAGCTCGATGCTCGCCAGCACCGCAGCCCCGGCCTCCTTCGTGTCGTACCCGCAGACGGTGGCCCGCAGCTCACGCGCCTCTTCCGGAGCGGCGAACTCCAGCCGGCGCACGCCTCGAGGAGAAATGCCGGCGCGCGCGGCGATCAGCGGCCCCAGGACGGTTTCCCTCAGGAAAGCCAGGAATCCTAGGACGTCGAACAGCTCGCCGCGCCCGAGTTTCGTGGCCGCGTAGTGGACCCACACCCAGAACCGGTCTTCGAGCCACTGTTCGTCCAGCGGCTCCTTGGCGAGGGGCGCGGCGGCGAGGGCCCGGGTCAGCGCACCGTCGCGCTCCCAAAGTATCTTCGGGTCGCTCGTCCGCTCGCCGAAATCGGCCACTCGCACGAACTTGAAGTCCACGTGCAGCAAGCGCGGCCCGGTCAGGGTGATGACCAGCCGCGGCTCGCCGACGTGCTCGCCGGTGAAGCCCGCGACGAGGTCGACCCACGAGCCGATCAACGCGAACCTCTCGGCCATCACCGCGTTGAACGCTTCATCGGAAACGACCACGAGGACGTCGACGTCGGAGTAGACGTCGGGCTCGCCGTGGGCGATCGAGCCGCCGACGGCCACCCCGGCCACGCGTGGGTCGCGGCTGATCTTCGGGAGCACGTCGTCGAGGAACTCGCGGTGCTGCGCGGGAACGGTCATGACCTTCCTTTCGGCAGGAGCAAAGTCGGGCAAAGTAGCACGACACCGCTCCGGCCGGCACGCGAATAAGCGCTCAGCCCTCGTGCAGCGCCTCGACGATGCGGCCGGCCAGCGCCGCCATCTCGGGCGACCCGATGGTCACCACGACGTCGCCCCGCTGCACGCGCCGCACCACCTCCGCACACGCGACGGAGCCCGACCCGGCGTACACCTTGTCCTTCTCCGGCAACGGAATCGCGGCGGTGAGCGCCTCGCCGTCATAACCCGCCGCGACGGTCTCGCCGGGGCCGAACACCGGAAGCACCACCGCCTGGTCCGCCAGGCTCAGCGACTCGGCCATCTCGCCGAGGAACTGCCGCACGCGGTACGCGCGATTGGGCTGGCACACCACGACCAGCCGATGTTCCTGCGCGACCGACCGCAACGCCGTCAGCGAAGCGGCCATCGACGTGTGGTGGCAGGCGTAGTCGTCGTACACCCGAACGCCGCGCGCGACACCACGGAGCTCGAACCGCCTGCGGACGCCCGGAAAACGGCGCAAGCCGCGGGCTGCCCCCGGGATGCCCAGCCGCTGCGCGGTGAGCAGCGCGGCCGCGGAGTTGAGGCCGAGGTGCTTGCCCATCACCGGCACGTGCACCGCGCCGACGAGGGCGCCGTCGAGCACGGCGTCGTAGCGGATCCCCGTGGTCACCGACGAAAGCCCCACCACGACGAGGTCGGCGTCGTTGGCCTCGCCGTAGGTGTACACGGTCCGGCCTTCCGCCCGCAGCGCCGATGCGAGCCGGCGGCACCGCTCGTCGTCTGCGTTGGTCACCACGAAACCGCCGGGGCGCACACGGCGGCAGAAGTCGAGGAACGCCTGCTGCAGCCCCTCGACGTCGCCGTAGGTGTTGAGGTGGTCGGAGTCGATGTTCGTGACCACCGCGACCTCGGGCGTGTAGGCGAAGAACGAGCGGTCACTCTCGTCGGCCTCCACCACGAAGTACTCCCCCGAGCCGACGCCGCCGGAGCCGAGCGTGCGGACGTCGCCGCCGATCACGTACGACGGGTCGGCCCCGCCGGCGCGCAGCGCGACCGTGATCATCGCGGTGGTGGTGGTCTTGCCGTGCGTGCCCGCGACCGCGATCGCCCGGCGCCTCGCCAGCACCGCCGCGAGCGCCTCGGACCGGTGCAGCAGCGGCAGTCCCCGATCGCGAGCCTCGACGAGCTCCACGTGGTCGTCGGGGATCGCGGTGGAGTACACCACGGTGTCGGCGGTCCAGAGGTGCCCGGCCGAGTGCCGGCGGTGCACGGTGGCGCCCAGCTCCTCCAGCAACGCCAGGGCCGGCCGGTCGCCCACCTCGCTGCCGCTCACCGGCACCCCGTGGCGCAGCAGGATCTCCGCGAGGCCCGACATCCCCACCCCGCCGATGCCGATCAGGTACACGTGGCCCAGGTCCCGCACGGTCAGCTCGTTCATCACGCACTCTCTTGTGTCCGGTGAGGACTCCCTGTCCCCGGATTCGAGGGTGCTGCCGGCATGTCCTCGGACCGCGCGCTCTCTGTCGCGGCAAGGCAACAGCCGTGTGCCGATCCGTCAGCGCGGCACTGAGAACGGCTGCCGGTCCGGGTGCCCGGGCGCCGGCTGAGGCGCGGCGAGGACGACGGTCGTGGCGTCGGCGGGCAGCCGCGGACGGTGGCGCTCGACCACGCACGCCGAGGCCAGCGCGTAGCCGGCCGCCGCGAGGAAGAAGCCGCCGAGGCAGTCGCTGGGGCGGTGCCAGCCGACGGTGAGCGTCGAGACGCCGACCGCGACGATCCACGCCACGCCCAGTGGCGCCGCCACGAACCGCCCCACGCGCGGCAGCACGAGCAGCAGCGCGAACACGCTCATCGCCGCCACCGTCACGTGGCCGCTGGGGAAGCTGTTGCTGGTGGAGTGGATGCGCTCGGCCAGGTTCGGCCGGTCGAGGGCGACCTTGAGCAGCTGCGCGAAGCCCGCGACCACCACCATGAGCCCGACGGCCGCCGCCGTGCGCCGGTACGCGCGCCGCAGCAGGCCGATCACCACGACCAGCACGAGCGCGAGGGTGAACAGCACCGGCACCGGGACCTCCAGCGGCAGCGGCACCTCCCCCGACGCGCGGGTGAACGACGGGTCGAACGTCTCCAGGACCCGCTGGTCGGCCTCCTGGCCGGACTCCGTGCGGACCAGCAGCAAGTACGTCACCGCCGTCGCCACGACGAGGAGGACGGCGGCCACCAGCCGCCAGGCGATGCCGAGCACTCGGTTGTTCACCCCGTCCAGCCTGCCAACGCTTCGTCCGCGGTGGGCCCGGGAAATGTCATGGGTCTGCAACAACCGCGCATTGGTTCCGCACGGACCAGTCCCCTGTGGACGGACGGGGCCTTCCTCACCCCACCCGCAGCGTGGTCCCCCGCGGGATCAACGTCGGCGCGAACCGGCGCGTGGTGGCCGGCACCCCGGCGCCCGCGTCGATCAGCAGGTCCACGGCCGCGCCGGCGATCTCCGTGAACGGGACTCGGATCGTGGTGAGCGGCACCGGCAGGCGCGCGGCGAGCGGAATGTCGTTGTACCCCACCACGGACAGCTCCTCGGGCACGCGCACACCGGCGCGCTGCACGGCCGAGAGCAGCCCGACGGCGGTGTTGTCGTTCACGGCGAAGACGGCGGTGGGGCGCGGATCGAGGGCGAGCAGGGCACGCCCGGCGTCCTCGCCGCTCTCCATGCTGAACGTCGAGGGCAGGACCACTGCCGGGAGGCCGGCTTCGCGCAACGCGTCCTCATAACCGGCCCGGCGGCCGAGCGCGCTGGACGCATACGCCGGACCCGCGACCAGGGCGACGCGGCGGTGTCCGAGGTCCAGGAGGTGCCGGGTGGCGAGGTAGCCGCCGAGGCGGTCGTCGCCCACGGCCGCGGCGCTGTCGCCGAACGTGCGCATCGCCAGCACGTGCGGCACCCCGCGCTCCAGCAACTCCTGACAGAAGCCGCCTTCGGTGCGTGCGGTGGTGAGGATCAGGCCGTCGACGCGGCGCCCGAGCAGCATCCGGCCGTTCTCGCGCTCCAGCTCCGGCTCGTCGTGCGAGGTCGCGACCAGCGCGTGGTACCCGCGGCGCGTGCACGCCGTGGCGACCTCCTCGTAGAACATCGCCATCACCGTGTCGGTCAGCCGCGGCACGAGCACGCCGAACGTGTTGGTCTGCTGGCGTCGCAGGTTGGCCGCGACCGGGTTCGGCTCGTAGCCCACGCCCTCGGCGATCTCGCGGATCCGCGCCGCCGACGGGCTGCGGAAGAACCGGTGCTCGGGGTTGAGCGCGCGCGAGACCGTCGACTTGCTGACGCCGGCTGCCAGCGCGACGTCGCTGATCGTCGGGCGGGCCCCCGGCTCCCGGGTGATCTCCGGTGTTCGCTCGCTCATGCGGCTCCTTGACTCTCGGGCAACCCGCAGCCTACCGTTGTGCAACCGATTCCCTCATCGTTTGCACAGCCTGAAACAAGGGAGTGTCATGAAGTCTCTGGATCTGCGCGGCCTCGTCCCGGCGTGCGTCACCCCGTTCACCGAGAGCGGCGACGTCGACCACGAAGCCCTCGCGGTGCACGGGCGCTGGCTCGCCGGCCTGCCGGGCGTCAAGGGCATCGTGTGCAACGGGCACGCCGGCGAAGGCGCGAGCATGACCGAGACCGAGCGCGGCGACGTGGTGAAAACCCTGGTCGACGCCGTGGAGGGCAAGCAGCCCATCATCACCGGCGTGATCAGCGACGGCAGCCGCGTCGCGGGCGAAGAGGCCAAGCGCTACGGCGAGGCGGGCGCGGCGGGCGTGCTGCTCTACCCGGCCCACAGCTGGCTGCGCTTCGGCTTCCAGCCCGGCGCCGCCGCGGACCGCTACCGCATCGTCGGCGAGATCTCCGGCCTGCCGCAGATCCTGTTCCAGTACCCGGACGTGACGAAGGCGAGCTACAACCTCACCGAGCAGCTCAAGATCGCCGAGCTCGACTCCGTGTTCGCGATCAAGAACGGCGTGCGCAACATGCGCCGCTGGGACACCGAGGTCCCGGTGCTGCGCAAGGAGGTTCCCGACCTGCAGATCCTCACCTGCCACGACGAGTACCTGCTGCACACGATGTTCGACGTCGACGGCGCGCTCGTCGGCTACGGCGCGCTGGCGCCCGAGGGCATGTGGGAACTGCTGCAGGCCGGCAAGCGCCGCGACTACCCGGCGGCGCGCGCGGTGCACGACCGGCTGCTGCCGCTCACCAAGGCCGTTTACCACCGCGGTTCGCACATGGAAGGCAGCGTCGCGCTCAAGCTGGGCCTGGTGCAGCGTGGTGTCATCCCCAACGCCTACGTGCGCTCGCCGCTGCTGCCGCTCGCTCCGGAGGCCGACGACGAGGTCGCCGCCGCTCTCGCCCACGCCGGGCTCGGCAAGGTGCTCTGACGCTGCGTTTTCCTTCTCCACCGCTTCGCTTGGGAAGGCACACCAATGACTGCTGTGTCAGCAGAGGCACCACCGAGAACCGGGAACCGCCGGGAGCTGCGGTTCATCCTCGTGTTCGCGTTCCTCGGCTCGTTGTTCGACGGCGCCGAGATCAACCTCGTCGGCTACCCGCTCACCTACTTGTCCGGCTCACTGCACGTGTCCACGGTGGCACTGGTGAGCGTGGCGACGTTCCAGGGCTTCGCCTCGATCGCGGGCGGGTTCCTGTTCGGCTGGCTCGGCGACACCCTCGGTCGCCGCCGCACGTACGCGATCTCCGTGCTCGCGTTCGGCGTCGCCGCCGTGCTCGGCGGGCTGGCGCCGAGCTTCGGGACGTTCCTGGCCACCCGGCTGCTGGCCGGTCTCGGCATGGGCGGCCTGTTCGGCCTGTCGTTCTCGATGTTCACCGAGTGCTGGAAAACCACCCGCCGCGGCACGATGGGTGGCCTGATCCAGTCGATGTACTTCCTCGGCGAGATCGTGACGGTCGGCGTGCTCTACGCGTGCCTGTCCTGGTTCGGCAACGACCTTGGCTGGCGCACCGGCTACGTCGTGATCGGCGTGGTGAGCGTGGTGATCGGGCTCGCGGCCTTCCGGCTGCTGCCGGAGTCGCGCCACTGGCTCGAGTACCAACGGCGGCTGCGCGAGGGCACCGTGCCGCCCGAGCTGCGGCGCACGCGCGTGCCGATCCTGGACGTGTTCCGCTCGAAAGTGGTCTACGGCAGCGTGATCTTCATGGTGCTGTCCACGGCCATGTTCCTCACGACCAACTCCGTCGGCGTGTACCTGTCCACGTACCTGCTGAAGGTGCAGCACCTGCCGCTGGGCACGGCGAGCGGCGTGGTGCTGATCGGGTACGTGTTCACGATCCTCGCCTACTCGGCGACGGGTGCGGTGTCGGACCTGGTGCGGCGCAAGTACGCGTTCCTGGCCGCCTGCGTGTTCGGTGTGGCCGGCTTCGCCTGGTTCCTCGGACAGGTCTTGAGCGGCACAGACCACGTGAGCTCGTCCTTCTGGGGCGACGCCACGTTCTGGGCGCTGATGTGGTCGGCCGCGGCCTGCGGCGGCTTCGGCGTGCTGGGCGTGTGGATGTCGGAGTACTACCCGACGCGCATCCGGTCCACGGGCGCGAACAGCAGCTACTACGTCGGCCGCGGCCTCGGTGCCGGCGTGTACCCGCTTTTCGCGCTGACCCTGGCGGGCGGCGGCATTCCGCTCGCGTTGGCACTGGGCATTCTGGGCCCGTTGGCGGGGATTGTTTTCTCCGCGATAGCGCCGGACCGAACCGGACGCGACATCGTGGCCATCGAATAGGGCAGTGCCGTTCGAGAGAATTGCTGTTTTTCGGATAAAGATGGTTCCGGTGCCCGCCGGGGAATGGCCGGCGGGCACCGGGATCAGCTCACTGGCGCCAGTCGATGATCACCGCGATGCTGCCACCCATGCTCTTGACCCGGACCTGCGGGTTGGCGGCCATGTTGCCCCACGGCACCGTCATCTTGCCGCTCTTGCCGCAGCCGAGGCTGAACCAGCCGCCCTTCGGGTGCTTGGCGTCGAAACCCCAGCCCTGGACGCACGCGGACTGGTTGGTGCCTTCCTGCACGTTCCAGCCGTATCCCGCGCGGAAACCCGCGTGGCCGAGGATCGCGCAGTTCGACTTGCTGACCGGGCCCCACTTCCCGATGATGCCCGACGCCTGGTGCGGGTCGGTGCACGCATTGGCCGGCGCCGCGTTCGCAACGCCAGCGCCGGCCACCAGCGTGCCGGCCGCCGCGACCGCGGCGACGAGCGCACCGATCCGCGAAATCCGCTTCCCCATGTGTTCTGTTCCCTCCAGTAGGAGCGGCAAGATCATCTCGCCGCGAACCGAACGTACAACGGAACAGCCGAGTGGCGCACCTCGAAAGTGGCCATTTAGGAATGACTTAGGGTTGCCGCGAATTCCCTCGCAGAAAATGAATCGCATTCACGCCGGGGTCAGGGCCGCGCGCCCGCGGCTGATCCGCAGCACGTCGGCGAGGACCAGGTCGGCGAGCAGCCGCTCCTCCTCGTCCGGCAGGTCCGGCCGGGAGGGCGGCGGTGCACCGGTGGTCAGCGCCGCGGCGGCGTCGGCGGTGAAGCCGGCCAGCTCGGCCGAACCGGTGCGGCGCTGGAGCATCGCGCCGGCCGACGCCGCGAGGCCGCGCAGGCCTTCCACCGACTCGTCGAGAGCGTCGCGTTGAGTGGAGTCCGGGCCGCGGGTGCCGGGTTCGGGCGCGAGCAGGTCCTGGTGCGTGCGCACGGCCGTGCGGAAGCGCGGGCCGACCTCGCGCGCGTCGCCGCCCGGTTCTCCGCGCAGGCGCGCGGCGACGGATCCGAGCAGCTCGCCCATCGCGGCCGTCGCGTCCGAAAAGCGTTGCGCCACTGGGGGTTTCGGCACGCCCGGCACGGCGGCGAACCCGAACAGCAGCGCGATCGCGACGGCGAGCGCCACCAGCAGCACGTACTCCGCGAGCGTCGCGCCGGGGTCGAGATGCTTGGTCACCGCGTTGACGCTCACGCTCATCAGCACGATGCATCCGTTGAACACCAGGGGCTGCGCCTGCATGAACGGGAACCCGACGAGCAGCGCGACGAGCCCCAGCGGCAGCAGCGCCGAGTGCGGCAGCAGCCACAGCGCGAGCGCGAGCACCACGGCCCCGGCCACCGAGCCGGCCACGCGCTGCCAGACCTTCGCGAGCGTGTCGCGCCATTCGGGCTGCATGATCGCGAACGTCGTCATCAGGAACGACACCGTGAGCGGGTCACCCGGGCGCAACGACGCGATCACGACGGCCAGCAGCATGCCGAGCGCGCACCGGACGGCGTGGCGCAGCTGGGCCGAGCGCCACGACAACGCGCCGGCGGCCTCGCGGCGCAACGCCGTGCGCACGATGTGGCGCGGGAAGTCCACGAGGGACTCGTCGCGCGTCGAGACGGCCTCGCGCACCGCGGCGACCGCCGTCCACAGGTCATCGACGAGCACGCGGGTGTCGCCGGGCAGGCCGATCTCCGGGTCGACGCGCTCGACCTCGGGTACGCCGGCCGGGTCGAGGGTCTTGACGCGGACCGCGTCCGCGAGCTGCGTCAGCGCCGCCTCGACGGCCGCCAGCACCGCGGTGACGGCCGCCGCCTGGTCCGCGTCCAGTACGCGCAGCCGGTCGCGTAGCACCGCAGCTGTGCCGTGGCAGCGCAGACCCGCCGCGACCACACGCGCCTGCCAGCGCAGCGGCCGGTCGGCCAGCCACAGCCGAACGGCGCGTTCGGCGCTCTCGCGGTCCGGTCCGCCCAGCGCGTCGGCGAGCGCGGCGCGCGTCGGCTTGCCCGGGTCACCCAGGCCCGTCAGCAGCCGCAGCACGAACACCACGCCGATGGCCAGCGCGGGCGCGCCGAGGATCTGTCCGACGCTCGCCGCGCCCGTGAGCTGGAAGCCGTAGCCGAACACCGACGACATCCCGAGCCCTGGGCCCACGGTCACGTACCGCGCGCCCAGGGCCGGCAGCAGCGCCGCGCAGAACACCACGAGCACGAGCAGCGCGATCGCCGCGGCGTGCGACACCTGCCCGAGCAGCCGAGGCCCCGCCGCGCCGATCATCACCGCCGGCGCGAACGCCGCCAGCAGCTTGAGGTCCGGCAGCAGCGGGCCGCCGTTGGCCGCGATGAAGCAGAACAACGCGGTCAGCCCGGCGAGGATCATCGTGCCACCGAGGCCGAGCACCGCCCCGAGCCCGGCCGTGCCGCCGACCACCGCCAGGATCACGACGAGCAAACCGCCGCCGCGCGCCAGAACGTTCACCCGCACCTCACCGTCTTCGCGCTTCTTCCCGCGGAAGCCTCGCACCCCGGCAGCGGCGGCGCCACTCCCGGTCCGAGTCCTTTGTGGCTGAGTCCTTTGTGGATCCGGACCGGGAGCGCTCAGGCGGTGATCGTGGCCAGCAGCTCCGCCGCGCGGGTGCGGAAGGTCTCGACGTTGGCGAGCTTGATGTCCTCGTAGCCCCGCACGACGTCGGGCAGCGCGGCGAGCTCCTCGAACGCGTCGGCGGTCTTCGGGGTGAGGTGGGCGAGCCCGCGCTCCACGAGGTGCTGGTACTCCCCCGGCAGAGCCCGCTCGACGCGGCGGACCTTCGCGTAACCGAACACATCGGCCCGGGTGCCGCGCAGGCGGCGGGCACCCTTCAGCGTGCGGAAGGCCACCGTGGCGGTGCGGCCGCGCAGGCGGATCTTGCGCTTCATGCCCATCGCGCGCAGCACCGGCGGGTGCAGCAGCACGGCGACGTCGGCGTCCGCGCCGAACTCCGCCGCCCGCCGCGCCTGCTCGACCGGGTCCAGGTGCAGGCGCGCGACCTCGTACTCGTCCTTGTACGCCAGCAGTTTGTGCAGCCCGCGCGCGTACGCGGCGGCGATGCGGGCCCCCGTGTCGGCGTCCGTGCGCTCGGCCGCCTCCGCGGCCAGCTCCCGGACCTGGGTGGCGTAGCGGCGCGCGAGCGTCTCGTCCTGGAAACCGATCAGGTCGGCGACGCGCGGCGCCAGCACCTGCTCGAAGTCGCCGGCGGCGATCGTCGCGGCCACGGCGTCCACCGCCACTTCCGCGGCGGCCGGGGAAATCGCGGCGGCCCGCACGGCGGCCGGGTCGACGACCGCGGCGCGGCCCCAGCGGAACGCCGCCAGCGTCTTCTCCACGGCGGTGCCGTTGAGCCGGATCGCCGCCTCGATCGCGTCGGCCGAGATCGGCACCACGCCGTGCTGGTAGGCCGCGCCGACGAGCAGCATGTTGGCCGGCATGTGGTCGCCGAAGAGCTCCTCGGCCAGCTCGTTCGCGTCGAGCGCCACGAGGTCGCGGGTCACGGCGCTGATCTTCTCCAGCGCGTCGTCGTTCGAACCGGGCAGCACCACGCGGTGGGTGACCATCGCGGCCGTGGGCACCAGCGCCGTGTTGACCACGGCGACGGTGTGGCCCGCCCGCGCGGTGGCGAGGTTGCCCGCGTCGGCCGCGCCGAGCAGGTCGAATCCCACGAGCACGTCGGCGGTCGCGCGCGAGGCCCGCAGCGAACCGGTCACGGGCGACTTGGAGATCCGGATGTCAGAGACGACCGGGCCGCCCTTCTGCGCCAGGCCGGTCTGCTCCAGGCCGGCGGCGAACCGGCCGTCGAGGTGCGCGGCCATTTGCAGCACCGCCGAGATCGTGACCACGCCTGTGCCGCCGATGCCGGGCATCCGCATCAGCACGGTGTCCACTTCGGACAGCCGAGCCGCCGGTTCCGCCAGCGCCACGGGGAGCTCGGGTACCTCGCGGCGCGGTTTCTTCGTGCCGGGCGTCACGAGCAGGAACGACGGGCAGTCGCCCTTGAGGCAGGTGAAGTCGCTGTTGCACGAGGACTGGTGGATGCGCGTCTTGGCCCCGAACTCCGTCTCGACCGGCCGCACCGACAGGCAGGTGGACACGTCGCCGCAGTCGCCGCAGCCCTCGCACACTCGCTCGTTGACGACCACGCGCTCGGCCGGCGTCGGCAGCTGGCCGCGCTTGCGCAGCCGGCGTTCCTCGGCCGCGCACCGGTCGTCGTGGATCAGCACGGTGACGCCGTCGGTCGCGGCCAGCTCCGCCTCGACCTCGGCGAAGTCGTCGCGGTGGCGCACCGACGCGATCGGGTCGAGCGACACGCCGCGGTAGTCGGCCGGGCTTTCGGTCGTGATCACGATCCGCCGCACGCCCTCCACAGCCAGCAGGCGCGTGATGGAGGGGACGTCGAGGCGGCCCTCGGCGCGCTGGCCGCCGGTCATGGCGACCGCGTCGTTGTAGAGCAGCTTGTACGTCATGGTCGCGCCGCCGGCCACGGCCGCGCGGATGGCGAGCGAGCCGGAGTGGTGGAACGTGCCGTCGCCGAGGTTCTGCACGAAGTGGCGGTCGTCGGTGAACGGCGCGAGGCCGAGCCACTGCGCGCCCTCGCCGCCCATCTGCGTGAGGCCGATCTGGTGGCCGCGGCCCGCGCCGTCGATGGCCACCATCGCGTGGCAGCCGATGCCGACGCCCACGAGCGTGTCGTCGCCCGTACGCGTGGAGACGTTGTGCGGGCAGCCGGAGCAGAAGAACGGCGTACGCGGTGCGGTGGCGGTGGGCAGCGCGATGCGCGGCGGGCGCGGCGGCGTGATCGCGTCCAGGTGCACGGCGGCGGTGCGCGGCAGCCGGTCCGGGCCGACGACGGCTTCGATGCGCTTGACCAGCGCCTTCGCCACGTCTTCCGCGACGAGCTGACCCCGGCCGGTGAGCAGCGGCCGGCCGGTCTCGTCGCGGCGGCCGACCACGTTGGGCGCCCCCGGGCGGTGGTAGAGCGCCTCCTTGAGGTGGCCTTCGAGGAACGGCACCTTGTCCTCGACCACGAGCACCTCGTCGAGGCCCTCGGTGAGCTCGGCCAGCACGTCGGCGTCGAGGGGGTAGGGCATGGCGAGGCGGATCAGTCGCAGGCCGAGCGCCTCCATGGCGGCCTCGTCGAGCCCCAGGTCCTGCAGCGCGCGCTGCACCACGGCGTAGCCGGTGCCCGACGCGAGCACCCCGAGCTTGGCCGCGCGGGCGGTGAAGGTGACGCGGTTGAGGCCGGTCGCGCGGGCGTACGCGCGGGCCAGGTCGAGGCGGCGGGTGAACATATCGTGCTCGGCGTCGAGCGCGGGCGCGCCGACCAGCGCGCGCCCGGTCGGGCGCAGGGTCTCGGGCGGCATCGGGATGCCGTGGGCCAGCGTGTGCATGTCGACCGTGGCCGACGCGTCGGCGATGTCCGCGACGATCTTCAGACCGGTCCACAGCCCGCTCGCCCGCGAGAGCGCCACCGCGTGCAGGCCGAACTCGATGATCTCGGCGACGCTGCCGGGCGCGAGCAGCGGCATGGCCAGGCTCTGCGCCATCGGCTCGCACGAGCTGGGCACCGTCGAGGACTTGCACGCCGGGTCGTCGCCGATCCACGCCACCGCGCCGCCGAGCGAGGCGGTGCCGGCGAGCGTGCCGTGGCGGATCGCGTCGGCCGCGCGGTCCAGGCCCGGGTTCTTGCCGTACCAGAAGCCAGTGACGCCGGCGTGACGGCGGCCGGGGACGTTGCCGAGCAGCTGCGTGCCGGCGACGGCGGTCGCGGCCAGCTCCTCGTTCACCCCGGGCCGGAACACGACACCGGCCGGGTCGAGGAACTTCTTGGCGCGCCCGAGCTCTTGATCCAGCCCGCCGAGCGGGGAACCCTGGTAGCCGGAGACGAACACGCGCGTGTCGAGGCCGCGGGCCTCGTCGAGCCGGCGCTGCTCGAGCGTGAGCCGCACGAGCGCCTGGACGCCGGAGATCAACGCTCGCCCATGGTCGGCGACGTACTTGTCGTCCAGCGAAACCGGTTCGGTGAGCACGTGGGCGCTCCTCTCGCAGGGGCGTGGCAGGGCCCGGGTGGGGCACGGTGGATGGGGCACGGCGGGATGGAACACGGTGGCGTGGGACACAGGAGAAACCTCAGCCTCTCACGGCGCAAGATCGGTGCGCGGCCTGGCCACGATGACGCAACTATGTAACGTGGACCTGGTATCCACTTTAATTTCTTGCCAGGAGGCGACATGGCCGGCGTCGACGACATCGACCTGCGCCTCGTGGAGTTCCTCCGCCTCGACGGCCGGCGCTCGTATGCGGACATGGCCGCCGAAGTCGGACTTTCCCTGCCCGCGGTGAAGCGCCGCGTCGACCGCCTGCAGGCCGCCGGCGTGATCACCGGCTTCACCGCGCAGATCGACTACACCAAGCTGGGCTGGAACATCGAGGCCTTCACCGAGCTGCGCTACACGGGCCGCACCCGGCCCCCGGACATCGAGCGCCTCGCGCGCGACCTGCCGGAGGTCCGGGCGGTGTACCTCATCGCCGGCGACCCGGACGCCCTGTGCCACATCCGCGCCCGCGACGTGACCCACCTGCGCCAGGTGATCGACGCGATCCGGGTGTCGGGCGGGGTGGTGGGCACGAAGACGTTCATCACGCTGGGCAGCTCGACGGAGGCCGCGGAAGCCGGCTGATCTCCGGGCGGCGGTATAGGTCGTTATACGGAAAACACCTTGCGAGCCACGGCCAGTCGCCGCGATCGTGGACGGCGTGGTGGAGATCCGGGAACTGACGGCGGACGACTGGCGCGCGTGGCGGGCCCTGCGGCTCAGCGCGCTCGCCGAGGCGCCGCACGCGTTCGGCGCGCGGCTCGCCGACTGGCAGGGCGAGGGCGACACCGAGGCTCGCTGGCGCGGACGGCTCACGGACCTGCCGTTCAACGTGCTCGCGGCCGTAGGCGGGCGCGACGCGGGCATGGCGAGCGGCACGACCCCCGACGACGACGGTGTGGTGGACCTGCACTCGATGTACGTGGCACCGTCCGCACGCGGCCACGGCGTCGGCGAGGCGCTCGTCGAGGCCGTCGCGCAGTGGGCCGAGAGCCAGAGCGCGCACTCCGTGCGGCTGCAGGTCTTCGAGGACAACGCGGCGGCGATCGCGCTCTACCGCCGGTGCGGGTTCCTCGAAGAAAGCACGGTGCACTACCGGCGGTTGGCGCTGAAGATGGTGCGCGGCCTCAGGCACCCGTCACGTTCAGCATGATCGAGTAGATCGACGTCGTCGCACAGACGTACAGGATGTTGCGCTTCGGGCCGCCGAAGACCAGGTTCGCCACGGGTTCGGGGACCTTGAGGCCGCCGAGCAGCGTGCCGTCGGGGGCGAAGCAGTCGACGCCGCCGCCGGTGGCCGCCCAGAGGCGGCCCTGGTCGTCGAGGCGCAGCCCGTCGAAGTTGCCTTGGCGGCAGTGCGCGATCTCGGCTCCACCGGTCAAGACTCCGCGCGAGGTCACGTCGAAGCGGCGCAGGTGGCCGCGTTTCGTGTCGACGACGTAGAGCTGTGAGCCGTCGCGGGAGAACGCCAGGCCGTTGGGCCGCTCGAAGTCGTCGGCCACGACGGTGACCGAGCCCGACGGGTCGATGCGGTAGACGTGGTCGCCGCCGATCTCGCTCTCGGCGCGGAAACCCTCGTAGTCACTGGAGATCCCGTAGCGGGGATCGGTGAACCAGATCGCGCCGTCGGCCGCCTCGACGAGGTCGTTGGGGCTGTTGAACCGCTTGCCCTCGAAGCGGTCTGCGAGCACGGTGATCGAGCCGTCGTGCTCGGTGCGGGTGACCCGGCGCGGGCCCTGCTCGCACGTGAGCAGCCGGCCCTGGCGGTCGCGCGAGTTGCCGTTCGAGTAGCCCGCGGGGTGGCGGAACACGCCCACCGCGCCGGTCGTCTCGTCCCAGCGCAGCATCCGGTCGTTGGGGATGTCGCTCCACACCAGTGAGCGCGCCGCCGGGAAGTACACCGCGCCTTCGGCCCAGCGGCAGCCGTCGTAGAGCCGCTCCAGCCGCGAATCACCGTCGACGCGCGCGAACCGCTCGTCGAACCTCTCGAACTCCGCTTCGACGTACATCTGCCCCCAGCCGCCGGTTTCCGGCCTGGAGCCTACTCAGCCGACGGGCAGAACGCCCTCCAGCGAACCCAGGTCCGACACCTCCCGCGGCCCGCCCAGCAACCCCGTCACCGCGACGCACCGCGCGGCCACCAGGGCCGCGTCGGTGTCGGCGTGCTCGTCCAGCGCCAGCACGTCCTGCGCCGTCGGGAAGCGTTCCAGGCGCAGGCCGTCGGCGGCCGGTTTGATCATCAGGCCGGACGAGCCCACGCGGCCGAGCCGGGCCCAGCGCACGCCGCGCAGGTCGGCGAGGTCGACGTCGGGCACGTTGACGTTCAGCACGGTCCGCTTGGGCGCGTGGGCCACCAGCCAGTCGAGCACGGCGACGCCCACCGCTGCCGCCGTGTCGAAGCGCGCGCCGGGGCGGTCGCCGCAGCTCACGGCGAGGGCGGAGCGGCCGGCGGTCGACGCGGTGAGCGCCGCGCCGACGGTGCTGGAGTGCAGCACGGAGCGGCCGGTGTTGTGGCCGTCGTTGATGCCCGCGACCACCACGTCGGGCGGCGGGCCGAGCGCGCCGAAACAGGCCGCGAGCACGGCGAACGCCGGCGGCGCGGACACGCGGTGCGCCGGCACGCCGTCGAGGCCGGGCAGCGCGTGCGGCTCGCACGCGACGATCGTGCCGTGGTCGATGGCACCCAGCGACGTGCCGCTGCCGCTGCTGTCCCCCGCGGGCGCGGCCACGACGAGGTCGTGCCCCGCGTCCCGCAGAGCGTGGGCCAGCGCGAGCAGGCCCGGGGCTTCGATGCCGTCGTCGTTCGTGAGCAGTACCCGCACAGTCGCCCGCTCCCGGTTCGTCGGAGTGTTCGGATCGCTAGATTGTGACCACACGTTCGCTGTTGTGTCCACGCCCAAGTCGGACAAGGTGAACCTGTCCAGCCAAGATACCCACGTATCCCCCTTGACCAGAAGCCCCCGGGTCCGCATTATGTGATCTGCACGTCACAAATTGGCCGCGAGGAGTGACCCGTGAACGTCGAAGTCGACCCGGTGCTGTGCGAGAGCCACGGGCAGTGCGAGTTCGCCGCGCCCGAGGTGTTCAGCCTCGACGATGAAGCGGTGCTGCACATCGACCACGGGCCGGTCGCGAGCCTGCGCGAAGCGGTGCACCGCGCGGCCCGCGCCTGCCCGACCCGCGCGATCCGGATCGCGGAGTAGCCCGTGCGGATCGTGGTCGCGGGAGCGGGGCTCGCCGGCTGGCGGGCCGCCGAAGCGCTGCGCGCCGAGGGGTTCCGCGGCGAGATCGTGGTGGCCGGCGCCGAAGCGCACCGGCCCTACGACCGGCCGCCGCTGTCCAAGGGATTGCTCACCGGCGCCACCGGAGAAACCGCGCTCGCGCTGTCCGACAGCGACACAGCCGACACCGAAGTCACCTGGCGCCTCGGCAACCCCGTCGCCGCCTTGCGCGGCCGCACCGTCGTCCTCGAAGACGGCGAAGAGCTCGACTTCACGGGTCTCGTGATCGCCACCGGCTCGAACCCCGTGATCCCCGCCGGCCTCAACCGCCCGCCCGGCGTGCACGTCCTGCGCACGCTCGACGACGCCCGCGCCCTCCGAGCCGACCTCACCGGCCGCGTCCTCGTGCTCGGCGCGGGCTTCATCGGCTGCGAGCTCGCCTCGACGTGCCGCGACCTCGGCCTCCCCGTGGCCGTCGCCGACCCGCTCCCCCACCCGCTGATCCGCGTGCTCGGCGAAGACGTCGCCCGGCGCGTCGAGCGCCTGCACCGCGAGCGCGGCGTGCGCTGGCTGCTCGGCACCCAGGTCGTGAAGTTCCTCGGCCGGGACCGCGTGACCGGCGCGGTGCTGTCCGACGGCCGCGTGGTGCGCGCCGACGTGGTCGTCATCGCCACCGGCGTCCGCCCGGCCACCGGCTGGCTCGCCGGCAGCGGCATCGACGTGTCCGGTGGCGTCCGCTGCGACGAGTACCTGCGCGTACTCGACGAATCCGGCGCCGTCGTGCCGGACGTCGTGGCCGCGGGCGACGTCGCCTGCTGGACGCACCCGCTGCTCGGTGCGCCGGTGCGCGTGGAGCACTGGACCACCGCGGCGCTCGGCGGCGCCGCGGCCGCGCGCACGCTGCTGCACGGGCCGCAGGCGCCGTTCGACGCCGTGCCCTCGTTCTGGTCCGACCAGTGCGGCCTGCGCATCCAGGGCGTCGGCCTGCCCGGCCGCGGCGAGCACGTGGAGCTCGTGCACGGCAACCTCGCCGGGGACAAGTTCGTCGCGCGCTACTCGACGGACGGCCGGCACGTCGGCTCCGTCGCTTTCGGACTGCCCAAGCAACTCGCCCTCGAACGGCGGCGGCTCACGTCCGCCTGAGCCACCGCACAGCAAGAAAACCCACCACTACCACTCAACTGCCCAACTCAAAGACGAGGAGAGGTCTCCATGACCCAGTGGCCCATCTACGACGACGCGTCGGCGGTCTTCCCGATCTACTCGCGCGCCAACATCGGCGAGATCTTCCCCGATCCGATCAGCCCGCTCAACGCGTCGGCGGGCTTCCAGGCGAACCTCTCGCCCGGCTGGGACGACGCGTTCGTCGCGTGCGGGGTGTGGGACCACGCCACCTACGACTCCGCCGTGCAGCACAACGTGCTCCCCGCGTTCGGTAGCTACCTCTACATCAACATGTCCCTGATGCGCCTGTTCGGCGTGCGCGTGCCCGGCATGACGCCGGAAGCGGTGGACCTGCAGTACTTCGGCGACATGCCGGGGATCCCCTCCTACGAAAGCGAAAAGCGCGATTTCGACGAGAACCCCGAGTTCGAGGCCACGGCCGGGCAGTGGCTGGCCGAGCAGGTCCTCGGCGCCAAGGACCTCGCGGCCTACGACGCCGACCGCCGCACCGTCGAGGACATCCGCAAGAACCGCCCCGCCATCGCCGACCTGGGCAACCAGGAGCTGCGCGAACGGATCACCTCGTTCGGCGACGTGCTGCGGCCGCTGCTGAGCCGCCACATCGAGGCGAGCCTCAAGGCCGGCGTCGGCCTGGGTGCCGTCGCGCAGTTCACGGAGGCGATCGGTCAGCCGGAGCTCGCGCTGACGCTCGTGGCCGGCATCGGCGACATCGACTCGACCGGCCCGTCCACCGGGATGTGGGCGCTCTCGCGCCTGGCCCGCACCGGCGCGGTGGCCGCGTTGTTCGACGAGGGCCAGGACGGCCTGGTCGAGCGCCTGCGCGCGAGCGGCGACCCCGAGGTCGTGGCGTTCACGCGCCAGCTCGACGAGTTCCTGACGGCGTGGGACTTCCGCGGCCCGTCGGAGTGGGAGATCCGCGCGAAGACCTGGGGCGTCAAGCCTTCGCTCGCCCTGTCCACTGTGGACCGCATGCGTCAGGCCGACGACTCCGCGGCGCCCGCGGTGAAGAACGCCGAACGCGTCGAGCAGCGTGAAGCGGCGTCGGCCGGCGTGCGCGCCGCGCTGGCGGGCAACGACGAGGCATTGGGCCAGTTCGAGGCCGTGCTGCACGCGGCCGCGCTGTGGCTGCGGGGCCGGGAACGCGGCCGCACGTCGTGCGCCATGGTCATGCACGAGCTGCGCCTGCCCGCGCTCGAGCTGGGCCGCCGCTTCACCGCCGAAGGGCACCTGGAGCGCCCCGAGCAGATCTTCATGCTGTTCGCCGGCGAGCTCGACGGGTTCCTGGACGACCCGGCGAGCTTCAGCACGACGCTGCGCGACCGCGAAGCGGCGTACCTGGACCTGTTCGACCGCGAGCCGCCGTTCGTGGTCGTGGGCCAGCCGGAGCCGGTGGAGAACTGGCCGCGCCGCTCGGGCCGTGAGGTGCAGCCTGCCGTCGCCGGCGAGGTCATCCAGGGCGTGCCCGGCTGCAACGGCTCGACCCGCGGGCGCGCCCGCGTGGTCACGAACGCCGACGACCCGTCGGCCCTGGAGCCCGGCGAGATCCTGGTGGCCCCGCTGACCGACCCGTCGTGGACGCCGCTGTTCGTGCCGGCCGCCGCGGTGGTCGTGGACGTCGGCGCGCCGTTCTCCCACGCCGCGATCGTGAGCCGCGAGCTCGGCATCCCGTGCGTGGTTTCGGCGACGGCCGCGTCGGCCCGGATCCCGGACGGCGCCCTCATCGAGGTCGACGGCACCACCGGCACCGTCACGGTGCTGGAAGTCTAGTCCCAGTAAGGGAAAGGGCCTGCACTCCGCGTGGGGTGCAGGCCCTTTTCCGTGGGGGGCGAAGCGGTTCAGAAGGTCAGCCTTCGTCGGCGGCCGAGCGTTCCCGGCCCGCGCTGAGCAGGAGGTCCTGGTGCAGTTCCATCCAGATGTCGTGGTACGAGTCGGCCATCGGCCGGGCGAACGCCGCGGTCTCCCCCGCGCGCACGCGCCGCAGCGCCCCGGCGAGGCGCACCGGGTAGGTGCCGAACCGGCCGGCGGACGCGGTGAGCTCGTCGAGCAGGCCGGTCACGTTCGCGTTCACCTCCGCCAGCGACTCGGCCACTCCGGCGTCGTACGCGGCGTCGGAGTGGTCGTTCGGCTCGCCGGACGGGCGCAGCTGCCAGGCCGAGCACACGCGCTTGAACTCGCCGTTCACGGGCAGAAAAGCTTCGTAGGCCGCGGAAAGCGCCTCGGTGGAGTCCGCGACGTCGGCCGCGAGCAGCTCCGGGTGCGCGGCCCGTCCGGCCGGGGTCGGCATGGTCCCGGCGAGCCGGCCTTCCCGGCGCACGGCGAGCCCGTCCGCGACCAGCGCGGCGACCTCGGCGGCCACCTCGTCCGCGGGCAGGCCCGTGAGCGCCTGCAGCACGGGGTCGGGGGCCAGGCCCTTCACGCGCAACGCGTGGAGCACGAGGAACCGCGCTCGGGTGGACGTCGTCATGGGTCACGCTCCTTCGCCGGTTTCACCGGAGTCGCCGGACAGGATTCGGTCACGCAGCAGGGTTTTGTTCAGCTTGCCCGTCGGCAGCCGGGGCAGGCTCACCACGAACTCCACGCGGCGGGGCGCCTTGAACCCGGCCAGCCGCTCGCGGCAGTACTCGATCAACTCGGCCCCGCTCACGGCGCCGGCCGGCTCGACCACGGCCGTGACGCCCTCGCCGAACTCGGGGTCCGGCAGGCCGATCACGGCGGCGTCGGCCACCGCGGGGTGCGTGAGCAGGGTGTCCTCGACCTCGGTCGGGTAGACGTTCACGCCGCCGGAGATGATCGTGTGCCCCTCGCGGCCGACGAGGTAGAGGAACCCGTCCTCGTCGAGGCTGCCGAGGTCACCGACGCTGCGCAGGTCGGCGCCCGCGTCGCCGGCGTTGCGGTAGGCCGAGCCGCCCGGCGCGAACCACACCTTCCCGACGGTGCCCGCCGGGACCTCACGCCCGCCGTCGTCGGTCACGTGCACGCTGCCGGACAACGGTTTCCCCACCGTGCCCGGATGCGCCAGCGCATCGTGCGGGCCGACGTAGGTGTGGCCGTAGCCCTCGGACGCGCCGTAGTACTCGTGCAGGATCGGCCCCCACCAGTCCATCACCGCCGTCTTCACCTCGGGCGGGCACGGCGCGCCGGAGGTGAACGCGACGCGGTGGCTGCTCAGGTCGTGGCGCGAGCGAGCTTCCGGCGAAAGACGCAGCAGCCGCAGCAGCATCGTGGGCACCCACTGCGAGTGCGTCACGCCGTGGGCCGCGATCGCCGCGAGCGAGCCCTCCGCGTCGAAGCGGTCGAGGCACACCACGGTGCCGCCGAGCGAGAGCGTGATGAGCTGGAAGGTGAACGGGGCGGCGTGGTAGTTCGGCGCCGGCGAGAGGAACACGGTGTCGGCGGCCAGCTCCAGCTTCGCCGCGAGTCCCGCGTGGCGGGCGGGCGCGTCGGCCGGGTGCACACCGAGCAGCTGCTGGCGGAACGCCTTGGGCCGCCCGGTGCTGCCACCGCTGTAGAGCACCCGCGCGCCGAGCAGCTCGCCGTCGATCGGCGCCTCGGGCAGACCGGCCACGGCGTCGCCGAGGAACTCCGGCTCGCCGCCGGGGTCCACGGACAGCAGCAGCGCCGGCTTGCCGACCTCGCGCAGGGCTTCGGCGACGACGTCGGCGCAGCGGGCGCTGGTGACGATCGCGCACGAGGCGCCGTCGCCCACCGCCTCCGCGAGCAGCGGGCCGAGCTCGCCGCTGCGCAGGTGCCAGTTCACCGGGGTCACGTAGAGTCCGGAGCGCATGCCCGCGGCGACGAGCACCGGCCACTCCAGCCGGTTCTCGAGCACGAGCAGCAGCGTGCCGCCGGGGCCGATCCCCCGCTCGCGCAGCACGTGCGCGACCTGGTTGGAGCGGGCCTCGAGCTCGGCGTAGGTGAGGCTCTCGCCGCTCGGCGCCATCACGTACGCCCGGGCACCGGGCCGCTCGCGCGCAATCGGGGCGGGGTACACGCCATCGACCTCCTTCTCGATTGTTTGTGAATGCTATGTCACGAACGAGCGCCACCGCAACGCTCTTGCTTAGCTCTTCCGTTCTCCGACGCGATGTGATGTAGTGATTGAGCGTTCGCAATCCAGCAAGGCGCGACAGAAGGGACAGCGGTGTCCGAACAGACGTCCGGCGCGACAGCCGTCGACCTCATGGATCTGGACCTGTTCGCATCGGGCTCCGACCACGAGGCGTTCCGCGAGCTGCGTGAGCACGATCCGCTGCACTGGAACGACGAACCCGGCGGCCGTGGATTCTGGTCGGTGACGCGGTACGCGGACATCAAGCGCATCGCCGCCGACCACGAGAGCTTCTCCTCCGCCGAAGGGACGCAGATCCCGGACCGCCGCGCCGAGGGGCACGGCGAACCCAGCATCCACAACATGGACCCGCCGCGCCACGGGGCGCTGCGCAAGCTCGTGGTGCCGCACGTGCGGCCCGCGAAGGTCCGCCCGCTCGAGGGCGACATCGTCACGGTCATCGACGAACTGCTCGACACCGCGCTGGCCCAGGGCGGCACGTTCGACTTCGTGCATACGGTGGCCGCCCAGCTGCCGCTGTTGGTGATCGGCCGCCTGCTCGGCGCGCCGCCCGAGGCGTGCCCGCACATGCAGCGCTGGACCAACCAGATGGCGTCCGACGACCCGGAGTACAGCACGGGCCCGGAGACCGCCGCCCGGGCGCGCGACGAGATCTTCTCGTACTTCCACGAGCTGGAGGCGCAACGGCGGGCGACCCCGGCCGAGGACCTGGTGAGCGTGCTCGCCCACGCCGCGCCGGGCGGCGAGCCGCTCAACCGCGGCCAGCTCGACGCGTACTACCTGCTGCTCATGGTCGCCGGCAACGAGACCACGCGGAACCTGCTCACAGGCGGGATGATCGCGTTCGGCGCGTTCCCGGATCAGTGGGCCGCGCTACGCGCCGACGCGGACCGGATCCCGGGTGCGGTCGAAGAAATGGTGCGCTGGGTGTCGCCGGTGCTGTGCATGCGCCGGACCGCGACGCGCGACGTCGAGCTGCACGGCCGCACGATCCAGGCCGGGCAGAAAGTGGTGCTGTGGTTCGCCTCGGGCAACCGCGACGAGACGGTGTTCGCCGCGCCCGACGAGTTCCGCGCCGAGCGCACGCCCAACGAGCACCTCGGCTTCGGCTGGGGCGTGCACGCCTGCCTCGGCGCGCACCTCGCGCGGCTGGAGGCGCAGCTGTTCCTGCGGCGCCTGCGTGAGCGCAGCCTGCGCGTGGACGTGCAGGCCCCGCCGGAACGCTTGCGCAGCAACTTCTTCCGCGGCGTGAAGCGGCTGCCGGTGCGGCTGGTGAGCGACCGTGGCTGAGCAGTGGCTGGGGCGCGCGGCCTGCCTCGTCGGCGGTGAGTGGCGGACGCCCGACGGCCCCGCGATCCCCGTCGTCGACCCGTACACCGAGCAGCCCATCGGCGAGACGGCCGAAGCCGGCCCTGGTCTCACCGCCGAGGCCGTCGCTGCGGCGGAGGCGGCGCTCCCGGCGTGGGAACGGACCGGCCCGGCCGATCGTGCGGACCTGCTCGACCGGCTGGCCGACCTGCTGGAAGCTCGCTCGGGCGAGCTGGCGGCGCTGATCACGCGCGAGATGGGCATGCCCGCCACGCTCGCGACGGCGAGCCAGGGCGATCTGCCGCCGCGGGTGCTGCGCGCGTTCGCCACGGCCACGCGGGCATTCGGCTGGACCGAGAAGATCGACGGCGCCCAGCTGCACCGCGTGCCGCTCGGCGTGGTCGGCGCGATCACGCCGTGGAACATGCCCGCGCACCAGATCATCGCGAAGGTCGGCGCCGCGCTCGCCGCGGGCAACACCGTAGTGCTCAAGCCGAGTGAGGCCACGCCGTTCGACGCGAACCTCATCGCGGCCGCCGCGCTGGAAGCGGGCTTCCCGCCGGGGGTGTTCTCGGTCGTGCAAGGCACCGGGCCGGTCACCGGTGAGGCGCTCGTGGCCGATCCGCGCGTGGCCCACGTGACCTTCACCGGCAGCGTCCCGGCCGGGCAGGCGGTCGCCGCGCTCGCCGCCGGGCACACCGCGTCGACCACGCTGGAGCTGGGCGGGAAGTCGGCCGCGGTGCTGCTGCCGGACGCGGATCTGGCGCGCGCCGTTCCGGCGGCGGTGAAGAGCGGGCTCGTGAACTCGGGCCAGGCGTGCAATGCGACCACGCGGATCGTGGTGCCGCGCAGCACGCTCGCCGACGTCGAAGCCCTCGTCATCGACGCGCTCGACGCCGTGGTCGCCGGCGACCCGCGTGACCCGGCCACCACGTTCGGGCCGCTGGCCTCGGCTCGCCAGCGCGACCGGGTGCGCCACCTGCTCGACACCGCCGGCGACGACCGCGCGGTGACGCCACCACTGCAACTGCTGCCCTCGCACGGGTTCTTCGTCGGCCCGCGCGTCTACTTCGGACTCGACGCCCGGCATCCGCTGGTGCGCCAGGAGGTGTTCGGTCCCGTGCTCGTCGTGCAGTCCTACACCGACGAGGCGGATGCCACCGCGGTCGCGAACGACAGCGACTTCGGCCTGTCCGCCGAGGTCTGGTCGGCCGACCCCGACCGGGCCGAGAGCTTCGCGCGGACGCTGCGCGTGGGCCAGGTCAAGATCAACGGCGTGCGCACCCGCGAACGCCCCGGCGTGCCGTTCGGCGGCCGGAAGTCCTCCGGCTACGGCCGGGAGCTCGGCGCCGAGGGCATCGCCGACCTCACCGCGGTGCAGGCGGTGCTGCGATGACGCGCCGGATCCTCGTGACGGGCGCCGCGTCCGGCGTCGGCCTCGCGCTGGCCCGGCAGCTGACCGACGACGGCGTGGCCGTGATCGGCGTCGACCGCGCCGAGATCCCCGTGCCCGTCGACCGGGCTCTGCGGGTGGACCTCACCGACTTCGCCGCCGTGCGCGAGGTCGCGGCGAGCGTCACCGAGCTGGACGGCATCGCGAACGTCGCCGGAGTGCCCGGCACCGCGCCCGCCGCCACGGTGCTCGCGGTGAACGTGGTCGGCACCCGCGTGCTCACCGACGCACTGCTGCCGCGGCTGGCCGAGGGCGGCGCCGTGGTGACGGTGGCGTCCATCGCCGCCCACCGCAACACTCTCCCGGCCGAAGCCCTCGACCGGCTGTGCACTGTGGACAGTGACGCCGCGCTGGCGGACTGGCTCGCGGAGTACCCGTTGTCGGGCGCTGCCGCCTACGACACGTCGAAAGCCGCGCTCGTCGCGTGGAGCGCGCGGCTGGCCGCCCGGCTGCTGCCGCGCGCCCGCGCGGTGAGCGTGAGCCCCGGCCCCGTGGACACGCCGATCCTGGCCGACTTCCGCGAGTCGATGGGCGCCGAGTCGATCGACCGCGCGGGCGCGGTGGTCGGGCGGCACGGGTTACCCGGCGAAATTGCCGCAGCGGCCGCGTTCCTGCTCAGCCCCGCGGCCTCCTGGGTCAACGGCATCGACCTGCCCGTCGAAGGCGGCCTGGCCGCCGCGCGCACGCACCTGGCCGCGGCGCCCCTAGCCGGCACCGCCGAGCCCAGCACCGAAAGGACCACCCGGTGACCACCACGGCGCCTCCCGAGTCGACCGAGACCGTGCTCCCCCTCGACGGCACGCGCCCGCTGGGCCGCGACCTCGTGGGCGGCAAGGCCCACAGCCTCAACCGGATGCGTTCGCTCGGCCTGCCGGTGCCGCCGGCGTTCGCGATCACCGTGGACGTCTGCACCGCCTACCACGCGGGCGGCACGCTGCCCGACGACGTCTGGGCGCGGGTCCTCGACCACCTGGCGCACCTGGAGGCGCGGACCGGCCGCCGCTTCGGCGGACCGGGCTGGCCGCTGCTGGTCTCCGTGCGCTCCGGCGCCGCCCGCAGCATGCCCGGGATGATGGACACCGTCCTCAACCTCGGCCTGACGCGGGAGCTGCGCGACGCTCTGGCCGAGCAGTCGGGCGACCCCGCGTGGGCAGCCGACACCTGGGAGCGGTTCGAGCGCTCGTACTCCGGCATCGTCGGCGGCCCGCCGCCCGAGGACCCACGCGAGCAGCTGCGCGCGGCGATCGGCGCCGTGTTCCGCTCGTGGTTCTCGCCGCGCGCGGTGAGCTACCGCGAGCACCACGGCATCACCGATCTCGGCGGCACGGCCGTGACCGTGCAGGCCATGGCGTTCGGCAACCGCGACGCCGAGTCCGGCACCGGCGTGCTGTTCAGCCGCGACCCCGGCACCGGTGAGCCCGGCGTCTACGGTGAGTGGCTGGCCCGCGCGCAGGGCGAGGACGTCGTGTCCGGCGAACGCACCCCGGCGCGGCTCGACGAGCTGGCGCGCACGCAGCCGGGCAACCACCGTGAGCTGCTTCGCCTGGCCGGGGTGCTGGAGCGCGAGTACCGCGACATGGTCGACGTGGAGTTCACGATCGAGTCCGGCACGCTCTACGTGCTGCAGGCCCGGGCCGGCAAACGCACGCCCGGCGCGGCGGCGCGCATCGCCGTGGACCTCGTCGGCGAAGGCCTGATCGACACCGACACGGCGCTCACGCGCGTGACCCCGGCCCAGGCCACGCAGCTGCTGGAGACGGCCGGCGCGGCCGAGGGCGTCGAGCTGGCCCGCGGCACCGGCGCGGGACCCGGCCTCGGCGTGGGCCAGGTCGTGACCGACCCTGACGAAGCGCTGGACGCCGCCGACGAGGGGACCGCGGTGGTGCTCGTGCGGCCGTTCACTTCCCCGGAGGACGTGCCGGCGATGTTCGCCGCGGTCGCCGTCGTGACTGAGCACGGCGGGTCGACTTCCCACGCGGCGCTCGTGTGCCGCGAGGCGGGCATCCCGTGCGTGGTCGGCTGCGGCGACGGCACCCTCGACGCGCTGCGCGGGCGGGTCGTGACCGTCGACGGCACGACCGGCGCGGTGCTCGACGGCGACCGGGCGAGCGGAGCGGGGAAGACCTCCGACGGACCCGCGGCGACGCTCACGGAGTGGGCCGCCGCGCGGACCGGCGGCGACGGCGCGCTGCCCGAGCTGCTCGCGCTGGTGCACAGTACTGATCCGGCCAAAAAGTAGGCCGACCCCCCCGCGCGGCACGTAACCGTTGCCGCGAAGCCATTCGGCCGTGACTGTGGTCGGATTAGTAACGATCGGCACAGTAAGGTCGGCGGACGCGAATGACCGGTTGGGTGAGCAGAAGATGAGCAGTAGCACGCAGGAAACGACCAGCGAGGACCGGGCGGAGGCCGCGCGCGTGCGCGTCCGCGAGCTGATCGCCGCGCTGCAGCCCGACACCGTGGACAAGCGCCCCAACAAACGCGGCGCGCAGACCCGGGACAAGCTCGTCCAGGCCGCCACGGCGTGTTTCTCCGAGTACGGCTACACGCGCACCCGCGTCTCGGACATCACCAACCGGGCCGACACCGCGCAGGGCAACTTCTACCGCCACTTCACCAGCCTCGACGACATCTTCCTCGCGGCCCTGCAGCCGGCACTGGAAGAGCTCGCCGCCGCGTCGGCCACCGCGCCGCGCTCCGGCGACGAACAGCACCACCTGGTGGAGCAGACCATCGCGTACCTGCACTCGTATGCGCGCAACCGCCACCTCCTGCGCGTGATGCGTGAAGCCGCGGCGGCGAGCGAGAACGAGGGGTTCCTGAAGCTGTGGCTGCAGGTGCGCTCCGGGTTCGTGCACCGCACCGAACGCTGGCTGCGACGGCTGCACGAGAGCGGCGTGATCGAGGAAACCGACTACGAACTGCACGCCGAGGCGCTCGGGTCGATGATCGAGCAGATGGCCTACGTCCACATCGGACTCCTGCCCGTCACCCCGCGCCCCGAGCGCATCCAGGACCTCGGCGAGGTGATCGGCCAGATCTGGTACCGATCTCTGGCTGTATCTTCTGCCCCGGCTTCGCCGGGGCGCGCGAGATCGCTTTAAGCCGGCTTCTTCCCTCCCGATTTTCGCGCGGCCCAGGGGCCGCGCGAAAATCGCTCAGTCCAGAAGCCGGCGCGATCTCGCGGGTGGGTTGCGCCACTGCGGGTGAACTCGCCATGCCATGCCATGCCCGGCACTTGCCCGACCCGGCCCGGCCCGACCCGGCCCGGCCCGGCCCGCCGCGGTCGGTGAGGTCGCCCGCGCGCGGTGCGCTCCCGGCGGTGGCCGGGAGCGGCCCGGCCTTTCGGCTGCCGGCGAGCGCCGCGAGCGGTGAAGCTCCGCGCGGCTCTCCTGTCCACCGGCTGGACGGATTCGGAGCCCGGCCCGAGGATGGGGCGATGACCGGAGTCCTCACCCGTCGCGTGGGCGAGCTGCTGCGCGCGGACGGTCCGTTCGCGCTGCGGATCGTGGTGACGGCGGCCGTGGCGTGGCAGATCTGCGTGTGGCTGGGTGCGCGGCAGCCGCCGGTGTACGCGGTGATCGTGCCACTGGTGTCCATGCGGGACGCCCCGTATTCGACGTTCAACGTGTCCCTGGCGCGCCTGGCCGGCGTGGTGTGCGGGCTGTCGATCGGGATCCTCGTGCTGCGCGTGGTCCAGCCCTCCGCCGGGGCGCTCGCACTCGTGCTGGCCCTGGCACTCGCCGTGGGCATCGTGCTGCGGATCGGCGGCACGCTCAACATCCAGGTCGCCGTCTCGGCGCTGCTGGTGTTCGCCAGCACCGACCCGGACTCCTACGCGGTGTCGCGCCTGTGGGAAACGGCCGTCGGCGCCGGGGTCACCGTAGTGCTCGCACCCCTGCTGCTGCCCGCGAACCCGGCCCGCACGTTCGTGAAAGAACTCCACGAGACCGCGGCCGAGCTGGCGCAGAACATCCGGGCGCCGGCCAGTGAAGAAGCGGTGCGAGCGATCGAGACCCGCGCCCGCGCGTTGCCCGGAAAGCTCGCCCTGGCGCGGACAGCCGTGCGTTCCCACCCGTGGTGGCGCCGCACCGAGACCGACCATCTCGCCGCCCTCGTGCCCCTCGCCCGCACCGCCGCCGACATCGGCACCCTCGTGCGCATCCACTTCGAGGACACCACTGAACTCACCGCCCGCGGCGAACCGACCGACACGTCCGAAGTCGCGGGCCCCCTCTCCGACGCCGTGACCGCCGTCCTCAACGGCACGCCCGACCCGTCGGCCCTGGCCACCGCCGAAGCCGCCATCCTGCACAACGTCGAAACCGACGGCACCCGCCTCGGCGCGGTCGCTCGCCGACCGCTGCGGCGCATCGCCGCCCTCCTGCGCGAGCTGTAATTTGGCCCCGGCTCCGCCGGGGCGTGCGAGATCGCCTTTGAGCCGGCGATCTCGCGGTGGGGGTCGGTGGGGTGTCGAACACCTACTGTGCCGGCGGTTGAGCAGGCTGCGAGAACCCCAGGAACTCCTGCTGTTCACGGTCGTAACGCTGTGTGAGGCCGTTGCCGTAGCGCTCCCACCAGTTCTGGGTGTGCCCGCCCTGCGTGGTGGTCGTGGCGCCGTAGACCTGGCGGTCGTACTCGATGCGGGCGTCGTGGAAGTCCTGTTGGAACTGCTCGGGGGTGAGGCCCTGGATGTGCTGGACGGCAGCCGGGTCGAGGGTGCCCGCGCTGCGGACGATGTCGGCGCCGCCCATGTGGTTGAGGATGGCGCGCACGCCGCCGCCGCCGCGCATGTGCGCGCCGGACATCACGGCGGCCTGGGTGCCGGGGTCGGTGAAGTCGAGGGCGCCGGCCGTGCGGGCGTTGGCCGACATGAGGCGCGCGACGACGGCGTGTTCCTCGGCGCTGCCGATGCCGTACTGGTTGCGCGCGGCCATGATCTCGTCGTAGCCGTTGTGCATGTTCTGGCGGAAGCCGTAGACCTCGGGCACGCCGCCCTGCTCGCCGGTCGCGCCTTCCGACCGCATGATCGAGTCGACGACGCGGTCGTCCAGCTGCGTCGGAGCGGCGGCCGGTGCGGCAGCCGGTGCGGCCGCGCCACCACCAGCAGCAGCCTGGGTACCGCCACCAAGCCCCTGCGCCACGGCCGTGTCGGCGTCGGTGTACCCCTGCACCGCCGACTGCACCTTGCCGCTGACTTCGCCGATGAGGTTCACAAACTTGCCGAGCGAGGAGACCAGCTGCGACTGCAGCGTCGAGTTCGCCGCGGCCACCCCGCTGCCGATCCCGGCGAACGAGAGCGCGTCGATCACGAGTGACTCGAGGTCGCGCGTCGAGGACAACGCCGAGGAGCCCAGGCTCTCCACGTTTTTCACGATCGACGACACTTCGGGCGAGCTCACCCGGTAGCTTCCCGCTGTCATGCCTGCTCCGTCCGACTCGGTTGCTTTCCCGTCGAGAATTCCCCACCGACCGCGCCGGGCACACGGTCGAATTACCCACTCGCGGACCCCGCCCGTATCGAATCGGACCCGGGTGGGTATTTGTGGCATATGGAGGCGGACGAAACCCGGCACGAGCGGGTCGACGAGGAGATCGAGCGGCTGGACGAGAGGCTGTGGTCGATCGCCCGCGCGCTGCACGTCGACCCCGAGCCGGCGAACGCCGAGCACGAGGCCGTCCACGCGCTGACCGGCGAGCTGGCCGAGGCGGGCTTCGCCGTCGAGCACGGCGTGGCGGACCTGCCCACGGCGTTCACCGCGCGCCACGGCGAAACCCGGCCGTGCGTGGCGCTGCTGCTGGAGTACGACGCGGTGCCCGGCCTCGGGCACGCGAGCGGGCGCAACCTCGTCGCGGCCGCCGGCCTCGGGGCCGCGCTTGCCGCGCGGGCCGTCACCGGCGACGAACGCGGCTCGATCCTCGTCGTCGGCTGCCCCGCCGCGGAACCGGCCACGGGCAAGGCCGCCCTCGCCGCCGCCGGGGTGTTCGACGACGTCGACGCGGCACTGGTTTTTCACCCCGGCACGCACTCCTGGACGTGGGCGCCGCTGACCGCCCGTACCGATGTGCGAGTGACCGTGCACGGCCGCGCCGCGCACCCGACCGCCGTACCGCGCCGCGGTGTCGACGCGGTGGCCACGCTCGTGCAGACCTTCACCGCCGTCGCGGCACTGCAGTCGCGGCTGCCCGCCGGCTTCCACGTGCAGGGCATCATCACGCGCGGCGGCGAGTCCACCGCCGTCGTGCCCGACCTGGCCGAGGCGTGGTTCGGGCTGTCCGCGCCGACCACCGCCGCGCTCGAAAAACTGGTGTCCGACGTGACGGCGTGCGCCGAGGGCTCGGCCCTGGCCACGGGCGCGAAAGCCGAAACCGACCGGCTCGGCGCCGGCTGCGCGAACTTCCGCGACAACCCCGTGCTGTCGGCCCACTTCGCCCGCCACCTCGCCGCGCGCGGCATCCACGCGACGCCGCCGGACCCGGGTGTGTTCCCCGGCTCCTCCGACGTCGGCGACGTCAGCCTGAAGGTGCCCACGATCCACCCCTTCGTCGCGATCCTCGACCCCGGCCACGCCGAGCGCACGCCGGAGTTCGCCGCGGCGGCCGCGTCCCCGCGGGCCCGTTCGGTGCTCCTCGCGGCGGCCGCGGCGCTCGGCAGGACCACTGTGGACCTGCTGGCGCACCCGGCGCTGGTGAGCCAGGCGTGGGATTGCTTCGCCGACCAGGCCCGCGCCGAGCGCACGGGCTGACCCCGACACGGACTCGGAAAGGACCACCATGGCCGACGTGCTCACCTTCGGGATCGAAGAAGAGTTCCTCGTCGTCGACGCCCGGGGACGCCCGGTGCACGCGGCCGAAGCCGTGCTGGACTCGGCCGGCGACAGCGGCGTGGGAGATCTCCAGCAGGAGCTCACCAAGTCGCAGGCCGAGACCGCGACCGGCATCTGCGTGACCGGCGACGAAGCCGGCGAGCAGCTGCGGGCGATGCGCACCTCGCTCGCCCGCGCGGCCGACCGGCGCGGGCTGCGGATCCTCCCCTGCGCGAGCCCGCCCGTCTCCGCCGGTGAGCTCCCGGCCATCACCGCGACCCCGCGCTACCGGCGGATGGCCGCGCACTTCGGCGCCACCGCGCGCACCACGCTCACCTGCGGCTGCCACGTCCACGTCGCCGTGCCCGACCCGGAGGCGGGCACGCGAGTGCTCGGGCACGTGCGGCCGTGGCTGCCCGCGCTGCTCACCGTCACGGCCAACTCGGCGATCGCGGACGGCATCGACACCGAGTACTGCAGCTGGCGCAACCAGGAATGGGCGCGCTGGCCCTCGGCCGGGCCCCCGCCGCGTTTCGCCTCGCACGCCGACTACGAGGGCGTCGTGGACGCGTGGCTGCGCGCGGGCGCGATCCTCGACCGCGGGATGGTCTACTGGGACGTGCGCCTCTCGGAGGAGCAGCCGACGATCGAGTTCCGCGTCGCCGATGTCGCCGCCACCGCCGAAGAGGCCACGCTGCTCGCCGTGCTGTGCCGCGCGCTCGTGGCCACGGTGCTCGACGCCGGCGATCCCCCGCACCTGTCCAACGAGGTGCTGCGCGGCCAGCTCTGGCGCGCCGCCCGCGAAGGCGTCATGGGCCATTGCCCCAACCCGGCCACCGGCGACCTGCTGCCTGCGGTGGAGGTGCTCAAACGGCTGGCCGAGTTCTGCGCGCCCGCGCTCCGTTCTGCCGGGGACACCGAGTTCGTCCGCGAAGGCCTCGCGCGGCTCGCTCGCGACGGCGGCGGAGCCGACCGCCAGCGCCGGCTCTTCGCCGAGCGGGAGAACGCCGCCGACGTCGTCGACCAGTTCGCCGTGGGCGCCGCAGAACCGAGACCGGCAACGGCCTGACCCGCCCGGACGGTGGTCGCGCCCACACACGGTTACGATGAGTGTTCAGCTTTCAAGTCCCGCCCCAGTCCCCGGCCCCAGAGGAAAGGCAGCGACATGCCTGTCGAGCCTCGGTTCGCCGGCCCGGTGCGGGTGCTGCTCGTCGAGGACCACGACATGGTGGCCCAGGCTCTCGAGCTCGCCCTGCAACGCTCCCCGGCGATTTCCGTGGTCGGACGCGCCAGCTCGCGCGAGGCCGCGACAGCCGACACGGCCCGGCTGCGGCCGGACGTCGTGGTGCTCGACCGGCGTCTGCCCGACGGCGACGCCGTGGCCGCGATCGGCGACCTCGCCGCGCTGGGCTCGCGCGTCCTCGTCCTCACCGGCGACGCCACCGCGGCCGTCGCCGCGCGCGTGGCCGAGGCCGGCGGCCAGGGGCTGCTGCTCAAGTCCGCGCCGCTCGATCAGCTGGAGTCGGCCGTGCAGCGCGTCGCCGAGGGCGAGGTCGTGTTCGACGCCGCCCTCCTGCCCGGCGTGCTCGACCGGCTCACCGGCCGGGCCCGCGGCAACGGCTCGGCGCTGACCGCGCGCGAGCGCGAGACGCTGCAGCTGCTCGCGGAAGGCGCCAGCACGGAGGAGATCGGCGACCGCCTCGGCGTCACCCGCAACACCACGCGCAACCACGTGCAGCGCGTGCTGGAGAAGCTCGGCGCGCGCTCGAAGCTCGAAGCGGTCGCCCTCGCACGGCGTGAGGGCCTGCTCGATTGATGCACCTGCGTCAGTGACGCGGTGTTGATCTGCGTCTGCCACCCGATGGGCGTTTCGCGCAGAGTGGCGACGTGGAGGTCCCTGCGCCCGTCGATGCCGAGTGCGCGCTGCCCGAGTCGGTGGCCGGTCTCGCGCTCGCGCGCGACTTCACCCGGGCGACTCTGACCGGCTGGGGTTTCGGCGCCGTGGCCGAGGACGCCCTGCTGATCGTGACCGAGCTGGCCACCAACGCCGTGCAGCACGGCGAGGGGAAACCCGTGCTGCGGCTCAAGTACGGCGACGCCGTGGTGCGGCTCGAAGTCGCCGACGAAAGCCCGGCGCTGCCCGCGACCCGTCCGCCCGGCCCGGACGGCGGGTGGGGCCTGCGACTGGTGCAGGAGCTCTCACTCGAGTGGGGCGTCGCGCCCTGCGCACGAGGGAAGGTCGTCTGGTGTGAACTGGGCCGCACTCCTCGCGCGTGAGCCAAAAGCTGCTCCGCTGACGTGGATGGGGCAGAGTTGGGGCATGGACGAACCCGCCGGCGACGACCTCGGCATGCTGGTGCGCGGCGTTCTCGACTACGCGATCTTCATGCTCGACCCGACCGGCCGCGTCGTCAGCTGGAACGCGGGCGCCGAACGCATCAAGGGCTACCGGGCCGAGGAGATCATCGGGCAGCACTTCTCCGTGTTCTACCCGCCGGAGGAGATCGCCGCGCGCAAGCCCGAACGCGAGCTCGAAACCGCGCTCGCCGAAGGCCGGCTCGAAGACGAAGGCTGGCGCCTGCGCAAGGACGGCACCCGGTTCTGGGCCAACGTCGTCATCACCGCCCTGTTCGACGACGAGGGAAACCACCGCGGCTTCGGCAAGGTCACCCGCGACATGACCGAACGCCGTGCCGCCGAACAAGCCCTGCGCGAGAGCGAGGAGCGCTTCCGCCTGCTGGTGCAGGACGTGGTCGACTACGGCATCTTCATGCTCGACACGAGCGGCCACATCATCAGCTGGAACGCCGGCGCCCAGCGCATCAAGGGCTACCGCGCCCACGAGATCATCGGCCGGCACTTCTCCGTGTTCTACCCCGCCGAGGACATCGCCGCCCGCAAACCCGAACGCGAACTCGAAACCGCGCTCGCCGAAGGGCGGCTCGAAGACGAAGGCTGGCGCCTGCGCAAGGACGGCACCCGGTTCTGGGCCAACGTCGTCATCACCGCCCTGTTCGACGACACCGGAACCCATCGCGGCTTCGGCAAAGTCACCCGCGACATGACCGAACACCGCACCGCCGAACAAGCCCTGGTTCAGCGGCGCCGGCTGGTCGGGCACCTCGTGGACGCCCAGGAGGTGGAACGGCGGCGCATCGCGTGGGACGTGCACGACGATTCGATCCAGTCGATGGTCGCCGTCGGCATGCGGTTGCAGCTGCTGGCCGACCGGCTGCCCGAGGAGCACCGCGAGGGCGTGCACGCGCTCGACGAGTCGGTGCGCGCGGCGGTGGGCCGGCTGCGCACGCTCGTCTCCCGGCTGCGTCCGCCGGACCTGGACCGCCACGGGCTCGTGGTCGCGCTCACCGGTCACCTCGAAGAGATCCTGCCCGGCTGGGGGCTGGCGTACACGCTGCACCAAGGCCTCACGGCCGAGCCCACCTCGGAAGCCGCCGTGACGGGGTACCGGATCTGCCAGGAAGCGCTCACCAACGTGCACAAGCACGCCCGCGCGTCGCGAGTGGAGGTTTCGTTGTCCACAGTAGACAGGGGCACGCTGTTCCGCGTGACCGACGACGGGGTCGGCACCGCCGTCACCGGTACCGACCCCGGCCGCGACCACTTCGGGCTGATCGAGATGCGTGAACGCGCCGAGTCGGCCCACGGCTGGTGGTCGATGTCCAGCGAACCCGGTGAAGGGACGACCGTGGAGTTCTGGCTGCCGAGTGCCCCGGACGAGCAGCGGTGACCGGCCCCCTGCGCGTCGTGATCAGCGACGACGACGACATGATCCGCGACGCCCTGCGCGAGGTGCTCGACGACCAGCCCGACATCGAGGTCGTCGGAGTCGGGCGCGACGCCGAAGACGCGATCACGCTCGCCGAGCGCCACCGGCCCGCCGTCGCGGTGCTCGACGTGCGCATGCCCGGCGGAGGCGGGGCCCACGCCGCGCGTGAGATCGCGGCCCGCTGCCCGGGGACGGCGGTGCTCGCGTTCTCCGCCTACTCCGACCACGCGTCCATGGCCTCCATGGAGAGCGCGGGCGCCGTCGAGTACCTCGCGAAGGGTGTGCCGAACCGCGAGATCGTCGCGGCGGTGCGGCGGCTGGCCGGACGGTAGCCGCGCGCTCACGAGGGGTTCCGGTCGCCGGGACCGGCGTGCGTCCGATCGGAGCCACTTTGCGCCGGATCGCCCGTGTGGCAGGAAATTCACCCGAAAGTGGGGTGTGACGCGACCCGGAACCGGGTAGCCGATGCTCGCCCCTGGGCGATCCCCTTCCCCGGCGACAGAGAGGGTGTCCGTCGTGAGCAGCTTCGTGGATGCGGACCTCGGCGTGGACCACGGCTTCGACCGCGCGTTGCGCGGCTACCTCGCCCGGGTCGCCGCCGCGGTCGGCGTAGGACTGGAGTCCTGCACGGTCGACCTCGACGTGCCCGTCTCGGCCTACGTCGCCCTCGACCGGCGGCTCGAGCGGTTCCCCGACCGGGACCTGGCGCTGCTGTGGGACGAGGTGCACGGCTGGTCGGCGGCGATCGAGGCCTCGTGCGGGGAGGACCTGATCGTGCTGGCCTACCTCGATGGTGACGACGTGCTCGCCGCGCCCGCCGCCGTCGAGCGCTTCCTGGGGGCGCTGCGCACGGCCGACCACTCCCTCGGCCGCCCCGACCCGCGCAAGCTGCGCCGCGCGGGTGGGCACGACGAGCTGCTGGAACGCCTGGCCTGACGCGGGGCGATGCGTCGGCGTGGGCGAAAGCGGGTAGTCCCCGGTCGGGAAAGGAGCGCGTCATGGCACCGAAACGGCCCGTCTGGAGCGGCTCGCTGACCCTCGGCCTGGTGACGGTGCCGGTGCGGCTCTACAGCGCGATCGAGGACCACACCGTGCACTTCCGCCAGTTCGAGCGCGGCACGAGCGACCGCATCCGCTACCGGCGGGTGAACGAGCGCACCGGCGACGAGGTGGAGCTGGCCGAGATCGTGAAGGGCTACGAGCTCGACGACGGCGACTACGTGCTGGTCGAGCCCGAGGAGCTCGACGACATCGCCCCCGGGCGCAGCAAGTCGCTCGACGTGGAGGCGTTCGCCGACCTCGCCGACATCGACCCGATGTTCTTCGACCGCACCTACTGGCTCGCACCCGCGGGCTCCGACTACGACAAGCCGTACTCGCTCCTGCTGGCGGCGATGGCGAAGACGGACAAGGCGGGCGTGGCCAAGTTCGTGCTGCGCGGGCGCGAGTACCTGGCGCTCGTGCGGGCCGGCGACGGGGTGATGCTGCTCGACACGCTGCACTTCGCCGCGGACCTGCGGGACCGGGAGAAGTCGCTGCCGGACCTGCCGGAGAAGGCGCCGGCGCGCGGCAAGGAGTTCGACATGGCCGTGGACCTCATCGAGGCCCTGACGGAGAACTGGCGGCCCGAGGACTACCGCGACACGTTCACCGACCGCGTCCACGAGCTGATCGAGGCCAAGCGCAAGGGCGACAAGGTCACGCCGGCCACCGAAGCCGCGGAGCCGACGAAGGTGGTCGACCTGTTCGAGGCCCTGCAGCGCAGCGTGAAGAACGGGAAGCCGCGCGGCAAGAAGGAGAAGGGGCCGCAGCTCGCGGACCTCACGAAGGCCGAGCTCGACGAGCTGGCCAAGGAACGCGAGATCAAGGGCCGCTCGAAGATGAAGCGCGCGGATCTGGAACGGGCGCTGGAAGAAGCGTCCTGACCGTCCTCGGAGGACACCGGGAGTTACCGGGGTTGCGCGAGCAGCCAGTCGAGCGCGGTGGGCAGCGCGTTGAGCACCGAGATGTGCCCGTCGCGGGGCCGCAGCCACAGCTGGGCGTCGGGCAGGTGGGCCAGCAGGTGCTGTGCGTGCGACGCGGGGACCACGCGGTCGGCACCGCCTTGCACCAGCAGGACCGGCGTGCGCACGTCGGCGAGCTCGAAGCCCCAGCCGGACGCGTAGGCGACGTCGTCGTCGACCTCTCCGTCGTGGCCCGCGCCGCCGGCTTCCCCGGCGTCTGCGCCGAGCGGTCCCCACGCGCCTTCCAGCGCCGCCCAGTCGGTCGCGACGAAGCTCTCCGGGTCGAACTCGTGCGTGAGCGCGTGGGCCATCCGTGCTTCGCGGCCTTCGCGGGCCGCGCGCAGCGAAGTCGGGTCGGCCATGCCGGCGAACCAGTCGAAGTCCTCGGTGTACGGCGCGACCCCGGCCAGTGCCACGGCCGCGGTGACGCGGTCCGGCAGCTGCGCGGCGGCCGCCAGCGCGTGCGACCCGCCGCCCGAAGCGCCGACCACCGCGAAGCGGCCGAGACCCAGCGCGTCGGCTGCCAGGCGCACGTCCTCGGCCGCGGACCCGATGGTGCGGCCCGGCACCGTGCTCGACCCGCCGTAGCCCGGGCGGCCGTAGGAGACGACCCGGATCCCGCGGGCGTCCGCGGCCTGCAGGACCGGTGCCAGCAGCGCTCCGGTCTGCGGCGTGCCGTGGAGCCAGACCACCGTGAGGGCGTCGCCGCGGCCGCTGTCGTGCACGCGCAGCACGCGGTCGCCGGCGAGGGTCAGATCGTGTGAGGTCCCCATGCGCCGCGACTCTAGCGGCCCGCGCGCGTGAGGGAACGGCGTTCACGGGGTACCTCGCGAGGTATGGACTCAGACGCGCACCCCGACCTCCGGCTCGACGACACCGCGGCCGAGCACCTCGAACCCGACCGCGCGACGCTGGACGCGGTCGGCAAGATCACCGAGGCGCTGGAGACCGTCGAGATCGCTCGCGGCCACCTCTACGAGTTCCACCAGCTCACCGGCGCCGCGGACCGCAAGCTCGCCGACGGCATCACCATGCTGCGCGACGCGGGCCACGCCACGCACGCCGACCGGCTCACCGAGCACCTGCTGGGCCGCAATGTGCTGCACGGGCGCTGGACGTTCCAGATCGTCGAGGAGTACGACACCACGTACTACCGGGCGTTCCACGACCACGAGACGCGCGTGCGCGAGCTCACCCGCGGCGTCCGCCACCTCGCCGAGGCCCGTGTGAAGCGCGAGAGCCGCACGCCCGGGCTGCCGGGCCACGAAGCCACCCCGAACTCCTCGGACTGAGCCACCGTCTCGAACCCCCACCGCGCGAACCCACCGCTTGAACCTGCAGCGCCTCGGAAACGACGCGGCACAAGCCTTCCCGCTAAGGTTTCGGTGAACCGACCGCGCGAGTGGAGGCACCAGGATGAGCAACGTCGAGACCGAGCCACCCGTCCTGGACTGCGGGGACGACGCGGCCGGCCACGGCGGGGTCGAAGTGCTCGGCGCGCGGGACGTGCCGCTGGGCGGGCCGCGCGCGATGAAGGTGCGCCGCACGCTGCCGCAGCGCAAGCGTTCGCTCGTCGGCGCCTGGTGTTTCGCCGACCACTACGGGCCCGACGACCCGCGCACGACCGGCGGCATGTCCGTCGGCTCGCACCCGCACACCGGCCTGCAGACGGTGAGCTGGCTGTTCGCCGGCGAGATCGAGCACCGCGACAGCCTCGGGTCCCACGCGATGATCCGCCCGGGCGAGCTGAACCTCATGACCGGCGGCCACGGCATCTGCCACTCCGAGGTGTCGACGCCGGAGACCACCACGCTGCACGGCGTGCAGCTGTGGGTCGCGCTGCCCGACGCCCACCGCCACGCCGGGCGCGACTTCCAGCACTACGCCCCGCCCGCCACCGACCTCGGCGGCGCCACCGCGCGCGTTTTCCTCGGCACACTCGCCGGTGAGACGTCACCGGTCAAGACGTTCACGCCATTGCTCGGCGCGGAGCTGGTCCTGGAGCCCGGCGCTCGTGTGACGCTCGACGTCGACCGCGAGTACGAACACGGCGTGCTCGTCGACACCGGCGAGGTCACCTTCGCCGGTTCGGCCCTGCACAGCACCGACCTCGGTTACCTGGGCACCGGCCGCGCCACCCTCGAGCTCGCGAACACCGGCGAAGGCCGGGCGCGCGTGATGCTGCTCGGCGGGCCGCCGTTCGGCGAGGAGATCGTGATGTGGTGGAACTTCGTGGCCCGCACGCACGAGGAGATCGTGGAGTACCGCGAAGCTTGGCAGGCCCAGTTACCGCAGTTCGGCGCCATCCCCGAGGTGCCGGGCGACCCCGCGCGGCTGCCCGCGCCGGTCCTGCCCAACGTGCGGATCAAGCCGCGCCGCAACCCCTGACGAGCGCCGCGAAGATCCGGTCCACGTCCTCGCGCCCGGTCCGCCAGTTGCTGAACGCGGCCCGCAGCGCGGGCACGCCCGCGTAGACCGTCGGCGTCACGAACGTCTCGCCCTCGGCGGCGACGGCGCGCACCACGGCGTCGATGCGCTCCTGCGTCGGATTCTCGGCCAGCGTGAAGCACACGACGTTGAGCCGCACCGGCGCGAGCAGCCGCCACTGCGGCGTCTCCGCCAGGCGGTCGCCGAGGTCCCGGGCGTGCGCGACGCAGCGTTCCACGATCTCCCGCTGCCCGGCCCGGCCGTACGCGGCGAGCGTGCACCACGCGGCCAGCGCCCGCAGCCGCCGTGACGATTCGGGCGTGCGGTGCACGAAGTCCGGGTTGTCGCCCGGGTGGCCGAGGTACGCCGCCGAGTTCTGGAACACGCGCACCTGCAGGTCGAGCCGGCGGCTGAACTGGATCGCCGAGTCGTAGGGCACGTTGAGCCACTTGTGCAGGTCGACGCACACCGAGTCGGCCAGCTCCAGCCCTTCGACGAGCCCCGCGTGCTCGGGCGAGAGCGCGGCGAACCCGCCGAACGCGGCGTCGACGTGCAGCCAGAACGGGTACTTCGCCTTGAGCGCCGCGATCGCCCGCAGGTCGTCGAAGTCGACGGTGTTCACCGTGCCCGCGTTGGCGATCACAATTGCGGGCCGCCCGCCCAGCTCGGCGAGCTCCCGGTCCAGCGCCTCGACGTCCACGGCCTCCCGCTCGGGCTGCACGGTCACCGGCCGCAGGGCCGAGCGGCCCAGGCCCAGCACGGACATCGCCTTGAGCGCACTGGAGTGCGGTGACCCGCTGAGCACCTCGACCGGGCCGAGTGCGGCAACCCCGGCGTCGGCGACCGTGACGCCGAGCCGCTCCCCCAGCCACTCGCGCCCGATCGCCAGACCGACCACATTGGACATCGTCGCGCCGGACACGAACGCGCCGCTGAACTCGGACCCCAGCCCGAACAGCTTCGTGAGCCAGCCGACCGTCTCGCGTTCGAGGTCCGAAGCCGAGGAATCCAGCGACGACACGGGGTTCTGGTCCGCCGCGGCCGTGAGCCAGTCGCCGGCCACCGCCGCGGGGGTCGCGCCACCCGTGACGAAGCCCAGGTACCGCGGCCCGGCGCTCGCGGCAAACCCTGGCGCCCAGCGGCGCCCGAACTCCGCGAGCGCGGCCCGCGCGCCCACCCCGTCCTCCGGCAGCTCGGCGGGCTCGAACGTCCCCGGCGGCACAGCCACCGGACGGTCCGCCACCCCCGCGAGCAGCTCGCCGGCCTGCTCACGCGCGGCATCGAGCAGCGCGGGCAGGCCGTCGAGGTCTTCGGCCAGCTTCGAGTACACAGCCACCTCCTGCGGCGACCCTAGCCGCGCGCGGCCACGCCCGTCGCAGGCCAATCCTCCGGAACTGGTCCGCTCAGCGGCTCAGGCGCGTCCGTGCCCGCCCCGGGTCGAAGTTCACCTTCCGCAGCGGACCGGCGACCAGCAGCACCAGCGCCACGGCCGATACGCCCGCCAGCACCAGAGCGGCCACGAACTGCGCCGACTCCGACGTGGCCGAGGCCAGCACCGCGAAACCGGCGAGCACCACGACCGTCGGGCCCGCCAGCGCCGCCACCGTGGCCGGCACCGGGACCCGCCGCCCGTCGGGCCGCCGGGCCGAGACGACCGCCGCGCCGGCACACACCACGGCGGCCACGAGGAGGCAGCCGCCCACGGTGTCGGAAAGCCGGTGCCAGCCGAGCGCGACGGTCGCCGCGGCGACCCAGGCGACGCCGAGTGAACCCACGGCGAGCACCCAGGTGCGCATCCGTGCGGGCAGCACCACCGCCAGCGCGAACAGCACCGCCGTCGCCGCGCTGACGTGCCCGCTCGGGAAGCTGTTGTGGCTCGCGACCGCGTAACCATCGAGGGTGGCGGGCCGGTCGAGCACGTAGATCTTGAGCAGCTGCGCGGCGACCAGCGGGGTCGCGAGCAGCACCAGCGCCGTCACGCCCAGGGCGAACCGGCGCCGCACCAACGCCAGCGCGAGGACCAGCACGGCGACCGCGCCGAGCAGCACCACGAGGTCCACGTCGCGCAACGGCACCGCCCAGTCCACAGTGGACGGGTCGGTGGCCTGTGCGCTGTGCACCACGCCGTTCTCCGCCTCCTGGCCCGCCGCCGTGCGCACGAAGAGCAGGTACGCCACGAGGAACGCGACCGCGCAGCCCACCGCGCTCGTGACGAGCAGCACGGTGCGCGACGGTGTCCGCGCCTCGATCGCGTGGCGCGGGGAGCCGGACGGGGTGATCGGGGGTGCCTCGGGGAACGTCACTGCCATGGACCCGAGTCTCGGCGCGAGATTTAGCGGTCGGGTCAGTGCCGTGTCATGGTTTTGCTACAAGATCGCCCCGGTTCGCCCCACACTGCGGTTTTCCGAATAATGGCCGGGGTGGCAGAGGTGTTGGTGGTCGAGGACGACGCGGCCGTACGGGAAGGACTCCAGCTGGCCCTGCGCAGGCAGGGCCACGTGGTGCACACCGCCGGTTCGGGCGAGGCGGGGCTGGACCTGGTCCGCAAGAACCTGCCCGACATCGTGGTGCTCGACCTGATGCTGCCCGGGATGGACGGGTTCGAGACGTGCCGCCGGATGCGCGCGCTGGGCGAGGTGCCCATCATCATGCTGACCGCGCGCAGCGACGACTTCGACGTGGTCGCGGGCCTGGAGGCCGGCGCCGACGACTACGTGGTGAAGCCGGTGCAACCGCGCGTGCTCGACGCGCGGATTCGCGCCGTGCTGCGTCGCGCGGTCGGCGATCACGACGCGCGCGCGGGCGAGGTCGAACGCCACGGCGAGCTGGTGATCGACCGCGCCGGCATGCTCGTGAAGAAGCGCGGTGAGCAGGTGGCACTCACGCCGACCGAGCTCAAGCTGCTGCTCGAGATCTCCCGCACGCCGGGCCAGGTGTACAGCCGCCGGCAGCTGCTCACCGCGGTGTGGGACCACGACTACCTCGGCGACTCCCGCCTGGTCGACGCCTGTGTGCAGCGGCTGCGGTCCAAGATCGAGGACGTGCCGGCGCGGCCCGACCACGTCCAGACCGTGCGGGGCTTCGGCTACCGGTTCGGCCGCTCGTGAGGCGTCCGCGGCTGCGGCCGTGGCTCTCGGGGCTGCGGCCCCGGCTGGTGCTGTCCTTCGCGGCGATGACCCTGGTCGGCGCGGCCGCCGCGGCCGGCGCCAGCTACGTGACGGCCCGTACGACGATCCTGCAGGGCGTGCAGGACCCGGCCATGGTCCAGCTGCGCGACCAGGTGACCGCGTACCTGCCGCAGATGACGCTGCCGCCGGACCAGCGCCAGCTCGACAACCTCGCCGACAACCTCAAGGGCACCACCGTCGCGGTCTACCGGGACCTGCGTTCGCGGTCGGGGCTCGACCCCTCGGAGCTGCCCGCCGACCTGCGCGAGGAGGTCGCCGCCGGCGGCACGATCCAGTTCAAGCGGGTGATCAAGGGCGACACCCCGCTTCTGATGGTCGGGATGCCGGTGCTGCAGCGCGGCGACAACGGGGTGGCGCACACGGGCGTCGAGGTCTACTCGATGGTGTCGCTGGCCGCCCAGCAGACCGCGATCGACCAGCTGGCCACCCGCGCGTGGCAGACGGCCGCGCTGGCGCTGCCGATCGCCGTCGCGCTGGCGCTGCTGGCCGCCCGGCAGGTGCTGCGCCCGGTGCGCGCGCTGAACACCGCGGCGCGCAAGCTCGGCCACGGGCAGCTCGACGTCCGCCTGCGCGCCAAGGGTTCCGACGAGCTGGCCCAGCTCGTGACCACTTTCAACAGCACCGCGGCAGAGCTCGAACGCACCGTCGGCACGCTGCGGGAGATGGAAGCCGACGCGCGCCGCTTCGTCGCCGACGTCTCCCACGAGCTGCGCACCCCGCTGGCCGCGATGAACGCGGTGACCGACGTGCTCGACGAGGACGCCGAGCAGCTGCCCGCAGACACCGCCGTCGCCGCGCGCCTGGTGTCGACCGAAACGCGCCGGTTGACCCGGCTCGTGCAGGACCTGGTGGAGATCTCGCGGTTCGACGCCGGGCGCGCCGAGCTGCGGCTGGAGGCGTGGGACGTGGCGCAGGGCGTGACCGACAGCCTCGCTGCGCGCGGCTGGACCGCCGCCGACGGGATCGTCACCGACCTGCCGGCCGGCGTCGTCGCGACCGTCGACCCGCGCCGGCTCGACATCGTGGTCGCGAACCTCGTCGGCAACGCCCTGCGCCACGGCGAACCGCCGGTCGAGGTGCACCTGGCCGCCGACGCGCACACCGTGACGCTGGAGGTCACCGACCACGGTCCCGGCATCCCCGAGGCCGTGCTGCCCCACGTGTTCGATCGCTTCACCAAGGCCGACTCGGCGCGGGCGCGCTCGGAGGGCAGCGGGCTCGGCCTGTCCATCGCGCGGGAGAACGCCCGGCTGCACGGCGGCGACGTCGAGGCCGCCAACACCGGTTCCGGCGCGCGGTTCACCCTGTGGCTGCCCCGCCACCCCCGGCCCGGAGAGGCGCGATGAAGAAGCTCGTGACCGCGCTCGCCGTGCTCCTGCTCGTGAGCGCGTGCGGCATCCAGCCCACCGTCGTCGTGCCCGCCGGCCCCGCCCCGACCGCGGTCGGCCCCGGCGCCCGTGCGAACCAGCTGACGCTCTACTTCCTGGTCGACGGCCAGCTCGCCCCCGTCGTGCGCAGCTGGGGCAGCCCGGTGTCGCCGGAGCTGGCGGTGAACGAGCTGTTCCAGGGCCCCAGCCCGGTCGAGCAGAAGAGCGGGTATTACTCGCTCCTGTTCCCCGGCGACGGCCAGGTCACGATCGACACCAGCAGCGTGCCGCCGACGGTGTCCATCCCGTTCTCGATCAAGCCGCTCTACCTCGGCGTGGACCAAGTGGTCTGCACCACCGTCGCCGCGATGTCGGCGGCGGGGCTGCCCGTGGACCTGCGCGGCGTTTCGGTGGTCACGCCCGATTCACGCATCGGTCCGACGCTCTGCACCTTCTGAGCCGCTGACAGAAGCCGGTCAGGCGGGGTAGGCGCGCAGGGCCCGCGCGCCGGCCAGCGAACGCGCCCACCACTCCAGCTGATCGAGCAGCTTCTTCACCGCCGCACCGGTGGTTTCGGCGTCGGTGGGGCTGCCGGACTCGTCGAACCGGCCGTGGGCGCCGTGGAAGCTCACGGTGTCGCGGATGGTCACCGCGTGCAGCTCGGCGAAGACCGGACGCAGGTGCTCCACCGCGCGCAGGCCGCCGGAAAGTCCGCCGTACGCCACGAAAGCGACCGGTTTGGCCTGCCACTCCGAGCGGAACCAGTCGATTGCGTTCTTGAGCGGCGCCGGGTAGCTGTGGTTGTACTCCGGCGTGATCACGACGAACGCGTCGGCCGCGGCGAGCCGGGCCGCGAGGCGCCCGACCTCCGGCGCGGGCTCGGACCCGAACGCGGGAAACGCCAGTGGCAGAGCCAGATCGGCGCAGTCGACCACGTCCACCTCGAACCCGCCGTGCGCGGCGGCCTCGCGGGTGAACCAGTTCGCGACCGTCGGCGCGAACCGTCCTTCCCGGACACTGCCGACGATCACGGCAACCCGGACGGGAACTTCCGACACGATTGTTCTCCTCGAATCACCGTGCGGGACCGGGTGTCCCGCACGGAACCGAGTCTGGAACTTCAAGCTCACTTGAAGTCAAGCTATCCTCGCCTGCATGACCAAGACGGAGCTGCCCGAGCTGACCGTGGGCGAGCTGGCGCACCGCACCGGGGTGCCCGCCTCGGCCCTGCGCTTCTACGAGGACGAGAAGCTGATCCGCAGCAGGCGCACGGCGGGCAACCAGCGCCGTTACCGCCGCGACACGCTGCGACGTGTCACGTTCATCCGGATGTCGCAGCGGGTGGGCATGCCGTTGTCGCAGATCCGCGAGGTCCTCGCGCTGCTGCCGGACGACCGCACCCCCACCCGCGCCGACTGGGCCCGCATCTCCCACTGCTGGCGCGAGGACCTCGACGAGCGCATCCGGCAGCTGGAGCAGCTGCGCGACCAGCTCACCGACTGCATCGGCTGCGGCTGCATGTCGCTCACCAAGTGCCGGCTCGCGAACCCCGGAGACCGCCTCGGGCGCGAAGGCCCGGGGCCGAGGCGGCTCCCGGACCACCGCGGGGACGGCTACCCGTGACGCTCAGCCCAGCACGAGGCCGCGCACGTAGGCGGCCTGCCCGGCGTGCTGCAGGTCGTCCGAAAGCACGCTGATCAGCCGCACGCCCAGCGTCACGGGCGGGTCCCAGCGCTCGTCGACGACGGCGTCGAGCGCCGTGCCCTCGAGGCCGCCGACCCACGCCACGGTGTGCTCGTGCACGGCGTCGTAGTAGCCGGTCAGCAGCTTGGGGTCGTCGATCTGCACGGCGGCGACGTCGTCGCTGCTGTGCGCGTACCCCGTGTCCGCCGGCGGGAAGGGCAGGCCGAAGCGGCGGTGCCAGTCCTGCGCGGTCCAGATCTGCCCGGTGCCCGCGACGTCGGCCACGTGGTCGTCCTGCACGCGCGTGAGGTGCCAGACGAGCCAGGCGATCGAGTTGGCGCCCGGCCCGGGCCGGGCGACGAGCTGGTCGCCGGTCAGGCCGTCGACCGACTGGTGCACGACCTCCTGGATCCGGCCGAAGCCGTCCACGAGCAGATCGGCCACGTTCATCCGTAGTCCTCCTCGGTTCGTTCCTGCCTGCTACCCCGATCATGCCGCACGCAAACCGCCGCGCCGCCACCGAATTCCGGCGGTCTGGCGCGGCGGCGGGCCGGCCCGGCGGTCCGGCTACGCTCCGAGCAGCTGGTCGAAGAACGAGCGGTAGCGGCGCAGCGCGATCCGCAGGTCCTCCGTGGCGGGCTCGCCGTCGCGCCACTGCGCTTCCAGCTCACCCTTGTGCTCGGCGAAGGTCTCGGCCAGCGAGCTGATCACGGAGGCGACGAGCTCGTCGGCGTCACGCACGGCGCGGCGGGGGTCGTCGACGAAGTCGGTCTGCACCTCCTGCCAGCGGTTGCGGAAGCGGTCGACGTCGCCGCCTTCGAACAGCGGCGGAGCGCCGTCGGTGCGGGCGCCCCAGTCCGCGGAACTTCTGTCCGCGGCACGGTCGTCCACGTCACCGATGTCCCTCGCACCGGTGTCCACATCGGACACTTCGCGCGAGCGTTCTCCGGGAAGGTCCCGACGTTCGTCGGCGCGGGGCTTTTCGGCGGCACCCGCCAGATCGGCGGTGCTCAGTCCCCGGGTCTCCTGGTCGGTCATGTCAGCGGTCTCCGTTCCGTTCGTGGGCGCCGCGGTGGTTGCCGCCGCGCGCGGCGGTGTGCTCGCGGCGGCGCTCGACGGTGTCCTCGTCGGTGCGGCTGTCGGCACGGGTGTCCGTGCGGCTTCCGGCGCCGGTGTCATCGGTCAGCAGGTCCTCGAACACGGTGCGGTAGTGCACCATCGCCGAGCGCAGTTCCTCTGTGGACAGTGCTGTCTCCGAGTGGCGGCGGTGCGTCTCGTGCGCCGCGCGGTAGTGTTCCAGCGTGCGCGAGTGGCGCACGGACAAGTCGGAAAGCTGCTGGTCGTAGCCCTCGGTCGGGTAGCCGCGCTCGGACATCACGGCCACGAGCAGGTCGTCGGCCTCGTCGAGCGCGCCGGCGGGCTGGTCCACGAACTTCTCCTGGATCAGCGCCCAGTGCTGGGCGTAGCGCTCGCGCGCCGAGGCCGAGAGCGGCCGGATGTCGAGGTCGCGGTGGCGGCGTTCGCGTTCGGCCAGCTCCCGTTGCGCCGCACGCGGGCTGTCGCTCTCCTCGACCGCGCGCGAGTACTCGGAACCGAACTGCTGCTGCAGTCGTTTTCGCTGCCGTTCCTGGACGACGAGCCACGCGACGGCGCCGATCACCACGACGGCGACCACCACGATCACGACAATGAGCCAAGTGGGCATCGCACGAACTCCTTCACGGATTTTGTCGAGCCCCCCGTACCGGTCGGATGCCCGCCGCTGCCCGGGCGAAACGCGAATGCCGCCGGATGAACGGCGTTTTCGGCCGAGTGGCGGAGCGCGAGCCGCCGGATGAGGTACGGTTCGGACATCAGGGCGAAACCCGGCGGACGGGAGGACGGCGCGTGGACACCACCGTGCGGCTCGCTTCCGGCGCGCTCCGCGTCGTGTCCGGCTTCGACACCGTCGCCGGCGTCCCCATCCCCGGCTGGGCCGGCACGCTGTTGGCCGTGGTGTGCATCATCGCGGCGCTCGCGGTCCTGCTGCTGATCGTGCGCAACCGGCGGCGCTGAGCCGTTTCGCGGCTGCTCAGCGGAGGTAGTTGCTGACCTCGATGAGGTTCTCGTCCGGGTCACGGAAGTAGACGCTGCGGATGTCGCCCGTGGCACCGGTGCGCTCCACCGGTCCCTCCTCGATCGGCACGCCCGCCCGGCGCAGTTCTTCGATCACGGCGTCGAGCGCGTTTTCGGTGATGAGGCACAGGTCCGCGCTGCCCGGCGTCGGGCGAAGTGCCTTGGGTTCGAACTCGTGGCCCGCCTGGTGCAGGTTGATCTTGCTGGTGCCGAAGGCCAGTGCCTTGCGCCCGCCCTTGAACGTCACCTCCGCCATGCCGAGCACCCGCGTGTAGAAGGCCACTGTGGCCTCGACGTCGGCGACAGTGAGCACGAGGTGGTCCAGACGGTCGATGCGCATCGGGTGTCCCCTTTTCGACGGGCGGGTCAGGCGCGGGTGAAGCGGGTCGTGATCACGTGGTCCTTCGCCGGGCCGGCGACCACCCACTCCTGGCGCCAGTGATCGGCGTCGAACACGCGGTACTCGCCGCGGTAGAGGTCGTCGCGGCACGGGTGGTCGGTGCTCCACCGACCGGTGGCCAGGTCGAGGTCGTGGAAGAACCCGCCGTGGTCGAAGTGCACGGCGGCGCGCGCGCCGTCGGGGTGGTAGAGCAGGGTGCGGCTCACCGGGCCGGTGTAGCCGGCCAGCCGCAGCTCGCCGGTCTCGTAGTAGACGAGGACGCCGTCGCGGGCACTGTCTCGGGTGAACGTCGCGGTGCCGGTGACCTCGCCCATCGGCTCGCCGTCGGCGGCCACGATGTCGCGCGAGAGCCGCCAGGTGCCGGCGAAGTGCGCGGCGAGGTCGGTGATCGCGAAGTCCACCCCGCCATTCTGCGCCCGCGCGTGCGACGTGACGCGGTGGCGGGGCGGGGATCACACACAGCGTGACCGGTGCGGTGCGAGCGGGACACTCGTGCCGGAAACGCGCCGAGGCGCCCGGGGTGGCACCGCGGTGTCGGTCCCGGCGCCTAGAATCGGCCGGGTGGCTCACCCCGACCAGGCCCAGCGCTCCCCCGCCGCCGAGACCCTGCAGCGCGTGTTCGGTTACGACGCGTTCCGCGGTGATCAGGCGGACATCGTCGAAACCGTGATCTCCGGCGGAGACGCGCTGGTGCTGATGCCCACCGGCGGCGGGAAATCGCTGTGCTACCAGATCCCCTCGCTCGTGCGGCCCGGCGTCGGCGTGGTGATCTCGCCACTGATCGCGTTGATGCAGGACCAGGTCGACGCGCTGCGCAACCTCGGCGTGCGCGCGGGATTCCTCAACTCCACGCAGGATTTCGGCGAGCGCCAGCGCGTCGAAGAGGCGTTCGTCGCAGGTGAGCTCGACCTGCTCTACCTGGCGCCGGAACGGCTCTCGGTCGAGTCGACCGTGCGGCTGCTCGACCGCGGGAAGATCGCGCTGTTCGCGATCGACGAGGCGCACTGCGTGTCGCAGTGGGGCCACGACTTCCGGCCCGACTACCTGATGCTGTCGTCGCTGCACGAGCGCTGGCCGGACGTGCCGCGCATCGCGCTCACCGCCACGGCCACCGAGACCACGCACAAGGAGATCTCCGCGCGGCTCAACCTCGACGGCGCGCGCCACTTCGTCGCGAGCTTCGACCGGCCGAACATCCAGTACCGCATCGTCGGCAAGAACTCGCCGCAGAAGCAGCTGCTCGAGCTGCTGCGCACCGAGCACAAGGGCGACGCGGGGATCGTCTACTGCCTCTCGCGCGCGTCGGTGGAGAAGACGGCGGAGTTCCTGGTGCAGAACGGAATCCGCGCGGTGCCCTACCACGCGGGGCTCGACAAGCGCACCCGCGCGGAGAACCAGTCGCGGTTCCTGCGCGAGGACGGGCTCGTGGTGGTGGCCACCATCGCGTTCGGCATGGGCATCGACAAGCCGGACGTGCGGTTCGTCGCGCACCTCGACCTGCCGAAGTCCGTGGAGGGCTACTACCAGGAGACGGGCCGCGCGGGCCGAGACGGGCTGCCGTCCACGGCGTGGCTCGCCTACGGGCTGCAGGACGTGATGCAGCAGCGCAAGATGATCGAGAACGGCGAGGGCGACGAGGCCCACCGCCGCCGGCAGGCCGCGCACCTCAACGCCATGCTGGCGCTGTGCGAGACCGTCGAATGCCGCCGCACGCAGATCCTCGCCTACTTCGGCCAGACCGGCCAACCCTGCGGCAACTGCGACACCTGCCTCGCCCCACCCGAACGCTTCGACGGCACCATCCCGGCGCAGAAGCTGCTCTCCACCGTCGTGCGGCTGCGCAACGAACGGCGCCAGAAGTTCGGCGCCGGCCAGATCATCGACATCCTGCTCGGCAAGACGACCCCGAAGGTCACCCAGTTCCAGCACGACACACTCAAGGTTTTCGGCATCGGCACCGAACTGCGCGAGCAGGAGTGGCGCGCGGTCGTCCGGCAGCTCCTGGCGCAGAACCTCCTTGCCGTGGAAGGGGACTACGGCTCTCTGGTCCTGACCGACGGCAGCGCCTCGGTGCTCAACGGCTCACGCACCGTGTCCCTGCGGCGCGAACCGGAGCGCCCGGCCCGCGCCGCGCGTACTTCCCGCCGCGGCACCGCCCCGGCCGTGGAAATGCCCGCGGAGGCCGCACCACTGTTCGAACGCCTCCGCGCCTGGCGCGCCGCCACGGCCAAGGACCAGGGCGTCCCCGCCTACGTGATCTTCCACGACGCCACGCTGCGCCAGATCGCCGCCGAACGCCCCGGCTCGCTCTCCGACCTGGGCACCGTCAGCGGCGTCGGCGAGGCCAAGCTGGCGAAGTACGGCGAGAGCGTGCTGGCCGCGTTGGCGGAGGAATAGGGGCCGCGGGCTGGGAAGCCGGCGATGAAGGCGCACTCTGGCGGGCATCGCCGCCGGTCTCGCGCGGCGGCAGCGAGCGATCGGGTTCGCCGTCCTCAGCTGGACGAAGCCGAAGCGGCGCCCGGCCGCGGCGGTGGCCCGCAGGTGGTTCGAGAACGCACCCCCGAACGTCAGCAGGCGGTCGTGACCTGGTCTGCCGCCGCGGCCGGTTCCGGTGACCGGCGTTCACCAGGTGAGCATACGGTCGCTTCGGCACCCGCCGGCTCACCTCGCGTCGGTCAGTGGCCCGGCTTCGGCTTGGTCACGTCGGAGACCTTCTGGGTCACGCCGTTGATCTTCGCGTGGTACTTGCCCTTGGTCTTCTGGTCGACGAATTGGGCGGCCTTGCCCACGGCCTGGTTGACCTTCTCGGGGTTCTTCTTCGCGTACGACGTGACGGCACCGGCCGCGCCGGCCAGTACGGCGAGTCGTTTGAGCATTGCCATGGAGTCCTCCCGCGGGTTTCTCGTCATCCCCTCAACGCTGCGATGAGTACCCGGAGTTCCCCGATTCGAACATTCCGGGCGCGGGCGCGCCGAAATCCCCGCGACCCACGACGTCTGACCAGGCATGATCGGCCCCATGCGAGATCTCGCGGCGCTCCCGAAGGCGCACCTGCACGTCCACCTCGAGAGCACCGTGCGGCCGGCGACGCTGCGCGAGCTGGCCGACGCCAACGACGTGCCGCTGCCGGGTGCGGCACGGGCGTTCACCGGGTTCCGCGACTTCGCCGACTACAACTCCCTCATCCGTGCCTGCCTGCGCACGCCGGAGGACTTCGAGCGCGTCGCCCGGGAGTTCTGCGTGGACGAAGCCGCGCAGGGCACGCGGTACGCCGAGGTGACGTTCACGGCCGCGTCGCACGGCGAACGGCTGGGGGATCTGGAGATGCCGCTCGACTCAGTCCTCAAAGGACTGTCCGAAGGAGACGTCGAGACCCGCGTCCTCCTCGATCACTCGCGCCGCCGGTCCGTCGAACGCGCCGAGCGCACGCTGCGGCTCGCCCTGGCCCACGACGAGGTGGTCGGCCTCGGCATGGCGGGCGAGGAACGCCACTCGCTCGCTCCCTTCGCCGGCGTCTTCGCCAAGGCGCGCGAAGCCGGGCTCCACCTCGTGCACCACGCGGGCGAGGACGCCGGGCCCGCGAGCATCCGCGAAGCCCTCGACGTCGGCCGCGCCGAGCGCCTGGGCCACGGCATCCGCGTGCTCGACGACCCCGAGCTGGTGGCCGAGGTCCGAGACCGCGCGATCGCGCTCGAGGTGTGCCCGACCTCCAACGTCGTCCTCGGCCTGGTGCCGGCCCTGGCGAAGCACCCGCTCCCCTGCCTCGTCGCCGCGGGCCTCGCCGTCACGCTGAACACCGACGTCCCCTCGGTCACGCACACCACGCTGACCGACGAGTACACCACCGCGCGCGACACGTTCGGCTACGACGACACCGCTCTCGCGGCCCTCGCCGAAACCGCCGTCACGGCGTCGTTCGCGCCGGAGGAGACGAAAACCGCGCTGCGCAAGGAGATCGCCGCGTGGCTCACACCGGCAGCAGGCGCGTGACCAGCGTGCTCAGCTGCTGCACGTTGCGGCACTCGTGCATTTCCACAAGCTCCGCGTACGCCAGCGCCGCCGAGTCGCCGGTGGACCACAGGGCGCGACGCTCGGGGTTGAGCCAGTAGACGTGCCGCGCGCGATCGCGGATGGCACGGACGGCGTCGAGGTTGGGGTCGCCGCCGTTGGTGCGCGCGTCGCCGAGGATGAGCACCGACGTGCGCGGGCCGACGGCGTCGAGCCACTTGCCGGTGAACCCGCGCAGGGCGCCGCCGTAGTCGCTGTGCCCGTCCCAGCGCACCACGGCCGCTTCTTCGAGGATGCGCGCGCCGAGGTGCTCCGGGTCGGCGACACCCGCGGTGACCAGGTGCGTGACCTCGTCGGTGCTGTCCACGAACGCGAACACGCGCACCTTGCTGAACTGGTCGCGCAGCGCCTGCACCAGCAGCATCGTGAAGTTCGCGAACCCCGCGACCGAACCCGACAGGTCGCACAGCAGCACGATCTCGGGCCGGCCGGGCCGCCGGTGCCGGAACGCCGGACGCACCGGCACGCCACCCGTCGACAACGACCGCCGCAGCGTGCGCCGCAGGTCGATCTGTCCGCGGGTGGTGCGCTTGCGGCGCGCGGCCAGCCGGGTCGCGAGCTTGCGCGACAACGGCTGCACGGCGCGGCGCAGCTCGGCCAGCTGCGCCCGGCTGGCGATCAGGAAGTCCACGCGGTCCGCGGCCGGCGCGATCGCGTGCTTGGCCACGCGGTCGCGGCCCCGCACCTCGGCCGCGCGCCGGCGGGCCTCCGTGCGGACGTTCCCGCGGAAGTCCTCGACACGGCGGCGGACCTCGTCGCGCGTGAGCCGGTCGGTGAACTCGCCGCCCTCGTCGGAGCCGCCGCCCGCGGCCCGGATCGCAGCGAGCACGCGCACGATCAGCGTCTGCGGCTGCAGCCGGTCCAGCGTCTGGTGCGCGGAGAACCCGCCGCCGGCGCCGGAACCCGCGCCGTACCCGCCGAGCATCTCCACGGCGACGCCGGCCAGCTGCGCCAGCGCCTGCTGGTCGCCTTCGGCGAGCGCGGCCGCCACGGCCTCCCGCAGCTGTTCGAGGTCCCGCGGCCGGTCGTCGCGCGCCAGCTCGGGCACGCCCACGCCGGCCGGGAAGTACAGGTCGAACGCGGCGTCGAACACCGCCCGCTGCCCGCCGCGGCGCACGAGCGCGGCGGCGAGGCCCTCGCGCACGAGCTCGCGGTCGTCGAAGCCGAGCACCTCCAGCGCGGCCCCCGCGTCGACGGTCTCGGCCGGGCCCGCCGGGATGCCCTGCGCCCGCAGCGCCTGCACGAACGCCGTGAGCCGCTCGGTGACGCCGGGCGCGCTCAAGACGCGTCCAGCACCTGGTCGAGCTTGAGGCCCGCGCCGGCCTTGGTGATGTCGTCCTGGTGCTTGAGCACCACGCCGAGGCTCTCGCGCACGATCTGCTCGTCGAGCGTGCCGGAGCCGAGCTCCAGCAGCGTGCGCGCCCAGTCGATGGTCTCGGCGACCGACGGCAGCTTGCGCAGGTCCATGGCGCGCAGCGCGGCGATCACGCGGACCACGGAGTCGGCCAGCGCAGCATCGATGCCGGGCACGCGCAGCTTCACGATCCGCAGCTCGAGCTCCGGGTCGGGGAAGTCGATGTGCAGGAACAGGCAGCGCCGCCGCAGCGCCTCGGACAGCTCGCGCGTCGCGTTGGACGTGAGCACCACGAACGGGTCGCGGGTGGCGGTGATCGTGCCCAGCTCGGGCACGGTGACCTGGAAGTCGCCGAGCACCTCCAGCAGCAGGCCCTCCACCTCGACGTCGGCCTTGTCCGTCTCGTCGACCAGCAGCACGGTGGACTCGGTGCCGGAGATGGCCTGCAGCAGCGGGCGGCGCAGCAGGAACTCCTCACCGAAGATGTCGGTGCGCGCGTCCTCCCACGTCTCGTCGCGCCCGGCGGTGATGCGCAGCAGCTGCTTGGCGTGATTCCACTCGTACAGCGCGCGGGCCTCGTCGATGCCCTCGTAGCACTGCAGGCGCACGAGCCGCGAGCCGCTGACGGCGGCCACGGCCTTGGCCAGCTCCGTCTTCCCCACGCCGGCCGGGCCCTCGACGAGCAAGGGCTTACCCAGCCGGTCGGCGAGGAACACGGTGGTCGCCACCGCCGTCGAGGCGAGGTAGCCGACCTCGGCCAGCTGCGCCGACACGTCGTCGACGGACGAGAAGAAACCGGTGCCCACGTGACCTCCTAAGCGGATGCTCACCTCGCACTGTACTGGCCGGGCCTCAGTCCGTCTCCACGATCCGCGCGAGTGTGCGGTTGAGCTCCGCCACCGTCACCCCCAGCCGGTCAGGCTGGCCGGCCCGCTGCTGGTCGCCGCCCACACCGACGGCCCGGCCGGGGCGGGCACGCTCGTCGCGGGACCGGTCACGGCGCCGCCGATGGTCGCCGCGGGCCGCACCGCGACCGTGGCCCGGCCGGCACGGTGCGGGAGCCGAGCGGCCGGTCGCGAGCTAGCATCTGGCCACGTGACCTACGTTGCGGCGACCAGCCGATACGACTCGATCCCCTACCGGCGCTGCGGGCGCAGCGGACTGAAGCTGCCCGCCATCTCCCTGGGCCTGTGGCACAACTTCGGCCACGACCGGCCGCTGCAGGTCCAGCGCGACATCCTGCGCCGCGCCTTCGACCTCGGCATCACGCACTTCGACCTGGCCAACAACTACGGCCCGCCCTACGGCTCGGCCGAGTCCAACTTCGGCCAGATCCTCGCCACGGACTTCAAGCCCTACCGCGACGAGCTGGTGATCTCGACCAAGGCCGGCTACGACATGTGGCCGGGCCCGTACGGCGACTGGGCCTCGCGCAAGTACCTGCTGGCGTCGCTCGACCAGTCGCTGGGCCGCATGGGCCTGGACTACGTCGACATCTTCTACTCCCACCGCTTCGACCCGGAGACTCCGCTGGAGGAGACCGTCGGGGCGCTCGACCGCGCCGTGCGCTCGGGCAAGGCGCTCTACGTCGGCATCTCCTCCTACAACTCCGAGCGCACCGCCGAGGCCGCGCGCCTGCTGCGTGAGCTGGGCACGCCGCTGCTGATCCACCAGCCCTCGTACTCCATGTTCAACCGGTGGACCGAGGACGACCGCCTGCTCGACACCCTCGAAGAGGCCGGAGCCGGCTGCATCGCGTTCTCTCCGCTCGCCCAGGGTCTGCTCACCGACCGCTACCTCGGCGGCGTGCCGGCCGACTCGCGCGCGGCGCAGGGCAAGTCCCTCGACCCGGACACGATCACCGAGAACCGGCTCGCGAAGATCCGCGGCCTCGGCGAGATCGCCACGCGCCGCGGCCAGTCGCTGGCGCAGCTCGCGCTGGCCTGGGCCCTGCGCGACCCGCGCATGACGTCGCTGGTGATCGGCGCGAGCAGCGTCAAGCAGCTCGAGGACAACGTCGCCGCGCTGGACAACCTCGAGTTCACCGCCGAGGAGCTGGCCGAGGTCGACCGGTACGCGACGGAGTCGGACATCAACCTCTGGAAGCAGTCGAGCGACAGCTGACGGTCCGCCGGTGGCCGGTGGCGATGTTCGCGCCACCGGCCACTGTGGACGGTCGTCGACGGCTCACCCGGCGCGGGTCGGCCGCGGTGCCGGCAGGTGCGAGGTCTCCGGGAACAGGTGCAGCGCGCGCAGCGCCGCGCCCAGCTCCGCGATGTCCTGCGGGTCCGTGAGCGAGCGCCCGAGCTCGTCGGTGATGCGGCGCAGGCGGTGGCGGATCGTGTTGGGGTGGCAGAACATCCGTTCCGACGTGAGTTTCGTGGAGCCCTGGCAGTCGAACCACGCGCGCAGGGTCAGCAGCAGCACGTTGCGGTCGTCGCCGGGCAGGTCGAGGATCGGGCGCAGCACGTGGTGCGCGAGCTGCACCGACGCCTCCGGCGCGCTGGCGACCAGGCCCGCGAGCGGCGACTCCGTGAACTGCACCAGGCCCGTCGAGCCGGGCGCCATGCTGGACAGCGCCACGCGGGCGAAGTGCAGCGCCCGGGACGTGTTGCCCAGGCCTGAGAACACCGGGCTCATGCCGACGCGGCCCACCGGGGCTTCGCGCAGCAGGTCGATGGTCACCTTGCACGCCGACGGGTCGCGCAGCGACACCACACCCACCTGCAGGTCCGGCGTGAGCCGCCACGCCGAGGCGTGCTGGGCTTCGCGCAGGCGCTGCTCGATCTTCGGCAGCGGTTCGTGGCCCAGCCGCGGCGTTTCGGCCGCGACGACCACGAAGCTGCCGTCCACGGTCAGCTCCAGCACGCGGGCGATGTCCCACAGCGTGCCCTCGGTCGCGGCGCCGCCGGCGAACAGCGCCTCCACCAGAGCGGAGCGCCGGTTCTGGTGCGCCACCACGACTTCGGCCGCGGTGTCCCGATAGGACGAAGTGAGCGCCTCGGCGTAGTCGTCGACCAGCGCCCACACCGCGGACGTCGCGGCGACGAGCCCGGCGAGGTCCTGGTGGTCGCCGCGCGCGGTCAGCAGCACGAACCGGTGCCACACCTCGGTGAGCCCGATCCGGTACGCGCGCAGGACTTCCGGCAGCGGCGCGCCCTGCAGCGCCCGCGCGCGGCCGGTGGCCCGCGCCTGGGACAGGTCGGGCACGTCTTCGCCGCGCAGCGTGCGCATCACGTAGTCGAGGTTGGCGCGCACGGACTTGCGCAATTCGGCGTGGGTGACGAACCGCTCGTCGCGGTAGACCGGCATCTGCTCGAGGATCTGGTGCGTGGTCGCTTCGATCAGCTCGGGCATGGCGGTTTCGACCTCGGCGGCCAGCACCGAGACCACGGGGGCGAGCCCGTCGCGCAGAACTGTCTGGTAGTGCATCAACGCCCTCCAGGCCTGGGCGAAGGGCGCTCGCGCGCCCCTCACCCGTGACCGTACGGGGACTCGTCGTTGAGCCCTCGGGAAGGTCATCTAACACGACACCCGATCACTCGGCCGGGTGAACTTGTGACACTTGCCGCGAATGCGGAAGAACTGATGTAGAACTTCCGCATTCGCGGGTCACATCTTCGCGGCGGCCGCCTTGATCGCCTCGCGGATGCGGAAGTACGAACCGCAGCGGCACACGTTCTCGATCGCGTCGATGTCGGCGTCGGTGGGGTTCTTGGTCTTCTTCAGCAGCGCGACGGCGGCCATGATCTGGCCCGGCTGGCAGTAACCGCACTGCGCGACGTCCTGCTCCAGCCACGCCTCCTGCACCGGGTGCAGCTTGTCGCCGTCCGCCAGGCCCTCGATCGTGGTGACCTCGCGGCCCTCACACTCGGAGACCGGCGTGACGCACGGGTTCATGGCCTCGCCGTCGAGGTGGCTGGTGCAGGCCTTGCAGACGTTGATGCCGCAGCCGTACTTGAGGCCGCGCACCTTCAGCTTGTCGCGCAGCGCCCACAGCAGCGGCAGGTCGGCCGGCGCGTCCACGGTGACGGTCTTCCCGTTCACCACAAAGCTGTAGTTGGGCATGGGAACTCCTTGCGGTGGTGGGGAAGATCAGCGGGGGAACGGATCGAAGTCGACGGGGAAGTTGATCGGGAAGCTGCGCGGCTTGATGCCGGTCGCGCGGGCGTAGGCGTTGGCGATGGCGCCCACCGGCGCGGGCAGCCCGAGCTCGCCGGCGCCGCCGATCTCGCTGCCGTTGGCCGGCATCACGAACACGTTCACGTCCATCGGCGCGTTCTTCTGCCGCGCGTAGTGGAACTGCGAGTAGCTGCCTTCGAGCGGGAGTCCGTTGTCGATGTGCAGGCCCGCGGTGAGCGTGGTCGAGATGGCGTCGGTGAGGCCGCCGAGCATCTGCGACTGAATGCCGCGGGGGTTCACCGGCTTGCCGACGTCCACGGCGATCGTCGCCTTGGTCACGCGCGGGTTCTTCGGGTCGCGCGCGTCCATCTCCACCAGGCAGGCGGTGTAGGACTTGTACTCGCCGTGGACCGCGATGCCCTGGGCGAAGCCCTTCGGCATCTTCTTGCCCCACTCGCCGAGCTCGGCGACCTTGTCCAGCACCGCCTTCTGGCGCGGCTCCTTGATGAACTCGCGGCGGAACTCCAGCGGGTCCTTGCCGAGCTTGGCCGCGATCTCGTCGGCCATGATCTCCTCGGCCCCGCGGGTGTTCGCGGAGTACACCGAACGCCACGCCGAGGTGTGGAACTTCAGCGGCACCTCGTTGAGCAGCTGCGTCGTGACGCCGTAGTTGTAGGGCGACTTCACCGTCAGCAGGAACACCGTCTGCGCGAAGCTCAGGTTGCCGCCCACGGGCAGCTTCGCGGCGAACGCGGTGAGGATCTCGCCGAGGCCGTGGCCCCAGTCGGTCTCGACACTGGCCACGCGGTGCTCGAAGGTGAGCACCTGGCCGAGCGCGAACGTCGCGCGGATCTTGTGGTGGCTCGCGGCGCGGGCGCGGCCGTGGCGCATGTCGTCGATCCGGCTCCACATGAGCCGGACGGGCTTCTTCATGGCCTTGGAGATGTGCGCGGCTTCCAGCGCGGCGTCGAAGAACAGCCGGCGGCCGAACGAGCCGCCGCCCTGCTGGACGTGCACGGTGACCTTGTTCTCCGGCAGCCCCAGCTCCTGCGCGATGGTCTGCTTCGCGACGATCGGCGACTTCAGGCCGGCCCAGATGGTGGCGCTGTCCTCGCGGACGTCGGCGACCGCGGAGTTCGACTCCATCGGCGCGTGGCTGACGAACGCGAAGTCGAACTCGCCGTCCACGTACTGCGTCAGCAGCGGCGGCACCACGAACGGCAGCGCCGCGGCCTTCAGCTTCTTCGTGATGGACGCGTTGTTCTCGCCGTCGACGGTGCCCGCGTTCCAGGTGACGTCGAGGGCGTTCTTGCCGTCGAGCGCCTGGCCGAAGGTCTCGGCCATCACCGCGACGCCGGTCTGCACGACGGCGATGTCGATGATGCCGGGCATCGCGCGCACGGCGGCCTCGTTGTTGACCTTCTTGACCGTGCCGTTGATCGTCGGCGGGCGCCGCACCATCACCGGCATCGCGCCGGGGATGTCGAGGTCGAGCGTGTAGACCTGCTTGCCCGTGACCATGGCGAGCGCGTCTTTGCGCGACGTCGGGGTGCCGACCAGCGTGTGGGCTGACTCGGCCTTCGGCTTCACGGCCGCGGTGGGCAGGTCCGCGCGGGCTGCCGGGCCGGCGAGCACACCGTAGGAGGCCTTGCGCCCGTCCGGCGAGCGCACGAGACCGTCGCGGGTCGACAGGCGCGCCGCCGGGACGTTCCACTGCGAGCTCGCGGCGGCCACCATCCGGGCCCGGGCCGTCGCGGCGGCGGTGCGGATCGGGTCGTACAGCGAGCGCATGGTGTTGGAGCCGCCGGTGAGCTGGTTGAACAGCAGTTCCGGGCGCGCGTCGGCCAGCACCACGTCGACCTTGTCGAGCGGCAGGTCCATCTCTTCGGCGACGAGCATCGCGCTGGCCGTGTTGATGCCCTGGCCCACCTCGGCGCGCGGCAGCTGCAGGCGCACGCGGCCGTCGTTGGTCACCTCGAGCACGAGCATGCCGGCCGTGGGCGCGTTCGAGAGTGTGAGCACGTCGCCGAGGTCGAGGATCTCGGCGGGCTGCGGCAGCGTGGGCACCACGGCTTCGGCCTTGTCCGGCACGAGGGTGTCGAACGACAGCTTCGTCGCGACGGTCAGCGTCGGCGCGGCGACGAGGTAGGTGAGGAAGCGGCGGCGGCCGACGCGCCCGTCGTCGTCCGGCGCTGCGTTGTCCGGCTCGGTACCGCCCTGTGGTCCGGGGCTGGTGGTGGGACTGGCCATCGGGAATCCCTTCGAGGCACTCGCGCCGGTGCGGACGGCGCGGCCGGGCGAGCGCCGCTGCGACGGTGCAGCCCGGGTGGTGGGGTGTGACGCGGTGGTGGAACGGGAGGTCTGGCGCGCCACGCTAAGGACGTGACAGAATCGACGCAACGCGCAGTAGTCGTGTCGACTGATGTCTGTGACGAGGTAACAGCCGACCGCCTTCGAATGTGCGTCGTGACACATTCACCACTGGTCGGATCGGGTGTTCACGGGGGTGCCGACGGGTGAGCGCGGGCTGCGCCGGATGGCCGTTCGTACACTCGTCACGCCTTGGCTCCGCGCGCCCTGCGCCGGGATGGCGCCGACAGCCCGTATCGTCGCCTGGACGCTCTGCCGCTGGTCACCGAACGGGTGAAAAGAAGGTTTCCTGCCGAAGCCGGTTACCTTGGCAGTGATGACATCGGCACGAGTAGGAAGCGGGCGGCACGTGGTGGGCGCGGGGACTCCGCCGGTCGGCACGCCGGCCGGGATGCGCAGGATCAACCAGCGGGCGGTGCTCGACCTGCTGCGCCGCGGCGGGCCGGCGACGCGGCCGCAGGTCGCGAAGGACACCGGGCTGTCCAAGCCGACGGTGAGCCAGGCGCTGCTGGCACTGGAGGCCGCGGGCCTCGCGCGGGCGACCGGGCACACGTCCACCGGCACCGGCCGTTCCGCCGTGCTCTACGAAGCCGACCCCACCGCGGGGTACGTGCTGGGCGTGGACATCGGGCGCGAGCACATTCGCGTCGCCGTGTCGGACCTGGGCCGCACGGTGGTCGCGAGGCGCGACGCCCGCAACACGGCCCGCTCCGGCAGCGCGCTCGTCGCCTCCGTCGGCCGGCTGGCGCGCGAGATCGTGGCCGAGGCCGGGCTGACCGACGCCGACATCGTGGTGCGCGTGCTGGGCTCCCCCGGCGTCGCGGACCCGGCGAAGCGCTGCTTCCGGCACGCGCCGAACCTGCCGGGCTGGGGCAAACCCGGCCTGCTCGACGAGCTGGAGGCCGCGCTGGGCGCCGGCCTGGTCGTGGAGAACGACGCCAACCTCACCGCCGTCGGCGAGTGGGAAAGCGGCGCCGCCCGCGGCGCGTCCGTGGTGGGCTGCCTCATGATCGGCACCGGCGTCGGCATGGGCCTCATGGTCGACGGCCGCGTCTTCCGCGGCGCGACGGGCGCCGCCGGCGAGATCGGCTACCTCCCCTACGGCCGCACCCAGTCCGGCGGCGAGGTCCCGGCCCGCGGCCACCTCGAAGAGGCCACCGCCGCCCAGTCCGTGGTCCGCGGCGCACGCGAACTCGGCCTGGGCACGGCGAAATCGGCCCGCGAGGTCTTCCGCCTGGCCCGCGAGGGCGACGAACTGGCCCAGCGCGCGGTGCGGACGGAAGCCGACCGGCTCGCCTACACGGTCGCCTCCGTGGCCGCCGTGGTGGACCCCGAACTCATCGTCCTGGGCGGCGGCATCGGCACCGCCGCCGACCTGCTGCTGGACCCCATCGACCGCGCCCTGCGCTCCTTCACGCCCCTCGTCCCCACCGTCGTCCAAGGCGAACTGGGCGACGACGGTGTATTGACGGGGGCGATGAGTGTGGGGTTGCGGGCCGCGGAGGGGTTGGTGTTCGAACGTCGGGTCGGGGCGGCCTGAACCTCACTGCGACCCGGCCGCGAGCCGGGACGCCTCGGCCAGTTCGGCCAAGTGGTGCAGCGAGTTGACGAGGTGGTCAGGGGGGAACGGCGGGAACCGGATACCGCGATCGCGGATGAACTGCGGTACCGCCGCCCAGTCGTAGGTGAGCGTGACTTCGGTGCCGGACGGACCGAGCGGCGTGAGGTCGTAACGCCAGGTCCAGCCCCCGAACTCCAGTTCGCCGTCTTCTTTCTCCTGTCCGGTGAACCAGCCGACGACGCGCGGCGGCTCGAGCACGTGAACCTTGTTGACCACCCGGTAGCCGGTGGCGTAGTACATGTCCATCCGGAACAGCTGCCCCACCTCGGTGAGCAGCGCCCGGTCGACGGGTTCCCGGACCCAGCCGGTGCCGTCGATCGCGGCGTGGGTCGCCGGGTCCGCCAGGACCGCGAAAACCGTGCCGGCGGGTACTGCGATGGTCAGGGTGGCACTCACGTTCTTCTCGGCCATGACGGGCACGCTCCTCATCAGTTCGTCTCGGGCTTCCTCCCGTGTGAAGCCCTGCGCACCCACTCGACGAACGCACCGGCGCCGGTTCGACACCGCGGCTGAACATTCCCGCGCGGCCCAGAGCTCGGCCGCGGTGGTCGGCGGGCGGCCGGGGTGGAATCATCGGGCGTTGTGAGCATCGAGCCCGACCGGCGTCTGATCGACCCGGAGCGCGTGGCCGCCGCTGTCGCCGGGTTGGGGGACAGGGCGGTCATCGAAGAGTGGGCCGGGCGGTTCGCCGTGGTGGCCGATCCGTCGCGGCTGGCGTTGCTCGTGTCGATCCACTACGCGCGCGAGATCAGCGTCACCGACCTCGCGGCGGCCACGGGCATGACGGACACCGCCGTTTCGCAGGCGCTGCGGCTGCTGCGAGCCCACGGATTCGTGACCGCGCACCGCGACGGGCGTGTGGTGCGGTACCGGCTGGCGGACGCGACCGTGCACGAGCTGATCCACCGCGTGCGCCCCCACGACACGGGTGCCGCGGAAGCGAGTCCGGACCGGTAGGTTTGCGCTCATGATCGGACTGCCGGACACCATCACCGCCTGTCTGTTCGACCTCGACGGCGTGCTGACCGGAACGGCCGTGCTCCACCGTGAAGCGTGGAAACGGACGTTCGACGAGTTTCTTCGCGGCCGGGACGGCGACACGTTCCGGGAGTTCACCGACCACGACTACGCGGCCTTCGTCGACGGCCGCCCGCGCGCCGACGGCGTGCGCGAGTTCCTGCGCTCCCGCGACATCCGGCTGCCCGAAGGCTCCCCCGACGACGGTGTGAACGAGCCGACCGTGAACGGCGTCGGCAACCGCAAGAACGAGCTGGTCCTGAAGATCATCGAAGAACGCGGCGTGAACCCCTACCCCGGGTCCGTGCGCTACCTCGAAGAGGCGAAGGCGGCCGGCCTGCGCATCGCCGTGGTGACGTCGTCGGCCAACGGCGCGAAGGTGCTCGAAGCCGCGGACCTCACGAAGTTCGTCGAGGCCCGGATCGACGGACTGGTCATCCGGCGCGACAACCTCAAGGGCAAGCCCGCCCCCGACTCCTTCCTCGCCGGCGCGAAGGCGCTCGGTGTCGAGCCTGCGCACGCGGCCGTGTTCGAGGACGCGCTCTCGGGCGTGCAGGCCGGGAGCGCCGGCCACTTCGGATACGTGGTGGGCGTGAACCGCGCCGACCAGGCCGCCGAACTGAAAGCCCACGGCGCCGACGTCGTGGTCGACGACCTCGCCGAACTCCTGGAGAAGGCATGACCGAAACGCCGTTCGGCTACGAGTGCTCGCCGTGGGAGCTGCGCTGGCGCGGCCTCGACGTCGACGCGCTGCAGCGCACGGAATCGGCGTTCGCGCTGTCCAACGGCCACATCGGCTTGCGCGGCACGCTCGAGGAAGCCGAGCCGCGCGGACTGCCCGGCACGTACCTCAACGGCTTCTACGAGCAGCACGAACTGCCCTACGCCGAAGGCGGCTACGGCTACCCCGAGGAGGGGCAGACCGTAGTCAACGTGACCGACGGCAAGATCCTCCGGCTGCTGGTGGAGGACGAGCCGCTCGACATGCGCTACGGCACGGCGCTGGAGCACGACCGCGTGCTCGACTTCCGCAGCGGCACCCTGACCCGCTCCACCGAGTGGTCCTCCCCCACCGGCCGCCGCGTGCGCGTGAAGACCGAGCGGCTCGTGTCGTTCACGCAGCGCGCGATCGCGGCGATCCGTTACGAGGTGGAGCCGCTCGACGAGGACCTGCAGCTCGTGGTCCAGTCCGACCTGCTGGCCAACGAGCCGATCGAGTCCGACGCCCGCGACCCACGCGTCGCCGCCGCTCTCGACACGCCGCTGGTGTCGCAGTTCAACCGCGCGGCGAACTACCAGGCCGTGCTCGTGCACCAGACGCGCAACTCCGGCCTGCGCATGGCCGCCGCGATGGACCACAAGATCGAGGTCGACGACGGCATCCACACTCGCATCCACAGCGAGGACGACCTCGCGCGGCTCACGGTCGCCGTCGACGTCCCGAAGGGCGGGCGCCTGCGGATCACGAAGTTCCTCGCCTACGGCTGGTCCGCGCAGCGGTCCGTGCCCGCGCTGCGCGCGCAGGTCGAGGCCGCGCTCGCCGGCGCGCGGCAGACGGGGTGGAAGGGGCTGATCAGCGAGCAGCGCCAGTACCTCGACGACTTCTGGGCGACCTCGGACATCGAGATCGACGGCGACCCCGAGCTTCAGCAAGCCGTGCGGTTCGCGCTGTTCCACCTGCTGCAGGCCGGGGCCCGTGGCGAGCAGCGCGCGATCGCCGGCAAAGGCCTGACCGGTCCCGGATACGACGGACACGCGTTCTGGGACACCGAGACCTTCGTGCTGCCCGTGCTCACCTACACGATCCCGGGCGCGGCTAGGGATGCGCTCAGCTGGCGGCACTCCACAATGGACAAGGCCAAAGAACGCGCGAAGCAGCTCGGCCTGAGCGGCGCGGCGTTCCCGTGGCGGTCCATCACCGGCGCCGAGTGCTCGGCGTACTGGCCCGCGGGCACCGCGGCGTTCCACGTGAGTGCCGACATCGCCGACGCCGTGCAGCGCTACCTCAACGCGACCGGCGACGAGGAGTTCGAAAGCGGCTGTGGCGCCGAGCTCCTGGTGGAAACCGCGCGGCTGTGGGCTTCACTGGGCCACTACGACCGGCACGGGCACTTCCGCATCGACGGCGTGACCGGCCCGGACGAGTACTCGGCGGTGGCGGACAACAACGTCTACACCAACCTGATGGCGCGACGGAACCTCCTCGCCGCGGCGCAGGTGTGCGAGAAGTACCCCGACGACGTGCAGCAGTTCGAAGTGGACATCGCGGAGATCGACAGCTGGCGCTCCGCGGCCGAGGCGATGTTCCTGCCCTACAACCAGGAACTCGGCGTGCACCCGCAGTCGGAGGGCTTCCTGGAGCACGACGAGTGGGACTACAAGGGCACCGGCCCGGCGTTCTACCCGCTGCTGCTGAACTACCCGTACTTCGACCTGTACCGCAAGCAGGTCGTGAAGCAAGCCGACCTCGTGCTGGCGTTGCACTTGTGCGGCGACTCGTTCAGCCCCGAGGAGAAGGCCCGCGACTTCGCCTACTACGAGGCCCGCACGGTGCGCGACTCGTCGCTCTCGGCCGGCACGCAGGCCGTGATCGCGGCCGAGGTGGGCCACCTGGACCTCGCGTACGACTACCTGGCCGAGGCCGCGCTGACCGACCTGCACGACGTGCACAACAACGTCCGCAACGGCCTGCACATGGCCTCGCTAGCCGGCGCGTGGCAGGGCACCGTCGCGGGCTTCGGCGGCCTGCGCGACCACGGCGGGCAGCTCTCGTTCGCCCCTCGCCTGCCCCGCCAGCTCGGCGGCATCACCTTCCGCCTGGCCTTCCGCGGCACGCGCTTCCAGGTCGCCATCCGCCCGGGCGAGGCCACCTACCACGTCCTCGAGGGCGAGCCCTTGGAACTCGTCCACCACGGCGAGCGCTTCATGGTCACCACGGACCCCGTGACGCTCCCCATCGCGGACGTCGACCCTGGCGACCCGCCGCTCCAGCCCTACGGCCGCGCACCCCAACGCCGGGACGGGTCGAAGCTGCGCCAGTTCGTGTCCCCGGAGGCCTGAGTTTCCCCGGCCCCGCGGGCGCTCAGGCTCCGCGGGGCTCTACCACCACCACACCTGCGCCTGCAGCCACCCCGAATCCGCCGGCCGCACCACAAACCGACGCTCAGGCGTCCTCAGCGTCTTCGGTGCCCGGTGGCGGCTCCACTTCCTCCGTATGGCTCGGCGTCAGATCCGGCCCCGGAGCCGTGGGCACCTCGGAGCGCACACGGCTGGGGTCGGGCAGCGTCAGGTCGTCTTCGTCGTCCTCGGAGCGGTCGCGCGGGAAGAGCTCACGTGTCATGGGTCCGGGATACCTCGTTTCGGCCTGGTCGCACCAGGGGTGTCACGCGGCTGGACGCGAACCCGTGCTGTCCGGCGTTGTGGCGAGCGCGTCGAGCAGGGTGAGCAGGAGGCCGTCGCGGGTGGACCACGGGCAGATGGCCATGCGGCCGCCCGTGATGGTGAGCAGGGCTTCGGCCACGACGGCGCCGCCGAGGGCCTGCTGGGCGCGCTGGCGCGAAATGCCGGGCAGTTCGGCGCGTTTCGCCGACGGCATGGCGGCCAGGCGCGGGATCCAGACGCGCAGGTCGTCGAGGTGCAGCTCGCGGTCCTTGCCGGGGCGGTCGCCCGCGAGGCGGGCCAGCTGGCGCAGCACCTTCGAGCAGCCAACCACGCGGTGGTCGGCGAGGTGCTCCGTCGCGTCGCCCAGGGCGCCGGACACCTCCTCCAGCACGTGCTCACGCAGCGCGCGGACCCGCTTGGACCGCACCGGCGGCTCGGCGGGAAACCAGTCGCGCGTGACCGAGCGGGCACCCAGCGGCAGCGAACGGGCGAACTCGGCCTGCGAACCGCCGCCGGCCGACAGCTCCACCGTGCCGCCGCCGATGTCGAGCACCAGCAGCGGGCCCGCGGACGCGCCGTACCAGCGCCGCGCGCCTACGTAGGTCAGCTCGGCCTCGCGCCGGCCGGAGAGGAACTGCAGCTCCACGCCGGTGTCGCGGCGGACGCGGCGCACCACCTCGGTGGCGTTGGCCGCGTCGCGGATCGAAGACGTCGCCAGCGGGAACACGTCGCGTACGCCGTGTTCCTTCGCCACGGCCACCCCGTCGGCCACCGCCGCGGAGATGGCGGCGATCCCGCGCGGGCTCAGCCGGCAGTCGTCGTCGAGCTCACGGTCGAGGCGCAGCCGAGTCTGGTGGCTCAAGGCCGGCTCCAGCGGCGTACCCCCGGGCTCGAGGACGACAAGGCGGGCGCTGAACGAACCCACGTCCAGCACTCCTGCAGCCGGCCCCGCTACTCTGCGCACAGTCAGGCCTACCTCGCTTTCGCCTTCGCCGTCGTGTTCCCCCGGAAGACCGTTCTTACACCCGAAGTGACCCACCAGCGGCAGATTTACGGTTTTCCACCACAGCCGCGGGCCCGAGGTGCGACTTCTTCACACCTTCCGATTACGACATGATAAACCGAACGCCTGAGCGAACCAGATTCGTCCCGCTCACCGGCGCGTCGGCGCAGGTCAGCCGATGATCTCCCGCAGCTTCGCCACCGCGTCGACCCGGGCCTCGCGACCGGGCTGCAGTGGACTGACCACGAGCGTGGTCACCCCCGCTTCCTTGAAAGCCGCCACCCGTTCCTTGACGTACGACGCGGGGCCCACAAGCGAGATCGCGCGCAGCAATTCCAGTGGCACGGCGGCCGCGGCTTCGTCCTTCTTGCCGTCCAGGTAGAGGTCCTGGATCTCCTTCGCCTCGGCCTCGAAGCCGTAGCGCTGGGCGAGGGTGTTGTAGAAGTTCTTGCCGCGCGCGCCCATCCCGCCGATGTAGAGCGCCAGGTGCGGCCGGATCTGGTCGAGCAGGTGCTCCACGTCGTCGCCGATCGCGAGCGCCGGGCCCGCGAACACGTCCAGCTCGCCCAGGGCCGGGTCGCGCTTGGCCTTGCCCTCGGCCAGCGCCTCGCCCCACACGTCGTTCGCCTTCTCCGGGTGGAAGAAGATCGGCTCCCAGCCCTCGGCGAGCTCCGCGGTCAACGCGACGTTCTTCGGCCCCAGCGCCGCGAGCAGGATCGGGATCCGCTCGCGCACCGGGTGGTTGATCAGCTTCAGCGGCTTGCCCAGCCCCGTGCCCTGCTCCGGTGGCAGCGGGATCGGGTAGTGCTTGCCCTCGTGCACGACTCGCTCGCGCCGCCACACCTGCCGGCAGATCTCCACGATCTCGCGCGTGCGGGCCAGCGGCGCGTCGTACTTCACGCCGTGGAACCCCTCGATCACCTGCGGGCCCGACGCGCCCAGCCCGAGCGTGAACCGGCCGCCGGACACGAAGTCCAGGCCCGCCGCCGTCATCGCGGTGAGGCTCGGCGTGCGCGTGTAGATCTGGAAGATCCCCGACGCCAGCTGCACGCGCTCGGTCTTCGCCGCGAGGTACCCCAGCTGGCTCACCGCGTCGAAGCTGTAGGCCTCCGGGACGAAGGCGATGTCGAGCCCGACCTTCTCCAGCTCGACGATGTCCGCCACGCTGTCGGCGAACCCGCCGGAGTAGTTGATGCCCGTCCCGATCCTCATCGTGCTCCCTCGTTCCCACGGCCCGGCGCACCAGCCTGGCTAAGCGTGCGCTTAGCCTAGCGGGGCACGACCCCGCGCGGCCACCTCCCCGAAGCCGGTCCGGCGCAGGAGATACCGGTCTCCGCGACGTCGAGCCTGGACTCTGCGCCCTCCGGCCCGAATCGCCAGGCGGTGGTCGAGGTCACGCACGCGACCGATGCGCAACGGCGGACCGCCTGCTCGCGGAAGGCACGCGAGGCACGGCTCTCAGCCGAGGTCGGCGAACTGGTTCGCCGTGATCACCGCGCCGAGCGCTTCGGCGCCAGTGCCGAGTGCGCCCGGGAGGACCTCGGGCGTCCGGTTGGTGACTGGCGAAACGTTGCGCGCCAGCGTCTCCCTGATGCCGGTGAGCAGCGGCTCGCCGGTCTGCGCGAGGGTGCCGCCGACGACGACCAGTTTCGGGTTGAGCACGGTGCAGACGGGGGCCAGCGCGGTGCCGACGGCCCGGCCCGCGTCGCCGAGCAGGCGCCGGACGCCGGGATCTCCCTGGTGCGCCAGGGAGATCAGATCGGCGAAGCTGCAGGTGGGGCCGTGGCTGTGGGCGAGCGTGGTGGCCAGCGCGCGAGCCCCGACGACGGTCTCCAGGCAGCCCCGGCTGCCGCATCGGCAGATGAGCCCGTCCGGTACCACCGTGACGTGCCCGAGCTCACCCGCGGCACCGGCGTCACCCTCGTAGAGCCGGCCTTGCAGGACAAGGCCGGCGCCGACCCCCTCGGACAGCATCACGTAGACGAAGTTGTCCGCGGACGCCGCCGCGCCGAGGCGCCATTCGGCGAGCGCGCCGAGATCGGCGTCGTTGCCGACATGCACGGCCAGGCCCATGCGCTTCCCGAGCCGGGCCGCGATGTCGACCTCCCCCCAATCGCTCAGCATCGGCGGTGAGCTGAGGGTCTGCGAATGCAGCAGCACCGGAGCCGAGACCGCCACCCCGACTCCCAGCAGCCCCCGGTGCGGGATTTCGAGGTCCGCGACAAGGTCGAGCGCCGTGGAGGCCACGTACTCGAGGGTGTCGGCCGGCTGGTGTTCGACGTCGATGTCGTGGGCGTGTTCGGCGCGCACGGTGCCGTCCACGCCGGCGAGCAGGATCCGGACCCCCGCGTGGGCCAGGTGAATGCCGATCAGCGCGCCCAGTGCCGGGTTGACGGCGAGCGCCGCGGCCGGGCGCCCGCCGGCCACGCCCGCGGCGGGGACTCGCTGGGCCAGCTCGACCAGGACACCGTCCGTGATCAGGTCGGCGACGAGGCCGGAGACGGTGGCCGCCGAGAGGCCGGTCATGCGCGCGATCTCGAGACGGGTCGTCGGACGCCCGAATCGTGCCGCGGCGAGCACTGCGCGCCGATTGCGCATTTGTCGCGATTCCACTCCGGTCACGTTAGCAAGGTTAGCCACATAATTGAAATAACCTCCCCCATTTCTGGCGAGGGTTGGCCATTGACTCGCTCTATCTCGGCCTCTTAAGTTGACGACGACCCCGCGGCCACCGTGCCCGCCCTGACACGAGGAGGTGTCGTGTGCGCAAGACGACGAAACTCAGCACGCTGATTCTCGCGACCGCTGCTTTGTTGTCCTCCGTATCCGCGACCGCATTCGCCGCACCATTCCCCGCCCACAATCCGCCCGGAAATCTGCACGCCGGGCCGTATCCCGACGCGTTTGCCCGCGCCGGCTACTCGAGGAGACAGGTCGACGCCAAGGTGAACACCACTTGGCAACAGCTCTTCCACGGCAGCCCGGGCACCGACGCGAACCGCTACGACGGCCAGACGCTGTACTACCAGCTCGCGCCGGACTTGGCCTATGTCGAGGACATCGGCAACCAGGACGTGCGCACCGAAGGCATGGGTTACGCCATGATGATCGCGGTGCAGCTGGGCCACAAGCAGGAGTTCGACGCGCTGTGGAACTTCGCGAAGACGAAGATGCAGATCCAGAGCGGGCCCGAGCAGTACTACTTCGCCTGGCACACCGACACCACCGGGAAGATCATCGACACCGGCGTGGCGCCCGACGGTGACCAGTGGATGGCCGCGGCGCTCGACTTCGCGTCCGGCCGGTGGGGCGACGGGCGTGGGACTTACGACTACGGGCAGCAGGCGGAGCAGATCCTGCACGCGATGTGGCACGAGTCCGATCACGGCGGCGTCGACATGTTCGACCGCCAGTCCTCCCTGCCGACGTTCTCGCCGCCGTTCGCGGTCGACTACACCGATCCCTCCTACAGCCTCACCGGGTTCTACAAGGTGTTCGCCGCGGCTGACCCGTCGGATCGCGAGCTGTGGGACAAGGCCTACACCGCGGGCGAAAATCTGCTGCAGAAGGCGGCGAACCCGGCGACGGGCCTGGCGCCGGACTACGCCCACTTCGACGGCACGCCGTACCTGCGGCCGAGCGAGACGGTCACCGACAATGCCTACGACCACAACTTCCAGGAAGACGCGTGGCGCGCCATCGCCAACGCCAACGTCGACGCTTCCTGGTACGGCGTCAAGCCGTGGGAGGCGCAGTACTCCAACACGCTGGAGCACTTCTTCCAAGGCCAGGGTGTCAGCACTTATGTCAGCCGCTACCACCTCGACGGCACCCCATTGACCTCCGGCCAGAACACCTACGAACCCGCGCACGCCGAGGGGCTCGTGGCGATGAACTCGACCTCCGCGATCTCGGCCACCAATCCGGACAAGAACGCCTTTGTCCGGGATTTCTGGAACACGCCGATCCCGACCGGGCGGGCCCGTTATTACGACGGAATGCTCTACCTGCTCGGCCTGCTCTACGACAGCGGCCAGTTCAGGATCTGGGCACCGCACGGTAACCACAACTGAGCGACAGACCGGGCGAGAAGTAGAAATCAGGGCGGGAGAGCCGGAATCCTCTCCCGCCCTGATTCCTTTTCACCGGATCAGGGTCGTACGAGCAGTTCTCTCCCCTGAGAGTGCGCTTGGCCCAGCGGGGCACGACCCGCCCGGCCACCGCCCGCACGGATCACCGCTCCGCGGGCCGGCAGCCGACGATCCGCAGGGCGAAAGTGCCGTAGAGTGCGGCCACTTCGGCCGCGGTGTAGTGGCCGTCCGGGTGAAACCAGGCCTTCGCGTTGTTGCCCATCTCCAGGATCGCGAACGAGGCGACCCGCGGTTCGGACACGTCGAACAGACCTTGCGCGCAGCCGCGGTCGACGATGGCGAGGATCTGCGCACCGTAGGCGTCACGTTTGTCGATGATGGCCTGGCGCAACGGTGTTTCCAGGTTGCGGATCTCGCTGTTGCAGACCGTGACCTCCGCGGGGTTCTCGAGGAAGTCCAGCACCGTGACCTCCGTGGCGCGACGCAGCTGGTCCGCCAGGTCGGTCACGCCGTCGAGGGCGGCGGCGAGCGCGGCCAGGGCGCGGTCCATCGCCACGTCCATGATCCGGTAGAGGAGATCCTGCTTGGACGTGACGTGGTTGTAGAGGTTCGGCGCCGAGACCGCCAAGACCTGCGCGATGTCCTTCATCGAGGTGCCGCGGTAGCCCCGGCTCGCGAAAAGATCGCGAGCGGCTTCGTGCACGGCCTGCGGCGAGACGGCCGTTGACTTGGTCACAGCTCCAGACTATCGTCCCTTTCCACCCATTAATGAACGTTAATTAACGGTCGATCGGCCGACTCCGGCCGATCGATCTCGCGAACGGCCGACTCCCGCCACAGCCACGCGGCCGCCCTCGCTCCTGGATGCCAATGCAGTCATCGGGTTCGGACAGCGCTGCCCGCCGTCCCCAAAACGACGAGGAGAGGTACATGGCGAGTGAGCTGACGCCGGACCGGTCACGGAGCACATCGAGATCCGCGACCGCGGAGGGCGCTCCCGCGGGGTCGTCGCCCCAAGCTCGTCCACCGATGCGGCGGGTCGCCCTGTCGGTGCTGATCGGCACGACCATCGAGTGGTACGACTTCCAGCTCTACGGGATCGCCGCCGCCCTGGTCATCGCACCGCTGTACTTTCCCTCCGCAGACCCGCTCGCCGGCTCGTTGCTCGCGTTCTCCACCTTCGCGATCGGGTTCGGGGCCCGGCCGATCGGCGGGATCATCCTCGGCCACTTCGGCGACCGGATCGGCCGGAAGAAGATGCTGGTCCTGTCGCTGACCATGATGGGGTTCGCGACCTTCCTCATGGGCGTGCTGCCGACGTATGCGCAAGTGGGCGTGTGGGCGCCGATCCTCATGGTGCTGTTGCGCCTGGTGCAGGGCTTCGGAGTCGGTGGCGAATGGGGCGGCGCCGTGCTCACGGCCGTGGAATACGCCTCGCCCCGCAAGCGCGGCCTCTACGGCAGCCTCCCCCAGATCGGCGTCCCGGCCGGGCTGGTGCTGTCCACCCTCGTGTTCCTGCTGGTTTCGCAGCTGCCCGAGCAGCAGTTCATGGCGTGGGGCTGGCGGATTCCGTTCCTCATCAGCATCGTGCTGGTGGTGGTGGGGCTCGTAGTGCGGTTGCAGCTGCGCGAGACGCCGGTGTTCGAGAAGGTCCGTGAACGCAACGAGGCGCAGCGCGCGCCGCTGATCACCGCGATCCGCGCGTACCCCAAGCAGATTCTGCTCGCCATCGGATCGATGGTCAGCACCGGTGCTTACTACTACATCGTCAACGCCTACGCCCTGAGCTATGCCGCCTCGGCGAAGACCATCGACCGGGCCTCCATGCTCACCGCCATCATGGTCTCCGGAGTGGTCGCGTGCGCGGCGCTGCCGTACTTCGGCTCGATGAGCGAACGGTTCGGCAGGCGCCGCATGATCCTGATCGGCCTCGCCGCGATGGCGGTGTGGATCTACCCGACGATCCTCGCGGTCGCGAGCGGCAACTTCGCCGCCGTGATGGCGGCTTACCTCGTGGGCGCGATCTTCTTCAGCATCAGTTACGGGCCGCAGGCCACGTTCATCGTGGAGATGTTCGACGCCCGGGTCCGGTTCAGCGCCGCGTCGACCAGTTTCCAGATCGGCGTCCTGCTGGGCGGCGCGCTCGCGCCGATCATCGCGGCTTCACTGGTGCGGGCCACCGGCTCGGTCGTCTCGGTGGCTGTCTACGTCTGTCTGGTGTCGTTGGTGTCGCTGGGCTGTGTGCTGGGCGTCAGCCGGGCGGCACTGGCCCGAGGGAGTGCCGACCTCGACTCCGTGTGATCACTTCCATCCCCGATCACCTCGGAGTTTTCGGCTGCGCGGATCCGCCTGCGCGCCTCGGGGGCCGTGCCCACGCGGGTACGGCCCCTTGGGGTGTTCGCGTGCTGCCCTAGCGGGGCACGACCCGCCCTGCCACCTCCCCGAACCCGATCCGGCTGCCGGCCGGCCCGGGTGCGGTGGCGCTGATCGAGACCTCGTCGCCGTCTTCGAGGAACGTCCGTGTCTCGCCGTCGCCCAGCGCGAACGGTTCGCGCCCGCCCCAGCTCAGCTCCAGCAGCGACCCGCGCTGCTCCTTGGCCGGGCCGGTGACGGTGCCCGACGCGTACAGGTCGCCGGTCCGCAGGCTCGCGCCGTTCACGGTGAGGTGCGCGAGCTGCTGCGGCGCCGTCCAGTACTGCGTGGCGAACGGCGGGCTCGACACGAGGTGGCCGTTGATCCGGATCTCCAGCGCCAGGTCCAGCCCCCACGGCTCGGTGACCCGCAGGTACTCCAGCGGCTCCGGATCCTGCGCCGGCTGCGACACGCGCGCGTGCTCCAGCGCGGCCAGCGGCACGATCCACGGCGCCACCGACGTGGCGAACGACTTCCCGAGGAACGGCCCCAGCGGCTGCGACTCCCAGCCCTGGATGTCGCGAGCCGACCAGTCGTTGACCAGGCACACGCCGAACACGTGCTTCGCGAAGTCCTCGACCGGCACCGGCGTGCCCGGCGTCGACGGGGTGCCCACCACGAAGCCGACCTCGGCCTCGATGTCGAGCAGCTGCGACGGCCCGAACGACGGCTCGGTCGCGGTGCGTGGCTTGCGCTGCCCCGACGGCCGCACGACCGGCGTTCCCGACACCACGACGGTGCCGGCACGCCCGTGGTAGCCGATCGGGAGGTGCTTCCAGTTCGGCATCAGCTCGTCGTCGGCGCCGCGGAAGATCCGCCCGGCGTTGATCGCGTGCTGCTCGCTCGAGTAGAAGTCGACGTAGTCCGCGACCTCGAACGGCAGGTGGTTCGTGATCTCCGCGCGCGGCACGAGGTGCGGGCGCAACTGGTCGGCGTAGCGCTCGGCCGTGAGCCACTCCCGCACCTGCTCGCGAACGGCGCGCCACGTCGCCGGCCCGGCCGCCAGCAGCGGGTTGAGCACACCGCTCGTGAGCAGCTGCGCGAACGACGCCGCCGCTTCCTCGGCCGCCGCCGACAGGTCGAGCACGTGCTCGCCCACCGCCACGCCGACGCGGCGTTCGGGCTCGCCGCCGCGGGAGAACACGCCGTAGGGCAGGTTGTCGAGCCCGAAGTCCGTGTCCTCGGGCAGGTCGAGCCAGGTCACCGCGCGCCCTCCGCCCGCCGGGCGGCGATCCACCCGGTCACGAGCGTGTCCAGTGTGGACAGTGGCAGGTTCCCGTTGCCCAGCACCACGTCGTGGAACTCGCGGATGTCGAAGTCCGCGCCCAGCGCCTCCTCGGCCGCGGCGCGCACGCGCTCGATCTCCAAGCGCCCCACCATGTAGCCGAGCGCCTGGCCCGGATTCGCGACGTAGCGGTCGATCTCCGCTTCGATCTCGATCCGCGCCATCGGCGTGTTGGCCACGGCGTAGTCCACGGCCTGCTGCCTGGTCCAGCCCAGCGCGTGCAGGCCCGTGTCGACCACGAGACGGGCGGCGCGCATCGAGTCCTGTGTGAGCATGCCCAGGCGCGTGACGTCGTCGGAGTACAGGCCCATCTCCTCGGCCAGCCGCTCGGAGTAGAGGCCCCAGCCCTCGATGTAGGCGTTGAACGGCACCAGCCGCCGCAGCAGCGGCAGGTCCGTGAGCTCCTGCGCGAACGAGAGCTGGAAGTGGTGCCCCGGCACGGCTTCGTGGAACGCGATCCCCTCACTGGTGAACCGCGGCCGCGAGCTCGCCTCGTGGGTGTTGGCGTAGTACGTGCCCGGCCGCGAGCCGTCGAGCGACGCGGGCAGGTAGTAGGCGATCGTGCCGCTGGCCGCGTCGGCCTCGGGCACCGGCGCCACCACGCATTTCGCGGCGGGCACGCGTGAGAACCACTGCGGCGCAACGGCTTCCGCCCGCGTGATGGCGGCGCGGGCGCCGGCCAGCAGCTCCTCGCCGTCGCGCCAGCGCAGCTCGGGGTCGCTGCGCAGGTGCTCGAAGATCTCGGCGAGGTCCTCGGTGCCGAACACCCGCCCGCCCAGCTCGCGGTACTCCCCCGCCAGCTTGTCGGCGATCCGCAGGCCCGTGTCGTGCAGGTCCTGCGCCGTGCGGTCGGTGGTGGTCTCGGCGCGGATCAGGCCCTGGTACTTCTCCTGCCCGCCCGGCAGGTGCCCGATGCCCGGCTCCGACTCGGACTTGGCGACCGGCGCCACCTCGTCGGCCAGGAACGCACGGTAGCGCGCGAACGCCGGACGCACGACCTCGGCCAGCAGCCGGTCGCGCTCCTCGGCGAACCCGGCGACCTCGATCGCGGGCGTGACCCGCAGCGGGTCGGCGTCCTCGGCCGCGAGGTAGCGCTCGACGTACCCGATGCCCACACGCACCAGGAAGTCCGGCGGCGCGAAGCCGTCGGCCACGGTGGCGCGCTGGGCTTCGATCACGGCGTCGAGGTAGTCGCCGACGCCCGCGAGCCGGCGGAGGTAACCCCGGGCCTTCTCCTCGTCCTCCGGCACCAGCGCCGAGAGGTTGGTGATCAGGTACAGCGCGGGCGAGCTGAACCCGTCGCTCACGGCGAACCCGGACAACCGCGAGTCCAGCGTGTCGACGACGCCGCGAGCCCGGGCGATCACCACGTCGCGCGTCACGGCGTCCGTCGCCGAAAGACCGGCCCGGTCGATGGTCTCCGCGCGGTCGGCGAGGTCGGCGAAGCGGGCGCGGAAGCTCGCGGTCGCGGCGAGGCTCGGGTCGGGCAGCGCGCCGTGGTCGCCGGGCAGGCCGTACATCGTGCGCTCGACCGGCGCGCGTTCGAACTCGAGCTCCAGCAGGTCCTCGGCGAGGCCGTTGACGGTGTCCCCGTGGCCGGCGACCCACTGCGCGACCACGGTGTCGAGCACCGACAGCGGCAGCGCGCCGCCGGAGAGCACCACGTCGTGGAACGCGCGGACGTCGAACTCGCTGCCCAGCCGGGTCTCGGCGGCGGCACGGATCCGCTGGATCTCCAGGCGCCCCACCAGGTACGCGAGCGCCTGGCCCGGGTAGCCGATGTAGCGGTCGATCTCCGCCTCGATCTCCAGCTTGCCCATCGGCGTGTTCCCGACGAGGTAGTCGATGGCCTGCTGCCGGCTCCAGCCCAGCGCGTGCAACCCGGTGTCGACCACGAGCCGCCCGGCGCGCATCGACTCCAGCGTGAGCATGCCGAGCAGCGAGACGTCGTCGGAGTACAGGCCCATCTCGTCGGCGAGGCGCTCGGTGTAGAGGCCCCAGCCCTCGACGTAGGCGTTGAAGTCGCCGAGGCGGCGCAGCAGCGGCAGATCGGTGAGCCCGAGCGCGGTGCTGAGCTGGAAGTGGTGACCCGGGATCGCCTCGTGGAAAGCCGTGGCCTCGGCGGTGTGCCGGAACCGTTCGGTGGCCTCGTAGGTGTTGGCGAAGTAGGTGCCCGGACGCGAGCCGTCGACGGCCGGCGGCATGAAGTACGCGGGCGGCGCGCCGGGCGCGGAGTCCTCCGGCACGGCCTCGACGGTCCACGGTTGCTCGGGAATCGTGCCGAACCACTTCGGCGACTCGGCCGCCGCGCGCGTGATGGCCGAGCGCGCGGTGTCGAGCAGCTCCTCGGCGCTCGTCCAGCGCAGCTTCGGGTCGGTGCGCAGCCGCTCGAAGATCTCCTGCAGGTCGCGCGTGCCGAACACGCGCTCGCCCAGCGCCTGGTACTGCTCGACCTGGCCCGCGATCACCTCGAGGCCGGTGTCGTGCAGCTCCTGCGGCGAACGGTCGGTGGTGGTGTGCATGCGCGCGAGGCGCGCGTAGATCTCGTCCCCGGCGGGCAGCCACGACACGCCCACGCGGTCGTCGCGCCGGCCGTGGGCGAGCACCTCGGCTTCGAGGAAGTCGCGGTACTCCTTGAACGCCGGGCGCACGACGTCGCGCAGCAGCTCCTCACGCCGGCTCGCGAACCCCTCGTCCGGCGCCGGCTGGCGCAGCAGCGGGTCGCCCGCCGGCTCGGCGAGGTAGCGGTCGACGTGGGCGATCGCGCCCTTCACCAGCCGTTCGACGGGCACCAGCCCGGCCTCGATGCCCTCGCGGTGCCGCAGCGCGACCGCGCGCAGGAAGGCCGGGATCCCGGCCAGCCGGTCGAGGTGCACCGAGGCCTTGTCCCCCGGCAGCACCGGCACCATCGGCAGCGCCGAGAGCAGGCCCGCCGCGGGCCCCACGAACAGGTCGGTCACGGTGAACTCGCCGAAGCGGCTGTCGATGAGGTCGAGCTTGCCCTCGATCGAGTTGATCACCACCTCGCGCGTGACGCGGTCCGTCGCGTCGAGCTCGGCGGCCTCGATCGCCCGCGCGCGCTCCAGCAGGCCGGCGAGCCGCTCGCGGTACGCGGCTTCGGCGGCGGCGCTCGGGTCGCCGAGCCCCGGCGCGTCGGGCTTGATGCCCAGGATCGCGGCGGAGAGCGGTTCGAAGCCGAACATCTCGTCGACGAGCTCGTCGGCGAGATCGGTGACGACGGTCATGGGTGCGGACTCCCGGGGTTCGGTGGTGCCGTGCGATTCCGACCCTAATGGAGACCCAGGCCCGGGGGTGGCGTTCCGGCACGAGCGTCCCGTTCACTCATGGTGAACGGCGGATCCGTGCCGTTCCTGATACCCGGGGCCACCGAAACCCGGCTGGGGCCACCGGACCGGGCGACGCGGCCCGGCCTCGCCGCGCCCGGAGCGGCCCGGAAGGTAGCGTTCCCCGAGTGGCCGTGACCGATCCCGCCGATGTCCGCCTGCTCGCCGCCCTCGCCGAGCTGGGCAAAACGGCCGTGCACGACCTCGCCGCGAAGGTGGGCATGGACCCGCGTGAGGTCGCCTACCGCCTGGTTGCCTTGTCCGGCAGCGGATTGCCGCTGCTCGTGGGCGTGGAGAGCGACCCGGCCGGGCTGCGCGCGGCGATCGCGGGAGCGCCGCCGTCGTGGCAGCAGGCCCCGCCGCCCTCGGGGGCGATGCCCGTCGCCGCGCCCGGCGGACGGCCCGGCCCGGGCATGCCGGCCGGAGCGGGTCCCGGGATGCCGACGGGACAAGGATTTCCGGCCGCGGCCCCGCCGAGCGCCCCCGTTCCGCGTCCCGGGAACGGACCCGGAACGCCAGGAGCGCCGTCCGTCCACGGTGGACCGTCGGGACCCGTGCACGGCGTGCCGTCCGGCCCGTACGGAGTCCCTTCGGGTCCCTACGGCGTGCCGTCTGGCGCGTACGCAGCTGCACCGACGCCGCTCGACCCCGCACTGAGCACGTGGGGTGTGCCGCAGACGGCGTCCTGGGCACGCGGCGACGAACCGCGCCGCGCGGGCCCGGCCGAGGGCAAACACGGCCGGATCGGCGAGACGCTCGCGACGCAGGGACTCGAAGGCGAGCAGCTCACCGTGCAGCTGCTCGAGGTGCAGGACCCGGCCGACTACCTGTTCGGCGCCGCCGGCTACCGGCTCGACGCGGGCGAGCGCGCGGTGGTGGTGCACACCGAGATCACCAACCGCGGCAGCGTGCCCTTCGCGTCGCTGCCGGACAACTACCTCGAGCTCGTCACGGCCGACGGCACGACCGTCGCCAAGGCGCCCGTGTCGCTGACCTCCCGGCCGCCGCACAAGATCGGCGTGCGGCCCGGCGAGACGCTCGGCGGCCACACCGTCTACGTCCTCCCGGACGCGACGCGCGTGGTCTCGGTCCGCTGGAGCCCCCGCCCGGAGCCGGACGACCGCACGCTGACCTGGGCCGTCGAGGGCTAGTAGCTCTCCTCGCGCAGGATCTCCAGCGCGCGGGCGAGGTCGTCGGGGTACTCGGCCTCGAACTCGACCCAGCGGCCGTCGGCCGGGTGCGCGAAGCCGAGAGTGCGGGCGTGCAGCCACTGCCGCGTGAGGCCGAGGTGGCGCGCCAGCACCGGGTCGGCGCCATAGGTCAGGTCGCCCACGCACGGGTGGCGCAGCGCGGAGAAGTGCACGCGAATCTGGTGCGTGCGGCCCGTCTCGAGCTTCACGTGGGCCAGCGACGCGGCGCGGAACGCCTCCACCACCTCGTAGTGCGTCACGCTCGGGCGCCCGCCCGCGACCACGGCGAACTTGTAGTCGTGGCGCGGGTGGCGGTCGATCGGCGCGTCGATGGTGCCGCGCGTCGGGTCCGGGTGGCCCTGGACCACGGCGTGGTAGCCCTTGTCGACGGTGCGTTCCTTGAACGCGCGCTTGAGCACCGTGTACGCGTGCTCGCTCTTGGCCACCACCATCACGCCGGTGGTGCCCGCGTCGAGCCGGTGCACCACGCCCTGGCGCTCGGCGGCGCCCGACGTCGAGATGCGCAGGCCCGCGGCGGCCAGGCCGCCGACGACCGTCGGCCCGGTCCAGCCGGGGCTCGGGTGCACGGCGACGCCCACGGGCTTGGAGATCACGATGATGTCGTCGTCGTCGTGGAGGATCTTCATGCCCTCCACTGGCTCGGCGATGACCTGGATCGGGGACTCCGGCTCCGGCAGCGTCACTTCGAGCAGGCCGCCGGCGGTCAGGCGGTCGGACTTGCCGGCGGGCCGGCCGTCCACCAGCACGTCCCCGGCTTCGGCGAGCTCCGCCACGACCGTGCGGGACAGGCCCAGCAGCTTGGCGAGGCCGGCGTCGACGCGCATGCCGTCGAGCCCGTCGGGGACGGGCAGCAGGCGCGCGGTCACGCGGTCTCCTTCTTGCTGTTCTTGTCGCGGGTCGAGGTGCCGTCGTAGTCCTTGCCCAGCAGCGACAGCAGCACGATGAGCACGCCGCCGCAGCAGATCGCGGAGTCGGCGATGTTGAAGATCGCGAAGCCCTCGCCGTTGGGGGCGAAGGCCGAGATGAAGTCGATGACGTGGCCGCGCAGCGGGCCGGGGGCCCGGAAGATGCGGTCGGTGAGGTTGCCGAGCGCGCCCGCGAGCACCAGGCCGAGGCCGATGGCCCAGCCGACGCTGCGCAGCCGCCGCGAGAGCCAGATGATGGCGACGGCCACGGCCGCCGCGACCAGCGCGAGCACCCACGTCATGCCCGTGGCCATCGAGAACGCGGCACCGGGGTTGCGGATCACTTGCAGGTAGATGAGGCCGCCGAGGATGCGCACCGGCTCCTTGCCCTCGAGGTTGGCCGCCACGAGGTTCTTCGACACCAGGTCGATCACCCAGATCAGAGCCGCGACCGCGAACACCAGCCCGACCCGGCGCTTGGGCAGCACCACGGGCGCTTCGGGCTCCTCCGAGACCGCTGAGGCCGCGTCACCGCTCACCGCCGGTTCGACGGCGGGCGCGCCTTCGGGCCGGCCGGGTTCGGGCGAACCGGGCTCGGACAGATCGTGTTCGGACGAGGAGGACTCGGTGCTCACGCCCCCATTGTCCACGCCCCGGCCTCACCCGTTCGCGGCGGCAGGCCGCGAACGGCCCTTCACGGGTCCGGCGACCACCAGAAACGCCACCGCGAGCAGCACCACTGCCGACGAAACCACCCCCGCGACGCCCGGTAGCAGCATCGCCACCGCCACGAAGCCCACGGTGACCGCGAGGACCAGGAGACTGCGCTCGTACCCCGCCAGCACCACCAGCCCCACGGCTGCGAGCGCCGGGCCGCGGGCATCGGCGTCGAGGTCGAATTGGGCGTAGGCGGCGAGGTCCAGCACGGGCACCGCCAGCACACCGCCGGCGAGGGCCAGGGCGAACCGGCCGGTTTTCGGCCTGGTCCCGGCTCGCGCGTAGCCGACGAGCACGATCGCCACGACCAGCGCGAGTGCGATCGGCCAGCCCAGCGCTGACGTCGAGGTCGGCGCGGGCAGCGGGTCCTGGCTCAGGAACTGCTCACCGCCGATGGCCGTGTCGAAGTAGTCCACGTGCACGCGGTCCATCGGCACCGCGGACAGGTTCACGAACTCGCCCGCGGCAGAACCGGCGCCGGCCGCGAGCCGCACCGCGGCCAGGATCAGCTCGGCGAAGCCCAGCAGCGCGAGCGGAACCCAGAAACCCCAAGATCTCCCCACGCGCCGAGGGTAGCGAGCGGGCTCAGGCGCAAAACGGCGGCAGCTCCCGCGGGTCCCCCACCGGGGCCCAGCGGCCGTCGACCTTCGTGTACTCCCAGCGGGCGCCGCGGGCGACGATCTGGCGCAGCGCGAGCACGAGGCGGTCCACGTGCTCCTCGGTGCTGCCCAGGCCGAGGCTCACGCGCACGGCCTGCTGCCCGTCGCGGCCGCATTCGCCGATGAGGCGCTTGGTGGCGACGTGGGCGCAGAACGCGCCGTCGCGCACGCCGATGCCGTACTCGGCCGAGAGGACCGCGGCGAGCCAGCCGGGTTCGAAGCCGTCGACGATGAAGCTCACCGTGCCCACGCGGTCCACCGGCGCGTCGAACAGGCGCAGCTCGGCGCAGCCGGGCACGCCGGCCAGGCCCTTGCGCAGCCGCTCCAGCAGCGTGGCCTCGTGCTCGCCCACGGCGGCCCAGTGCGCGGACAGCTGCTCGCACGCGACGCCGAGCGCGTAGACACCGACAGTGTTCGGCGAGCCGGCCTCGTGCCGCTCGGCACCGGTGTTCCACACCACGGCGTCCTCGGTCACGAGCTTGGTCGCTCCCCCGCCGGCGAGGTATGGCTCGGCGGCGCGCAGCCAGTCGGACCGGCCGATGAGAGCGCCGGCGCCGAAGGGCGCGTAGAGCTTGTGCCCCGAAAGCGCGACGTAGTCGACGTCCAGCTCCCGCAGGGAAATCCGGCGGTGCGGCGCGAGCTGCGCGGCGTCCAGCGCCACGCGGGCGCCGTGCTTCCGTGCCACGGCGGCGATCTCGGCCACCGGCAGCAGCTCACCGGTCACGTTGGACGCTCCGGTCACCACCACGAGCCGCGGCCCCTCCGGGCAGGCGTCGAGCGCTTCGTCCACAACGGACACCGCGGCCAACCGCGTGCGCGGCAGCTGCACGCGGCGCACATTCGGGCCCCGCCAAGGCAGCAGGGCCGCGTGGTGCTCGGTGTCGAACACGACCACGGACGTGCGCCGCGGCAGCGAACGCGCCAGCAGGTTGAAGGAATCCGTGGTGTTGCGGGTGAACACGACGGTGTCGGTGGCGCGCGCGTCGACGAACCGGCGCAGGATGTCGCGCGTGCGCTCGTAAAGGCGCGTGGACACCTGCGAAGCGAAGCCCGCGCCGCGGTGCACGCTCGCGTACCAGGGCAGGAACTCGTCGACGGCGGAGCGGACCGCGTCGAGACACGGCGCACTCGCGGCGTGGTCGAGGTTGGCGTAACCGATCTCGCCGCCGGTCACCAGGGGCACCCGCAGTGCCGCCCCCGCGACGCCGGGGATCCCCTGTGCGGCAACGGTTTCGGTGTTTTCAGCGGTACGGTCCAGAGCGAGAGTCATGGCGGTGCCTCCTCGGCAGTCCGGGGGACCCCCGGCGAGGGGCCCGCGCTTGCCCGTCGCACAACACGACCGGCCCGGTCTTCACCCGGGGCACCCCACCGCGGTAGGAGGGTTGCCGGCCAGCAAGCCGGGGCTGAACGCTGGCACTCATGACCTGTTGATGAAGGTAACCGATTCCGGGCGTGCGGAGAAAGCCCCGTCCCGTGATCTGAGATGGCGCTCACACGCCGGCGAACCCGCGAACGTCACCGAAAACGCGTCAACGGCCCAGCTCACCGCGCCAGCGCGCGAGCCGCCCGGCCCGGTCGACGGCGCGGATCCGGCGCTCGGTCGCGTCGCGGACCCCGGCCGTGGTGACCACCAGCAGCTGGTCGTCCTCCTGCAGGCGGCTGGTCTTCTGCGGCGTGAACCCGGAGCCGCGGCGGACCACGAGGCTCACGGTGGCGCCGGCGGGCAGGCCGAGCTCGGAGATGTACACGCCGTGCAGCTTCGAGCCCTTCTGGATGCGCACCTGCAGCAGCTCGGCGCCGAGCTCGTCCAGCGGCGCGGCGTCGACCTCGATCTCGTGCGCCTCGGAGGGTTTTGCGAGGCCCAGCAGCCGCGCGACCGGGCCGAGTGTGGCCCCCTGCAGCAGCGTCAGCACGACGACCAGCACGAACACGGCGTCGACGAGTCGCTCCGCGCCCGGCACACCCTGGGACAGCGGGATCAGCGCCAGCACGATCGGCACGGCCCCGCGCAACCCGGCCCACGACAGGAACGTCTGCTCCCGCCACGGCAGCCGGAACGGCAGCAACGACAAGACCACCGACAACGGGCGCGCGAGCAGCAGCACCACCGCGCCCGCGACGAGACCCGGGATGAGCGCCTCGAGGATCCGGCCGGGCGAGGCGTAGAGACCGAGCAGCACGAACAGCCCGATCTGCGCGAGCCAGCCGAGCCCCTCGGCGAACGAGAGCGTGTCGGAGCGGTGCGGCAGCCGCGAGTTGCCCAGCACGAGACCGGCGACGTAGGTGGCCATCAGGCCCGACGCGTGCGCCAGCTGCCCGCTGGAGTACGCGAGGATGCATACGGCCACCGTCGCGAGCGGGTAGAGGCCCGTGGCCGGCAACGCGGCCCGGCGCAGCGCCATCGCACCCAGCCACCCGAACAGCAAACCCAGCACGAGCCCGGCGGCGAGTTCGTAAACGACCAACAGCGGCAGGGTCCAGTCCAACGCGGCCGCCGAGGAGAGCGCCACGACCGCGATGTACGCGGGTGCGTCGTTGAGCCCGGATTCCAGCTCCAGCGTACCCACGAGCTTCGGCCCCACGGAGAACGTGCGCAGCACCGAAAACACCGCCGCCGCGTCGGTCGACGCGAGTACGGCGCCCCACAGCAGCCCGAATCGCCAGTCGAGGCCGAGCAGCCAGTGCAGGGCCGTGCCGGTGACCACGATGCTCACGATCACGGCCACTGTGGACAGCAGGATTCCCGGGCCCAGCGAGGATTTCACCGCGCTCCAGCGCGTGGTGAGGCCACCTTCGGTGAGGATCATGACGAGCGCGGCCAGCCCCAGCGACTGCGTCAGGCTCGAGTTGTCGAAGTGGATCCCGATGCCCGATTCGCCCAGCGCCACACCGATGCCGAGGTACAGCAGCAGCGACGGGAGACCGAGGCGGATCGACACGCGCACGGCGAGCACCGACGCGAGCAGGACGACACCGCCGACGCCGAGCACGACGGGAAGCTGGTCCATGTCCGCCCCCTCCCGGTCGCCGTGGGCTTCCAGAATAGAGAGACGGAGCCGTTCACTCGTTCGTGCACCACTGGACAACTCGGGCAAACTGCTGTGTTAGGACACTCAGCCCCCACTGAGTGTCGCCAGATCGACACCGAGCGCCGCGAACGGCTTCTCCCCGACCGGCCTCAACCGCACCGCGCGTTGCCGGTCGCGGGTCACCCACCCCGCGTCGACGGCCCGCGCCAGGATCGCCGCGGGCACGGCGCCGGCGAGGTGGTCGCGCCGCTCCGTCCAATCCAGACAGTCACGCAGCAGCGGGCGCCGGCCGCGCTCCGGCACGGCGACACCGAGCCCGCCGAGCACCTCGCGCCCGGCCGCGGTCAGCGTCAGCCCGTCGCCGGTGTCGACGATCCCCTTCGCGATCAAGCCCTCGCGCAGCGCCACACCGACGGTGCCCGCGAGGTGGTCGTAGCAGCTGCGCGCGAAACTCAGCCGCTGCGTACGCAGGGACGCCTTCAGCCCCACCGGTTCGCGGTGCTCGGCGTGCTGCGCCAAGTGCTCGATCAGCTCGGCCACCCGCGGGTCGGCGATGCGGACGTACGCGTGCCGGCCCTGCTTCACCCGCGCGACGAACCCGGCGTCGTGCAGCCGCGTCACGTGCTCGCTCGCGGTCGACACCGCGATCCGCGCCGCCGCGGCCAGCTCGCCGATCGTCCAGGCGCGCCCGTCCAGCAGGGCGAGGCACATCGTCGCCCGGCTCGGGTCGGCGAGCACCGCGGCCACCTCGGCCAGCGCGACGGTCTCCATGCCCCCACCGTAGGAGCCCGACGCTTCGGCCGCCGCCGAAGCGCTACTTCACGCCGGCGAGGAACTTCGCGCCGAGTGTGACGGCGGGGCCGGAGTCGTTTCCGCCCTCCAGGAACACACAGAACGCGACGTCTCCGCGATAGCCCACGAACCAGCCGTGCGCTTCGGCGCCGTCACCGAACTGCGCGGTGCCGGTCTTGCCGTAGACGGTGCCCGAGCGCGCCAGTCCGGTCGCGGTGCCGCCTGTGACGACCTCGCGCATCATCGCGCGCACCGAGGCCAGCACGCTCGCCGACGGCGCGTGGTAGCCGTCGTTGACGGTCGTGGCCGACGAGGCGTCCAGCCACAGCTTCGGCGTCACCGCCTTGCCCGCGGCCACCGTCGCGGCCATCACCGCCTCGCCGAACGGGCTCACCTGCACGGTGCCCTGGCCGATGCCGTCCTCCACCTGCTCATCGGCGCTGCCGGCGGCGCCGACCTTGCCCATCTCGGTGGTGAGGCCGGGGATGTCGAAGTCGGCGTTGAGGCCGTACTGGCTCGCGGCTTTGGCCAACGCGTCCGGCGGCAGCTGCGAGGCGAGCTGGCCGAACGAGGTGTTGCACGAATGCGCGAACGCGCGGTGCACGGTGGTGGTGCCGAGGTCGAAGCCCTCGTTGGAGATCGTGCGGGTGCCGATCCGCGCGGTGAGCGGGCACGCCACCTGCGAGTCTTTGGTGACGATGCCGGCCTCCAGGGCCGCCGTCGCGGTCGCGATCTTGAACGTCGAACCCGGCGCGTACAGGCCGTTCAGCGCCGAGGGACTCGTGCCCGCGGCGGCATTCTGCGCCACCGCCAGCACCCCGCCGTTGGACGGCTGGATCGCCACGATCACGGCCTTGCCGCGGTAGGAGTCGACGGCCGACTGGGCCGCGTTCTGCACGGAGACGCTCACCGTGGATTTCACCGCCTGCTGCCCGCTCTCGGTCTTGCCGAAGAGCGTTTCCAGCGCCTTGCCCGAGGTGTCGACCCGCTGGACCGCGAAGGTGTCGGACGGCGCCGACGTGCCCTGCCCGGTCAGCGCCTGCGTCAGCAACGGAAACTTCGCGGCAGGATCGAGGTGCGTGCCACCCGGCCCGCTGATGACCACCGGCTTGCCGTCGCGATCCACCACGGCGGCCTCGTCGGCCGCCGCGGTCGCGATCACGAGCCGCTGGCCGGCCTGCAGCTTCGGCTGCAGCGTGGCGGGCGTCCAGTGCACCCGCCAGCTGTCGCCGGACTTCACCACGTCGAAGCTGCCGCTGTAGGACCAGACGTGGCCGGGGCCGAGGTTCCAGGTGAGCGTGTAGCTCGCGGCCGTCTTCGTCGCGGCCGCGGCGGCGGGCTCGACCTTGTCGATCTTGGCCTGCACGTCCTGCGGCTTGAGCGTGTACCAGGCGTCGCGCAGCGCGGCGGCCGCGTCGTGCGGGTTGTCGGTGAGCAGGCTGGCCTCGTCGGTCTGGTTGCCCGCGAAGTCCTTCAGGTACAGCTGCGCCGCCGACGTCGGGTCCGGGGCGACCGGTCCGGCCACGACCGAGCTCTCGGTCGGCTCGGCGGCCGCCTCGGGTGCCGGCGAACCGCCGGTCAGCAATACCACCGCCGCGACGACGATCGCGACCATGGCGACCGCGCCCCCGGTCAGGACGGCTCTCTTTCCGGCAGGACTCACTTGCGACTCTCCCCCAGGCCCGTGCGGCGTGCGCGCACCCGGCCCAGCTTGCCCATCGCTGACGGACAAGGGGCGTTACAGGTGAGAAAGCGGCCTTCCCGACGCCGATTCGTGATCAACGCCAGGAAGGCCGGTTCGCTACGCCTTCTCGACCGCCACGCGGACTTTCACGCCGTCGCCGACGGTGCCCTCGAAACCTTCCGGCGCGTCGCCGTAGGTCACCGACGTGGCCAGCGTTTCCGAGGCCACGAACTCCTCGAACTTCTTCACCGCGGCCACGACCTCGTCCGGCGCGTCGATCGTGAGCGCGATGCGGTCGGACACGTCGAGGCCGGCCTCGCGGCGGGCCTGCTGCACCACGCGCACCAGGTCACGGGCGATGCCCTCGTCGGCCAGGTCGGCCGTGACCTCGGTGTCGAGCTGCACCAGCCCGCTGCCGCCCGGCAGCTCGGCCGCCGCGCCGCCGTCCTTGGCCACCAGGCGCCGCTCATACTCGCCTTCGAGCAGCTCGACGCCTGCCGCCACCACGGCGCCGCCCGGGTTCGTCGTCCAGTCGCCGGCCTTCACGGCCTTGATGACCTTCTGCACGTCCTTGCCCAGCCGCGGCCCGGCCGCCCGCGCGTTCACGGCGACCTCGAACGAGCCGTGCGCCGCGACGTCGGTGGTCAGCTCGACCGACTTCACGTTCACCTCGTCGCGCAGGATGTCGGTGAACTCGCGCAGCGCCTCCACGTCCTCGGCCGCGACCAGCAGCTTCGCCAGCGGCAGCCGCACGCGCAGCTTGTTGGCCTTGCGCAGCGAGAGCGCCGTCGACGCCACCTGCCGCACGCGGTCCATGGCCGTGACCAGCGCCGCGTCGGCCGGCAGGTCGAGCGAGCTCGGCCAGTCGGTCAGGTGCACCGAACGGCCGCCGGTGAGGCCGCGCCACACCGTCTCGGTCGTGAGCGGCAGCAGCGGCGCGACGACACGGGAGGTCACCTCGAGCACCGTGTGCAGCGTGTCGATCGCGTCCTGGTCACCCGCCCAGAACCGGTCGCGCGAACGGCGCACGTACCAGTTCGTGAGCACCTCCAGGAAGTCGCGCACGGTCTGGCACGCGCCGGCGATGTCGTAGTTGTCCAGCGCGTACTCGACGTCCGTCACCAGCTCGTGGGTCTTCGCGAGCACGTAGCGGTCGAGCAGGTGCGCCGAATCCGTACGCCACCGGCCTTCCACGCCCTCGGCATTGGCGTAGAGGGCGAGGAAGTAGTACGAGTTCCACAGCGGCAGCACGGCCTGGCGCACCGCGTCGCGGATGCCCCGGTCGGTGACGACGAGGTTGCCGCCGCGCAGGATCGGGCTCGCCATGAGGTACCACCGCATGGCGTCGGACCCGTCGCGGTCGAACACCTCGGTCACGTCCGGGTAGTTCCGCAGCGACTTCGACATCTTCTGCCCGTCGGAGCCGAGCACGATGCCGTGGCTGATGCAGGTGCGGAACGCGGGCCGGTCGAACAACGCCGTCGCGAGCACGTGCAGCAGGTAGAACCAGCCGCGCGTCTGCCCGATGTACTCCACGATGAAGTCGCTCGGGTAGTGGTGCTCGAACCACTCGGCGTTCTCGAACGGGTAGTGCACCTGGGCGTAGGGCATCGAGCCCGAGTCGAACCACACGTCGAGCACCTCGGGCACGCGGCGCATGGTCGAGTTCCCGGTCGGGTCGTCCGGGTTCGGCCGGGTCAGCTCGTCGATGTACGGGCGGTGCAGGTTGTCCAGCCGCACCCCGAAATCGCGCTCGAGGTCGTCAAGGGAGCCGTAGACGTCGGTGCGCGGGTAGGTCGGGTCGTCCGACTGCCACACCGGGATCGGCGAACCCCAGTAGCGGTTGCGGGAGATCGACCAGTCGCGGGCGTTCTCCAGCCACTTGCCGAACTGGCCGTCCTTGACGTTGTCCGGGTACCACGTGATCTGCTGGTTGAGCTCGACCATGCGGTCCTTGAACTGCGTCACCGCGACGAACCACGACGACACCGCGCGGTAGATCAGCGGGTTGCGGCAGCGCCAGCAGTGCGGATACGGGTGCTCGTAGGTCTCGTGGCGCAACAGGATCGGGCTCTGCTGCGCGGCGGAACCCGTGCCGTTCTTGAGGTCGCGGATGATGTTCGGATTGGCCTCGAACACCTGCTGGCCCTCGTAGTCGGGCACGGTCGCGTCGAAGCGGCCGCGCGCGTCGACCGGGGTTGCCGGCGTGATGCCCGCGGCGTCGGTGACGACCTTGTCCTCTTCACCGTAGGCGGGCGCGATGTGCACGACGCCGGTGCCGTCTTCGGTCGTGACGTAGCCCGCCGACAGGACCCGGTGCGCGTTCTCCCGGCCGAGGAAGTACGGGAACGGTGGGGCGTAACGGTTTCCGAGCAGCTCCGCACCGGTGTAGTGCGCCACGACCGTCAGCTCTTCGCCGAGCTCGCGCGCGTACGCGCCGACGCGGGCTTCGGCGAGGAGGAACCGCTTGCCGGGGAAGTTCTCGCTCTCCACCACGACGTAGCGAACCTCGGGGTGCACGGCGGTGGCGAGGTTCGAGGGCAGCGTCCACGGCGTGGTCGTCCAGATGAGCAGGTACGTGCCGTCGAGCTCGTTCCCGTTGCCCTCCAAGCGGAACCCGACCGTGACGGCCGGGTCCTGGCGGGTGCGGTAGACGTCGTCGTCCATGCGCAGCTCGTGGTTGGACAGCGGCGTCTCGTCGCGCCAGCAGTAGGGCAGCACGCGGTAGCCCTCGTACACCAGCCCCTTGTCCCACAGCTGCTTGAACGCCCAGATGACCGACTCCATGTAGGGCAGGTCGAGCGTCTTGTAGTCGTTGTCGAAGTCGACCCAGCGCGCCTGGCGGGTGACGTACTCCTCCCACTCCTTGGTGTAGCGCAGCACGGACTCGCGGGAGGCGTCGTTGAACTTGGCGACCCCCATCGCCTCGATCTCTTCCTTCTCCGTGATGCCGAGCTGGCGCATCGCCTCGAGCTCGGCGGGCAGGCCGTGGGTGTCCCAGCCGAACCGGCGGTCGACGTGCTTGCCCTTCATCGTCTGGTAGCGCGGGACGATGTCCTTCACGTACCCGGTGAGCAGGTGCCCGTAGTGCGGCAGGCCGTTGGCGAAGGGCGGGCCGTCGTAGAACACGTACTCGTTGTCGCCGTTCGCCCCGGCCGGGCGCGCGTCGATCGAGGCCTGGAACGTCCGGTCGGTTTCCCAGTACTCGAGCACGCGCTGCTCCAGTGCGGGGAACGACGGCTGGGCCGGGACCGACGTCTCGCCGTCCACCTGGGCCTTCGGGTACATCGGGGTGCGCTCCTTGCGTTCGTCGCTCGCGTACGGACGACCGGTGCCTACCGGTCACCCACACGGGGACGAGACGCTCGCGCGTCACGCGGTACCACCCCGCTTGCCCGGCGTTCGTACTGCCGGGCCACTCGTTCATCGGCTGTGACGGGCCGCCCCGTCCGGGTCTACTGGGGACGCACGCGCCCCGTTCTTCCGGAGGCTCCCCGGTGATGGCCGGATCGACGCCTTACTGGTACCAGGTTAGCCCGGGCGCGCAACCGCGTTTGCGGTGGCCCGGGGTCCGGTCGTGACGGCGGCGAGGGCCGCGGCGGCGAGCCACAGCGCGGCGGCGATGACGCCGAGGGTGTGGAGGCCGTGGACGAAGGCCGGGTGGTTCGCCGGATCTTCCGCGACGGCGCCGAAAACGGCGACGCCCAGGGCTCCGGCGGCTTGGCGGGCGGCGTTGTTGACGCCGCCGGCGATGCCCGCGCGTTCGGGCGGCGCGTCGGTGACGGCGGCCGTCACGACGGCGGCGGTGAGCAGGCCCATGCCGGCGCCGAGGCCGAGGAGGGCGGGCAGGAGGGTGGGGTAGGTCGTCGCCGTGTCCACGCGCAGGAGTGCGCTGAGGCCGGCCGCGCCGAGGAGGAGTCCGGCGATGATCGGCGGGCGGGAGCCGAGTTTCGCGGTGAGGCGGCCGCTGAACGGGCCGAGCAGGACCAGTGGCAGGAAGAGCGGGAGCAGGGCGAGTCCTGCGTCGAGCGGTTTCAGGTGCAGCACGCTCTGCAGGTAAAGGGTGAAGACGAGGACCGCGCCGAGGCCGACGAAGTTCATGGCGGCGGAGATGGTCGTGGCGCCCGCCGTGCGGCGGGATTTGAGCAGGCCCAGGGACAGCATCGGGTCGGCGGAGCGGTGCTCGACCACGACGAATGTCGCTGCTGCCGTCACAGCGATGACGGCGGCGACGGGCTGGCGTCCGATGACGGCGTAGACGCCGGCACCAAGGGCGAGGGCGGCCGTGGTGGCGCCGGGCAGGTCGATGCGGCCGGGTGTGCGGGCGCCGGGTTGGACCAGCTTCCGGCCGGCGAGCGCCGCCGCCACGACGATCGGCACGTTGAGCAGGAAGACGGGCCGCCAGCCGGCAAGGGAGACGAGCACCCCGCCGAGCAGCGGGCCGGCGGGCAAGGCGAGCGCTGACACGCCGGCCCAGATGCCGAGGGCGCGGGCTCGGGTGCTGGGATCCGGGCACTGCTGGTTGATCACGGCGAGCGTGCCCGGCAGCAGCAGCGCGGCACCGATCCCCTGGACGGCCCGGGCGGCGATCAGCCAGGACGCGGACTGGGCGAACCCGCACGCGGCGGACGCGACGCCGAAAACCGCCAGCCCCGTGAGCACCACGCCGCGGTGGCCGAGGACGTCGCCGAGCGCGCCGCCCGCGAGCAGCAACGCCGCGAGGACGACGGAGTAGCCGTCGACGACCCATTGCAGCGCGGTAAGTCCTGCGTGGAGCTGCTCGCCGAGGGTCGGGAGGGCGACGTTGACGACGGTGACGTCGAGCTGCACCAGGAACATCCCGGTGCACAGGGTGATCAGGAGCGCCGGTCTCATGGTGTCCAGTGGACCCCGTGGACGCTTCCGTCGCGGTGGAAGTGTCGCGGGTGCACCCTGGACGTCGTGGACGGAGACGCAGACATCGCCGCGACCGCGGCCCTCTTCGCCGACCCGGCGAGGGTCCGCGTGCTGCTTGCCCTCGGCGACGGCCGCGCGCTGGCCGCGTCGGTGCTGGCCGCCGAGGCGGGCCTGTCGGCCCAGGGCGCGAGCTCCCACCTGGCCAAGCTGCTGGACGCGGGGCTCGTCACGGCCGAACGCTCCGGCCGGCACCGCTTCTACCGTCTCGCCGGCCCGGCCCCGGAGCTGTTGGAGACGCTGGCGCGGTTCTCCCCGCCGCGACCGGTCCGTTCGCTGCGCGAAGGCACGCGGGCGGGCGCGTTGCGCACGGCGCGGACTTGCTACGACCACGTCGCCGGTCAGCTTGGCGTCGCCATCACGGCGGCCCTGGTTTCGCACGGCGCACTGATCACTGTGGACGGTGACCCGAGCACTGCGCGTCGGCCGGGTGACCGGATTTCCGCGCAGCTACGGGATCATCCGTATGCGTTGGGGCCTGCGGCTCCGACGGTGTTCACTTCTTTGGGCGTCGATCTTGCGGCGGCATCCGCGGCGCGGCGGCCGTTGTTGCGCTTCTGTCTGGATTGGAGCGAACAGCGGCACCACTTGGCGGGTGCGCTCGGTGCGGCCGTTGCGGAGCGGTTGTTGGACGCCGGCTGGCTGCGCCGCCGCACTCAGGCCCACCGCGCGGTCCGGCTGACGCCCGCGGGAAGCGCCGCGCTGGGCGAGATTCTGGGGATTTAGCGGCGCGGCCGGTCAGCGGTGCGCGGCGGCGAGGACGGCGTCGGGACCGCAGCGCGCGCACGGGGTGAAGCCGAGCTGGCGCGCTTCGCCGACGCCGATGGGGATGGTGTCGCGGCCGGAGAGCCAGGGGCAGTCGACGAGGTGGTAGCGGGGGTACTCGTCGACCACCACGACCAAGTCCTCGAGCTCCTTGACGACCGCGAGGTCCTCGGCGCTCGTGTTTTCCTCGGCGGGCGGGGTTTCGCGGACGGGCGCCTTTTCGGTGGCGGACGCGGTCGCTGTCTCGGCCGTCGCGGCGGTAGCGGTCGCGGCCGTCACGGCGGTGGCGGTTTCGGTGGTCACGGCGGTCGCGGACTCGGCGGTCGCGGTCTCCTTGGCTGCGGAGGTGTCCGCAGTGGCATCGCTGTCCGCAGCGGCTCCGGCCGGCTGAGGCGCGGGCGCGGTTTCGGACTCCGCCTCCGGTGCCGGCTCGATCTCGGGCTCGGGCACGTCGGCCGGGTTGCCGAGCTCGCCCCTCGAAGGCAGCAGGGCGGTCTGCTCGGCGTCGAAGTTCTCGACCTTGGCGGCCTTCTCACCCACTCCGGCGTCCTCGACGGCCGCCTTGGCCTCGCCCGGCTCGGGGCGGTTGCGCCGCCGCAGCCAGTCCACGAGCAGGATCAGCCCGGCGAGCACCGACAGGCCGATCGAGACCCACGCCCACAGCGAGCTTGCCGTGATGAGCGCCGTGACGAGCAGCGCGAGCGCCGCCAGCACCAGAACGAGGACGATGTAGAGCACGCTGAATTACAGCACGCGAAACCCGGATCCCGGGACACGACCCGCCCACGCCGGGTACTGCACCGGCTGCATTCCGTGGCCACCCCACCGCCGCACCCGCCCCCAAGATCCACACCACCCTCAGCGACGACCACCCACCACTCACCCGCCGACCCCCCAGTCGCCAAGCGGTTGATCATTTGCGCCGAACCGCACAAACCACCGATCCGCCGCAACACCGGACCGATCGGGCGCGCCCGCTCCCGCCCGGTGTTCGGCGCCACCGCGGACCGCGGGCGCCACCAGCTTCGCCGCACCAACCGGCAGCACCCCGAACTCGCCCGGCGGTCGAGTACTCGCGCCGAGCCACAGCGCCCGGGCCGGGCACAACCCGAATCAGCCAGGACACCGCCCCGGCCGGCCACCGGGCGCGCGAGGCAAGCCGATCTGTGCCGGTCCGGCGCCGCCACCGACCACGGGTGCCACGACCAATCGCCAAGGAAAACCACTTTCACCCAGCCGCAAGACTCGCCCGGCGGTCGATCACCGGCGGCGGTGGCACCGCACCCGTCAAGCCCCGCTTCGGCGAGTCCTGCACGACCGCGACGGCACCTGGGGCGGGCACGCCGCGCGAACCGGCTAACCCGATCACTCCACCCGCGCAGCTCCACCGGGTCGGCGCACGAGAGATGCCAGCCGCGACCTGCTTCGGCGACCCCTGCACGGCCGCGACGGCACCTGGGTCGGGCACACTGCCCGAACCGGCCAACCCGAACACTCCACCCGGCTGCACCCGACGAGCCGAAGCTTTCGCGAGTCGGGTGCGTCGAGGACACCTGCCAGCCGTGGGTCCCTGCGCTCGCCGAACCGGCTGGCGGCTAGCGAGCCGGCGCTCGCGAGTCGGGCGCGAGGCTCAGGTCACGGAAAGTCGGTCCGGACCCCGGGCGCGTCGGGCGCCGCCAAAGCGGACCGAGCGCACCCCGGTCTCGCAGAGCGCGAGCGGTCCGGCGCACTCCGTGCGCACCACTCCGAACCAACACCGGAAAATCGCCAGGCCACACCGGAAAAACTCGCGATCAAGGTCGGCCCGAACGGGCAGTTTCCCGGCCCAAAAGCCCACCCCGAAATTCACGCTCGCGACATTCCGTGCGCATTCCATCACCGAATGCGCAGGGGCATTCCGGGGCCGTCGAAAACGCCGATCACGAATTGCCACTGCCTGACTACCGAAAATGCGGAAACCGCAGGACGCCCGCCCTGTCGACGCGCATGACGAAGCCCCGCCGGATCCCGGGCAACCAGGATCAGGCGGGGCGTCAGCCAAGTCAGAGACTCAGACGAGCGAAGAACCTCAGCCGGCTTCGGCGCGGGGGCCGAAGGAGTAGCCCTGGCCGCTGTTGGAGCCGGAGGACTGGCCCGAGTTCGACGACGCCGAGGCCGGGGCCGCGGAGCCGCGATCGTCGAGTTCGCGCAGCTGGGACTCGAGGAAGCCGCGCAGGCGAGTGCGGTACTCGCGCTCGATGGTGCGCAGCTCTTCGATCTTCTTGCCCAGCGAACCCTTCTCGGCGTTCAGGTTGTTCATCGTCTCGGTGTACTTGCGCTGCGACTCGCGTTCCATGGTGGTCGCCTTGTCGCGCGCCTGGCGCTCGAGCGTCTCGGCGCGCGTGCGCGCGTCGTTCAGCATGGTCTCGGCGCGGGTGCGCGCCTCGTTGACCATCGAGTCGGACTTCGCCCTGGCGTCGGAAAGCAGCTGCTCGGACTTGGTCCGCGCCTCCGCCAGCATGCCGTCGGACTCGGTCTTCGCCTCGGCGGTCAGCCGGTCGGCCATCTCCTGGGCGAGGCCGAGGACCTTGGCGGCCTGCACGTTCGGCTCACCACTGTCGCCGACCATCGAGTGCGCCTGCGTCTGCTCCATCGCCGAAGCCGGCGGCGGCACGGGCGCCAGGCGGCGGGACGGCTCGTCCCGCACCGGCGGAGGACCGCTCGCCTTCGCGTTCTCGAGCTCGCCCCGGGTCGATTCCAGCTCGTTGTCGAGCTGTTCGACCTGCTGACGCAGCTCGTTGTTGTCCTCGATCAACCGGGCAAGCTCGGTCTCCACCAAGTCGAGGAACGCGTCCACCTCGTCCTCGTTGTAGCCCCTCTTGCCGATGGGCGGCTTGCTGAACGCGACGTTATGCACGTCAGCGGGGGTCAACGACATCAGATCACCTCACGCACTCCATGGCCTGCAGGGTCCACCCAAGTTTCCCCGATCACCTGGGAGTTGCCAGTTGCATCGCGAAGAACACAACCAACAGCAGAACCATAATCGATAAGTCCAGTCCCATCCCGCCGATCCGAACCATCGGGATCATTCGTCTGAACAGACGAACCGGCGGGTCGGTCACTGTGTAGATGGTCTCGAGCGTGACCGCAACCCCTCCGGCGGGACGCCACTCTCGTGCGAAGGTCCGCACGAGCTCGATCACGATACGCGCCGTCAACAGAAGCCAGAAGGCGAACAGCACGTACCAGACCACCAGCCACACAGCATTCACTCGACCACTCTAGCGGGGGACGCCGGGGGAAGTCGCAGCAAGCGGCCCCGGCGTGGCGCCGAGTCGACAAAATCACGTCTGGCTGCGCCCAGCGGTCCGCCGGACTTCAGCCGCACTTCAGCTGCGCAGGAAAAGTCCGCCCTCGGCGATCCGCCGGCGGTCCTCCGCGGTCACGTCGACATCCGGCGGTGAGAGAAGGAACACCTTGTTGGTGACCTTGTCCATCGACCCCCGGAGCGCGAACGCGAGCCCCGCGGCGAAGTCGACGAGCCGCTTGGCGTCCGCGTTCTCCATCTCCGTGAGGTTGATGATCACGGGGATGCCCTCGCGGTAGTGCTCGCCGATCGCTCGCGCCTCGACATAGCTCGTCGGGTGCAGCGTGGTGATGCGGCTCAACGGATCGCGGACGGGTGCGCGCACGGGCTCGGTGACCGGCCGCAGCCGGGCGACGGGCTCGGGCTGGCGGTCCACGGCGAGAGCGCCGTGCGTAGTCGGTTCCGCAGCGGTGACCGACCGTGATCGGGCCCGCGGAGCGGGCTCGTCGTACGTGTCATCGGTCTCACGGTACCGTGAGCGCGATCGCGCCGGCGGCTCGTCGTAGGAGTCGTACTCGTCGTCGTAGTCACGCCGGTAGTCCTCGTCCTCGACGTCGTAGCCGTCCTCGTCCGCGGGCACCATCCCGAAGTAGGCCTTCAGCTTCTGCAGCGCGCTCATGCCTCTCCCTAGCCCTAACCGCTCCCGCACCGTGCTACCCCACCCGACCGATCACGAAACGTGACGGCCACGCGGACTCCCTACGGCGAGGCTAAACCGCGCCCACCGAGCAGTGCGGTTCCGACACGCACACACGTCGAGCCGTGCGTGATCGCCTGTTCGAGATCATGGCTCATCCCGGCGGAGACTTCTGCGGCAATCGGGTGATCTTTGCGAAGTCGCTCCGACACGTGGGCAAGCAGGGCAAAGGCCCTGCCCGGATCCTCTTCGCGGGGTGCGACGGCCATCACGCCACGCAACCTGAGCTCACCCACGTGAGTGATGTGGTCGGCGAGCGCGGCGACGTCGGACAAGGGTGTGCCGCCCCGCGCCGGGTCGCCATCGAGGCTCACCTGGATCAGGACGTCGAGCGGATCGGCCCGCTCCCCCGCCTCCCGCGCGGTGCCCGCCGCGCGGCCCAGCGCGTCGGCCAGTCGCGCCGAGTCGACCGACTGGACTTCCGCCGCCCAGCGCACGACGGAGCGCGCCTTGTTGCGCTGCAGGCTGCCGACCATGTGCCAGCGCGGCGCGGCGTCGGGGCGCAGCTGCCCGACCTCCACGGCTTTGGGACCGGCCTCCTGGTCGCGGTTCTCGGCCAGGTAACGCAGCCCCAGATCCACGAGGAGCGCCGCGTCGGACGCCGGGAAGGTCTTGGTCACCCCGAGCAACCGCACCTCGTCACGCGCGCGTCCCGCGGCCGCGCACGCCGCGGCGATCCGGTCCTCGATCGCGGCCAGCGAGGCCGCCAGCTCGTCCCGCCGGGCGGCCTCGTTCATGCCGCCTCCGGTGTTTCGCGGGACACCCGCACCCGGTCGGTGGCACGAGCAGGCCGGCACGATCCGGTACTCACGCCGCCTCCAGCCACGTGATCCCGGCGATCCGGCCGGTGGTCCCGTCGCGGCGGTAGCTGAAGAGCGTCTTGTCCTCCGCCGTGCACCGCGGATCCACGCCGATGCGCCCGACACCGAGCCCGGCCAGCTGACGCCACAGCCCGGCGCGCAGGTCGAGCCCCGCCGTGCCCTGGCGGGTCTTGCAGGCGCTTCCGGGCACGTGCTTCTCAACGTCGGCCGCCATGTCGGCGGGCACCTCGTAACACGCACCGCAGATCGCCGGGCCGAGCAGTGCCTCGATGCGGGCCGGTTCGGCGCCGAGGCCGCGCATGGCCTCCACCGCCGCCGGGACCACGCCGATGCGCGCGCCCACGCGTCCGGCGTGCACCGCCGCGACCACGCCCGCCTCGGGGTCGGCCAGCAGCAGCGGCACGCAGTCGGCGACGAGGACCACGAGCGCGACGCCCGGCTTGTCCGTCACCAGCGCGTCGGTGGCCTCCGCCGCCCGGGTCTCTGTGCCGTCCACCACGGTGGCCGTGCGGCCGTGCACCTGCTCCATCCACGCCAGCCGCTCCTCCGCCAGGCCGAGCTCGGAAGCCAGCCGCTTGCGGTTCGCGAAGACGTTGCCCTCTTCGTCCCCGACGTGGTCGCCGAGGTTGAAGCTGTCGTACGGCGGCCGGGAAGCCCCGCCCGCCCTGGTCGTCACGACTCGTCGTACTCGCACCCGGCCATCCTTCCAAAGCACGCCAGAACACGCCGAAGGCCACCTCGACGTCGGTCGAGGTGGCCTTCGGCGGCGATCCTGGATTTCCTACCGGCGCATGAACGGCGGCACGTCGACCTCGTCGTCCGACGGGTCGTCGTGCACCGTGGCCGGACGGCTCGGCAGGCTGCCGGACGTGGGCCCGGAGCCGATCGGCGAGTAACCGCGCGAGCCGCCGCCCGGCTGGGGCAGGCCGCCCGGCGGGGTGCCGGGCTGTGGCAGCGGCGGCTGGGTGCGCGGCGGCGCCACCGGGTACCCGGAGCTGCTCGCCGGCGGCACCGGCGTGGCGCCACCCGACGGAGCGGGCGACTGTGAGCCGCCCACGTGCCCGGCCGAGGCCGACGCCGTGGTGCCGCCCGAGCGCGAGCCGAACGCCGGCGGGTCGAGCTTCTTGTGCGTGGGCGCGCCGGCGTCGAAGCCGGCCGCGATCACCGTGACGCGGACCTCGTCGCCGAGGGAGTCGTCGATGATCGTGCCGAAGATGATGTTGGCGTCGGGGTGCGCTGACTCCTGCACCAGCGACGCGGCCTCGTTGATCTCGAACAGGCCCAGGTCGGAGCCGCCCGCGATCGACAGCAGCGCGCCGTGGGCGCCGTCCATCGACGCTTCGAGCAGCGGCGAGTTGATCGCCTTCTCCGCCGCCTGGATGGCGCGGCCCTCACCGCGTGCGGACCCTATCCCCATGAGCGCGGACCCCGCGCCGGACATCACGCTCTTCACGTCGGCGAAGTCGAGGTTGATCAGACCGGGCGTGGTGATCAGATCGGTGATGCCCTGGACACCGGACAGCAGCACCTCGTCGGCCGACCGGAACGCGTCCATGAGGGACACGCCGATGTCGCCGAGCTGCAGCAGCCGGTCGTTCGGGATCACGATCAGCGTGTCGCACTCGTTGCGCAGCGACTGGATGCCGTCCTCGGCCTGCTTGCCGCGGCGCTTGCCCTCGAAGGTGAACGGGCGGGTCACCACGCCGATGGTCAGCGCGCCCAGCTTCCGGGCTATCTGCGCGACCACGGGGGCGCCACCGGTGCCGGTGCCACCGCCCTCGCCGGCGGTCACGAACACCATGTCGGCGCCCTTGATGACCTCTTCGATCTCCTCGCGGTGGTCCTCGGCGGCCTTCTGCCCCACTTCGGGGGCGGCGCCGGCACCAAGACCGCGCGTCAGCTCGCGGCCGATGTCGAGCTTGACGTCGGCGTCGGACATGAGCAGTGCTTGCGCGTCGGTGTTCACCGCAATGAACTCGACGCCCTTGAGGCCGACCTCGATCATCCGGTTCACGGCGTTCACGCCGCCGCCGCCGATGCCGACGACCTTGATCACCGCAAGGTAGTTGTGCGGGGGCGTCATCGTGGCCGCCTTCCTGATCGTGATGTGCTCGTGCTGCCCGCCGGGGCCGCAACCCTGACCCTCAACCCGAGAATGAGAGTTATGTCAACCACCGGCGTTAGAGCAGGACGGTAGGCACCAGGCAGGCTCTAATCCAGTAGCCACGCCGTGTGCCGCAAAGGTGTTTTGCCACAACGCGAACGAGTGCGCAAGGCCGGGAACCCGATCACCCCGTGATCCACTCGTCTGCTATGGCACCCGGAAAACACCAGAGCGGCGGCACCGGCGGGAAACCGGTACCGCCACTCCCGGCAGGTCAGCACGAGATCAGGCGGGCATCGACATCACGAGAACCACGTCATCCGAAGGCTTTCCGGTCGGCGAGCCGCCGGCCTGCTCCACGCTGATCGCGAACTGATTCGCGCCGGCCAGCCCGTCGGCCACCACCAGCGAACCCGCGGGTCCGCCCGGCAGCAGCCCGGCCGGGCGCGGCGCGAGGTTCGGGCCCATCAGCCACGCCTGGTAGACGTGCCCCGCGGGATACGGCGGCAGGTCCGATTCCATGAACATCATGCGGTCGAGCTGCTTCGACACGACCACCGTGCCCCCGCCCCCGCCGGGCGCGGTGCCGTGGATCGCCTGCGCGTCCGGCGCGGCCAGGATGTCCGCGACGGGCTGGTAGCGCACGCGCGCCTGGTCCAGCTGCGACTGCGCCGCGTCGAGGCGCCCCTGCGTGGTCACCGCGAGCCCGCCGAACACACCGGCGAGCGCGAGGCCCACGACCGCGGCCGCCGTGGCCAGGATCAGCGGCCAGCGGCGCCGGCCGCGCGAACGCTCCCCGGGCTCCGGCCCGGACAACGGCGGCAGCTGCGGTGTCGAGCGCATCTCGGCGAGCACGCGCTGCTTCAACGACGCGGGCGGCTCCTCGGCCATCGCCGCGCCGAGCCGGGCCGCGGTGGCCCGCAGCTCGCGGACCTCCTGTGCGCAGGCCACACACTGCTCGAGGTGCCGGCGGAACAGGGCGCGCTCGGTGTCCGACAGGGCGTTGAGCGCGTACGCACCGGTCAACGTGTGCATCTCCGGCGAGTTCACGCGGTCACCCCCAGGCAGTCGCGCAGCCGGATCAGCCCGTCGCGCACCCTCGTCTTGATCGTCCCCTGCGGAGTCGCCAGCACGTCGGCGACCTCGCGGTAGGTGTAGCCCTGGTAGTACGCCAGGAGCACCGACTCGCGCTGCAGCTCCGTGAGCGACTTGAGGCAGCGGCGCACCTGCGAGCGCTCCAGCCGGGCGGTGACCGACTCGGCCACCTCGTCGAACGGCCGGCCGCGCGCGGCCTCGAACGTCGCCTTCTGCTCGCGTTCGGTGCCGGCCCGCGCGGACCGCACGCGATCCACGGCGCGGCGGTGTGCCAGTGTCATCGCCCAGTTGAGCGCGCTGCCCTTCTCGGGCGAGTAGCGCGTGGCGGTCTTCCAGAGCTCGACGAGCACCTCCTGCGTCACCTCCTCCGACTGCGCCGAGTCGCGCACGATCCGCCGCACGAGGCCGTAGACCGGTCCCGCGAGCTGGTCGTAGAGCAGCTCGAACGCGCGCTCGTCGCCCTTGGCGACCTGGGCCATGAGGTCTTCGGCGGTGGGCGCCGCCTGCTCGGCGCCCACCGGCACGGCCGCGACCGGGCGCGGGCGGGCGGTCTCATCCATGGAGCGCTCCTGACGAGTTCTGCGGGGTCCGGGTGGCCACCGGGGCCTTGCGCAGCCACAACGTGACGCCGTGGCGGCGGATCAGGGCCGCCACGCGCTGCGGCTGCAGGGGCCGGCCGAGCACGAGCCGCGCGAACGAACGCGCGCCGGCCGGCCTCCGGACTCCTCGCAGCGTAGCGAGCAACGGCGCGGTGTCACTGTTTTGGGCACGGTGGTGCAAGGCGACGGTGAGGTCGAGCAGCGCGTCGGGCCGCGGCAGGCGCATGCGGTACTCCCCCGCCATCTCCTGGAACGGCGACACGTAGAACTCCTTCTCGGCGCGGGACTCGCCCGCCGCGTCGGGGCGAAGCAGGTACGCGTGCCGGCCGCCGTAGGTGTTGTGGACCTCGGTGACGACGCACTCGAGCGCCCCGTCCGGTGTGTGGCACCAGTAGACGGTGATCGGGTTGAACACGTACCCCAGCACGCGCGCCGACGCGAGCATCGTCACCGGCCCGCCGCGCAGGTCCACCCTGCGGTCGGCGAGCCAGCGGTCCAGTTTGGACCGGATGCCGCCCGCGTCGCCGGGGTCGAAGTGGTCGCGGCCGTCGAAGGTCGCGAAGGGCCGCAGCCACCACGGCAGCCGCGGCGGCGAGTCGAGGTCGGTCAGCCACAGGTACAGCTTGTGCACGAACGCGTGCGGCGGGTCGGCGCGGCGCACGTGGCCGACCGTGGCGTCGTACAGCGCGGCGGTCACCAGCCCACCCCGAAGCTCCCGGCCGCGCGGACGCCCGACGAGCAGCCGTCCTCGTGGAACCCCCAGCCGTGGTAGGCGCCGGCGTAGGCGATCACCCCGTCGTTCAACGCGGCGAGCTTCCGTTGCGCCGCAACCGATTCCGGCGTGTACACAGGATGCTCGTACGTCATCTTCGCGACGACGGACGACGCGTCGGGCTCGGCCCGCGGATTGAGCGTGACGACGTAGCCGGTGGGTTCGTCGAGGCGCATCAGGCGGTTCATGTCGTAGCTCACCTGCACGGCGTCGCTGCCCGCGCCGCACACGGGCGTGCGGTAGTTCCAGCCGGACCGCGCGGCCTCGGCGTGCGGCAGCACACTCGTGTCGGTGTGCAGCCAGGCGTCGTTGCGGGAATAGCGGAACGCGCCGAGCACCTCGCGCTCGGCGGGCGTCGGGTCGGCCAGCAGCCGCAGCGCCTGGTCGGCGTGGGTGGCGACCACGACGCGGTCGACGCGGTGGCGGGTGTCGGCGTCGTCGCGGATCTCGATGCCACGCGCGGTCCGCCGCACCGAGCGCACCGGCGTGGACAGGTGCACGGCGGTGAGCTGCTTCGCGGCCAGCTCCACGTACTCGCGCGAGCCGCCCTCGACCGTCCGCCACGCCGGCGAGTTCTTCACCGTGAGCATCCCGTGGTTGCGCAGGAACTCGAACAGGTAGCGCGCCGGGTACTTCAGCGTGTCGGTGCGGTCGGCGGACCAGACGGTGGACACGAGCGGCAGCACGAAGTGGTCCACGAAGTAGCGCGAGTACCCGCCGATCGCGAGGAACGCGCCGAGGCCCACGTCGCCGGCGTCCTCGCGCTGCAGCAGCCGCGCCGCGTGCCGGTGGAAGCGCTTGACCTCCGTGAGCATGCGCAGGTAGCGATGGTCGGTGGCGTTGCGCCGCTGCGCGAACAGGCCGCGCACGCCCTTCGCGCCGGCGTACTCGAGGCCGCAGCCGTCGCAGCGGATGCTCATCGACATCTCGGTCTCGCAGGTGCGCACGCCGAGCTCGCCGAACAGGCGCAGCAGCGTCGGGTACGTGCGTTCGTTGTGGACGATGAAGCCGGAGTCCACGCCGATCGTGCCGCCGTGGGCGCTGGGCACGTCGTGGGTGTGGGCGTGCCCGCCGAGCCGCGGGTCGGCTTCGAACAGCAGCACCTCGTAGCGGCGCTGCAGCAAGTAGGCGGCGGTGAGGCCGGCGACCCCGCTGCCGATGACAGCGATGCGGTGTCCTGTGGGGTGTCCCGTGGTCTGGTGCACGGCAGGGATTCGGGACCGGTGCCGATGTGGATTGGTGGGAATCGGGACCCATCCGCGCGGCGGAGGGCTCCGAACCCCGGGTATGCCGAACAGCACCGCGAACCGCTTGGCCACCTTCGTCGAACGCCTCCTCGGCGCGCCGCTGCCGATCGCCGTCCGCACGTGGGACGGCGAGCGCGTGGGTCCCGAGGGCCCGACCGTCGTCCTGAAGAACCGCCGCGCGCTGCGCCGGCTGCTCTACGCACCGGGCGAACTGGGCCTGGCGCGCGCGTACGTGTCGGGCGACCTCGACATGGAAGGAGACCTCACCGAGGGGTTCCGGCGGATCTGGGCGCTGACCCGCTCGGGCGAGCTGAGGAGGGTGCAGCTCGCCCCGCGGGACTGGGCCGGTGCGGCCGGGCTCGCCGCGCGCCTGGGCGTGCTGGGCCCGCCGCCGAAACCGCCGGTGGAGGAGGCGAGGCTGACCGGCGTGCTGCACAGCCTGCGGCGCGACCGGTCGGCCATCGCCCACCACTACGACCTGTCCAACGCCTTCTACCAGCTGCTGCTCGACGACTCGATGGCCTACTCGTCGGGCTACTGGACGTCCGGAAACCCACCTGCACCCGGCTACGGCCTCGCGCAGGCGCAGCACGACAAGCTGGAGCTGATCTGCCGCAAGCTCGGCCTGCGCCCCGGCATGCGGCTGCTCGACGTCGGCTGTGGCTGGGGTTCGCTGCTGGTGCACGCGGCCAAGCACCACGGCGTGCACGCGGTGGGCGTGACGCTGTCGGCGGAGCAAGTGCAGCACGTGCGAGGGCGCCTGGCCCAGCACGACCTCGAAGACCGTGTTGAGGTGCGGCAGCAGGACTACCGGGAGCTGACCGACGGGCCGTTCGACGCCGTCGCGTCGGTCGAGATGGGCGAGCATGTCGGCGAAGAGAACTATCCGACGTACGCGAATACGCTGTTCCGCATGCTCAACCCGGCCGGGCGGCTCGTGCTGCAGCAGATGTCGCGCGGGCGCGCCGGGGACACAGCGCCCGGCGGCGGCGCGTTCATCGAGCGCTACATCGCCCCGGACATGACGATGCGGCCGCTGAGCCGCACGCTCGGGCACCTCGAGACGGCCGGGTTCGAGATCCGCGACGTGCACGCGCTGCGCGAGCACTACGTGACGACCGTGCGCGAGTGGGCCGAGACCCTGGAGTTCCACTGGGCCGAGGCCGTCGCGCTGGTCGGCGAGGTGGAGGCGCGCGTGTGGCGGCTCTACCTCGTCGGCGGCGCGCTGGCGTTCGAGGAGAACCGCATGGGCGTGGACCAGATCCTGGCCGTGCGGCCCACCGAAACCGGCGGCAGCGAGCTGCCGTCCACGCGGGAGTGGGCGTGATCGGCCTCGGCCCGCTCGTCGCGATCACCGCCGGCGTGGTGCTGGTGGCGGTGACGGTGACGTTCGGGATCGCCCGCCTGCGCGGCCGCTACGACACCATCGACACGTTCTGGGGGCTCGGGTTCGCCCTGGTCGCCGTGGTCGCGTTCCCGCTGGGCAGCGGACCACTCGTGCTGCGGCTGGTCACGGCCGCGCTCACGGTCGTGTGGGGCGTGCGGCTCGCCGTCCACCTGCACGTGCGCAACCGCGGCGGTGGCGAGGACCCGCGCTACCAGCGGATGGTCGAGCGCGCCGGCGACAACCCCGGGGTGCGGATCTTCGTCCGCGTCTACCTCCTGCAGGCCGTGATCCTCTGGTTCGTCTCGCTGCCGGTGCAGTTCGCGATGTACGGCACCGGCCTCGGCGTGCTCGGCTGGATCGGCGTCGCGGTGTGGGTGCTCGGCTTCACGTTCGAGTCCGTCGGCGACGCCCAGCTGAGCCGCTTCCGCGCGGACCCGGGCAACCGCGGTGAGGTGCTCGACACCGGGCTGTGGCGCTACACGCGGCACCCGAACTACTTCGGCGACGCCTGCGTGTGGTGGGGCCTGTACCTGCTGGCGTGCTCGACGTGGCCCGGCGCGGCGACGGTCCTCTCGCCGATCGCCATGACGTTCACCCTCGCCCGCGGCACCGGGAAACCGATACTGGAGAAGGGCATGGCGCGCACGCGGCCGGGCTACGCGACGTACGTGGAGCGCACCAGCGGGTTCTTCCCGTTGCCGCCGAAGAAGCTCACTCGCCGGTGAGACCGTCGGTCAGCTCGCGCAGCAGGTCGAGGTGGCCGAGGTGGCGGGAGGTCTCCTCGATCATGTGCGTCACGACCCAGCGCACGTTGAGCTGCCGGTCGCCTTTGAAGAGCACGGTGTCGGTGAACTCGCGCGCCGCCACGACCTCGCGGCAGCGCGCGACCTCGGCTTCGTAGCCGGCCACGAGCTGCTCGATCGGGGTCGTCAGCGCCACGCGGAACTCGGCGTCGCGGTCGAGCTCCAGAGCCTCTTCCCACTCGTCGGTTTGACCGTCGAGCACCACGCGGAACCAGTAGTTCTCCACGAGCGTGAGGTGCCCGAGCAGGCCGGCAATGGTGGTCAGCTCGCTGGGCAGGTGGCGGCGGCGGGCCTGCTCGTCGGTGAGCCCGCCGCACTTCCACACGACGCTCGCGCGGAGGAAGTCGAGGAAACCGGTGAGCTGGGTGCGCTCGTCGGCGTCCATGGGCGGGTCGGGGCGTTCCGGTGGCGTGGTCACGAGGTGCAGCCTTCCGCACCGGGCAACCTTTTTTCGTCAGATATATTGCGCGCAATCTGATTGCGCACTATCTTCATGGAAGGCGAACCACAGCGATCCCCCACCCCGGGGGATCCAGCACCGAGGAGGCAGTTGTGCCCAGCCGCGACGCGACGACCCACTGGACCGGCGGACTTCAGAACGGCAAGGGCGAGGTCACGCTCGACTCGTCCAACGCCGGCACGTTCGACGTGTCGTTCCCCACCCGCTCGGGCAACCCCGACGGCCAGACCAGTCCCGAAGAGCTCATCGCCGCCGCGCACTCCTCGTGCCTCGCGATGAACCTGTCGGGCGTGCTGGAGTCGCAGAAGCTCGAAGCGGAGTCCATCGACGTCTCCGCCGAGGTCACGCTCGGCCCGGCCCAGGGCGGCGGCTTCGAGATCAGCGGCATCGCCATCACCCTGCGCGCGAAGCTCGACGGCGTGACGCCGGAGCAGTTCGCGGAGCTGGCCGAGACCGCCGAGAAGACCTGTCCGGTCACCAAGGCGCTCGCCGGCACCACGATCACGATGGACGCGGCGCTCGTCTGATTCACCAGGCGGTGAAAGCCCCTCCGGCCGGAGGGGCTTTCACCGCTCTGTCCGGTCCCCGCGCGGCTTACCAACCCGTTTGCCGCCAGGGCAGCCGGGCTTCACGATCGGCTGCGGCAGAAGGGCCCGGCAACCTCACGCGGACCGCCGGCGACTCGCTCCCCTTGCCGGCCCACGGCCATCCCCGCGCCTGCCCGCGGGCGGCCGCTCCGGCCACGGCGATGAGCCCACGACTGTCCACAGTGGCCGGAGTGCGCTTCGGGTAACCCGGACACGCCGGGCGGAAACCGGCGGCGCGCAAACGGTTCCGGGTCGCGAAGATCACCCCGGGCCGCCGGTTACCGGCTGTTAGAATCGGGAACCGGTTGTTCCGGTTGTCGAGAACGAGGTGCCCGTGGCCCAGCCCGAAGCCGAGACCACGTCCCCCGCGGCGCCCCAGCAGGCGCCACCCTCGTGGCTCGTCCTGTTGCTCGCCGTCTCTTGTGGACTGACAGTCGCGAACCTCTACTACGCGCAGCCGTTGCTCAACGAGCTGCGGACCACGTTCGGCGTCGGTGAGGCCGCGGCCGGCGGTGTGGTCACCGCCACCCAGATCGGCTACGCGGCGGGCATGCTGCTGATCGTCCCGCTCGGCGACCGCGTCGAGAACCGCAGCCTGGTGTCACTGCTGCTGGCCATCGCGTGCGCCGGGCTCGTGGCCACCGGCCTCGCGCCGCAGTTCTCCGTGCTGCTGATCGCGTCGCTCATCGCCGGCTCGACGTCGGTGGTGGTGCAGATCCTGATCCCGCTCACGGCCGACCTCACGCCCGACGCCGTGCGCGGGCGCATCGTCGGGCGGGTGATGAGCGGGCTGCTGTTCGGCGTCCTGCTCTCCCGCGTCGCGGCGAGCCTGCTGGCCGAGGTCACGACCTGGCGGGTCGTGTTCCTGATCTCGGCCGGACTGATGGCGATCCTCGCCGTGGCACTGCGCTTCAGCCTGCCGCGGCGCGCGCCGAAGACGTCCGTCCACTATGGAGAGTTGCTGCGCTCGACGCTGCGGCTCGCCCGCGACCACCCGGCGCTGCGCCGCCGGGCGCTGTACCAGGCCGCGCTCTACTCGGTGTTCAGCGCCTTCTGGACCACGATCGCGTTCGTGCTCACCTCCGCGCCGTTCCACTACTCGCAGCTGGGCGTCGGGCTGTTCGCGCTCGTCGGCGCGGCCGGGGCGGCGATCGCGCCGCTGGCCGGGCGTTGGGCGGACCACGGCCACGGCCGCGTGGCCACCGGCGCGTCCTTCCTGCTGTGCGCGGTGGCGTTCGCCGTCGGCGGGTTCGGCGCGCACAGCGTGATCCTGCTCGCCGTGGGGGCGATCGCCCTCGACATGGCCGTGCAGACCACGATGGTGTCGGGCCAGCACGTGATCTACCAGCTCGACCCGAACGCCCGCGCCCGCGTGAACAGCATCTACCTGGCCACGTTCTTCGTAGGCGGAGCGGTCGGGTCGGAGATCGGCTCGGTCCTCTACCACCTGGGCGGCTGGACGGCCGTGTCGGTTTTCGGCGCCGTCATCCCGCTGATCGCGCTGGCCTGGTGGACAACCGAACGGCGCTCTGCTGACAACTGAGCGCTGACAACTGAGCGCTGATAACTGAGCGCCGACAACCGAGCGCCCGCAACTGAGCGCTGACAACTGACCCGCGCTCAGGAGAACGCGCCGGTGTGTCGCGCGGCCCACTCGGCGTAGGTCACGCCACGGCGGCCCAGCAGGTCCTCGACCACGCCGGTCGGCGCCTCCGGCCGCGCCACCGCGGCGGCGAACCCGTCGAGCAGCCAGTCGGCGATCTCCCCCGGGATCCCCAGCTCGACCCACTCGGCGTGCTGCTGCTCCCGGGTCAGCTCCACGAACGGCACGTCGCGGCCCAGGGCTTCGGCGATTTTCCCGGCCATCTCCCGCAACGTGAGCGCCTCCGGTCCACTGAGGACGTACGTCCGCCCGTCATGGCCCTCGGTGGTGAGCACGTGCGCGGCGACGGCCGCGATGTCGGCCAGGTCGATCGGCGTCTGCGTCGCTTCCGCATACGCGGTGCGGATTTCCCCGTGCGCGTGCACGGAATGCGCCCAGCCGAGCGAGTTCGCCATGAACACCCCCGGCCGCAGGAACGTCCGGGCGAACCCGGCCTTCGTCACGGCGGCCTCCACCGCCGCAAACTCCGGCCCGCTCGATCCGGCTTGCTCGTCCCCGACACTGCTGCCGGACAGCGCGACCACCCGCCGCACTCCCGCCTCGGCGGCGAGCTCGCAAAACCGCGTGACCGTTCGCGCCATCGGCGCGAGGTACACATCCTCGACGCCTTCGAGCGCCTGCGGCAGCGTCGACGGCCGCGCGAGCGACCCCACGACCACCTCGACCCCGGCCGGCAGTGCCGCCTGCACTGGGTCCTTCGTCAGCGCGCGCACCGCCGCGCCGCGGGCCAGGAGTTCGTCGACCACGAGCCGCCCGACGTTTCCGGTCGCACCCGTCACCAGGATCGGCATGCTGCCCCGCCTCTTCTCATCTGCCACAGCCTCTCGTATGCCGTACGGAATTAAACAGCGTACAGCATACGGAGAAGATGGTGCCAGTGGGAAAGACGAGGTCAGGACGTGATGGTCGGCAGCTCGGGCGCCGAGACGTCGTAGACCTTGCCCTTCTGCGTGAGCAGGGCGGCCAGCACCTTCGCCTTGCGGTCGGTCTTGCCGGCGTCGCCCCAGCGGACGGTCTTGCCGTCGGTGAGGGTGAACTGGACGCTGGCCGGCGTCTGGGCCGTCGCGGTGGTGACCTGCTTGAGCAGGGCCTGCGGGATCACGCCGAGCACCGCGGTCACCGCACGCGTCACCGGGTCGTCGGCCGACACCTTCGGCAGCTTCAGCTCCGGCAGCCCCGCCGGGCGCGTCTTCACGGTCTTGAACACGACCCCGCCGCCGTCGACGAGGTGCACCCCGTCGCCACCCGGGCCGCTGTCGAAGAACGCGATGGCCGTGCGCTCGGTCACCGTGATCTCCACGGTGTTGGGCCACGAGCGCGACACGTCCACGGTCGCGACACCCGGCATCTCCGCCACTCGGTCGCGGATCCCGTCGACATCGACGAGCAGCATCGGCTTGTCGGCCGGCACGGCGGCGACGGCCCGGATCTGCTCCGCCGACACCGCTTTCGCGCCCTGCACCGCCACGTCCTTCACCCCGAGCATGGAGCTGAAGAACAGCAGGTATCCCAGACCCACGAGCGTGACGACCAGAAGCAGCGCGACCCAGCGGCGCCGGATCTCCTTCTTCCGCATCGGACGCGCGCGCAGGCTCTCCGCCCGAGTCGCCCGGCCCGAGCGCGGGGCCGCCGAGCGGCTCGAACGGGTACGGCGGCGCTCCTCTTCGGAACGCCGCCCCCGCCGGGCCCTGGCCAGGGCAGCGCGATCCCGCTCGTCCTCTTCGGACGAGGGCGGGTTGCGGCGCTCCCTGGTCGACGTCATGCGCCCGCGGTCCTCCGATCGAGCTCGGCCAGGATCTCCGGGCCCAGCTGCGTCACGTCACCCGCGCCCATGGTCACCACGAGGTCACCCGGCTTCACGAGGTCGGCCACGAGCTTCGCCGCGAGGTCGAACGCGGGCTGGTAGTGCACCGGGCTCGTCACGCGGTCGGCGATCAGCGCACCCGTCACGCCCGGCACCGGCTCTTCGCGAGCGCCGTACACATCGAGCACCACGGCCTCGTCGGCCAGCGACAGCGCCTCGGCGAACTCCGCCGCGAACGTCTGCGTGCGCGAGTACAGGTGCGGCTGGAACGCCACGAGCACCCGGCCGAGCCCGGCCGCCGTGCGCACGGCCTTGAGCTGCGCGGCCACCTCGGTCGGGTGGTGGGCGTAGTCGTCGTACACGCGGACATCGCCGGAGCGGCCCTTGAACTCGAAGCGGCGGCGGACCCCGCCGAACGCGGCGAGCCCCTCGGCCAGGCCGGCCACCGGCGCGCCCAGCTCGAGCCCGGCCAGCAGGGCCGCGACCGCGTTGAGCGCCATGTGCTCGCCCGGCACCGCCACGCGCAGGTCGAGCTCCTCGCCGTCGAGGGAAAGCCGCACCTGACCGCCGTCCGGGGCGGGCTTGTAGTCGAGCACGCGTACGTCGCCCGCGCCGATGGCGGTGCGGCCGTAGCGGCGCACGCGCACGCCCTCGGCCGCGGCCTCGTCGCCCAGCTTCGCGGCGCCCGGGTCGTCGGCGCACACCACGAGCAGCCCACCCGGCTGCAGGCGGCCGACGAACTCGGTGAACACCTTCACGTAAGCCTCGGCCGTGCCGTGGTGGTCGAGGTGGTCGGGCTCGACGTTGGTGACCACCGCGACCGACGGCGAGTACGTCAGGAACGAGCCGTCGCTCTCGTCGGCCTCCGCGATGAAGAGCCCGCCCTCGCCGTGGTGCGCGTTGGCACCCGACTCGTTGAGGTCGCCGCCGATCGCGAACGACGGGTCGAGCCGGCAGTGCTGCAGCGCCACAGTGAGCATCGACGTGGTCGACGTCTTGCCGTGCGTACCGGCGATGCAGGCCACGCGGTGGCCCTCCATCAACCCCGCGAGCGCCTGCGCACGGTGCAGCACAGGGATGTTGCGCGCACGGGCCGCGGCCAGCTCCGGGTTGGACTCCTTGATCGCCGTGGACACCACGACGGCCGACGGGGCTTCGGCGAGCGCGTCGAGGTTCTCCGCGCGCTGGCCCACGAACAGCTCGGCGCCCTGGGCGCGCAGCGACAGCACCGCGCGCGACTCCTTGGCGTCCGAACCGGACACGGCCGCCCCGCGGGCGAGCAGAATCCGCGCGATGCCGGACATGCCGGCCCCGCCGATGCCGATCAGGTGCGCGCGGCGCAGTTCTTCGGGCAGCTCAGGCACCTGCGGCCTCCAGCACGATCTTGGCGAGCGTCTCGTCGGCCTCGCGGTGTCCCATCCCCACGGCGGCCTCGCTCATCGTCGCGACGCGCGCGGCGTCGGTGATCAGCGGCACGACCAGCTCGGCCACCTTGGCCGGGGTGAGCTCCCCGTCGGGCACCAGGAAAGCGGCGCCCGCGTCGACGGCGGGCTGCGCGTTCACGGCCTGCTCGCCGTTGCCGTGCGGCAGCGGCACGAACACCGCCGGCAGCCCGACGGCGGACACCTCGGCCGCGGTCATCGCGCCCGAGCGGCACAGCACCACGTCGGCCGCGGCGTAGGCGAGGTCCATGCGCTCCAGGTAGGGCACCGGCACATACGCCGGCTTGCCCGGGAACTCCTGCACCACCAGGGTGTTCTTCGGGCCGTGGGCGTGGAGCACGCCGACGCCGGCCTCGGCCAGCTCCTTCGCGGCACCGGACACGGCGCTGTTGATCGACTGCGCGCCCTGCGAGCCGCCGAACACCAGCAGCGTCGGAGCGTCCGGGTCGAGGTCGAAGAACTTGCGGGCCTCGGCGCGCAGCGCGGCGCGGTCGAGGGACGTGATGGACCGGCGCAGCGGGATCCCGACGACCTCGGCCTTCGGCAGCGGCGTGCCCGGCACGGCGACGGCGACGCGCGCGGCGAAGCGGGCGCCCACCTTGTTGGCCAGGCCCGGCGACTTGTTGGCCTCGTGCACCACGATCGGCGTGCGGCCCCGCGCGGCGAGGTACGCGGGCAGCGCGACGTAGCCGCCGAAGCCCACCACGACGTCGGCGCCGACGCGCTCCAGCACGTCGCGGGTCCGGCGCACGGAGTCGCGGACCTTCAGCGGGAGCCGCAGCAGCTCCGGGGTCGGCTTGCGCGGCATCGGCACCGGCGGGATGAGCTCCAGCGGGTAGCCGCGAGCAGGCACCAGCTTGTTCTCCAGGCCGCGCGCCGTGCCCAGCGCGATCACCTTCGCGTCGGGGCGCAGCCGCATGACGGCGTCGGCCAAGGCGAGGGCGGGTTCGATGTGTCCTGCGGTGCCACCTCCGGCGACGACCACCACGGGCACCTTGCCCGAGGGGGATCGCTCGGCTCCCTTGACGGGGTTACTCACCAATGACCTCTCCGGTTCGCGGTACCCCTGGCACCGCGGTTCGCTGTTGTCCGCGCCGCGTTCGTCCGTGCGGCAGTGCTGCGCCGCGTCGGCTGGCGGACCGACCTGCGGCGCTCCTGCGCCGGTGCGGGCCGGGCCGCGCGTGGCGCCGGCCGGGCCGCCTTGGCCCCCGAACCGGTCCCCCGCCCGGCCAGTCCCTTGCGGGTGGTCGTGGGCGGGCGGTACGGGTCGGGCGCGGGCAGCCTCAGCAGGCGTCCGAATTTACCCGGGCCCTGCGAACGCAGCGCGGCCACCGCCTCCGGTTCGTGCCGGGCGGCGTTGGCCAGCACGCCCATGATGAGCATCGTGATGAGCAGCGAGGTGCCGCCGTAGGAGATCAACGGCAGCGTGACGCCCGTGACGGGCAGCAGGCCGACGACGTAGCCGATGTTGATGGCGGCCTGCGCGACCAGGAACATCGTGAGCGTCCCCGCGACGATCCGGATCCACGGGTCGATGTTGCGCGTCGCGATCCGCAGCCCGACCACCGCGACCAGCGAGTACAGGGCGAGCACCACGGCGCAGCCGACGAAGCCGAGCTCTTCGCCCACGAGCGCGAAGATGAAGTCGTTCTGCACGTTGGGCAGGTAGCCCCAGTTGGAGGCGCCCTGGCCGAGGCCCTTGCCGAACAGGCCGCCGTCGGCGAGCGCGAGCTTCGCCTGGTTGGCCTGGTAACCGGCGGAGCTGAGGTCGGTGTCCGGCGAGAGGAACGACAGCACGCGGTCGAGCCGGTACGGCGCGATGATCGCCAGCACCAGCACGCCGGCCAGACCACCGGCCATGATCACGCCGAAGAGCCGTTTGGGTGCGCCGGCGAACCACAGCAGAGCCAGCAGCACCACGGCGAGGGTGACCGTGCCGCCGAGGTCGGGTTGCAGCATGACCAGGGCGAACATCACGAGTGCGACCGGGACGACCGGCACGAGCAAGTGGCGCCACTGGTGGATCACGTTGTACTTGATCACCAGGATGTGCGCGCCCCAGAACGCCAGCGCGACCTTCGCTGCCTCCACCGGCTGGAACGTGAACACGCCGAGCTTGAACCAACCCTGCGAGCCGTTCACGGTGGACCCCAGCGGCGTGAGCACCAGCATCAGCAAGCCGAGGCAGATCACCACCATGGTCGCCGACATCCGGCGGACGCGCTCGAGCTTGATCCGCAGACCGACCCAGAACACCACGGTGCCGATCGCCACGAACATCAGCTGGCGGTAGAACAGCGAGTACACGCTGCTGCCGGTGGTCGGGTCGTAGGAGGCGACCGACGACGCCGACAGCACCATCACGATGCCGATCACGGTGAGCACCCCGGTGAGGGCGAGCACGAGGTGGAACGACGCCAGCGGCCGCGAGAGCCAGGCCGTGAGCGCGGTCCGGAAGGCCACGAACGGGCTTACCTTGCGCTCGCGCCGGTTCGGCCGCTCGGGCCGGTCCTGGGTCCGCTTCTCGTCAACTACCGTCATTCGCCGCCCCCGCCGCACCGCCCGCGAGGACACGCACCGCCGCGATGAACGCGTCGCCGCGCTCGCCGTAGTTGCGGAACATGTCCAACGAGGCGGCGGCGGGCGCGAGCAGCACCACGTCACCAGGGTGAGCCATCGCGCTGGCCGCATCCACCGCCGCAGTCATGGGTTCATCGTCACCCGGACGGAGGCGGTTCACCGGGACATCCGGCGCGTGTCGCGCAACAGCGGCTGCGATCACGGGTGAATCCACGCCGAGTAGCACAACTCCGCGCAGCCTGCCGGCGATCGAGGCCACGAGTTCGTCGACCGCGGCGCCCTTGAGCTGGCCCCCGGCGATCCACACGATGCTCTCGTGGGCCCGCAGCGAGCCGCTCGCGGCGTGCGGGTTGGTGGCCTTCGAGTCGTTCACGTAGCGCACGCCGCCGATTTCGGCGACCTCCTGCGCGCGGTGCGGCGCCGGCTGGTACTCGCGCAGCCCCTTGAGCACGGCCTCGGTCGACACGCCGTGGGCGCGCGCGAGGGCGGCGGCGGCCAGCGCGTTGGCGACATTGTGCGGCCCAGCCGGGCGCACGTCGGCGATGGTCGCCAGCTCTTCCGCGCTCGTGGCGGGATCGGCGACGAACGCGCGGTCCACCAGCAGGTCCTCGACCAGGCCCAGCTCACCCGCGTGCGGCGTGTCCAGGCGGAACCCGACACGGCGGGCGCTCGCGGGCGCGTGTTCCTCGGCAAGGCGGACGGACCACTCGTCGTCGGCGTTGTGCACGACCACGCGCGAGCGCTCGTGGGCCCGCCCCTTCACAGCGCCGTACTCCTCCATCGAGCCGTGCCAGTCGATGTGGTCCTCGGCGAGGTTGAGCACCACCGACGCGTCGGGCGCGACTGTCGAGGACCAATGCAGCTGGAAGCTGGACAGCTCCACGGCGAGCACGGCGTGGCCGGCCCGCACGGCGTCGAGCACCGCGTAGCCGACGTTCCCGCAGGCCACGGCGTCGACGCCACCCGCACGCAGCATCGATTCGAGCATGCCGACGGTGGTGGTCTTGCCGTTCGTGCCGGTGATCACCAGCCACGACGGCGGCCGCTCGCGCAGCTGCCCGACGCGCCAGGCCAGCTCGACGTCGCCGATCACCTCGACACCGGCGGCGGCCGCGGCGGCCAGCAGCGGCGACGTGGGCCGCCAGCCCGGGCTCGCCACCACGAGCACGGTGCCCGGCGGAGGAGCGCTGAGGCCCGGCACCAGCTCGGCGCCGAGGCCCGCCAGCTCTTCGAGCCGCTCGGCGTTGCCGTCGGTGACCGTCACGTGGGCGCCCAGCTCCCGCAGGACCGGCACCACCGACTTCCCGGTGACACCGGCGCCGGCCACGAGCACGTTCTTGCCTTCGAGCAGGAGTTCCCTGTCGGTCACGACCTAGCTCCCGACACCGAGCTGTTCGCTGTAGAACAACCCCAGGCCGAACATGCAGCAGATGGCCGACAGCAGCCAGAAGCGGATGATCACCGTGGTTTCCGCCCACCCGGCGAGCTCGAAGTGGTGGTGGAAGGGCGCCATCCGGAAGAGCCTTCGCCGCGTTGTGCGGAACACCGCGATCTGGGTGACCACCGAGATCATCTCGACCATGAACAGGCCGCCGATCACGATGGCGAGCAGCTCCGTGCGGGTGGTCATCGACAGGCCGGCGACGAGACCGCCGAGCGCCAGCGAACCGGTGTCGCCCATGAAGATCTTGGCCGGCGCGGCGTTCCACCACAGGAAGCCGACGCACGCGCCGGTCGCCGCGGCGGCGACCACCGCGAGGTCCAATGGGTCGCGCACGTCGTAACAGGCGGTCGTGGGCCCGTCGGCGCAGGAGAGGCGCGCCTGCCAGAAGGAGATGATCACGTAGGTCGCCAGCACCATCGCCGCGGCGCCGCCGGCCAGGCCGTCGAGGCCGTCGGTGAAGTTCACCGCGTTCGACCAGCCGGAGATGACCACGTAGCAGAAGATCACGAACACGATCCACGGGAACGTGATCAGCGCCAGGTCGCGCACGTAGGAGAGGCTCTGCGACGCGGGCGTCAGGCCGTGCTCGTCGGCGAACTGCAGCGACAGCACCGCGAACAGGATCGTGACCACGAGCTGGCCGACCAGCTTCGCGGTCTTGTTCAGGCCGAGGTTGCGCTGCTTGCGGATCTTGATGAAGTCGTCGAGGAACCCGACGATGCCGAGTCCCACGGCCAGCATGAGCACCAGCAGGCCGGACGCCGAGGGCGCCGAGCTGTGGGAGTTGCCGAGCCAGCTGATCAGGTGTGCGACGAAGTAGCCGACGACCATCGCGATGATGATCGCGACGCCACCCATCGTCGGGGTGCCGCGCTTCGACTTGTGGCCCTGGGGCCCTTCTTCGCGGATCTCTTGCCCGAAGCCCTGCCGGGAGAAGACCCGGATCAGGTAGGGCGTGAGCAGGATGGAGACCAGCAGACCCGCCGCGGCCGCGATCAGGATGTTGATCACGCGTGACCACCGTTCGAGCGTTCAGAGGAGGGGGACGGGGAGGGAGGAAGCGACTGCGAGCTCTGTCCGGAGGGGGCGAGCAACGCCTCGGCCACGTGCCACAGGCCGGCGGCGTTGGAGGCCTTGACCAGCACCACGTCTCCGGGACGGAGCTGATCATGTAGCAGGGCCACGGCGGCGTCGCCATCGGGTACCTGCACCGACTCCTCGTTCCAGGAGCCCTCCTGCGAAGCGCCCTGGTGCATCGGCGCGGCCTCGTCGCCGACGACGACGAGCTTGTCGATGTTGAGGCGCACCACGAGGCGGCCGATGGAGTCGTGCTCGGTCACGGAGTCGGCGCCGAGCTCGCCCATCACGCCGAGCACGGCCCACGCGCGGCGGCCGGTCCGGCGCATCGACGCAAGGGCCTTCAGCGCGGCTCGCACTGATTCGGGATTGGCGTTGTACGCGTCGTTGAGGACGGTGACGCCGTCGGCGCGCGTGGTCACGGCCATGCGGTGGGCCGAGCGGCGCTCGAGGGCGGACAGCCGCTGCGCGACCTCGGCCGGCGTCGCGCCGAGCTCCAGCGCTATCGCGGCGGCCGAGAGCGCGTTGCCGACGTGGTGCTCGCCGTGCAGCGGAAGCGTCACCGGCGCTTCGCCGTCCGGGGTGATCAGCCGGAACGACGCGCGGGCCTCGGCGTCAAGCGTGATGTCGGCGGCGCGGACCTGCGCGGACGAGGTCTCGCCGACCCCGACCACTCGGGCGCTCGTGCGGCCGGCCATGGCGGCGACCAGCGGGTCGTCGAGGTTCAGCACGGCGACACCGCCCGCGTCGGCGCTGGGGAGCGCCTCGACGAGCTCGCCCTTGGCCTTCGCGATGGCTTCGCGCGAGCCGAACTCACCGACGTGCGCGCTGCCGACGTTGAGCACGGCCCCGATGCGCGGCGGCGTGATCGAGGCGGCCTCGGCGATGTGGCCCGGTCCGCGCGCGGACATCTCCAGCACCAGGTACTTGGTGTCGTGGTCGGCGCGCAGCGCGGTCCACGGGTGGCCCAGCTCGCTGTTGAACGACCCGGGCGGCGCGACCGTGGGGCCCATCGGCTCCAGCAGCTGCGCGATCACGTCCTTCGTCGAGGTCTTGCCCGACGAGCCGGTCAGCGCCACGACCGTGAGGCCTTCGGCGGCGAGCCGGCCGACGACATGGCTGGCCAGCTTGGCAAGCGCGGCCAGCACGGCGGCGCCGGACCCGTCGGTGTCGCCGGCCAGCGCGACCGAACCCTCGTGAGCCTGCCCCTCGGGCAGCGGCGGCACCACGATCGCGGGCGCGTCGACCTCGCGGCCGGCCAGCACCGCGACGGCACCGGCCGCCACGGCCTTCGCGGCGAAGTCGTGCCCGTCCACGCGCTCGCCGGGCAGGGCGACGAACAGGCCGCCGGGCCCGACCTTGCGCGTGTCGAACTCGACACTCCCTGTGACGGTCAACGAGCCGTCGGCTCCGTGCAGCCGGCCGCCGACGACGTCGGCGATCTCGGCCATGCTGAGCTCGATCACGCACTCACCTCGAGATGCTTGCGAATGGCGGCCTCGAGTTCGTCGCGGTCGGAGAACGGGTGCACGACACCCTGGACCTCCTGGCCGGTCTCGTGGCCCTTGCCGGCGATGAAGACGATGTCGCCCGCGCGCGCGAGTGACACGGCGTGGGTAATGGCCTCGCGGCGGTCGCCGATCTCCATGACCTCACCGCCGTGGGACGGCCCGACGCCCCGCGCGCCGGCGAGCATCGCGGCGCGGATCAGGGCCGGGTCCTCGGACCGCGGGTTGTCGTCGGTCACGATCAGCACGTCGCTGCGGCGCACGGCTTCCTCGCCCATCATCGGGCGCTTGGCCGTGTCGCGGTCGCCGCCGCAGCCGAGCACCGTGATGATGCGGCCGTCGGTGCGGGCGCGCAGCGCGTCGAGCCCCTGCGCGACGGCCGCGGGCTTGTGCGCGTAGTCGACGACGGCGGTGAAGTCCTGCCCCAGGTACACGCGCTCCATCCGGCCCGGCACCTCCACGGCGCCGAGGCCCGCGATGATGGCCGCCGGGTCCACGCCGGCGCTGCCCAGGATCGCGGCGGCGAGCACGGCGTTGGCCACGTTGAACGTGCCCGGCAGCGGGATCTTCGCGGCGAGCGTGAGCCCGCCCGGGCCGTGCAGGGTGAAGGTCTGCTCCCCCGCCGCGGTGGGCTCGATGTCGGAGGCGCGCCACGCGGCGTCGACGCCCTGCTCGATCGACACCGTCACCGTCTGCGGGGTGAGCAGCGCCCGGCCCCACGCGGTGTCCACGACCACGACCTCGGTGGTCGAGCGGCCGTCGAACAGCAGCGACTTGGCGGCGAAGTACTCCTCCATGTCGTGGTGGAAGTCGAGGTGGTCCTGCGAGAGGTTCGTGAACGCGCCGACCGCGAAGCGCGTGCCGTTGACGCGGCCCAGCGACAGCGCGTGGCTCGAGACCTCCATCGGCACGTGGGTCACGCCGCGCTCCAGCATCACCGCGAGCAGCGCCTGCAGGTCCGGCGCTTCCGGCGTGGTGAAGCCGCTGACCAGGCGCTCGCCCGCGATGCGCGTCTCGACCGTGCCGATCAGGCCCGTGGTCAGGCCCGCGGCGCGCAGCCCGGAGTCGACGAGGTAGGAGGTGGTGGTCTTGCCCGACGTGCCGGTGACCCCCAGCACCGACAGGTGCAGCGACGGCTCCCCGTAGATCCACGCGGCCATCTCGCCGAGCGCGGCGCGCGGGTCCGGGTGCACGAGGACCGGGATGCCGGCGTCGCGCAGCGCGGGGCGCTCGGCGCCCTCGGCGTCGGTGAGCACCGCGGCCGCGCCGGCGGCCACGGCCTGGTCGCTGAAGTCGGCGCCGTGGGCGCGTGCGCCGGGCAGGCCGGCGAACAGGTCGCCCGGTAGCACGTGCTGCGCACGCAGCGTGGTCCCGGTGACGGTGAGGTCGGCGGCCTCGGGGCGCTCGGCGATCAGCCGGGCGCCCGCGCGGGCGAGCAGGGTGGCCAGCGGCACCGGGTCGATCCGGGCCGGGCGGGGCGGGGCGGCGACCGCCTTCACCGGGCTTTCCGGCAGCGACGAGGCAGCCGGCCCGCTCTGGGGCTTGGACGAGGACACGGACACGTCCGAGAGGTTACCGAGAGCGCGATCGGGTGACCCAAGGCGGTACGGCGAACGCGCCGGCGCGCACCGCGTGTGCTATGCGGCGCGCGCAACGTCGTTGCGGGGCAAGCGTTTCCGGTGACTGCCACCAGCCGATGTGGACTATCGCGGGCGGAAACACGCGGCAAGGGCCGCCTCGCAGCGAGCTGACGTCGTCGAGGCGGCCCTTGGCCGAGTGTCGCGAAGGCGTTCCGATCGTGTCCCGGGAACGTCGCGGGCGCGTCACGGGATGATGAGCGGGACCTCCGGCGACGGACCGTCGGACAGCGGGATCTGGTAGCGCTGCGTCAGGTACGAGGCGATGGAGTGGAACAGCGGCCCCGCCGAGTGCCCGGCCGGCAGCGTGGTGTCAGGCGCGTCGAGACGGATGCCGACGACGAACCTCGGGTGGTCGGCGGGCAGGATCCCGGCGAAGGTGATGTTGGCCAGGCTCTGGCTGTAGGCCTTCGTGCGCGGGTCGACCTGCTGGCCGGTGCCCGTCTTACCCGAGATCTGGTAGCCCTCCAGCGCGGCCGACGGCGCGGTGCCCGCGTTGGGGCTCTTGGCGTTCTGCACCACCGCGCGCAGCATGTCGCGCACCGTCGTCGCGGTCTGCGGGCTGACGACCTGCACCGGCTTCGGCGCCGGCTCGGGTACGACCGTGCCGTCCGGGTTCTTCTTCGCCTTCACGATCCGCGGCGGCACGCGCAGGCCGTTGTTGGCGATCGTCTGGTACATCCCGGCCATCTGGACCACGGTCATCGACAGGCCCTGGCCGATCGGCAGGTTGCCGAACGTACTGGCCGACCACTGGCTGCGCGGCGGCACGTAACCCGGGCTCTCACCGGGCAGCCCGAGGCCGGTGCGCTGGCCGATGCCGAACTTCTTCAGCAGGTCCGAGTAGCGGTCCGGGCCGATCTTCTGCGCCAGCTCCAGCGTGCCGACGTTGGAGGACTTGGCGAAGATGCCCGTGGTGGTGAAGTTCTGCGTGCCGTGCACCCAGGCGTCGTGCACCGTGCGGTCGGCGATCTTGATCTCGCCGGGCACCGCGATCGTCGACTGCGGCGTGGCGATGCCGTCGTCGATGGCCGCGGTGGCCGTGACGATCTTGTTCACCGAGCCCGGTTCGTAGGGTGTGGTCACCGCGCGGTCGTTGAGCAGTTCGTCCTGGAAGGTCGACTGGTCGTTCGGGTTGAACGTCTTGTCGTCGGCCAGCGCGTAGATCTCGCCGGTCTTCGAGTCCATGATCACGGCCTGGCCGCCCTTGGCGTGCGACTGCGCGACGTAGTCGCTCAGCTGCCGCTGCAGCTCGTACTGCAGGTCCGAGTCGATGGTGAGCTCGAGGTCCGAACCGGGGATCGCGGCCTGCAGCACGTGCTCGGAGCCCGGCAGGTACAGGTTGTCGTTGCCGTTCTGGGTGTTCACGATCTCGCGGCCCGGTGTGCCCGCCAGGTCGTTGTCGCGCGACTGCTCCAGCCCGACCACGCCGTGGAGGTTGTGTTTGGACACGTCGGCGTCCTCCATGCGCCAGTTGGCGAGGCCGACGATGTTCGACGCGAGCGTGTCGCCCGGGTACTCGCGCATGGCGCGGTTCTCCACGCCGATCCACGCGAACTGCTTCACGATGTCGGTGGCCACGGACGGCTCGACGTTGTCCACGAGGTAGGTGAACGACTGCGGCTTGTGCAGCTTCGTCAGCAGTTCCTGCTCGGTGGTCAGGTTCGGCACCTTCGCCGCGATGTACTTGGCCGCGCGGGTGACCTCGGTTTCGAAGTTGACCCCCTTCGCGGGGTTCTTCTTCGCGTAATCGTCCATCGTCTTGTGCAGCACGCGCAGGTTCACCGACAGCGTGCGGGTTTCCACGCTGAAGGCGAGCTTGTTGCCATTGCGGTCCACAATGGACCCGCGCTGCGCGGGGATGTCGATGGTGAGGCTGCGCTGCCGCTCGGCCGCGGCCGAGAGCGTGGGCGCCTCGAACCACTGCACCTGCACGAGCTTCACGCCCGCGACGACCATGAGCGCCACCAGCAGGATGCGCACCGCCGAGAAGCGGCTGCGCTGCCCGCCGTTGCCACGCTTGGCCACCGCGCGGCGCGTGCCCGCGGCGTAGGTGCGCCGGGCGCTGCCCGCGGCACGCGCCCGGCTCGCCCCCGAAGCCACCATCACTGCCCCGCCGACGGCAGGTCGCCCTCGATACCGCCCTCTTGCTGACCGGAGGCGGGCTGCCCGGAGGTGCCCTGCTGCGGCGGCGTCTCGGCCGTCGAGCCGGCGGCGGGCTGGGCCTTCGTCGGCTCGCCGACGACGGTGGTCTTGCCGTCCGGCCCCACGACGATGCGGGCCGGGTCGCCGCCAGGCACCATGCCCAGCTGCTTCGCGGCCGGCGCCAGCGACGCGGGCGACTGCGCCTTCGCGACGTCGCGCTCGAGCCGGTCTTTGGCCTCGGCCAGGCCGGCGTTGGTCGTGCGCAGCTGTTCGAGGCGGTATGAGTCGGCGATGGCCTGCGTGGTCAGCCACAGCGTCGAGGCGACGCCGACGGCCAGCAGCCCCATCATGACCAGCACGAACGAGGCGCGCGAACGCGGCCAGCGCAGCAGCAGCCGCTTCGGCTTGACCTCGACCTCGGTGCGTTCGACCCGGGGCTGGGGCTTCTTCGGCTCCCGCTGCTGCAGCAGGTCGGCCCGCTGCGCGCGGCGCGCGTAGGCCCGCTCCGCGGCCGTGGTGCGGCCGCGCGAGGACCGGCGCGGAGTGGTTTCCGGCTGCGCCGTGGTGGTGCGACCGGTGGTGGTCTGCGGTTCCTGCTCGACCGTGGTCCCCGCTTGCGCGCTCCGGCGCGTCGCCGGCGCGCCGGAGCGGCGGCGGGACTTCGTGGGTGCGGTCATCGCGGCTCTCCGATCCTCTGTGCTGCCCGCAGCCGCACGGAGGCGGCCCTCGGGTTGTGCTCGATCTCGCCTTCGCCTGCCTTCTCGGCTCCTCGGGTAAGGAGTTTCAGCTCGGGGCCGTGCCCGGGCAGTTCGACCGGGAGCCCCTCCGGGGTCCGCGACTTCGCGAGCTCCGCGAACGCCTGCTTCACCAGGCGGTCTTCGAGCGACTGGTAGGACTCCACGACGATGCGGCCGTCCATCGCGAGCACCGAGAGCGCGGCCGGCATCGCCCGCCGCAGCACTTCGAGCTCGCCGTTGACTTCGATCCGCAACGCCTGGAACGTGCGCTTGGCCGGGTGCCCGCCGGTGCGGCGGCTCGCGGCCGGCACGGCGTCGTAAAGCAGCTCGACGAGCCGCGCGCTGCGCGTGAACGGCTCCTTCTCCCGCTCGGCGACGACCGCCCGCACGATCCGTTGTGCGAAGCGCTCTTCGCCGTAGTCGCGCAGGATCCGGATCAGCTCGCCGGGCGCGTAGGTGTTGAGCACGTCGGCGGCGGTGAACCCGGTGGTCGGGTCCATCCGCATGTCCAGCGGGGAGTCCTTCGAGTACGCGAAGCCGCGCTCGGCGCGGTCCAGCTGCATCGAGGACACCCCGAGGTCGAAGAGGATGCCGTCCACACGGGACAGTCCCAGACCCTCGACGGCTTCGGGGAGCCCGTCGTAGACGGTGTGGACGAGGTCGACGCGGTCACCGTGCCGCGCGAGCCGCTCGGCCGAGCGCTCGAGCGCGGCGGGGTCGCGGTCCAGCGCGACGAGCCTCAGGCGGGGGAAAGCCGCCAGGAGCGCGTCGGAGTGGCCGCCGAGGCCGACGGTCGCGTCGACCAGCACCGCGTCGCGGTCGGCGAAGGCGGGGGTGAACAGTTCGACGATGCGGTCCAGCAGCACCGGAACGTGCTCGTGCTCGGTCGCCATGCCCCTCCCCCTTTCGCGCTCCGTACTCCCGGGGAAGATGCGGCGGATGCCGTCAGGTCCCTGCCCGCCCGCGGTCCGACCTGGCACCGGGGAAGGTGCGCCAGGGCCAAAGAGCGGACAGAGGCCTCACGGCATCCGCGGGGACGTTTTCCGGTTCCACGGCCTCGGCGGACCCGCGTCCCCCGACGACGCAGGTGCTCCGGTGTCCGTGTCCCCTAGAAGACGCCCGGTAGAACTTCCTCTCGAGCCTTCGCGTAGCTGTCCTCGTGTTCGTCCAGGTAGCCCTGCCACGCCTGGGCGTCCCAGATCTCCAGCCTGGTGATCGCACCGATCACCACGCACTCCTTGTTCAGCCCGGCGTAGCGCCGGAGCTCGGACGCGATGGTGATGCGCCCCTGCCCGTCCGGGCGTTGTTCGTCCGTTCCGGCGAACAGGTAGCGCTGGTAGGCCCGAACCGCCTCGTTCGTGAACGGGGCGTCGGCGACCTTCCGTGCCATCTGCTCGAACTCGGCGCGGGGGAAGACGAAGAGGCAGTGGTCCTGCCCCTTGGTGACCATCAGCCCGCCGGCCAACTCGTCGCGGAACTTCGCGGGCAGCGCGAGCCGCCCTTTGTCGTCCAGCTTCGGGGTGTGGGTGCCGAGGAACACCGGCCTCCACCTCCCTACCGGCTCCGGCTGGCGAACCACCCGACTCCGGCCCCGGGGCTCCCTTCTGCCCCACTGGTCACCACCGTACCCCACTTTTCACCACAGTCAACGCGACCTGCCTCGCGTTAACTCCGTCGTGTCACGCGTTTACGCAGGTCAGCGCTGTGGGGCCTGGTGGGGGGTGGGTGGGGGGCCGTGGTCAAGATCCCCCGCGCCGGGGTCTCGGAGCAACCCGGACCGGGTGCCGACGTCCGCAGAACGGCAGCGTGAAGACCAGGGATCCCCTGGGTGGGGCCCGGTGGGGAACCCGGGTGGGGCCCGGTGGGGCCGCGGGTGGGGAACGGTGGCGACGCGTGTGGGGTGTGGTGGGGAGACCGGTGGGACCGCCGGTGGAGCGGCGTGGCGAATCCGGGAACCCCTGGTCACCGAGCACTCCCGGGTCACCACGCACTCCGAGTCGCCGAGTGCTCCAGGCCACCAGGCACTCCGAGTCGCCGGCACTCCAGCCACCAGGCGCTGGTCGTCGCCGAGCGCTCGTGGTCACCGACACTCCGGGCCACCAGGCTCGGACGTGCGGGCGGATCAGGCCGGGGGCAGGGCGGCGGCCGCGGTCGGCTCGTGGCCGTGGGCCGGCGTCGTGTGCGGTTGCAGGGCGTAGACCACCCAGCCGACGAGCGACAGGCCCGCCCAGCTGATCGCGCGGTAGATGAGCACGGTCGCGGCGGCCGGTGCGGCGGGGACGCCCGCGGCCACCAGCACGCCGAGCAAACCGGCTTCGGCGAGGCCGGCGCCGCCGGGGAGGATCTGGAGGGCGATGCTGGCCTGGACGACCAGGAAGCCCACGGCGAGGACGTCCCAGCGGATGTGCGTGCCGGTGCCCTCGGCGCTGGCGATGAGGGCGAAGAAGTCGAATCCCCAGCTGGCGAGCGCGAGGACCAGCAGGATGCTCCAGCGGGCCCCGCCCGGGCGCAGGCGCGCGACGCGTTCCGACAGCTGGAGCGCGGCGGCGTCGGCTTTCTCGAGCCAGGTCTTGCGGCAGGTGGCGCACGTGCCCGGGGTGCGGCCGAAGACCCGCAGCAGTGAGGTGAGCCCGCGGCGCAGGACTGTCGGGTGTGTCAGCAGCGCCCACACCCCCGCGGAACCCGCCGCGACCACGATGGCCGCGGGCACGGCCAGGCGCAGCGGCACCCGGCCGGCCCAGGCGAGGCCGAGCCAGCCGAGGACGATGAGCAGCACGGTGGTGATCACGCCGGCGAGCAGGACCGCCCAGGCCGACAGCGCGCTGTCGACGCCGCGGCGGCGCAGCTGGTTGATCGCGTAGGCGAGCGAGCCGGCTCCACCGACCACGGGGACCGTGGTGGAGACGGCGTTCTGAGCGAAGGTGATGCCCTGCACGGCCGAGGCCGGCACGTGCGCTCCCCCGACGAGCAGCAGCTGGCGGTGCAGTTCGCCGTACACGGCCAGCGCCGTGAGCCCGGCGAGCCCGGCGGCCGCGACCCAGCCCCACTGCACGTGGTCGAGCTGCGAGAACTCCGTGGCCAGCTCCGGAACGCGCCACACGAGGTACCCAAGCGCGGCGGCCACGACGGCCCAGTGGAGCACGGGCCGCCAGGGCAGGCGGCGCCGCACCCGGGTGCGGTGCTCGACCGCTCCGGACTCCGTGTCCGCCATCTCGAGACTCGTCACGCCGGCCTCCTCCCACGCTGCTCTCGCTGGCGACAACCCCAGTGTGCGGCCGAGCATTCCGCCCACCACGGCGTGAAGTATCACGCCGCGAACTACCGTCAGCGGGCTTGACCGGCACCGATCGGCTGCCGCACGACCGGCAACCGGCCGACGAGGTGGTCGGCCGCGAACAGCCCGGCCCCCGCCAGAGCGAACGCCGCCACCGGTCCGAGCGGCACCACGCACCACGCCGTGACCACGGCGAACACCAGCGTCCCCGGCAGTGAGCGCAAGGCGGAGCGCACCAGGGTTTCCGCGGCGGCGAAGCCGGACCCGTGGTGAGTGGTCGGGGTGAGGATCGCCAGCACGACCGGCGTGCAGGCGAGCACGCCGGCCAGGTGCGGGCCCAGCAGGCTGGACAGGACGGCCAGCGCCGTCACGACGGCCGCCGCGGCGCCGACGCGCACGGGCAGCTCCCAGCGCGGGGCCGGCGCGATGGTGTCGACCCGGGGCGCCGGCGGCCAGGTCACCAGCCCGATGAGCACGACCGCGCCGGTCACCGCCGCCGCGAGCCACGGCGACCGCACTTCGGCTACCAGCGACAACGCCCCGGCGGCGACGGCGAGCGCCACCGTGACCGCGACGGCCGGGCGCGGCACCCTGCGGGCGACCCGGCCGTAGCCGAGGCAGAAGGCTGCCACCACCAGCTGGCCGGCGATCATCCCGCGCGCCGCGTCGGCCACGGCGGCGGTGCCGTCGCGCGCGAGGAGAACGAGGAGGAACGGGAAGGTGGTCGTCGGGAAGCCCGCGAGCCGCCCGCCGAGCCGCGGGCCGTAGCGGCGCTGGACGACGGTCACGAGCAGGACGCTGAACACGGGCAGAACGGGCGGCAGCAGGACTTCCATGCCCTGAACGTTTCCAGGAAGTCCGCCGAAGATGGCTCGGAAATCACGGCCCATCCCGCGTCGGTGCCGAGCTTTCCTCGGCACTTGCCGGATTGCGCCGAGTTCTACACACTCATTCGCGTGGACGCCATCGACCGCTCGCTCGTCCGGCTCCTCGAAGAGGACGCCCGCCGCAGCTACAACGAGCTCAGCGCCCAGGTGCGCCTGTCCGCCAACACCGTCGCGGACCGGGTCCGCCGCCTCCGCGCCGCCGGCGTCATCCGCGGCTTCCGGGCCGACCTCGACCCCGCCGCACTGGGCCGCGGCCTGACCATGGTGAGCGACATACGCCTGCGCGAAGACGTCGACCGCACCCACTTCGAACGCGAGCTGCATCGCGTCCCGCAGGTCGTGTCGGGCGCCCGCATGACCGGCGAGTACGACTACCAGCTCCGCCTCGCCTGCCTGGACCCCGCGGAGTTCGAAACGGTCGTCGACCGCCTCAAACGCGACCACGGCGTGCGCGAATTGCGCAGCCGCCTGGTGCTCCACGAGCTCGACGTGAGCGCGACCGGCCTGCTCGACCTCGCCTGAGCTGCCGGCGGCTCAGCCGAACAGCGCCAGCACCCGCTCGACCAAGCGCGGCCCGTCGACCGGTGCGACGTTCACCCAGTCCTGCCCACCCCGCCCGCTCGACACGCCGGCGGAGTACGCGCCCACGTCGGTGTCGAACCAGGTCAGCCCGCCGCAGCGCTCGATCCGCCCGCCGCTGCCCCGCCTGTAGACGCCGAACTGCCCCGCCGCGAACACCGGCCGCGCCTGGATCGCGGCGACCTCCTCGGTCTGGCGCGCCGTCGAAGCCGAGGTCGCGGAAGACGTCGAATCCCACCCCGAAGCCGGCAGGCTCACGCCGAACCCGGGCCCGGCGGACAGCGCCGGCAGCACCTCGACGAGCGCCGACACGAGCTCCCCCTCACGGATCCCGCTGAGCCCGATCGTCCGTTCCGGCTGCACCGCCAGCACTCCGCTGCGTCCGCGCACGGCGGTCACGGCGCGGAACGGCGTGTCGGCCGTCATGTCCACCAGGGCTTCGCACGCGACGTAGCGCGAACCGCTGTCCAGCAGCCGCAGCCGGTTCTCCAGCTCGGGCGCGAGCTGCCCGTCGAAGAGGCCGCGGTCGGTCAGGCCGCGGTAGACCTCGGCGCGCACGGCCGCGCGCTCGGCCTCCGTCGCGCCGACGCCGGGCACCGCCAGGGGCACCGGCACGTGGCCGAGCCCGAGGTCGTGCCACACCACGTCGAAGGCCGACGCGGAGAGCCGGATCAAGCCGGCCCCGAGCCCAGCGCCGGGGTGTCCGGGAACGCGATGCCCGGCACCAGCCCGTGCAACGCCGTATCGCGGGTGCGCACGACGTCGATCGCCTTCTGCCGCGCCGCTTCGGCTTCCGCGCGGCGCGCGTCCATCGCGAAGGACAACCCGGCGAGCTCCAGGACGTTGCCGCTCGCGGCGGCCGAGCGGATCATCGCCGCCGGGTCGAATTCGACGGGCGGCGGCATCTCGGCCCGCGCCCGCGCCGCGACGTCGGCCTGCCCTGCCACCGAGTCACCGACCACAGTGGACACGGCGGCGGACTCCCCGAGCCAGCCGGCCGCCCGCGCGAGCACCGCGCGCATCGCGTCGCCCGCCTCGCCTTCCCACGTCTCCTGGCTGCCCGCCGACAACGCGGCCAGTGACGCGGTCGAGTCCTCGAACCTGCGCGCCAGCTCGGTCCAGCGCGCCCCGGCCTGGCCGGCCGCGACGGGGTCGTTGCCGTGCTCGACTTGCGCCGCCAGCGCTTCGTGACTGAAGGACTCGTAACGGGCCGTCGGCTCGGGCACGGCTGCGGACACGGCACACCTTCCGGTTGACGGGTTCGGGAAAGCTCAGGGCAGCTTCGGCTCGACCAGCCCGGCGACGGTCGTCGCGCGGGAGCACGCCAGCGTGGTGTCGGAGAAGCTCGCGTTGCTCACGTCCACCTGCACGCTCGCGGAGTCGCCGACGCCGAGCAGCACGGCGCACGTGCCGGCGGCGGCCTTCTTGTCCGCTACCTGCAGTGCCTGGTGCGCGCCGACCTTCTTCTTGGTGCGGGTGCCGTGGGAGACGTCGAGGTTGGCGAGCCCGGCGCTCTCGTCGAGCGTGACCGTGACGCCGAACGTCGAGGGCACGGTCCAGTCGCACGCGCGCGCCTCGCCGATCGTCTTCGGCTTGCCCAGCTCGGTGAGCCCCGCGCTCGAGCGGTCGCTCGGCGAGAGCAGCGCGCACGGGTCCAGGTCTGCCAGCGTCGCGTGGGCCGCGCTCGACGGCGCGGGTTCCGGGCCGCCGTCGGCCGCGACCGCCTTCGGGGTCACCGGGCGGCCGCACGCGGCGAGCACGACGAGGGCCGGGACGACCGGCACGAGCAGCAGGAGCTTGCGCACGGGCTCAGCCACCGGCGCAGTCCACGCCGTCGGCCGCCGCGTCGTCCTCGCGCTGGTACTTTTTCAACGCGCTCGCGATGCGTTCCTTGAGGTTCTCGATCTGCTTGCCGAACGCGATCAGCTGCGCGACCGCCGACCCGTCTCGGCCGAAGCCGTACTGCGCCATGAATGTGCCGACCTCACCGGCGTACCCGCTGCCGAGCGGCACCGACCGACCCAGGACGTTGGCTTCGCGGACCATCTCGCCCACCACGTCCTGCAGCTCGCCGAGCTTCGTGTAGGTGGCCGTCGCCAGCTCCGGCGCCACCGCGAACCGGCCGGAGCCGGATCCCGAACTCGTCAGGCCCGGAACGTCGGGCAGCGGTGCGGCCCCCACCTCGCTCATGAGCGGTTACGCCTCTCCGTAGTCGAGCGACCTCGGATTCGGAGCATACGTGAGAGCAGTCCGTCAGCGGGAGCACCCGAAAATGCGGCTCCGTACACCCGAACGGTGGACGGAGGGCATTACCGGAGAGTCATCGGCGGCCGTTCGCGGGGTTCCGGCGCCGAGTTCGCCCGAGTTTGACACACTGGATGGAAGGCTGATCGCTGCGTGGACAGCGAGCGACCCGGCGGAGCCGGTGGAAGCCGCACAGCCATGCGCCACCAGGAGGACGAGTGACGTCGAGAATCCAGTCCGCCACCGCTGCCGGACCGCAGGGCGGCGGGGCCGGGCAGCCGCCCTACCCCTCGGCGGATGCCCCGAACGGGCGAGGCAACGGGTACGCCCCGAGAGTGTCCCTCGACGAGCTGCACGACACGGCCCGCCGGATCGCCGCCAACGTCGAACGCGTACTGGTCGGCAAGCCCGACGTCATCCGGATCGCGCTGGTGACCCTCCTCGCCGAGGGTCACCTGCTCGTGGAGGACGTACCGGGTGTCGGCAAGACCTCGCTGGCCAAGGCGCTCGCGCGGTCGATCGACTGCACCGTGAGCCGCGTGCAGTTCACCCCCGACCTGCTGCCGAGCGACGTCACCGGCGTGTCGATCTACAACCGCCAGACCGGCGAGTTCGAGTTCCGGCCGGGCCCGGTGTTCGCGAACATCGTGGTGGGCGACGAGATCAACCGCGCCTCGCCGAAGACGCAGTCGGCGCTGCTCGAGTGCATGGAAGAGCACCAGGTCACGGTCGACACGAGCACGTACCTGCTCGGCGCGCCGTTCATGGTGATCGCCACGCAGAACCCGATCGAGATGGAGGGCACCTACGCCCTGCCCGAGGCCCAGCGCGACCGCTTCACCGCGCGGGTGTCGATCGGCTACCCCGACCAGCAGGCCGAGCTGGCCATGGTCGACGAGCACGCGGGCCACAACCCGCTGGCCGAGCTGTCGGCGGTGTCCGACGGCGCGACCGTGCAGCGGCTCATCGAGACCGTGCGCGCGGTGCACATGGCGCCCGAGGTCCGCCGCTACGCCGTGGACCTGGTCTCCGCGACGCGGCAGGTGCCGGAGATCCGGCTGGGCGCCTCGCCGCGCGCGACGCTGCACCTGGTCCGCGCCGCTCGGGCGCAGGCGGCGCTGTCGGGCCGCGAGTACGTGGTGCCGGACGACCTGCACACGGTCGCCGTGCCCGTGCTGGCGCACCGGCTCGTGCTCACCACCGAGGCGCACGCCGCCCGCCGCTCGGCGACCGACGTGGTCCGCGCTGTGCTGCACCGCGTCCCCGTCCCCCAGGGCTCCACCGGCACCCGCTGACCGGCGATCCCCTTACCCGAATCCGAGAACCGCATGCTGCGTGCACTGTCCGGCCTCACCACCCGTGGCCGCTGCCTTCTGGCCGCGGGGATCGCCGCGGCCGTGTGCTCGCTGGTGCTCAACGAGCGTGATTTGCTGCGCGTCGCTGTCTTCGTAGTGGCGCTGCCGCTGCTGGTCGCGGCGTTCATCTCGGCGACCCGGCTGAGGCTCGGCGCCACGCGGGCGCTGCGGCCGGAGCGCGTGGCCGTCGGCGCGAGCGGCGAGGTGCACCTCGAGCTGTGGCGCAGCGGCCGGCTCCCGGGCGGCGAGGTCCTGCTCGAGGACGGCGTGCCGTACGCGCTGGGCTCGAAGCCGCGGTTCGTGGTCGAGCGGCTGCCGCACGACCGCCGGGTGCTGCTGCGCTACCCGCTGCAGCCGTTGCTGCGCGGTATCCAGCAGGTGGGGCCCTTGCGCGCGACGATCACCGACCCGTTCGGGTTGTGCGAGTTCGAACGCGAGCTGATCGGGCATTCGCGGCTCGTGGTGGTGCCCCGCGTCGTCGGTCTGTGGGGGCTGCCCGGCGGCGCCGGGGTCGGCGCGGGCGACGACGGCACCGTGCGCCTGCACGCCGGGCAGGGTGAGCCCGACGTGATCGTGCGCCACTACCGCACCGGCGACGACATGCGGAAGGTCCACTGGCGCTCCACCGCCCGCCGTGACGAGGTCATGGTGCGCGTGGAGGAACGGCCGTGGCGGGGCGGCACGACCGTGCTGGTCGACCACCGCGCCGCCGCCCACCACGGCACGGGTCCCACGGCCAGTCTCGAGTGGGCGGTGTCGTTCGCGGCTTCGGTCGCGCTGCACCTGCGCCGTTCCGGCCACCGCGTCCGTCTGGTCACCGAACACGGCATCACGCTCGCCGACACCCCGGGTGAAGGCGGCGAAGGCTACGACAACGTGGTGCTCGACGCGCTGGCCGGGCTGCAGCCCGCGCACCAGCGCGACGTGACGCTCGGGCACGACCCGGCCGAAGGACAGGAGCTCATCGCGGTGCTCGGCACGGTCAGCGCGGAGTCGGTGCACGAGCTGGCCCGCTACCGCCCACGCGGAGTGCGCAGCCTCGCGGTGCTGCTGGACACGCCGAGCTGGGCCGGGTCCGGCTCGTCCGACCACCAGGCCGCGGCCACGAACGACGCCGCCGAGCTGCTGCGCGCGAACGGCTGGGGCGTCGTGATCGCCGGCCCGCAGACGCAGATGCCGCAGGCGTGGGCCGAGCTGTGCCGCACGGGTGCCCACCGCGGCGCCCTGATCGGCGGTGCGCGATGACCACGACGGCACCCCGTCCGCCCGTTTCCCAGGCTCCCCCGCCGATCCCGCACACGCCGACCCGGCAGCCGGCCGCGCAACCGCCGGTGTGGTCGAGCGGGATCCTGCCGCCGGTCGCCGCGGGCATCGCGACGCTGTGCGCGGCCACGTCGCTCACCGGCGTCGTCTCCGGGTGGGCGTGGTTCGGTTACCTGTTCGTGGCGGTCATCCTGATCGCGTCGACCGGCCTGGCGCTGCGCTCGCTGCGCGCGCCGACCGTGCTGGTCGGTCTCGGCCAGCTCGTGGTGCTGCTGTTCCTGGTCACGGGCGCGTTCACCACGCAGGGCATCCTCAAGATCATCCCGGGGCCGACGGCGTTCGGCGAGCTGCAGGCGACGCTCGCGGCGTCGGCCGAGCAGATCCGCACCGGGCTGCCCCCGGTCGAGGGCACGCAGCCGATCCTCTGCCTGGTGACGATCGCGATCGGGCTGGTCGCGGTGCTCGTCGACACGCTCGCGGTGGCCGCCGCGGCACCGGCGGCGACTGGTCTGGTCCTCCTGTGCGTGTACGCGGTGCCGGCGGCGCTGTCCGACGAAATGCTGCCGTGGTGGACGTTCCTGCTCGGCGCGGCCGCGTTCGCGTGCCTGCTCGCCCTCGACGGCAACCACCGGCACCGGCGCTGGCGCAACCGTGAGGCGCCGGGTTCGGGCGGGCGCGCGCGAGCGTTGCAGGCGCCCGTGGCCGTGGTGAGCGCGGCCGTCGTGCTCGGTCTGCTCGGCGGCGGGATCACGTGGGTGGGCACCGTCGGGAAGATCCCCTTCGGCGCCGGCTCGGGCGCGGGCGGCGACGGCAGTGGCGGGTTCGGCGTCGCGCCGTTCACGCAGCTGCGCGGCCTGCTCGACCAGGGTCAGAACGCCGAGCTGTTCCAAGTCCGCGGCCTCGGCAACGACCGGCGGTACCTCCGGGCGTTCACGCTCGACACGTACACGCCCAACCAGGGCTGGGGCCTGCGCGGCGGCGGCCAGGCGCAGACGGGTGTGCTCGCCAACAGCACCCTGCCCGCGGCGCCCGGCGACGACGGCACCGGCGTGTCGCGGCAGATCCAGATCCAGCCCACGCAGTGGGTGGACAACTGGCTGCCCGTCTACGGTGCGCCGCGCGCGCTGCGCGGGCTTTCGCCGCAGTGGCTGTACGACCGGGTCAGTGGCGCCGTCTTCACCACGAAGAGCGAGTCCGCGCCGACCTACACCGAGGTCGCGTCGCTGAAGGAACCGACGGCCGCCGAGCTGCGCTCCACCGATCCGAAGTCCGACGAGGTGCCGGCGTTCTACTCGCAGATCGGCCGAGTGGACCCACGGGTCGTCGCGAAGACCAACCAGCTCATCGCGGGCAAGACCGACAACTTCGACAAGGCCACCGCGCTGTGGCAGTTCTTCAGCGCGCAGAACGGTTTCGTGTACGACACGAAGACCGCGGACGCCACTGACGCGGACGCACTGGCCGACTTCATCCTGAACGGCAAGCGCGGCTACTGCGAGCAGTACGCGTCGGCGATGGCCGTGATGCTGCGCGTCGCCCACATCCCCGCGCGGGTGGCCATCGGCTTCACGCCGGGCGTGCCCAAGGGCGACTACCAGTCGATCAGCTCGCAGGACGCGCACGCGTGGGTCGAGGCGTACTTCGGCGACAAGGGCTGGGTCAGCTTCGACCCGACGCCGCTCGCCGACGGCCGCGGCATCGTCCCGTCGTACCTGCAGCAGAACAACCAGAACTCCCAGCAGCCCGACGCCACCGACGATCTGCCCACCGCGCCGCGCTCCAACTCCCCGGCCACGCAGTCGCCCCTCGACAAGGGCCAGAACGAGGCCACCCCGACCACCACGGCCACGGCCGAATCGAACGACGGCTGGCTCGCGATCCTCGCCGCCGTGCTCGCCGTCCTGGGCGCCGCGGCGGTGGTCACGGCGTACGTCCTGCGGCGGCGGCCGCCCGCTCCGGGTACCGCGACTCCGGGCCTGCCGCCCGGCGCCGTCCCGGATGGCGACGTCCTGGTCCACGCCCCGGCTCCCGCGGCCGCGCGCACCAGCCAGGTCGCCCTGTGGCTGCCCCTGGCGGGTGGCGTGCTCCTCGTTGCCGCGCTGGGTTTCCTGGCCGGTCTCGTGGCTTGGTGGTTCGCCGTGATCGTCGTGCTGCTCCTGGTCGGCTTCGGCGGCCCGGCGGCCCTGCGCGACTTCACCCGCCGCCGCCACCTCCAGGCGATCGTCACCCACGCCCCCGGCTCCGCCGACGCGGCGTGGCGCGAGCTCAAGGCCGAGTGCGCCGACCGAGGCCTCCCGCTGGCCGACAGCGACACCGTCCGCGTGGCCGGCCAGAAGATCGCCGAGCGCCACCACCTCGACGACTCCGGCCGCGACAGCCTGCGCACGGTGATCGGCGCCGTCGAGCGCACTTGGTACAGCGGCGCGACCACGGCGGACCCGGAACTGGCCCCGGCCTTCGACAGCCTCCGCCACAGCCTGCGTACGACGGCTCCCCTGTCCTGGCGGGGGCGCCTCTTCCCGAAGTCGATCCTGCGGCGCCACTCCTGACCTGACGCGGTTCCCGGCCCCGGCTCGTCGACCCCTGACGACCGGGGCCGGCGCTTGTCCTGGGTCAGCCGGGAGGGGTACGACGATCCGGCCCAGCACGCGTAGCCCGGGCCCGAAGAGTCACCCGCTGGTACACGATCGAACAGGCCTCGGACAACGCCCGGACCGTGGCTTCGACTGGACCCGCGCACACGAGAATCCGCGCTCCACCCCAGCCGGGTGAAGCGCGGATCCCACGACGTCGCCGAAGGGAGCTACTGCTCCTCGAAGCGCTGGCGGAAGCGCTCTTCCATGCGTTGCGTGAACGAGCTCTTGCCGCCCGATCCCTTGCCGCCGCCACCGCCGCGGCCGGAGTCTTTGCCGCCTCCGCCGCTGTCGCCGTGACGTAACGACGTGACCGCCAACATGACCCCGAAGAACATCACGAGGAACCCCAGCACGCTGATCAACGGGATGTCGGCGACCCGCAGCACGGGCACCACCACGCCGAGCACCAGGAGCGCTACCCCTACCACGAACAGCGCGATCCCTTGGATGCGCCGTCGACGGGCGGGGCGGCGCAACCGGGTGCCACGCACCGTGGATGCGAACTTGGGGTCCTCGGCATAGAGCTCGCGCTCGATCTGATCGAGCAGCCGCTGCTCATGCTCGGAGAGTGGCATCTTTCCTCCTCCGGCACAGCTGTCGCGGGCGCCGGGCCGCGCAACGTTCTGGACCCAACTGCCGGCCCCAGGCGGGGCGGCACTGTCCAGGATACGAGCCCCACGCGCGTCCGACTACCCGATCCCGCATCCAGAAGGGATCGAATTGGGGGAAATCACGACTGACGTGGGTTGACACTGGGTCACGACGGCCCGGTGACGGTACAACGGGCGACACAATAGACGACACAATCGGCCACGCGTTTCACGTCTCGCGGGGCGTCAGCAACGACGCCGGGCGCACCGCGGCCGACCCGAACTTCGACCTCGCCACGTCGGCGGCCACTTCCGCATCGCGCCAGCGCGGCTCGGCGGAGGCGAACTGGAGCTGCTCGCCGCCCTCGCCCGTGTCGAGGCCCTCCACGCGCACGCCGATCAGGCGCACGGCACCCGTGGGGGCGTGCTCGGCCAGCAGCTCGACCGCCGTCCGGTGGATGTCGCGCGCGACATCCGTGGCCGCGTACAGCGTGCGCGCCCGAGTGATCGTGGTGAAGTCGGCGAAGCGGACCTTGATCGACACCGTGCGCCCGCGCAGCCCGCGCGCCCGCAGCGTCGCGCCGACCCGTTCGGACAGCCTCAGCAGCTCCAGCCCGAGCTCGTCGCGGCTGTGCAGGTCGACGTCGAACGTCCGCTCCGCCCCGATCGACTTCTCCGCCGCCTCGGGGACCACGGCGCGGTCGTCGTGCCCGTTGGCGAGCGCCCACAGGTGCTCCCCCATCGCGTTGCCCAGCGACCGCCGCAGCCGCGCGGGCGGGGCGGCGGCGACGTCGGCGATCGTGTGCAGCGCCTGCCCCCGCAGCTGCTCCTCGGTGCGCTTCCCCACGCCCCACAGCGCCGAGACCGGCAACGGGTGCAGGAACGCCAGCGTCTCGGCCGCCGGCACCACGACCATCCCGTCGGGCTTCGCCATCCCCGACGCGAGCTTCGCGACGAACTTGACCTTCGCGACGCCGACCGAGCACGTGATCCCGTGCTCGGCATGCACCCGCGAACGGATCCGCGCGCCCAGCCGCGCGGGCGTGGCCCCCAACCGCCGCAACGCCCCGCTCACGTCCAGGAACGCCTCGTCGAGGCTCAGTGGCTCCACGAGCGGCGTCAGCTCGCGGAAGATGTCCATCACCTGCCGCGAGACCTCGCCGTAGAGCCCCGACGTGGGCGTGATGCAGATCAGGTGCGGGCACAGCCGTTTCGCCGTGGAAAACGGCATCGCCGACTGCACGCCGTACTTGCGCGCCGGGTAGTTGGCCGCGGCCACCACCGACCGCGGCCCGCCGCCGGACACCACGACGGGTTTGTCCACCAGCTCAGGCCGGGTCCTCAGTTCGCACGACACGAAGAACGCGTCCATGTCCACGTGCAGGATCCCGCAGCCGGTGTCGTCCGGCAGCGTCTCGGCACCCGTGGTGACGCGGTAGCGGGCCATGCCGCTGGGCAGTTCGGCGTTTCTGCTCCCCACGGGAACCGACGCTACCGGGGACCCCCGACAATTCCGGGAACGCCCTGCTCAGCGCCGGAAGATCGCAGGTTCAGACCTGCGCGGGCCGTGCCATCGCGTGCAGCCGCCCGGCCACGTCGCGCAACGCCGGCACCGCGGCCGCCGCCAGTTCGAACTCCGCCAGCTCGTCCTCGCGCACCTCGCCGGGCACGACGTCGGCGATCACGCGGTCGCCCTGCAGCAGCGTCACCTCGAGGCCCGCCGCCACCAGCAGGTCGGTCAGGCCGGCGCTGTCGAAGCGGCGCAGCACGGTGTCGCGCCCGCCGGGCACCACACCGTCGGTGCCGTCGAGCAGCCGCTGGGCCTCGGCGATCCGGCCGGCCAGCGCGCGGTGCAGCACGGCCGCGTTGCGGTTGGCCACGAGCACGGACAGCGCCCCGCCGGGTGCGACGGCCGCGGCCAGCGCGGCGAGCGCCACCGCCGGGTCGTCGACGACCTCGAGCAGGCCGTGGGCGAGAACGAGATCGGCCGAACCGGCCTCGACGTGGGCGCCGAGGGCGTCGGAGTCGTCCGCGATCACCGTGATCCGGTGCGAGACGCCCTCCTCCTCGGCGCGCCGACGCAGCGTCGCCAGCGCGTTGGGATTGGGCTCGACCACGGTCACGAGGCAGCCCGCCGACGCGAACGGCACCGCCCAGCCGCCACTGCCGCCGCCGACGTCGACGACGGAGGGCTGCTCCACGCCGCGGGCGCGGGCAGCCCGCAGCTCCGCCTCGAGCGCCCGGCGAACGGCGCCCGAACCCCGGGCCGCCACGGTGTCCGTCTTCATAGTCGGACAGGGTAGTGCCCGCCCGCCGGTCACCCGCCGTCACCCGGGCCTGCCCGGAAGAGGTGTTCGGCACCTTCCTCGCGACCCGCCCCGCCCGCGGCCCGTAGGCTGTGCCGAGTGCACACGGTCGCCGTTCTCAGCCTCAAGGGTGGCGTCGGTAAAACGACGGTAGCGCTCGGTATCGCGTCGGCCGCTCTGCGTAGGGGCACCCGCACGCTCGTGGCCGACCTCGACCCGCAGGGCAACGCCACCACCTCGCTCGACCCGCCCTACACCGACGCGACGCTCGCCGACGTCCTCGAGACCCCCGCGCGGGCGGTCCTCGAACGCGCGATCGCGCCCAGCGTGTGGAGCGACGAGGTCGACGTGCTGGTCGGCACCGAGGAGCTGGAGCTGCTCAACGAGCCTGACTCCGACGGCCGGCGCCTGGAGAACCTGTCGCGCGCGCTCGACGAGCTGCACCAGAACCCGCTGCGCGAAGAGCCGTACGAGCTCGTGGTCATCGACTGCCCGCCGTCACTCGGCCGGCTGACGAAGTCCGCCCTCGTGGCGGCCGACAGCGCACTGATCGTCACCGAGCCCACGATGTACGCCGTGGCGGGCGCCCAGCGCGCGCTGGAGGCCATCGAGCGCATCCGCGAGGAGAGCAACCCGGGTCTGCGCCCGATCGGTGTCCTGGTCAACAAGCTGCGCGTGCGCTCCTACGAGCACCAGTTCCGCGTCGCCGAGCTGCGTGAGAACTTCGGCTCACTGGTGATGCCCACGGCGATCCCCGACCGGCTGGCCGTGCAGCAGGCGCAGGGCGCGTGCAGCCCGATCCACGAGTGGCACTCCCCCGGCGCCCAGGAGATCGCGCTGACGTTCAACATGGTGCTGGCCAAGATCCTGCGGTCCAACCGCGCCGGGCGTCACCGCGTGCGCGGCGACGAGGGCGAGGCCCTCGAGACCACCGCCGAGCCGTCGGCGACCGTGCCCGACGCCGCGGGCTGAGCCGTGCCCGAGGGCGACACCGTCTTCCTGGCCGGCAAGCTGCTCGACAAGGCGCTGGCCGGGAAGACGCTGGTACGCGGGGAGTTCCGCCATCCCGCACTGGCCACTGTGGACCTTTCGGGCCGTGTCGTGCTCGGCGTCGGGACGGTCGGCAAGCACCTGCTCACGCGCTTCTCCGGCGACCTCACGCTCCACAGCCACCTGCGCATGGACGGCAGCTGGGACATCTACCCCGCCGGCGGCCGCTGGCGCACCCCGGCCCACCACGCGCGCGTGATCCTCGCGACCGCCGACGTGCAGGCGATCGGCTTCCGCGTCCACGACTTGAAACTCGTGCCCACGACGGCGGAACACGACCTGGTCGCGCACCTCGGTCCCGACCTGCTCGATCCACAGTGGAGCGACGAGCACGCGGAGCAAGCCGCAGCCGCATTGGCCGCGCAGCCGGACCGCGAGCTGGGTGACGCACTGCTCGACCAGCGCGCGATGGCCGGCGTCGGCAACCTGTACAAAGTCGAGATCTGCCACCTGCTCAAGGTGTCACCGTGGACGCCGGTGTCCGAAGTGGACACCAGGGAGGTCGTGGCGCTGGCCCGGAAGCTGCTGCTGGCCAACGCGTGGCGCCACGAGCAGGTGACCACCGGCGACCTCGGCCGCGGCCGGCGCAATTGGGTCTACGAGCGCACGCGCCAGGGCTGTTTCCGCTGCGGCGGCCGGGTCGAGGTCCACGACCAGGGCGAAGGCGTCCACCGGCGGCCCACGTGGTTCTGCCCGCGCTGTCAGCCCGGTCCGCGCCCGGTGGACTGAACCGACGGACCGGACAAGGCCGCGAAACCGACCGCTGCCGCCGGCGCTTGTCCACCGGCCCCTGCCCGCCGGCCGCTGTTCGCGGCTGGCGAACGGATTCGGACATCCCAGGCAGGCAACCGTGAGTTCGCCCAAATGATGTTGCCGGGCACCGGCATTCGCGGTTAGCGTGGTCTTACACGAGAGAGGAGGTGGTCCTAAGTTGTATTCTCACAGGACTCGTGAGGTGGCTGTCCGCTAGCGGATGGCACGCGTAGGGACTTTGAGCAGCGATACAACCTGAGCCACCTTCGGCTCATCGCCTGCTTCGCGTGTTTGCCTGATAGCGAATACCAGGCAGTCACCGGGCTCCCGGGGCTTTCGAGCACCGGTCCGGCTTGGACTCGGACGTTTGACGGCGTCCGAGAGGCACCCCGGGAGCACCCCTTCATATACGAGATCTCGCCACCGGGCCCCGCTGGGCGACCGTCCGGCGATCGATCCCCGTTCTTCGCCGATCGATCGGCACGGGCGCATACCCCGAACGGCCGTATGTGGCTAGCCTGAACGGCATGCTCAGGCCCGACTACCCGATCACGACGGAACGGTTGCTCCTGCGCCCGTTCAAGCTCGAGGACCTCGACGCGCTGAACTCCTTCCAGTCCCGGGCCGACGTCGCCCGCTACCTCTACTGGGGACCGCGCAGCCGGGCCGAATCCGCCGCCGCCCTCGCGAAGCGCGTGCACAGCTCCTCGCTGACCCAGGAGGGCCAGTTCCTCGCCGTCGCGGTCGAACTCGCCGAGACCGGCCAGCTGATCGGCGACCTGAACCTCGAGTACCTCAGCTCCGAGCACCGCCAGGGCGAGATCGGGTTCGTCTTCCACCCCGACCACCACGGCCGCGGCCTCGCGCTGGAGGCCACGAAAGAGCTGCTGCGCCTCGGGTTCGAGGACCTGGGCCTGCACCGCGTCGTGGGGCGTTGCGACGGCCGCAACAGCGCGTCGAGCGCCCTGATGGAACGCCTCGGGATGCGCAAGGAAGCGCACCTGAAGGAGAACGAGATCGTCAAGGGCGAGTGGACCGACGAACTGGTCTACGCCATGCTCGAAGACGAGTGGAAGGAAGGCGCCACCGGCTGACCGGTGTCGAGGCCGGCGGGTCCGACGGCGACCGGCGCCACAGGCGGGCCGGGTTCCAGGCGCCGCTCCGGAGCCGATGAGGCAGCATGGGCGAGTGCTCTTCGAGAAGATCGCCCGCCCCGGGCTGTACCGGCTGGCCTACCACGATCCCGAGCTGGTGCACGAGCGCACCGTGCGGCTGCTGAGCCGTGTGGGGCCCGCGCTCGGGCCGCTCGGGCGCGTCTACGGCACCGACGACCCGGTGACCGTGCTGGGGCTGCGGTTCCCGAACCGCGTGGGGCTGGCCGCGGGCATGGACAAGAACGGGCGCGCGCTCACGGCGTGGCCGGCGCTGGGGTTCGGGTTCGTCGAGGTCGGCACCGTCACTCGGCACGCGCAGCCGGGAAACCCAAAGCCGCGGCTGTTCAGCCTCCCCGAGAGCGACGCCGTGATCAACCGGATGGGCTTCAACAACGACGGCGCCGAAGCCCTGGCCCGCCGGCTCGCCGCGCAGGGCAAGCCCCGCGTGCCGCTGGGGATCAGCATCGGCAAGTCCAAGGCGACCCCGCTCGACGAGGCCGTGGCCGACTACCGCTTCTCGCTGCGCGTGCTGCACCCCTACGCCGACTACTTCGCGATCAACGTCAGCTCGCCCAACACCCCGGGGCTGCGCGCGTTGCAGGACAAGGCCGCGCTGGGCGAGCTGCTCGCCGAGCTGCGCAAGACGTCCGCCGAGCTGGGCGGGGACACGCCGCTGCTGGTGAAGGTCGCGCCGGACCTCACGGACGAGGCGCTCGCGGAGCTGCTCGAGGTGTGCCTCGGCCACGGCGTCGCGGGGCTCATCGCCACCAACACCACGCTCTCGCGCGACGGCCTCGCCCCGGCCGAAGCGCACCTCGCCACCGAAGCCGGCGGCCTGTCCGGCCGCCCGCTCACGGCGCGCTCGCTCGAAGTCGTCCGCTTCGTCCACGAGCGCACCGAAGGCAAGCTGCCGATCATCGGCGTCGGCGGCATCCTCGGCCCCGACGACGCGAGCCGACTGCTCGACGCCGGCGCCAGCCTCGTGCAGCTCTACACCGGCTTCGCACTGCACGGACCGGCGCTGGTGCGCCGCGTCAGCCGGGGGATCGCAGGCCGGCCGTGCTGACGAACCGCAGGTAGCCGCGCCACGATTCGTACCGGTCGAGGTTCGGCGCGCCACCTGTGGCGGCCGGTGGGCACAGCACCGCGAGCGGCGTACTGCCGTCCTCCAGCTCCACGTGCCCGAGCACGAACGGCTCCGGCAGCGCCGCCGCGAACCGGCCGAAGCCCGCCGGCGAAAGCCGCCAGAGTTCGCCGTCGAGCGCGCCGCTGCCGGGGATCACGCCGGGCTGCGGCGGTTCGGTGTCGAGCAGCACCATGCGGTACCGCTCGGCGGTCTGGACCGGCGTCACGAACCGCGCGCCCCGCAGTTCGCCGTGCAGCGGCTGGCCGCGCAGGTGGGCGCCGAACACGACCAGGTCGACCCCTTCTGCCGGGTACGGCTCGCTCGCCTGCTCCCCGGTGAGCACCGCGGCGAGGTCGAGCGCGATCTGGTCCTCGAACGCCCGCACAGCGATCGTGACGCCGAACGGTCGCTGGTCCCCCGGCGCGACCGGCACGGTCACGGCGGCGAGGTCGAGGACGTTCACGAACGCGCTGTACGTCCCCAGCCGCGCGCTCACGCCGAGCGGATCTGCCAGTGCCTCGCCGAGGTCCGGGTGGTCGGGCACGGTGGGCAGCAGCAGCGCGTCGCACTCGCCGAGCGCATCGCGGGCCGCCGCGCGCAACCGGGCGACCTGGCCGTGGGCGTCGGCGAGCTCGTGGGCGAGGTGGGTGCCCGCCGCGGCGACGAGTCCGGCGACCGTCGGATCGACGCCTTCCGGTTTCCCGGCCAGCACGTCTCCGGCCGACGCGAAGCGCTCGGCCACCAGCGCGCTGCCGGAGAGCAGCTCTCCGGCTTCGAAGAACACGCCGAGATCGATCGGCTCGATCACCGCGCCGGACGCCTCCAGCGACGCCACGGCCACGCCGAAAGCGCGCCTCGCCGGTCCGGACAACGCGGCGAGCCCGGCGACGTCGGGGATCGCGACCCGCGGCCGCTCCCCCGCGCCGAGGCGGACGTCGGCGGGCCACTCGCGCACGGACGCGTCCTGGCCGTCCGGGCCGGTCAGCGCGGCGAGCGCGCGCTGGCCGAGCTTGAGGGTGCTCGCGAACACCGAAACGCAGTCGAACGACGGCGACGCCGGGAAAACCCCGGTCCTCGGCACGAGCCCGAGGGTCGGTTTGAGGCCGACGACGGCGTTCAGCGCCGCGGGAACCCGGCCGGAGCCGGCGGTGTCAGTACCGAGCGCGAGGTCGGCGATTCCGAGCGCGACGGCCACGGCAGAACCGCTGCTGGACCCACCCGCGACCTTCTGGGGGTCGCCGGCCGAAGCCACCGCGCCGTACGGGCTGCGCGTGCCGGCCAGCCCGGAGGCGAATTGATCGAGGTTCGTCTTGCCCAGCACCACGGCACCCGCGCCGGTGAGCCGCGTGACCGCCGTGGCGCTGGTCACGGGCACCCGAGAAAAACCCGGGCACCCCGCGGTGGTGGGCAGCCCGGCGACGTCGATGAGGTCCGTGACCGCGACGACGGTCCCGGCCAGCGGGAGGTCCTCCCCGGCGCGGACGCGCTCGTCGACGGCCTTCGCGTCGACCAGCACCTCTTCCAGCGTGCGGAGGCTGATCCACAGCTCGGGGCGGTCGACTTGCGCGAGGCGTTCGAACGCGGCCACCACCCTCTGGTGCGAGCTGGGCGGGGGGACGGGCACGGGTTCCGGTTCGGGCGGGAGCGTGGTCACGGAGGGTCCTTTCCTCGACGGAACGGATGAGTCCACTGTGTACGACCGGCGCCGCGGAACCTCAGGCCACGGCGCTGATCCTGGCGGGTGCCACCACTGACTTCATGAGAAAAACGTTAAACCGCACGCGTTTCCGTAACCAGCTGTTTCGGATTACGCCATTGTTTCGGTATTCGGGGACACTCACCCACCGTCGGCGCGGGGTGACGAGGACTAGGCCGACCGGAAACCCAAACTGCGCCATCCGGCTCGTTCCGGTGCCGCACACAGCACTCGGTCACCGCACAGGAATCCGTACACGCGGGAAAAATCACCCGCGGAAAATCCGCCGAACCGCGTGGCGGCCCCTAGGACAGGTCCCGCAACGCCAACGCGAGCCCCGCGAGGTGGTCGGTCGCGTCGGTCAACGCCTGCTTGGACGTGCCCATGCCGTCGCTGCTGGCCGCGACCGCGCGTCCCGCCGCCGCGACCAGGCTGCCGAAGCCTTCGATGCCGTCGTCCAGCTGCTCGCGCAGCTTCGCCACGGCCGCGTCCAGCGCGCCGCGCTCACGTTCGGGGGCGGAGTTGCGGCCGCGTTCGATGGCCTGGATGCGGGCGGCCAGACCACGCAGGGCGCGGGCCGCTTCCTGGGCCGTGGCACGGGCGTCGGCCACGGAGACCTCGGGGACGGCCGTGGTGCCCAGCGAGGTGGGCACGGACAGCTGCCGCAGCAGCTCGCCGAGGGAGGCTTCGGACTCCGCCAGCCGTTCCATCGGTTCGCGGGCGGCCGAGGCGGCCGGGGGCAGCGGCGGCGGGGCCGCGCTGCTCGCCGCGGGGAGTTCGAGTTTCTTCAGCTGGCGGAGCTTCAGGCCGGTCCGCACGCTGAACGTGCCGAACACGACCGTGCCGAAGCCCGCGAGCACGGTCTGGGCCACGTCGGTGCCGCCGGCGCCCATCAGGCCGGTGCCGGCGAGCACGGTCAGGACGCCGAGCAGGATCGTGATGAGCAGCCACAACGTGAGCACCCTGGAGGTGCGGGTGATGCGCCGCTGGTGCTTGGCCGCGGGTTCGTTCCACCGCTGCCACTTCGCTCGCGCCTCGGCGACGGCCGGGACCTGGCCGGCCACCTGCGCGAACGCGGTGGGCACGGCGGTCCGGCGCACCACGGGCGGCGCGGGACGTTTCGGCGAGGACGGCCTCGCGGCGGGCTTCCCGCCGGCCTCATCGGCCGGCGGGAAGTACCGCTGCAGCTTCTCCTGGGCACGCTGGGCGTACTCCGGCAGCTTCTCGATGTGCTTCTCGAGCTTGGCGTTGAACTCGTTGAAGTCCCGCCGTCTGCCGCTGCCGGCCATGCCCCACCCCCGGGAGTCGTCCTCGAGCCCGGCGATCAGGCCGGGTTCTTGCCCTGCTCGGCCTGCACGCGGGCCTGGACCTCACGCTGGATGTCCGCGCTGGCGGCTGTGCCGGCCGACTTCGCGGCGCCGCCACCGTCGGTGACCTGCGCGACCGAGTCACCACGCATCGACGCGCGGATCTGCTCCAGGCGCGAGTGGCCCGCCATCTGCGTGGCGGACTCCTGCACCTCGAGCATGCGGCCCTGCACCGAGTTCTGCGCCAGCTCAGCCGAGCCCAGCGCGGTGGTGTAGCGCTTCTCGATCTTGTCGCGAACCTCTTCCAGCGACGGCGTGTTGCCCGGCGCGGCCAGCTGGCTCATCTGGTTCAGCGACGCGGAGACCTGCTCCTGCATCTTCGCCTGCTCCAGCTGCGAGAGCAGCTTGGTGCGCTCGGCCAGCTTCTGCTGCAGCATCGTGGCGTTGCGCTCCACGGCCTTCTTGGCCTGGCCCGCGGCCTGCAGCGACTGGTCGTGCAGCGTCTTGAGGTCCTCGATGCTCTGCTCGGCCGTGACGAGCTGCGCGGCGAAGCTCTCCGCCGCCGTCTCGAAATCGGTCGCCTTCTGCTCGTCGCCCTTGCCGCGGGCCTCGTCGGCGAGCACCAGGGCCTGCCGGGTCGACGCCTGCAGCTTCTCGACCTCGCCGAGCTGCCGGTTGAGCTTCATCTCCAGCTGACGCTGGTTGCCGATCACGGAGGCGGCCTGCTGCGTCAGCGCCTGGTGGTTGCGCTGTGCCTCCTCGATGGCCTGCTGGATCTGCACCTTCGGGTCGGCGTGCTCGTCGATTTTCGACGAGAACGACGCCATGAGGTACTTCCAGAACTTCACGAACGGGTTGGCCATCTCCTCCGCCTGCCTTCTTGCGTCCCACGGGCCCTGTGTGTCTCGAGGTGGGGCGTCGCTCCCCTAGTTCACAACGTCCCGACCCCGGCGTTGGGTTCCATCGTGTCAGGTCAGCCCCTGCCGTTCCAGGCGACCCCGGGGGAATTCAGGGACGACCCTGATCGATTCTGTGGATACGCGTACGGCCCCGGGGTCACAACCCGGGGCCGTACGCGTACGAAGCGTTTCTCTGCGCGTTCCTAAGCGGCGATCGTGGACGCGAGCTTCGGCGCGCCGATCGTGGTCCGCAGCTGGGTGTTCATCCGCGGCGCGGGCGAAAGCCGCAGGTCGGAGAGGTCGTCGCCGACCAGCTCGGAGACCAGGCGGCCGCCTTCGAACCCGCTCGCGGACGCGGTGGCTTCCCGCTCCGCCGGCACGGTCTCCCTCGCGGCACCGTCGACCACGCGCTCGTCGACCGGAGCCACCTCCACCGACTCGAGGGCCGTCACGTCGGCCGCGACCTTGTGGAGCAACTCGCCGAGCGGAAGGTCCAGGGCGTCGCAGATGGAAGCCAGCAGCTCGCTGGAGGCCTCCTTCTGACCACGCTCGACCTCGGACAGGTAGCCGAGGCTCACCCTGGCGGCGCGGGAGATGTCACGCAGCGTCCGACGCTGGTTGGTGCGGGCATGACGGAGCCGATCACCGATCGCCTCACGCAACAGCACGGTCATCACGCGCCTCCTTCCCGAACTGGTGCCTCCTACGTTACCCAGAGCGGTGCCCCGAGCGCAGGACTTGACACGTGCGTCCGCCAAGGGCGAACGCCCCATTCAGTGTAGATGTTCCCCGAGCAGGGAAAACGCCGAACGCACCGACGCGGTCCTGATCATGTCCCGGTCACCGGTCTCCACCAGGGTACGGACGATCCGGGTCGACGGCCCGCTGAGACCGATGTGCACGGTGCCCGGAGGCACCCCGTCCTGGGCGGTCGGGCCCGCGACGCCGGTCAGCCCCAGGCCCCAGGTGGCACCGCACCGCTCGCGCGCGCCGTCGGCGAGCTGCGCCGCCACCTCGGGGTGCACGGCGCCGTGCTCGGCCAGCAACTTCTCGTCGACGCCCGCCAGCGCGACTTTCAGCTCCGTGGCGTAGACGACGAGCCCGCCGCGCAGCACCACGCTCGCGCCCGGGATGCGGGCGACGGTGGCGCACACCAGCCCGGCGGTCAGTGACTCGGCCGTGGCCACGGTCTCCCCGCGCCGGGTCAGGACGGCCACCAGCTGCGCGGCCGCCTCGTCGAGCTCCGCCATCAAGCGCCCGTCGCCCGGCGGCCCGCCGCGCGCAGGCGGATCGCGCGGATCAGGTAGTCGACGCCGGTGACCACGGTCAGCAGAACGGCGAGCCCCATCAGCACCCAGCGCACCGGGTCCGCGCCGGCCGGCAGCGGCAGCAGGTATACGACGATCGCCAGGATCTGCGTCATCGTCTTGGCCTTGCCGCCGCGGCTCGCCGGAATCACACCGTGACGAATCACCCAGAAGCGCAGAAGTGTGACGCCTATCTCCCTGACCGCGATCACGATCGTGACCCACCACGGCAGCTCGCCGAGCACGCTGAGCCCGACGAGGGCGGCGCCGATGAGCGCCTTGTCCGCGATGGGGTCGGCGATCTTGCCGAAGTCGGTGATCAGGCCGTACTTGCGGGCGACCCACCCGTCGACCTGGTCGGTGGCCGAGGCGATGACGAACAAGCCCGTGGCGATCGCGCGCCACGTGGTGTCCACGCCGTCGCCGGCGAAGAGCGCGAGGACGAACAGCGGCACCAGCATCAGCCGCGAGAGCGTGAGCAGGTTCGCGACGTTCAGCGTCGGGACGGGCGTCGGTTCGGGTACGGCAGGCTCGGGCATGCGGGCGGCCCCCGTTTCAGCAGGCACCTCGTGGGTCTGGGGGGCCGCTCCCTGGGACGACGCCTGCGCGGCGCGGGTCATGCCCTCGCCGGCGTCGCTGGGTGCGGCACTCACCGGTCCGCGTCCGGCACCGGGCGGACGATCAGGTCGACCCCGGCGGAGTCGACGACCTCGCAGCGCACCAGATCGCCCACCTCGACGGCGGCGCGGTCCGGGTCTTCGAGGATCACGCACTCACCGTCGACCTCGGGCGCCTGGTGGGCGGCACGGCCGACGGCGTCTTCGCCGTCCTCGGCCTCCTGCTCCACCAGCACGTCCACGAACGTGCCGATGCGATCCTCGGCCCGCTGGGCGGTGAGCTCTTCGACCAGCGCCGAGATCCGGGTGACGCGCTCGGTGACCACGGCGGGGTCGAGCTTGCCGTCGAAGGTCTCGGCCTCCGTGCCGTCCTCGTCGGAGTAGCCGAACACACCGACGGCGTCGAGGCGCGCGCCGGTGAGGAAGCGTTCGAGTTCCGCGAGGTCGTCCTCGGTCTCGCCGGGGAAGCCGACGATCACGTTGGTGCGGATCCCGGCCTCCGGCGCGTACTCGCGGATCTGCTCGGTGAGCGCGAGGAACGAGTCGGTGGACCCGAACCGGCGCATCCGGCGCAGCACCTGCTCGCTCGAGTGCTGGAAGGACAGGTCGAAGTAGTCGGCGACGCCCGGCGTGGTCGCGATGGCCTTCACCAGCTGCGGGCGCGTCTCGGCCGGCTGCAGGTAGGACACGCGCACGCGGTCGATGCCCTCGACCTCGGCCAGGCGCGGCAGCAGCAGCTCGAGGGCGCGCGTGCCGTCCCGGCCGAAGTCCTTGCCGTAGGAGGTGGAGTTCTCGCTGACGAGGAACAGCTCCTTCACGCCGTTCTCGGCGAGCCACTGCGCCTCGGCGACGATCTCCTCCGGCTGGCGCGAGACGAACGAGCCGCGGAACGACGGGATGGCGCAGAACGAGCAGCGCCGGTCGCAGCCCGACGCGATCTTCAGCGCGGCCACGGGCGAATCGTCGAGCCGGGTGCGCAGCACGCGCGGGCCCCAGCCGTGCTGGGCGTGCCCGGGGACCTCCACGGCCTCCGCGGCCGCGGGCCGCTGCACCGGGCTGATCGGCAGCAGCTTGCGCCGGTCCGACGGCGTGTGCGACGCGACCGTGCGGCCGGCCACGACGTCGTCGAGGCGGTCGGACAGCTCGGCGTAGTGGTCGAACCCGAGCACGGCGTCGGCCTCGGGCAGGCTTTCGGCCAGCTCCGTGCCGTAGCGCTCCGCCATGCACCCGACGGCCACGACCTTGCGGCCGGTGTCGGACGCGGCGAGCAGCGTGTCGACCGAGTCCTTCTTCGCCGACTCCACGAAGCCGCACGTGTTCACCACGACCACGTCGGAGTCCTCGGGGTCCGCCGCCAGCTCCCAGCCCCCGGCCGCGAGCCGTCCGGCCAGCTCCTCGGAGTCGACCTCGTTGCGGGCGCAGCCCAGGGTCACGAGGGAGACACGACGACTGCGGGCTGGCTCAGTGGTGGGAGAAGGCACGACGTTGAGGGTAGCCGCCGCACCCGCGCCGGTCGGCGACGGCGTCACCCAGTGCGGTGGCCCGGCCCCGCCGGTGGGCGGGCTTTCCCGCTCCCCCACCGGCGGGGCGCGCCGAAGGTCACCCTTGCGGGGGCAGATCCGCCGGTGTCAGGAGCGTCAGTTCGGCGTCGTCGACGGACTCGAGGTCGACGTCCGGGCCGGCGAGGCGCAGCGCCTGCGCGGCGATCGCCTGCTCCAGCAAGCCGCGGGCCGAGCGGCCGTTGGCGAAGCCGCTGCCGCGGTCGATCCCGGCCATGACCGCGGGCAGCGCCGCGGTGAGGTCGGGGGCGAGCCGGTAGCCGCGCTGGGTGGTCATCGCCGTGAAGATCGCGGCCAGCTGCTCGTCGGAGTAGTCCGCGAACTCGACGGTGCCGCCGAAGCGCGAGCGCAGGCCGGCGTTGGCGTCGAGGAAGCGGTCCATGTCGGCGGGGTAGCCGGCGGCGATGACGATCAGGTCGTCGCGGTGGTCCTCCATCTGGACCAGCAGCTCGGCGATGGCTTCCTGGCCGTAGTCGGCGTGGCCGCCGCCGTAGGTCTGCACGAGGGCGTAGGCCTCGTCGATGAACAGCACGCCGCCGAGCGCGCGTTCGCACACCTCGCGGGTCTTGGGCGCGGTCTGGCCGAGGTACTCCCCGACCAGGTCCGGCCGCGCGACCTCGACCAGGTGCCCGGACGTCAGCAGCCCCAGCTCCCGGTACAGCCGCCCCATGAGCCGGGCGACGGTCGTCTTCGCCGTGCCCGGGTTGCCGGTGAAGACGAGGTGGCGGCTGCTCGCCCCGACGGGCAGGCCGGCCTTGCGCCGCCGCGCGTCCAGCCGCGCGCCGGCGACGAGCGCGCGCACGCGTTGCTTGACCGCGTCGAGGCCGATCATGCCGTCGAGCTCGGCGAGCAGGTCGTCGAGACCACGGCGTGGTCCGGCGTCGTCCGTGACCGCGACGCCGGACTCCCCGGCGCCCGGCAGATCGGCGGCGACCAAAGTGGACAGTGCCGACGCCGGGGTGTCCGGCTGCGCCGCGAGCCGGGCCGACTGCTTGCCGATCGTCGACTCCAGCACGCCGCGCGCGGAGCGGCCGTTGGCGAAGCCGCGCCCACGCGGGATGCGGCGCATGGCCTCGGGCAGTTCCGCGAGGAGGTCGTCGGAGAGCTCGTAACCCTGGCCTCGCGCGAGGACGCGGTAGATCCCGGCGAGCTCGTCGGCGGTGTAGTCGGGGAACTCGATCCGGGTGGCGAACCGCGAGCGCAGACCCGGGTTCGTCTCCAGAAAGCCGTCCATCTCCTTCGGGTAACCGGCGGCGAAGACGACGAGGTCGTCGCGGTGGTTCTCCATCTGGAGCAGGATCTCGGTGACGGCTTCGCGGCCGTAGTCGTCGTCCTTGTCCAGCGCGAGGCTGTAGGCCTCGTCGATGAAGAGCACACCGCCCGACGCGCGTTCGCACACGGCGCGAGTCTTCTTCGACGTCTCGCCGACGTACTCGCCGACCAGGTCCGGCCGCGCGACCTCGACGACGTGGCCCTTCGGCAGCGTCCCCAGCGCCTGGTAGATCTTGCCGAGCAGCCGCGCGACGGTCGTCTTGGCCGTGCCGGGGTTTCCGGTGAGCACCAGGTGTCGGCTGCGGCTGGCCACGGGCAGGCCCGCGTCACGGCGCCGGGCGTCGATCTGGGCCTCGGCGACCAGCGCGCGCACGCGCTGCTTCACCGAGTCGAGGCCGATCATCGTGTCCAGCTCGGCCAGCAGCTCCTCGATCGGCTGCCCGCTCCGCTGCTCGGCCGCGGCGACGAGCGGCGCGAGGTGCTGCTGCGTCAGGTGGATCCGGCCGTCCGCCGACGGACCGCTCGCGACGGCTTCCCGCCCGGCGGCGTCCAGCAACGCCTCGACACCGCGGGCGCCGGCGGAGAGGTTCGCCAGCTGCGCCAGCCGGTCGCGGACGTCCGGGGGCAGCACAAAGGAGCGCTCGACCGCGACGACGTCCAGCAGCGCGGCCGCGTGCGCGTGCCGGGTGAACTTCGGCAGCCGGTACTGCAGCACGGCGGAAACCAGGTCCGGTGCCTCGGTGCGCAGCCGCTCGGCCACGCGCTCGGTGCCCGCGAGCACGAGCAGGCGGCAGCTGCCTTGGTCGTGCGCGTAGTCCCGCAACGCGCGCAACACACCGGCCGGATCCTTGTCCAGGAGCGTGTCGAGGTCTTCGACGAGGACCAGCGCCGGGTCGGTGCGCCGCGAGACAAACCCGCGCAGCGCGTCGCCGGCCGAGTCTTCGTCGCCCAGCACCTCGGCCGCGCCGACCGTGACGAAGTCCTCGAACCCGACGTCGGCCGCGCCGAGCTCGTCGCGCACCGACCGCCACAGCCGGCTCTGCCCCGTGTGCGGCTGGCCGACGAGCAGCACCAGCGGGTTCGGCTGCCGGTTGCCGGAAGCGTTGCGCCGTTCCCATTCCTGGTACGCGACGGTCCACTCGGCGTACGCCTGCTCGTACCGCTGCTGCTCTTTCCGGCCCCGCGCGCGGTTGCCGGCGGCGAGCAGGTCGAAGGTCATCGAGCGGGTGTTGCGGGCGAGGTCGTCGAGGAGCCCGCCCTGCTTGCCCTGGGGTCGCTCGGGTTCCGGCGGCGGCGGTTCACCCGAGCCACCCTGGCCGTGTCGCGTGCGGTCGGCCCACGAGACGACCTGCACCACGCGGCGCACGAACTCGGCCGCCGGCTCGTCGCCGGAGACGAACCCGCCGCCGCTCAGGTTTTCCACCCGGACGGGGGTTTCCGCCGGACGCGCCGGCGTCGGCGGCGCGACGGGACCGGCCGGACCGCTTTGCGGCGACGCGGGTTGAGCGGGCACCGGCGCGGACGGGAGCGGCGGTGCCTGTGCCGGCATCGGCGGTGGCGCGGACCGACCCGGCCACGACTGTGCGGGCACCGGCCCGGACTGGGGCGGTGGCGCGGGCGGGAAACCGGTCTGGACCGGCTGAGCGGGTGGCGGTCCGGGCGGCATCGGCCGTGCGTTTTGCCCGCCCGGAGCACCAGGTCCGGCCGGCGCCGCGAACGGTCCCCGCGGACCACCTCGGCCGCCAGGTCCCGGGCCCGGCTGCCCGCCGTTCGGCGGCACCATCCGAGTCCCGGCCCGATACGCCGGATCCGGCGGCACCACCCCGAACTGCCACGCACCACCCGGTCGTGACCACTGCCACGGCTGTCCCGGCACCAGCAGCCACGAAGTGCCGTCCGGTCCGGCCAGCGTCGTCGTCCGGTCCGCCGCAGCCTCGGCCTGGGCGGCCTGGAATGCGTCCCACCCCGCGCGCGTCATCTCCCCCGCTTCCCCCTGTCGATCTCCCGGTGCCGCAGCATACGGGGATCAGGGAACCGGGGCGATCACCACTTCAGAGCGGCCTTCATCTGCTTGTCGGCGATGGGGGCCAGCGTGGTCAGGAAAGTGGCGGTGAGGTGGTTGTCGTCCATGTACACCAGCACGTTGCCGACCACCGGCGGGCAGGTGTCCTTGTCGCAGAAGTAATCCGTGAAGTCGAGGAACGACACGTTGCCCGGCACGCCGCGCGTACTCGTGTACGACGGCGCGGCCGGCTGCACGGCGTCGCGGTCGAGCACGCACACCGGGTTGGTCGGACCCTGCTGCGCGACGCAGGCGGCCATGTTGAACGCGAACCGCGGATTGTCGCGCAAGGCCACCACGGGGATGCCGGCCTTGTCCATCGCCGACCACTGGTTCACGAAGCCCGCCGGGGTCGTCTCGGTGATGCCCGCGTGGGTGTTCACGCTCGCCAGGGTGACCACGGCGTCGGGGTGCATCGCGACGATCTCGTCGGCCGCGGCCTTGTTCCAGTCCATGCAGGCCTGGTCGCCGGGCATCAGGTCGGCGTTACTGGAGAACGGGCAGGCGCCCTTCAGCATCGACGTCACGGCCCAGCCCTCGGTCTGCACCATCGGCAGGAACGCGGCGAGGTACTGCTGCATGTGCGAGTCGCCGACGAGGACCACGCGCTTCTTCGGCGGGCCTTCGGGGTTCTGCGTGCAGACCTTGAGTTCCTCGTTGCGCGGCGACATCGTGCATTTGTCGTCGGTGATGCCCGCCCAGTCTTCGGGCAGTTTCAGCGTCGGCGGCACGATCGAGGGCTCCGCAGAACCGCGGTAGGCGAACCCGGGTGCGTGCGCGGCGGCTCCGGGGTGGTCGGCGTCCGCGAGCGAGATCGTGTAGTTGGCCTGTGCCGAGGTGTACGTGCCCCACACACCGGCCGCGATCAGCACCGGTGCCAGCGCCAGAATGCCGAACCGGTAGGCGCCCCAGCGCTTCACCGTGCCGATCTTCGACAACCGGATCGGGTTCTCGATGAAGTGGTAGGTGAGGATCGAGAGCACGAACGACGCGCCGATCACCACCGCGCCGCCGAGCAGACCGACGGCCGCGCGGTCACGCACGACCAGGTAGAACACCAGCACCGGCCAGTGCCACAGGTACAGCGAGAAGCTCAGGTTGCCGAGGTAGCCCAGAGGCTTCGAGCTGAGCCAGCGGTCGGCGCCGAAGACGGTGTTCGTCTGGCCGGCCACGAGCACGAGCCCGGCCGAGAGCGTCGGCCACAGCGCGATCCAGCCGGGGAACACCGAGTCGACGCGCAGCACGATGCCGCACAGCACCAACCCGGCCACGCCGATCCAGCCGAGCACCACGCGCAGGCCCCGCGGCAGCGTGAACGAGTCGAGGAACATCACCATCAGGCCGCCGAGCGCGAACTCCCACACGCGGGTGAGGCCGTGGAAGTAGGCCAGCGGCTGGTCGACGGCGGTGAGGTACACCGAGTACGCCAGCGAAGCCACGAACAGCGTGATGAGCAGCGTGTTCACGGTGTGGCGCAGCGACAGCCCGAGGCGGCGCACGAGGAAGCCGAGCGCGACGAAGACCAGCGGCCACAGCAGGTAGAACTGGCCCTGGATCGACAGCGACCAGAAGTGCTGGACCAGGCTCGCGCTGTTGTGCTGGGCGAAGTAGTCGACGGAGTCGGCGGCCAGCTGCCAGTTCTCGTAGAACAGCGCGGAGGCGAAGACCTCGCGAATGGTCTGGAACCAGCGGTCCTCGGGCAGCAGCAGCGTGGAGACGACAACCACCGCGAGCAGCACGGTCATCGCCGCCGGGAAGAGCCGCTTGATCATCCGGCCCCACATCGGCCGCAGCTCGATCTTCCCGCGCAGCAGCGCGCGGTAGAGCTGGCCGGTGATCAGGAAGCCCGACACCAGGAAGAACACGTCGACGCCGCCGGAGATCCGGTCGAGCCACACGTGGTAGACCACGACCAGCAGCGAGGCGAGGGCTCGCACGCCCTGCAGCTCGGGCCGGAAACGGCTCTGTGCCGCACTGGGCGCCGGAGGCTTACCGGGTCGTTCAGGCGCGACCACGGTGGTCCCGGACATGCACTTCCTCCCCCAGAGGCCACCTGGGGCGGCCTGATGTTCTGAGCGGCTACTGATCGATCAGGGCGTGCAATAGCTATACGTGAAGGCCGTTCCGCTCACGCATCCGGGGTACCTCGATCGAGCCGTCCGGGGCGCCGGGCGCCGCGATCGATATCTTGGACCGTGTGCCCCTTGACTCCGTCCGACCCACTGTCCGCCGCGCGCGCATAGCCGACGTCCGCAAGATCAAAGCACTGGTCGACGCCGACGCCGGCCGCGTGCTGCTCGAGAAAGACCTGGTCACGCTGTACGAGGCGATCCAGGAGTTCTGGGTGGCGGTGGACGAGGACGGCACCGGCGACGAGGACGTGCTCGGCGCCGCCGCGCTGCACGTGCTGTGGGAGGACATCGCCGAGCTGCGCACGGTCGTGGTCGACAAGGCCGCGCGCGGCCGGGGCATCGGTCACGCGTTGGTGGGCCGGCTCGTGGACGAGGCGCGCGACCTGGGCCTCAAGCGCCTGTTCGTGCTGACGTTCGAGACCGGCTTCTTCCTGCGCCACGGCTTCGTCGAGATCGACGGCACGCCCGTGTCGCACGAGGTCTACGAGGAGATGCGCCACTCGCTCGACCCGGGTGTCGCGGAGTTCCTCGACCTGCCCTACGTCAAGCCGAACACCCTGGGCAACTCGCGCATGCTGCTGGAGTTCTAGACCGGCCCCCAGCCAGGGACGAGGTGCGCCGGCGCGCGGCCTCGTCCGTCCGGAAAGCCGAAAACCTCGGGCCCTTCGCTCACGCTCGGCCGATTGCGGGCGCGCGCCGGCCTCCCCGCGGCCAAGATCGAGTGCGGCCGCCGCGGCGGCCGAGACGATCTTCGCCTCGCGACAGGGAGCCCTGATGGAGTTCGACCACGTCCTGACCACCACGCCGTCGGTGCGGCGCAAGCTGGACCTGCGGCGTCCGGTGGAGAACGAGGTGCTCGCCGAGTGCCTCGAGCTGGCCCTGCACGCGCCCACGCCCGGCAACCAGCAGTCGTGGCGCTGGCTAGTCGTGCGCGACCAGGACGTGAAGAACCGGCTGGGCGAGCTGTTCCGCCGCGTCGGACTGGCGTACCTGGAGCAGTACGCGGACGTCGCCGCCGCCGACCCGGCCATGGCCCGCTCGGTCGCCTCCGGCCGGCACCTGATCGACGTGATCGAGCAGGTCCCGGCGTTCGTGGTGCCGTGCGTCGAAGGCCGCACGACCGGCGCGAACGTGGCCGACGCGGTGCTCTACGGCGGCATCTTCCCCGCCGTGTGGAGCTTCCAGCTGGCCCTGCGCTCACGGGGCCTCGGCTCGACGCTCACCACCTACCACCTGCAGACCGAGGCCGAGGCGGCCGAGATCCTGGGCATTCCCGAGGGCTACACGCAGGCCTGCCTGCTGCCTGTGGCCTACACGACCACGACCGACTTCAAGCCCACCCCGCGCCGCCCGCTGTCGGAGGTCGCCTACCTCGACCACTGGGGAAAGACGCTCGGCTGATCAGCTCACCCGCAGCGTGATCCGCTCGCCCGCGCGGCTCACGTCGACGAGCTCGACGTGAGCCGCCGCGTACGTCAGGTCGTGCGGCCCGCGCCGGCCGGTGTGCAGCTGCGCCGCGGTCTGCTCCCCGCGCCCCGGCTGGCTCAACGACACGGCCACGACCGCGTCACCGGCCCACACGCACGTGACGTTCGCCGGACACCGCGAGTCCTCGACCAGGCGCGTGTACCGCACGGTCAGGTCCTTGGTGCTCAGCTGCGCCTCCTGGCCGACCTTGAGCGTCACGTCCCGGCCGGGCTCCGCCGGCACGGTCCCCACCGCCGCGGCCGGCGGCGGCGCGCCGCCCGCACCGTCGAGCGTGTGCGCGAGCGCCACCGAACTCCCCGCGCCCACCGCGAGTACGGCGACGGTCCCGATGGCCAGAGCGAGCTTGTGCGCGTCCATGTGATCAGGACGGAAGGATCACCGGTCCTGGTTGCACCACCGCGTCAGAAGTCCTCGTCGTCCGAGTCGCCCGGCGAGGCGTCGCCGCCGCGGATCATGAACAGGACGCCCTCCAGCTCTTCCGGCTTGATGAGCACGTCGCGGGCCTTCGAGCCCTCCGAGGGGCCCACCACGCCGCGGCTTTCGAGCAGGTCCATGAGGCGGCCGGCCTTGGCGAAGCCGACGCGGAGCTTGCGCTGGAGCATGGACGTGGAGCCGAACTGCGACGTGACGATGAGCTCGGCGGCCTGGAGCAGCACGTCGAGGTCGTCGCCGATGTCGGGGTCGATCTCCTTCTTCTCGCCGGCCTTCTGAGCCGTGACGCCGTCGGTGTAGTCGGGCTGGGCCTGGTCCTTGGCGAACGAGACGACGGCCGCGATCTCCTCGTCGCCCACGAACGCGCCCTGGATGCGGACCGGTTTGCCGGCGCCCATCGGCAAATACAACGCGTCGCCCATGCCGATGAGCTTCTCGGCGCCCGGCTGGTCGAGGATGACCCGCGAGTCGGTGAGCGACGACGTGGCGAACGCCAGCCGCGAGGGCACGTTGGTCTTGATCAGGCCGGTGACGACGTCGACCGACGGCCGCTGTGTGGCCAGCACCAGGTGGATGCCGGCGGCGCGCGCCTTCTGCGTGATGCGCACGATCGCGTCTTCCACGTCGCGGGGCGCGGTCATCATGAGGTCGGCCAGCTCGTCGACGATCGCCATGATGTACGGGTACGGCCGGTACTCGCGCTCGCTGCCCGGGGGCGCCGTGATCTCGCCGGAGCGGACCTTGCGGTTGTAGTCGTCGATGTGGCGGACCTTGTTGACCTGCATGTCCTGATAGCGCTGCTCCATCTCCTCCACCAGCCAGGCCAGCGCGGCGGCGGCCTTCTTCGGCTGGGTGATGATGGGCGTGATCAGGTGCGGGATGCCCTCGTACGGCGTGAGCTCGACCATCTTCGGGTCGATGAGGATCATGCGGCACTCGTCCGGCGTCGCGCGGGCGAGCAGCGACACCAGCATCGAGTTGACGAAGCTCGACTTACCGGAACCGGTCGAGCCCGCCACTAGCAGGTGGGGCATTTTCGTGAGGTTCGCGGTGACGAAGTGGCCCTCGATGTCCTTGCCGAGCCCGATCACCATCGGGTGGTTGTCCTTGACCGTGGACGGCGCGCGCAGCACGTCGCCCAGGCGCACCATCTCGCGGTCGGAGTTCGGCACCTCGATGCCGACGGCCGACTTGCCGGGGATCGGCGCGAGCAGCCGGACGTTGTCCGTGGCCACGGCGTACGCGATGTTCTTCGTGAGCGCCGTGATCTTCTCGACCTTCACGCCCGGGCCGAGCTCGACCTCGTAGCGCGTGACCGTGGGGCCGCGGGTGAAGCCGGTGACCTGCGCGTCGATGCTGAACTGGTCGAGCACGCCGGTGATCGCCTCGATCATGGCGTCGTTGGCCTTGCTGCGGGATTTCGGCACGTCGCCGAGCTTCAGCAGGTCGGGTGACGGCAGCTGGTAATCGCCCTCGACGGTCCGCGTCATCGCCAGCGGCGGCTCCGGCGCCTTCTTCGGCTTCTTCTCCGGCACCTCTTCGGCGGGCTTCGGCTTGGGCGGGCGCACCGGCATCGGCGGCTCGGCCAGCATCGCGTCGAGGTCGAGCTGCTCGCCCTCGGTGTCGGCGCTGCTCTGGCGGCGACGCGACGGCTTGCGCAGCCGCACGGCCTTCGGGTCGGCCTCGATGGGCTCGTCGGCCTCGGGTTCCGCGTTGTCGCCCTCGAGGTCGGCCAGCTCGTCTTCGTCGAGACCCCACGTGCGAAGGCGGTGCGGGATCTCGCGCACGGGCGTGCCGGTGAACACCAGTACGCCGAACAGCAGCGCCAGGATCAGCAACGGCACTGCGACCCACGTGGTGACGCCCTTGGTCAGCAGCCCGCCGGACAACAGCCCGATGATGCCGCCGGCGTACATGCGGCCGTCGTTGGTTTCGGGCAGCGCCGTGAAGATGTGCAGCATCCCCAGCACGGACAGCACGACCAGCCCCGTGCCGATCACCATCCGCGGCCGGGTCTCGGGGTTCGGCTCCGACCGCATCAACGCGACCGCGACCACCACCAGCACCAGCGGCAACGTCACCGCGCCGGCGCCCAGCACCGTGCGCGTTGCGACCTCCACGGCCGCCCCGATCGGCCCCGCGGCCCGCCACCACACGCCCACGGCCGCGACGATCGCCAGCGCGATCAGCCCCAGCGCCAGCCCGTCACGGCGGTGTTCCGCCTCCAGCTCCCGCGTGCGCCCGACCGTGCGGGCCAGCGAGCCGACGCCCTTGGCCACCAGGTTCCACGTGCCGCGCACCCCGCGCCCGAACGCGCCGGACTTCGCCTTTCCCCGCCGCGGCGGGGGTTTGCGCGCCGCACTCCTCGGCCGTGACCCAGAACTTGAAGAACGCGACCCGGAAGCCCCGGACGAGCGCGGCTTCGCCGGCGTGCGCGAACCACGCGCCGGTGCCTTCCCGCCGCTTCCCGCCGTGCTCCGCTTCCTCGTCGCCGACCCAGACATGCCTCCACGGTAACGGCCCGGGACCGATAGTCACATGCGCCACTCTCAGCGCAGGAGAAACAATCGTCGCGAAGGTCCCGGCCGACCTGGTGGATCTCCGCTCAGCAGAGCGATTCGGCCGCCGCGAGGATCTTCTCGGCCTTCGCCTGGTCGACCGACACATCGGCGCTGATGAAATACCAGGTCACGCTCGCGAGCACGGCCGCGTGGTCCTTGCCCTGCGCGACGTCGTCGCACAGGTCGTGCGCGTGCACGATCGCGGCGCCCATGTTGGTGACGAGGGCCGGGTCGATCGAACCGAGGGCCGCGAGGTAGGCCCGCTCGCGTGGTCCGATCGCGACGGCCCGCGGCGAAGGCTTTGGCGTCGGCACCGGGGCGGGGTCCGGGCCGCCACATGCGGTGAGGAGGACCAGCGCGGTGGGGATCGGGACAAGTTTGCGCACGGCCGCTACAGCGTGGGTGCACGCTGGTTCGTTACGAAGCCGAGGTCACGTGGTCAACCACCCCACCGGGCCGAGATCGGCTTCATGACATGCTCTGCCCATGTTCGCGCTGCAACAGGACGACTTCCCGGCCCCGCGTCGTGCCCCGGCGATCTGGCGGACGATGCTCAACATCGACCGCGGGCTGGTCAACATGGTGGGCCGGCTGACGGTGTCGGGGGCGGTGCCGCGGGAGCTGCGGGGGCGGCCGTTGCTGATGGCGGCGAACCACATCGGCGTGTTCGACGCGTTCGTGCTGATGGCGGCGTGCAAGAGGATCGGCATCAACCCGCGGTTCATGCTGGCCGGGGGCATCCTGGACGCGCCGGTGATCGGGCCGGCGCTGCGCGTGAGCGGGCATCTGCGGGTGGACCGCAAGCACGCGGCGACGGCCATCGGGCAGTTCGCCGAGGCCGTGGAGGAGCTGAAGACCACGCGGGAGCCGATCGTCGTCTACCCGGAGGGGCGGATCAGCCACGACCCCGGGCTGTGGCCGGAACGCGGCAAGACGGGGGCGGCGCGCCTGGCGCTGGCCGCGGATGTCCCGGTGATCCCGATCAGCCAGTGGGGCGCGCACGAGGCCGTGTACTGGGGCACCGAGACCGTGAACGGCCCGGCCGACCTGGTGCCGCTCGCGCGTTCGGGCCTGAGTGCGCCCCTGCGGCGGCCCAGGTTCAAGGTGCACTTCGGGGCGCCGGTGGACCTGGCGGACGTCGAGCCGGAGCGGCCGGGCGCCGGGGTGCGCGCGCACGCGAAGATCATGCAGGCGATCACCGACGGTCTCGTGCCGCTGCGCCGCGACGAGCCCGTGCGGCCGCGGTTCAACGACCCGACGCGGCCGACGGACACCGTGAGCCCCTGGAAGCCGGGACCGCCCACCCCTCGGACAGCACAGTCCTGAACCCGCGCTTTCGCCTAGAGTCGCGGGGCGTGAGCACACGCATCCTCGTCGTCTACTACAGCGCCACCGGCAACACCGCCGCCCTCGCCTCCGCGCTGGCCGAGGGCGCCCGGGAGACCGGTGCCGAAGTCCGGGTCCGGACCGTGCGCGAGACCGCGCCGCCCGAGGCCGTCGCGAGCAACCCGCGCTGGCAGGCGTGGGTGGACTCCGGTCCGCACCACGAGTACGCCACCCTCGCCGACCTCGAGTGGGCCGACGGCATCGCCGTGGGCAGCCCCACCCGCTTCGGCGGTCCCGCGGCCCAGCTGAAGTCCTTTTTGGACAGCACGGGTGGCTTGTGGGCACAGGGAAAGCTGGCCGACAAGGTCGCGACGTCGTTCACCACGGCGTCGACCGCGCACGGCGGCCTCGAGGCGACCGTGCTGGCCACGAACAACATCTTCTACCACTGGGGCGCCATCGTCCTGCCGCTCGGCTACGGCGACCCGCACCTGAAGGAGTCGGGCAACCCCTACGGTGGCTCGTTCGTCTCGCGCAAGTCCGCTGCGCCCGACGACCTGGCGCTCGGCGCGCTGACCCGGCAGGGCAAGCGCCTCGCGACGATCACCACCCACGTCGCCACCGGACTGAAAGCGGACGATAACCGCTAAAACGGTTTCGGTGGTGACGCGAAAGTCGTACTGTCGACGAGCGTGACCACCGAACTGCCCGTCCTCGCGCCACCCCGCGTCGCGCACCGCGGCCGCGGGGTGGCGTTCGTGCTGCTCGCCGCGCTGTTCTTCAGCACGTCGGGCACGCTCGGCAAGCCCGCGATGGCCGCCGGGATGACGCCGGAGCAGGTCGCGACGTTCCGCATCGGCTTCGCTGGCCTCCTTCTTCTCGCCGGCACGGCCGCCATCGCGCCGCGCACGCTCAAGGTCCGCCGCGGCGAGTGGCCGATGCTGCTCGCGTACGGGCTGCTCGGCGTCGCCGGCACGCAGCTCGCGTACTTCATCGCCGCCGACCGCGTGCCCGTGGGCATCGCGATCCTGCTCGAGTTCCTCTCCCCCGTGCTGATCGCGCTGTGGGTGCGCGTGGTCCGCCGCACGCACCTGCCGCGCGCCATGTGGGCGGGCATCGGGCTCGCCATCGCCGGCCTCGCGCTCGTCGGCCAGGTCTGGCAGGGCCTCACCCTCGACGCGATCGGCGTCCTCGCCGGCCTGGGCGCCGCGGTGTGCTCCGCCGGCTACTTCCTCATCGGCGAACGCGCCGTCGCCGACCGCGATCCCCTCGGCTTGGTGACGTGGGGCATGGTCATCGGCGCCGTGATCGTGTCCGTGGTCAGTCCACCGTGGACGATCCCGTGGTCACTGCTGGACCACGCTGTGGAGTTCGGCCCGTGGACGCCCCCGATCTGGCTGCTGCTGACGTTGCTGGTGCTGCTCTCGACCGTGCTGTCCTACCTGCTCGGCATCACGGCGCTGCGCCACCTGCCCGCCTCGGTCGCCAGCGTGCTCGGCCTCCTCGAACCCGTCACGGCGACGGCCTTCGCGTGGGCGCTGCTCGGCGAGGCGCTGGCGTGGCCCCAGGCCCTCGGCGCGGCGATCCTGCTCGGCGGAGCGTATGTGGTGCAACGGTTTTCGAAAGGCGTGACCTAACCCTGCCGGGCGGGCCGGATGGTCAGGTCGCCGATCTCGACGTCGTCCGGCTGCTCGATCGCGAACGCGATGGCCCGCGCCACGGCCTCGGGCGCGATGCCCAGCGCCGCCATGGCTTCCTGGGCCTGCGCCCGCTGCCCGGGATCCTCGACGTAGTCGACGAGCTCCGTGCGGACGTACCCCGGCGAGATGGAGGTCGTCCGCAGCACGCCGTCGGTGGACTCCTGGCGCAGCGCCTCGAGCAGCGTACGCACGGCGTTCTTGGTCCCCGCGTACACGGCCTGCGCCGGCACGATCTTGAGGCCCGACGTCGACACGGTGGTCACGAGGTGCCCGCTGCCCTGCTCGCGGAACACCGGCAGCGCGGCAACGATGCCGTGCAGGACCCCGCGCAGGTTGACGTCGATCATCGCGTCCCAGCTGTCCACGTCGAGATCGCCCACCGGGGCGATCCGCGCGACGCCGGCGTTGGCCACCAGCACGTCGAGCCGGCCGAACCGGTCCACGGCCAGTGCCACCAGCCGCTCGAGATCGGCCCGCTTTGTCACGTCGACGTCCAGCATCTCCGCGCGCCCGCCCGTGGCCCGGATCCGCGCCACGAGCACCGCCAGCCGGTCGGTGCGCCGCGCGCCCAGCACCACGGCCGCACCGCGGGTCGCCAGTTCCAGCGCCGTCGCCTCCCCGATCCCGCTGCTCGCGCCGGTGATGGCGACGACCTTGCCCTCCACTGTGCTCATCTCGACCTCTCCGCCCTAAACTGACAACTGTCCGCTTACGGCTCCCACCGTACCGGACACTTGTCCACTTAGTCGAACGGAAGCGAGGTGACGCCGATGGCGAGCCGTGAGCTGCGGTCCGACGCGGTGGCCAACCGGGACCGCATCGTCGAGGCGGCGCGGGCCGAGCTGAGCAGGTCCAACGGAGCGATCGACGACCTCAAGCTCCACGGGGTCGCGAAGGCCGCGGGCGTGGGCCAGGGCACGCTCTACCGGCACTTCCCCACCCGCGAGCACCTGCTGGCGGAGGTGTACCGCCACGAGCTGACCCAGCTCGTCGAGGCCGTGCCGCCGTTGCTGGCCGAGCACCCGCCGCTGATGGCCCTGACCCACTGGCTGCACCGGCTGGTCGAGTACGCGCGCGTCAAACGCGGGGTCATGGCGGCGATCGAGGCCTCGGCGTGGCACGACCTGTACTCCGGCCAGCACCACCGGCTCGACGAAGCGCTCGGCACGCTGCTCGATCGCGGGAAAGCCGCTGGTCAGGTTCGTGGCGGGGTCGATGCCGCCGACGTCATCCTGCTCTTGGGCGCGTTGTCGCGGATCCCCGAGGCGGAGTGGGAGCCGCGGGCCGGCACCGTCGTCACGGTCATCGTCGACGGTCTCCGTCCGCCGAGAGACCCGGCCTAGCGCGCCACGAGCTGGGCCAGCGCCGCGTAGAACACCTCGCCGATCTTCGCCGGGTCGCGCGTCACGTACGCGCCGCCGCCGGTGATCGCGGTGATGGCGGACAGCTCGGTCCCGTCGGCGTCCTCGCCGATGCCGATCGCGATCACCGGCAGCGGGTGCGCCGGGTCGGCGAGGCGGGTGAGGCCGGCCAGGAACGCGTCGCGGGTGATGCCGGACGTGTCCTCGTTGCGGCCGTCGGTCATCACGATCACGACGTTGAGCACGCCGGGCTGCCAGTCACGGCGGGCGAGGGCGTAGACGTCGAGCACGGAGTCGTAGAGGCCGGTGCCCGCTTTCGGGATGGCGCGCACCGCGGTGAGCCGCGCGACGTCACCTGGCGTGAGGTGCTGCGCGACAGGCGCGAGGGGAAGCACCTCGCGGTAGTCCTTGGTCCCGTCGAGCCTCGTGGCGAACTCCCAGATCCGCACCTGCGTCGAGGGCCGGAACAGGTGCAGCGCCTGCTCGGCGGCGGCCACGGTCACCTGCATCCGGTTCAGGTTCGTGCCCCGCACACGTGCCTCCATCGAGCCCGAGACGTCCAGCAGCACCTCCGCGCGCGCGTCGAGGTTCACGCCCGCCCACTGGGTGAGCAGCACCTTGAGATCGGCGCCCGACGGCACGGGCGCGCTGCGCTGCGCGGCCGCCTGCACGTGCGGGTCGTCCTCGTGCCCGGCCAGGGCCTGCCCGGGCACGCGCAGGCCGGCTCGCCCGAGGGCCGCCGTTGCCGCGCTGCCCAGCATCGCCTGCTGCAACGCGTCGACGGCAGCGCTCTGCGCGCCACCGCCGCCGGTCAGCCGCGCGAACGGGTAGTCCAGCGCGGGCGCACCGGCCGAATACACCGCCACCAGCGGCGAAGCCCCGGAAGCAGCGTTGTGCTGCACCACGGAACTCTCCGAAGCCGGATACGCCGTCGCTCCCCCGCCGTCGCCGACGGTGAACCGCCGCAGCACCGCCGCGAGGGCCCCCGCCGGGTCCGGTGCCGAGCCCACCTCGGCACGCAACCCGACCAGCGCCGAGGTGCCCACCGCGTCGCGAGCCGGGTCCGGGATGGTGAGCACGGCGTCCGGCGCGCCGACGACGTCGGTCCAGGTCAGCGTGCGCCCCGGCCAGCCGAGGCCGCGCGCGGCGCCTTCCGCCACGGCCAGCACCACCGGGGAGCTTGCGACCGACGGTCCCGACTCCGGCACGTCCGTCGCGCCGAGCTGCCGCGCCCGCTGCAACGCGATCGTCGAGTCCGGCACCCAGACCTGCGCCCGCTCCCCGCCGGGCGCAGAAAGCTCCGCCACGGCCTGCGCGGCATCGCGCGGACGGATCTCGTACGATCGGCACCTCGCTGAAAGTCCTTGCGCCACCTGGGAAAGCACCGGGGCGATGTCGGGCGAAGCCGACACCAGGACGTGCCCCCGCGCGCACCGGGTCTCCAGCGCGGCCGCGACCCACACCGCTCCGCCGAGCACGAGCAGCACGCAGACGGCCAGCGGCACCAGCAGCCGGCTTCGTCCCCGTACGCTCGAATGACGCCCCATCGGCGCAACCCTCCTGCTCAAAGCAGATTAACGCCGCCACGGCCCGAAGCTGTAGGACGAACGGTTCAAAGCCGGACTCGTACCTGAGGGGGAGCCAGGACCCGCCTCACGCGGGATGTGCCGGGCCGCCGCACGAGCGACCATGGGACCGACCACGAGAAACGGGGGCAGCCGTGACCACACCGAACAAGTCCGAGCAGCGCCGGGCCCGCAACGCACTCGCCCGCCAGGGCGCCGTCGTCGCCTTCGCACTGCTGATCGCCGCCATCACCCGCTGAAAAACCCGGCCGGCAGCGCTGACAAAACAACCGCCGCCGCTCCCCTGACGAGGAGAGCGGCGGCGGCCGTTGACGCGAGAACTCAGACCGGGATGACTGTCGGGACGATCATCGGCCGGCGCCGGTAGGTGTCGGCGACCCAGCGCCCGACGACCCGGCGCACCGCCTGCGCGATGCGGTGGGTGTCGGTGATGCCCTCGGCCTCCGTGCGCGCCAGCTCCATTTCCACGAGCGGCACCACGGCGTCGAGCGCCTTCGGGTCGTCGGAGAAGCCGCGCCCCGACACCGTCGGGCTGCTGACCGCGCGGCCCGTGCTGGAGTCGACGGCGACGCTGATCGAGATGAACCCGCCCTCGCCGAGCACCAGCCGGTCGGACAGCGTCGACTCGCCGACGTCGCCCACCGAAAGGCCGTCCACGTACACGTGGCCAACCTCGACGCGGCCAGTCCGCGAAGCCTTGCCGTCGACGAGGTCCACGACCACGCCGTCCTCGGCGATCACCACGTTGTCGGGCGACACACCCGTGCGGATGGCCAGCTCGCCGTTGGCGCGCAGGTGCTTCCACTCGCCGTGCACCGGCATCACGTTGCTCGGGCGCACCGCGTTGTACAGGTAGAGCAGCTCGCCGGCCGACGCGTGCCCGGACACGTGGACCTTGGCGTTGCCCTGGTGCACCACGTTGGCGCCGAGCCGGGTCAGGCCGTTGACCACGCCGAACACGGCGGTCTCGTTGCCCGGGATCATCGAGCTGGCGAGCACCACGGTGTCGCCCGCGCGGATCGAGATCTGCCGGTGCTCGCCACGCGCCATGCGCGAGAGCGCCGAGAGCGGCTCGCCCTGCGAACCGGTCGAGACGAACAGGACCTTGCTCTCGGGCAGCGTGCTCGCCTGGTCGAGGTCCACGAGCAGGCCATCCGGTACCTCGAGCAGCTTCAGCTCGGCCGCGATGCCCATGTTGCGGACCATCGAGCGGCCCACGAACGCGACCCGGCGACCGTGCCGCACCGCGGCGTCCAGCACCTGCTGCACGCGGTGCACGTGGCTCGCGAAGCACGCGACGATCACGCGCTGGTCGACCCGCCGGATCACGTCGTCGAGCACCGGGCCGATGTCGCGTTCGGGCATGACGAACCCGGGCACCTCGGCGTTGGTGGAGTCGACGCAGAACAGGTCCACGCCCTCGTCGCCCAGGCGAGAGAACCCCGCGAGGTCGGTGAGGCGCCCGTCGAGCGGCAGCTGGTCGAGCTTGATGTCACCGGTGTGCAGCACGACCCCGGCGGGCGTGCGGATGGCGACCGCGAGCGCGTCGGGGATCGAGTGGTTCACGGCGAAGAACTCGAGGTCGAACGCGCCGACCTTGCGCCGCTCGCCTTCGCGCACCTCGATGAGGTTCGGCCGCTGACGGTGCTCCTTGGCCTTGGCCGCGAGCAGCGCGTTGGTGAAGCGCGAGCCGTAGATCGGCAGGTCGGGCCGCAGCCGCAGCAGGAACGGGACGGCGCCGATGTGGTCCTCGTGCCCGTGGGTGAGCACGAGGCCGTCGATGTCGTCGAGCCGCTCCTCGATCGCGCGGAAGTCGGGCAGGATCAAGTCGACACCGGGCTGGTCGTCCTCGGGGAAGAGCACGCCGCAGTCGACGATCAGGAACCTGCCGTCGTACTCGAAGACGGTCATGTTTCGTCCGACCTCGCCGATGCCGCCCAGCGCGACGACGCGCAAGGCGCCTTCGGGAAGGGCGGGCGGGAGGTTCGTGGGTCCGGGTCCGGGGGGAAGTGAGCTCACCGGGGCAAGGTCCCAACGCTGGTGTGTGAGGTGGGGGCGACGTAGGCCGCCTGGGAATCCGCTTGTGCCACCCGTGCACCATGCCAGTCCTGGGCCGCGCTGTCGCCCAGCGGCACGCCGCCCTGGGCGAGATCGGCCGCGATCAGGGCACTTTGCTCCTCCGTGGCGGGCACGACGGGCAGCCGCGGGTCGCCGATGTCGAAGCCGCGCAGCCGCAGCGACGCCTTGGCGAACGCGACGCCGCCGACGCGCGACATCGCCCGCATCACCGGCAGCATGGCGCGGTGGTTGGTGCGCGCGGTGGAGGTGTCGCCGCTCTCGTAGGCCTCGATCATCGCGCGGATGCGCCCGGCCACCACGTGGCCGATCACGCTGACCACACCGACGCCGCCGACGGCGATCCACGGCAGGTTCAGGCCGTCGTCGCCCGAGTAGTAGGCCAGGTGCGTATTGGCGATCACCTCGGAGCCGGCGATGAGATCGCCCTTGGCGTCCTTCACCGCGGCGATCCGCGGGTGCTCGGCCAGCCGCAGCAGCGTGTCGACCTCGATGGGCACGATCGAGCGCGGCGGGATGTCGTAGAGCATCACCGGCAGGTCGGTGGCGTCGGCGACCGTGGTGAAGTGCGCGAACAGGCCGGCCTGGCTGGGTCGCGAGTAGTACGGCGTGACCACGAGCAGGCCGTGGGCGCCCGCCTCGGCGGCGGCACGGGCCTGCTCGACGCTGTGCGCGGTGTTGTTGGTGCCGGCGCCCGCCACCACGGTGGCCCGGTCGCCGACGGCCTCGACGACGGCGCGGATCAGCGCCGTCTTCTCCTCGTCGCTCGTGGTCGGGCTCTCGCCGGTGGTGCCGTTCAGGACCAGCCCGTCGTTGCCCAGCTCCACGAGGTGCTCGGCGAGCTCCTGGGCCCGCTTCAGGTCCAGCGCGCCGTCGCTGTCGAAGGGCGTGGCCATCGCGGTGAGCACGCGGCCGAACGGGCGTCCGGGCGCGGCGGTAGGTGGAGTGGACATGGTGTTGACGGTACCTCGTCGAACGGGTGAACCCGGGCCCGACCTGGTGAAGATCGGAGATTTTCCCGGCCGGGCGGGCGCCGGGCGGAACATCTCGCCCCGGTCACTTGATCTTAGTGGTGATCTGCGCCGGGATCTGGGCGTTGCCGGGCTTCGCGAGCACGCAGTAGAACTCTCGGCTGGGCTGGCTGTAGTCGTTGGGCGGCGCGAGCTCCCACTGGCGCTGGGTGGGCACGATCGCCTGGTAGGTCAGGCCTGCCCGCTGGTTTTCCGGCACCACCGACGAGTGGAACGACGCCGCGCAGCGCGCCTCGGCGAGCCGGGTCACGGACTCGAGACCGGGGTAGGCGGCGACCTGCGCGCCGTCGCTGCTGTAGTTCTCGGTCGGCAGGATGTCACCGACGTCGTAGACCTCGAGGGTGTGGCTTTTCTCGCACGTCGCGCTGTTGTCGTCGCCGATGACGACACCCTGCTGCACTGCCGCGTTGAAGCAGCGGTAGGACAGGCCGATCTGCGTCTTGAGAAAGCCGTCGGGGCCGTAGGTGACGGTGGGCTGCAGCTGCGGGTCGACCTTCGGCGTCCACACGGGTTTGCCGAGGAAGAAGCCGCCGACCAGCGCGGCGACGACGAGCACGGCGGCGCCGGCGAGCCACCGGCCGCGGCGCGAGCCCTTCGGCGGCGCGGCGACCCGCGTCGGGGCGGTGCCGAGTGCCGGAGCGGTGCTGCCCGACGGCGGCGTGGGCGGCTGACCGGCCGCGGTGGCGAGCAGGTTCCGGGTCTGCGGGGCCGTGAGCCGCGCCTCCGGCTTGGTCACCAGCAGCCCGAGGATCGCCGCGGCGAGCGGGCCCTGGCCGCGGGTGAGGTACGGGACCTCGGTCATGATCGCGTGCAGCGTCGCGGCCGTGGTCGGCCGTTCGAACGCGACGATGCCCTCCACGGCGAAGAACAGCGTCGCGCCGAGTGACCACAGGTCCGACTCGGGCATGGCCTCGCGGCCCTCGACGCGTTCAGGCGCCATGAACGCCGGCGAGCCCACGATCACGCCGCTCGTGGTGAGGCGTGGGTCGTCGATGGCGTGCGCGATGCCGAAGTCGGTGAGCTTCACGCGGCCGTCGGGCGCGACCATGATGTTGGCGGGCTTCACGTCGCGGTGCACGATCCCGGCGGCGTGCGCGGCCTGCAGCGCGGCGAGCACGCGGTCGCCGATCACCGCGACGTGCGCGGCAGGCATCGGGCCCTGGCGGCGCACGAGGTCGGCCAGCGTCGGGGCCTCGACGAGCTCCATCACGATGAACGTGGTGCCGTTGTCGGTGATGATGTCGTAGACCGTGACCACGGCCGGGTCGTTGAGCCGCCCGCCGGTGCGAACCTCACGCAGCACGCGTTCGGAGAACACGGCTTGGCCCTCCGTGTCCGGCAGCCGCAGTTCCTTGATGGCCACCTGGCGGCCGATCACCTGGTCCTGCGCGCGCCACACCACGCCCATGCCGCCGCGGCCGAGCTCACCCAGCAGCAGGTAGCGGCCGGCGACGAGCCGCGGCCCGGGCGCCGGGCGAGTCGGGTCGTACGGACGCGTCTGTTCGTCGGTCACGGGGCCGGGCTCCTCGTTCGGGGTCGCGCAGATGCTAGTCGGACCGCGCGAGGCCCAAGCCGGTTCCTTCGGGTTTCAGCCCCGGTTTCAGCCCGCGACGGTGAGGTAGATGAGCGCGATGTTGAGCGTGATGATCACGGCCGCGACGCACCACGCCAGCACGGTGGTGATCCGGCGGTTCACGTCGGTGCCCATGAGCTGCGCGTCCGACGTGAGACGGATCAGCGGCACGAGCGCGAACGGGATGCCGAACGACAGCACCACCTGCGACACCACCAGCGCCGCACTCGGGTCGGCGCCCAGCGCGAGCACCAGGATCGCCGGCGTGAGCGTGACGAGCCGGCGCACGAGGATCGGGAACTTCTTGCGCAGCAAGCCTTGCATGATCATCGCGCCCGCGTAGGCGCCGACCGACGTGGACGCGAGGCCCGAGGCCAGCAACCCGATCGCGAACAGCAGCGCCACCGTCGGGCCGAGCGCTGTGGCGACGGCTCCGTGCGCGCCCTCGATCGAGTCGACGCCGGGCAGGCCTTGCAGGTTCGTGGCGGCGAGCAGCAGCATGCCGAGGTTGACCGCGCCGGCGAGGAGCATCGCGAGGCCGACGTCGTAGCGGGTCGCACGAAGCAGGCGTCGCCGCTTCTCGGGCGCAGGCGTGCCGTGGCGGTCGCGGACGAGCCCGGAGTGCAGGTAGACCGCGTGCGGCATCACGGTGGCGCCGAGCATCGCGGCGGCGATCAGCACGCTGTCGGCGCCATCGAAGCGCGGCACGAGCCCGCTCGCGATCCCCGACGCCGAGGGCGGCTCCACGAACAGGCTCGCCAGGAAGCCTATGGCGATCACGGCGAGCAGACCCGTCACGACACGTTCGAACGGGCGCTGGCCGCCGCGGTCCTGCACCGCGAGCAACGTCAGCGACACGAAGCCGGTGATCAGGCCGCCGACCACGAGCGGCAGGTCGAACAGCAGGTTCAGCGCGATGGCGCCCCCGACGACCTCGGCCAGGTCCGTCGCCACGGCGACCACCTCGGCCTGCGCCCAGTACGCCAGCCGCGCCGAGCGCGGCAGCCGCTCGCGCAGCGCCTCGGGCAGCGAACGGCCCGTGACCAGGCCGAGCTTCGCCGACAGGTACTGCACCAGCACGGCCATCAGGTTCGCCGCGACGATCACCCACACCAGCAGGTACCCGAACCGCGCGCCCGCGCTGATGTTGGACGCGACGTTGCCCGGATCCACGTACGCCACGGCGGCGACGAACGCCGGACCGAGCAGAGCCGAGCCCGCACGCAGGCGGGCGAGCCGCCTGGGTCGGACCGCTTCCGCCACTGCCATCTCGTCGCCCTCCATCTATCGGGTGTCCCAACTCGAAGTTTAGGCACGCCGAACTTTCCAGGGCAAGGGTGTGCTCGGCCACCAGCCGGTTGGCCGTATCGGACAACGACGGCCCTCCGCCTTGCGGGCGGAGGGCCGTCGTCGTGAGTCTGCTCAGGCGGGCAGGCCGACCTCGTGGCCGGCGTCGCGGAACGCCTTCACCGCGCGGTCGAGCTCCGCGGCGCGCACGAGGATGTGGTCGGTGTCGAAAGTGGACAGTGAGAACAGCGCGACGCCGGCGGCAGCAAGTTCCGAGGCCAGCGCCGAGATCACGCCGGTGAGCGTGAACTCCAGCGGGCCGCGCACGCTCATCAGGCGCCAGCCGTGCTCGACGACGCCACCCGAGGGCTCGCGGCCCGTCGGGCAGATCACCGAAAGCTCCTCCGGCGTGCGGGTGACGGACACGAGCGCGGGCTCGGCGGGGTCGAGCAGGTCTGCGGGCACCGGTGCGTCGGCGGGCAGGCGCACCACCGAGTAATCGCCCGGGCGGACGTCGATCGCGAGTCGTTTCATCAGCCTTCGAGCACCTTCGGGCTCGAGGCGACCTCGGTGCCGTCGGGCAGGGTGGAGATGGTGAAGTCGGCGAACACGTTGCCCGCGGCCTTCTGCAGCTCCCGCAGGCACTCGATGGCCAGCGCGCGGATCTCGACGTCGGCGTGCTCGGTGGCGCGCATGGCCACGAAGTGGCGCCAGGCGCGGTAGTTGCCGGTGACGACGATGCGCGTCTCGGTGGCGTTCGGGAGCACGGAGCGAGCGGCCTGGCGAGCCTGCTTGCGGCGCAGCGTGGCGCTCGGCGCGTCGGCGAACTTCTCCTCGAGCCCGGCGAGCAGCTCGGTGTAGGCGTCGGCGCTCGCCTGCGCGGCCTTGAGGAACTTCTCGTGCAGTTCGGGGTCGTTCGCGATCACGTCGGGCTCGACGAAGGCCGCGTCACGCTCGGGAACGTAGCGCTGTGAGAGCTGCGAGTAGGAGAAGTGGCGGTGGCGGATGAGCTCGTGGGTGAGCGAGCGCGAGATGCCGGTGATGTAGAAGCTCACGGATCCGTGCTCCAGCACGGAAAGGTGGCCGACCTCGATGATGTGGTCGATGTACCCGGCGTTGGTGGCCGTCTTCGGATTCGGCTTCTTCCACGACTGGTAGCAGGCGCGCCCGGCGAACTCGGCCAGGGCCTGTCCCCCGTCGGCGTCCGTCGTCCACGGCACGTCCTCCGGCGGGAAGAACTCCGTTTTCGCGACCAGTTGCACTCTGGGCGACACGGTCTCGACCACGTCAGCACTCCCTCTCCGGCTTGCGGCTCCCGGCCCGCACTCTAACCGCTTGTGTGTTCGACACCGGCGTGACACCACTTGATGTCACGACGTCCTTGACTGACGTCACATGTGACGTCATAGTGGTGTCATGGACCTGACGCCGTACATCGCGAACCTTCGCGAAGACCTCGCGAACACGGCCTCCGCCGGGGACGAGCAGACCCGGCGCACGGCCGCTCTCCTTTCGTCCGCACTCGAACCCTCGGCCCGGCTCACGTTGATGAACGCGCTGGCCGACCTCGCCGCCGAGGTGACCGCCGCCCTGCCGGGCCAGGTCGTGGACGTCCGGCTCGACGGCCGCGACGTGCGCGTGGTCGTGACCGGCGCACCCGAGCCCGGCGAACCGGCCCGGACGGACCAGGCGCGCACGCCGCCCCCGCCCATCGACGGCGGAGACATCTCGCGCATCACGCTGCGGCTCGTGGAACAGATCAAGAGCCAGGCCGAGCAGGCGGCGGCCGCGCAGGGGGTCTCGCTCAACACGTTCGTCGCCCAGGCCGTGCAGGGGGCGCTCGGCCAGGCGCAGCACCACCAGCAGCGGCACCACCAGGGCGGCCGCTCGGAGACCAAGCTGCACGGCTGGGTCCAGAGCTAGAAGGCGGAAGCGACGATGAGTGAAGAAAATTCCAATCGGGACGAAGCCGCCGAGGAAGCCGTCGCTGGTGCGGCGGAGGAGGCTGTCGCCGCGGCTGACTTTGGTTCGTCCACTTCGGACGATCCGCTGGCGCGTTCACAGGAGTTCGAGGCCGACGGCCCGCTGGAGCTCGACGTCGGCGTGACGATCGGCCGCGTGGAGCTGGTGCTGGACCGCGAGTCCGGCGCGCGGGTCGACCTGCGGCACGACGTCGGCGAGCAGCCACCGTGGGTCAGTGGTGTGAACAACCTGCTGTCGTGGGTCGGCGAGCGCTTCGGCGACCAGCTGGGCGTGACCGCGGACGCCTCGCCGGCCGACGCGGTGCGCCAGGCGCGCATCGAGAAGACCGGCAACCGGCTCATGGTGCGGGCGGCGAAGGAGTGGCAGCTGCGGAACGTGCCGGTGGCCGTCACCGTGCACGCGCCGAAGGGCTCCCACGTGGAGGTCCGCGCCGGCGCCGCCGACGTCACGGTCACCGGCACCGCCGGGCGCGCCGACATCCTCACCGGCTCCGGCGAGGTCACCCTGGAACAGGCCGACGGCGCCGCCACCGTGCGCACCGGCACGGGCCGCGTGAAGCTCGGCCCGACGCCCGCCGGCCTCCAGCTGCGCACCGGCAGCGGCTCGGTGGAGGCGGCGTCCGTCTCGGGCTCCGCGACTCTCGCCACGGGCACCGGCAACGTCTGGCTCGGCTCCGTCGCGGGCGAAGTCATGGCCCGCACCGGCAGCGGCGACCTCTCCGTCGCCGAAGCGGCCTCCGGCTCGGTCGATCTGATCACCGGCTCCGGCGAAGTCCGCGTGGGCATCCGCCGCGGCGTCGCGGCCGAAGTCGAGCTCGCCTCGTCCGCGGGCCGCGTCCACAGCGAGCTGGACGTGTCCGACGTGCCGCCCGAAGCGGGCACCACCCTGCGCGTCCGCGCCCGCACCGGCACCGGCAACGCGGTGGTGACCCGCGCGGCCGGCTAAGGGGGAGGCGGCGGGCCGGACCGAGGCATCCGGTCCGGCCCGCCGCTTCGTATCCACAGCCTGTCCGGCACGAAACCCTTGTGCAGCAAGGAATTCTGGCTCGGTGAACGCGCTTTCGGCACACCAGGCACTCCGCCGCCGAACATCGACTTTCCCGCCAGGTGCCCAGCTCCCCTGCGGCAGGAATCCGCTCCGGCCCGCCACATCTCGCCGGACGGCAACTCCCGCGCGAGACCCTTGCCCGGCAACGCATTCAGGCCAGCTCGGCGCACCACCCGCGCCAAGAGCACCGCCATGCCCATGAAACCGGCTCTTCCGCCAGGGTGCACACCCGTGGTCAGGCGTGAGGCTTCGTGCGACACGCAGGCTCCGCCGCGCGAAGCACCCGCCCGGCAAGGCGTTCGAGTCTGACCCCCCGCAATACGCGTGACAACCGCACCACCAGGTCGCCAGGTCGCCGGAACCGGCCGTGCCGCCCGGTGAGCAGCGTCGGCGCCAGATATCCGCTCCGGCCCACCGCTTCTCGTCCGCCCACCTGTTCCGGCGCGAACTCCCTGCGCCGCAACGCGTTCAAGCGTCGCTCAGCGCACCGCGCGCGACAACGGCCCCGCCAGGTCACCGCGCGGGCCCACCGCCACGCCGTCCAACCCGAGCCACTGCGCCATGTGCGCCAGCTCCCCCGCCAGCTCGTCGGCGACCCGCGGCACGTCGGCGCCCTCCTCGGCGAAGGAGCCCTGCACGCGCAGCACGCCGGCGGCGCGGTCGGACTTGAGGTCCACGCGGGCGGCCAGCGAACCGTCGAGCAGGAACGGGAAGACGTAGTAGCCGTAGAGCCGCTTGGGTTCCGGCACGTAGATCTCGATGCGGTAGCGGAAGCCGAAGAGCCGCTCGGTGCGGGCGCGTTCCCAGATGAGCGGGTCGAACGGGCACAGCAGGGCCCGCCCGGTCACCGCGCGCGGGGTGCGAGCGGCCGTGTGCCGGTAGGCGATGCCGCGCCAGTCGCGGACCTGGACGGGTTCCAGGGTGCCCGCTTCGACCAGTTCGGCGACGGCCTGGCGCGCGACGTCCGGGCCGAGCCGGTAGTAGTCGCGCAGGTCGGTCTCCGTGGCCACGCCGAGAGCACGCGCGGAGCGGTCGATCAGGCCACGGGCACCCTCCTCGGCCGACACCTGCCGGGAAAGGATCTCCGGCGGCACCACGCGTTCGGTCAGGTCGTAGAGCCGCTCGAACGACCGGCGCGTGCCCGTGGACAGGCGGCCGAGGCCGAACAGGTACTCGCACGCCTTCTTCACCACCGAGCGTTCCCACCACGCGCCGGGCCCACGGCCGGCGACCTCCGCTTCGAGCACCTTCTCGATGGCGCCCGCGCCGATGGGGCCGTGTTCCTTGACGATGGCGAGCACGTCGTCGATCAGGCCCGGGACGGTGTCGACGACGCGGGTGTAGTTGCGCCACCAGCCGTCGCGTTTGGCGCCGGAGCGCAGGAGCGGCCAGTCTTCGACGGGCAGCAGGCTCGCTTCGTGAGCCCACGACTCGACGAGCATCCGCGGTTTGCGCGCGGTGCCGGTCCAGGCGGCGTCGTCGACGAGGGCCTGGTCGTAGGCGCCCAGGCGCGAGAACACGGGCATGTAGTGCGCGCGGACGGCGACGTTGACTGAGTCCAGCTGCAGCAGCTGGACACGCGAAAGCACCTTGGCCAGGTGCCGGCGGGTGGGCGGCGCGGCGGAGCGCGCGTCGGCGAACCCCTGCGCGGCCAGCGCCGTGCGGCGGGTCGCTTGAAGGCTGATCGTCTGCATGGTCGGTCCATCGTGCCAGCCGCCCCCGACAGTTTCCGCGACGGCGGGCGGTAGATTCCCCCGCGTGAGTGCCGCCGAAGTCCGTCCCGCGAGCCTGTCCGACGCCGCGGAGATCGCCCGCATCCAGCGCCTCACCTGGCGGGCGGCCTACACCGACCTGCTGGGCGCCGAGGCCATCGACGCGCTCGACGCCGCCGACCTCGAAGGCACGTGGGCCGAGACCATCGAGTTCCCCGCCACGCGGGTCTACCTCGCGGTGGAAGGCGAGTTCACCGTCGGCTACTGCGTGGCCGGCCCCGCGCCCGCCGACGAGATCGCCACCGCTGACGGCACCGCCCCGCCCGACGCCGCCACCACCGCGCTGATCGCGACGCTCGTCGTCGAGCCGCGCTGGGGCCGCCGCGGGCACGCCGGTCGGCTGCTCGGCACGGCCGCCGCCGACCTGCGCTCAGACGGGCTCGACCGCGGCGTCACGTGGGTCGCGCAGTCGGACCACCCGACGCTCGGGTTCTACCGGCGCGCGGGCTGGGCGCCCGACGGGACCGTGCGCACCCTCGACACGGGCCGCGGCACGTTGCGCGAAGTGCGCCTCACCGGCACGTTGCAGCTGGACCTCACGCACTGACGGCGGGCTCTTCGCGCTTCGCGAAGACGACCCAGCGCATCACCGAGTACATGAACACGCCCTCGCACGCCCCCGCGATCAGCCGCGACAGGTGATACTCCATGCCCAGTGCGGCGAGCCCGGCGCCGACGCCCAGCAGGAACGCCGCGTAGTTCACCCCGATCGCCACCACGTACAGCACCGCCTGGCGCCCGACGGGCGCGTGCGAGCGGAAGTTCAGCGCGCGGTTGAGCACGAAGCTGAGCGCGAACGCGAGTACGTAGGACGCGCTGATCGCCAACCACACCGGCCAGCCGAGGCTGCTGTGGAACACCGTCAGCAGCCCGAGGTCGACGCCGAACGTGAACCCGTTGATGATCACGAACCCGAGGAAGCTCGGCGCGACGAGACGCGAAAGCCCGAAGGGCAGGACTCGGACGACGGCCGCGCAGAACCCGGCGAAGCGATCGGCGAAGGGCACGTCGGTCACGCCCGAATGGTGGCAGGTGGAGGTGTCCTGAACCGAACGTCCAGGTGATCTTCTGGGGTCAGCACCCGCCGGAATAGGGGGGTTAGCCCCCGTGACCTTTTCGTGACGACTGCTAGCCTCGAATGACGAGGATCACTTCGGGCGGTTCACTTCAGGGGGGAGGCACGATGGGCTGGTTGCTCGTGACGCTCGGCGTCGCGTTCGGCTCGGCGATCGTGCCGGTCGTGAACGCGGAACTGTTCGTGGTCGGCCTCTGCGCCAGCCAGCACGACGTGCACTGGCTGTGGCTCGGCGCGGCCGTCGCCGTCGGCCAGATCGCCGGCAAGCTGCTGTACTACCTCGCCGCGCGCGGCTCCATCCGCCTCCCGCCGTTTTTGCACGATCGCCTCCACAACCGCCTCCACCGCGAACGCCTGCCCAGCGCCCGCCGCGACCGCTGGCACCGGCGCACCAAGGTGCTGCGCGCCAAGATCGAAGCCCTGCGCGAACGCTGCCAGCGCCACCCGCACTGGATGGCGGGCACCTACGGCGTCAGCTCGCTCATCGGCCTCCCGCCCTTCATGGCGACGAGCGTGCTCGCCGGCATGGTGCGGATGCGGCTGGTCACGTTCCTGGCCGCGGGGCTCGCGGGCCGCTGGGTGCGGTTCAGCCTGCTGGCGGCGTCGCCGGCGCTGCTCGCGGGCTGGATGCACTGAGCCACTCGGCGGCCGGGTCATCGCTGCATCGTCGACCCGCACGGACGCCGCGGAACGGCAACCCCTGTTCCGCGGCGACCCCTGCTTTTCAGCGGTCGGCGGCTTCCAGTTCCACTGCCTTGCGCATCGTCGCCCGGGCGCGGCGGCGGTCGCCCGCGATGTCGTAGGCGTAGGCGAGGCGGTACCACGCGCGCCAGTCCTCGGAGTTGGCCTGGACTTCCTCGCGGCGGGCGTCGAACCAGGTGTCGGCGGCGGTGCGGTCGACGCGGCCGGACGGGCGGCGCGGGAGGTCGGACACGTCGGGCAGCGCGCCCTCCGCGTCGAGGCGACGGGAGAGGCGCTGGATCTGCAGGCCGGAACGCCAGGTGGCCACCACGATCCACACGCCCAGCAGCGGCAGCACGAACACGCCCACGCCGAGCGCGATGCCCGCGGGCGAACCGGTGGCGAACAGCGCCACGGCCCGGTCCGCCAGCAGGACCAGGTACACGACCAGCGCGGCGGTCAGCAGCAGCGCGATGTTGCGGGCCCTCACAGGTCGAGCACGTTCTCCAGGCCGACCGTGAGGCCGGGGCGCGACACCACCGAACGCACACCCAGCAGCACCCCGGGCATGAACGACGTGCGGTCCAGCGAGTCGTGCCGGATGGTCAGGGTCTCCCCCTCGCCGCCGAACAGGATCTCCTCGTGCGCCACCAATCCCGGCAGGCGCACGGAGTGCACCGGAACCTCCGAAACCCGCGCCCCGCGGGCACCGTCCAGTTCGGACGTCGTGGCGTCCGGACCCGGTTCCAGGCCGGCGGCCCGGCGCGCCTCGCCGATCATGCGCGCGGTGTGCGAAGCGGTGCCCGACGGTGCGTCGGCCTTGCGGTTGTGGTGCAGCTCGATGATCTCGGCCGACGCGTAGAACCGCGCCGCCTGAGCCGCGAAGCGCATCGCCAGCACCGCGCCCAGCGCGAAGTTCGGCGCGACCAGTACGCCCAGCGAAGGCTTCCCGGCGAGCAGCGAACGCACCTCCGCCAGCCGCTCCTCGCTGAACCCGGTCGTGCCGACCACGGCGTGCAGGTCGTGCTCGATCAAGTACCGCAGGTTGTCCATCACGGCGTCGGGGTGGGTGAAGTCCACCACCACCTGGGCCTCGCCCAGCGGCGCGAAGTCGTCTCCGGCGTCGAGCGCGGCCACCAGCTTCAGGTCGGCGGCGCCTTCGACGGCGTTCACCACCGTCGCACCCATGCGGCCGCGCGCGCCCAGCACGCCGACGCGGATCAGGGAGTCGGTCATGACGCGATCACCTCGTGCAGATCGTCCGGCAGGTCGTCGGCGTGAGCGTACGGCCCCACGACCGCCGCCGACGACACCCCACCGGGGCGGCGCAGCAGAGTGCGAGCCAGCGCACACACCTCTTCGGTCGTCACCGCGTCCACCCGGGCCACGGTGTCGTCGACACCCAGGTAACGGCCGTAGTTCAGCTCGTTCTTGCCGATGCGCGACATGCGCGACGACGTGTCCTCCAGGCCCAGCACCAATCCGCCGCGCAGCTGCCCCTTGGCTCGCGCCACCTCGGCGTCGGTCAGCCCGTCGGCGGCGACGCCGTCGAGCACCTCGCGGATCACGCCCGCGACCTGCCCGAGCCGCTCCGGCTGGCAGCCCGCGTACACGGCCATGTGCCCGGTGTCGGCGTAGCTCGCCACCGACGAGTACACCTGGTAGGCGAGCCCGCGCCGCTCCCGGATCTCCTGGAACAGCCGCGAGCTCATGCCGCCGCCCAGCGCCGCGTTGAGCACCGACAGCGCGAAGCGGCGCTCGTCGTGGCGCGGCAGCGAGCGCATCCCGAGCATCACGTGGGCCTGCTCGGTGTCGTCGGTGTGCAGCGCCAGCTTCGGCACGGTCTGGATGCGCGCGCGGCCCGCCCGCGGCGGCACCGGGACGCCCGCGCCGTTGAGCCGATCACCCAAAGCCTTGCGCACCAGGCGAAGCACCTGGTTGTGCTCGATGTTCCCGGCGACCGCGAGCACCATCCGCGGCATCGTGTAGCGGCGCTTGTAGAAGCCGCGCAACGCCATGGGCGACATCTCCGTGATGGACTTCTCGGTGCCCAGCACCGGCCGGCCGAGCGGGTGCTCGCCGAGGATCGCGCCCACGAACGTCTCGTGCAGCAGGTCCTCGGGGTCGTCGTCGCGCATCGCGATCTCTTCGAGCACCACGCTGCGCTCGGTGTCCATGTCGCGGTCGGTGCACAGCGCCTCGAACACCACGTCGGTCACGAGGTCCATGGCCAGCGGCAGGTCGGCGTCGAGCACCTGCGCGTAGTAGCAGGTGTGTTCCTTGGCCGTGAACGCGTTGAACTCACCGCCGACGGCGTCGATCTCCTCGGCGATCTGCGTAGCGTCCCGGTTGGCGGTTCCCTTGAACAGCAGGTGTTCCAGGTAGTGCGCGGCCCCCGCGACGGCGAGCGGCTCGTCGCGCGAACCGACGCCGACCCACAACCCCACCGTGGCCGAGCGCGACGCCGGGACGTACTCGGTGATCACCCGCAGGCCGCCGGGGAGCACGCTCCGCCTGACGATCGCACCGTCCGGAGTGGACTCGAGCGTGCGGGTGCTGCCGACGGGCTGCTCGTGCCCGGAAACCTGCCGTGCCATGGGTTCCTTACTCACGATGCCGTGAAGGCCTCCTCGCGCCGTTTCCGCGAGGAGGCCTTCGACGGGAGAGCTGTGCTGATGAGCACCGATCCGGCCACAGCCACGGCGGGAACGGTCACCAGACAGGGCAACGTCCAGTTGGGTACCCGCCTACTTTTGGCCGGATCGGTGATCACTGTGCTGATGAGCACCGATCCGGCCACAGCCACGGCGGGAACGGTCACCAGACAGGGCAACGTCCAGTTCGGTACCCGCCTACTTTTGGCCGGATCGGTGCTGCTTTCCTCCAGACCGTGCCTTACTTGGCTTCGGCGTTCTCCGCGTCAGCGTTGTCGGCGCCCTCGGCCGGGGCCGCGTCCTCTTCCTTGACCACGATCAGGCTGATCTTGCCGCGGTTGTCGATGTCGGCGATCTCGACGCGGAGCTTGTCGCCCACGTTGACCACGTCCTCGACCTTGGCGATCCGCTTGCCGTTGCCCAGCTTCGAGATGTGGACGAGCCCATCCTTGCCCGGCAGCAGCGAGACGAACGCGCCGAACGCGGCCGTCTTCACCACGGTGCCGAGGAAGCGCTCGCCGACCTTCGGCAGCTGCGGGTTGGCGATGGCGTTGATCATGTCGATCGCCGACTCGGCCGACGGGCCATCGGCCGCGCCCACGTAGATCGTGCCGTCGTCCTCGATGGAGATGTCGGCACCGGTCTGCTCGGTGATCGAGTTGATCATCTTGCCCTTCGGGCCGATGACCTCGCCGATCTTGTCCACCGGGATCTTCACGCTGGTGACGCGCGGGGCGAACGGGCTCATCTCGTCCGGGCCGTCGATCGCCTCGGCGATGACCTCCAGGATGGTGAGACGAGCGTCCTTCGCCTGCTTCAGCGCGGCCGCGAGGACCTCCGACGGGATGCCGTCGAGCTTCGTGTCGAGCTGCAGCGCGGTGATGATGTCCTTGGTGCCGGCGACCTTGAAGTCCATGTCGCCCATGGCGTCCTCGGCACCGAGGATGTCGGTCAGCGCGACGTAGCGCGTCTCGCCGTCGACCTCGTCCGAGATCAGGCCCATCGCGATGCCCGCGACCGGCGCCTTCAGCGGCACGCCGGCGTTGTACAGACCCATGGTGGACGCGCAGACCGAGCCCATCGAGGTCGAGCCGTTGGAGCCCAGCGCCTCGGAGACCTGGCGAATCGCGTACGGGAACTCGTCCCGCTTCGGCAGCACCGGCACGAGGGCGCGCTCGGCGAGCATGCCGTGGCCGATCTCGCGCCGCTTCGGCGAACCGACGCGGCCGGTCTCACCGGTGGAGAACGGCGGGAAGTTGTAGTGGTGCATGTAGCGCTTGTGCGTCTCCGGGGACAGCGAGTCGATCTGCTGCTCCAGGCGAAGCATGTTCAGCGTGGTGACGCCCAGGATCTGCGTTTCTCCACGCTCAAAGAGCGCCGAACCGTGCGCCCGCGGGATCACGGCGACCTCGGCCGCGAGCGACCGGATGTCGGTGAGGCCACGGCCGTCCATGCGGATCTTGTCCGTGAGGACGCGCTTGCGCATGACCTTCTTGGACAGCGCCTTGAACGCGGCGCCGATCTCCTTCTCGCGGCCCTCGAAGGCTTCGCCCTCGCCGATGCCCACCTTCTCCAGCACCGCGGCCTTGACCTGGTCGGTCGCGGCGTCGCGGTCCTGCTTGCCGGCGATCTGGAGCGCGTTCGCCAGATCGTCGGTCGCGATCGCGGCGACGGCGTCGAAGGCGTCCTGCTCGTAGGCCAGGAAGACCGGGAACTCGCCGGTCGGCTTGGCGGCGACGTCGGCCAGCTTCTGCTGGGCCTCGCACAGCACCTTGATGAACGGCTTGGCGGCCTCGAGGCCCTCGGCGACCGAGACCTCGTCCGGCGCCTTGCCGCCGTCGGCGATCAGGTCGAGCGTGTTCTCGGTGCCCTCGGCCTCGACCATCATGATCGCGACGTCGTCACCGACGATGCGACCGGCGACGACCATGTTGAAGGTCGCCTTCGCGAGCTGCGACCAGGTCGGGAACGCGACCCACTGGTCCTCGATCAGGGCGACGCGGACGCCGCCGACCGGGCCCGAGAACGGCAGGCCGGCGATCTGGGTCGACGCCGATGCGGCATTGATGGCCAGCACGTCGTAGGGGTCGTCCGGGTTGAGGCTCTGGACGGTGATGACGACCTGGATCTCATTGCGGAGACCGTCGGTGAACGACGGGCGCAGCGGCCGGTCGATCAGGCGGCAGGTCAGGATCGCGTCGGTCGAGGGACGGCCCTCGCGGCGGAAGAACGCGCCGGGGATGCGGCCGGCCGCGTACATGCGCTCCTCGACGTCCACCGTCAGCGGGAAGAAGTCGAAGTGGTCCTTCGGGTGCTTCGACGCCGTGGTGGCCGAGAGCAGCATGGTCTCTTCGTCGAGGTACGCGACGACGGAGCCGGCGGCCTGCTTGGCCAGGCGGCCCGTCTCGAAACGCACGGTGCGGGTGCCGAACCGGCCGTTGTCGATCACGGCTTCGGTCTCGTGCACGGTGACTCCGGTGGAGTCGGTCATAGGGTGTATCTCCTCTTTTGTGCTACGTCCGGCGCGAGTCTCCCACCCTGGGACCCGGTTCGCCCGCGGACGCTCGAGGAATGAGGCCGGTCTTCGATCGAAGTCTCCGGGTCTTCTCACCCGGAAACCACTACCGAGGACCGGCGGACGGATCCTCCAGCGCGCTCGCGCCGCTTCTTTTCTTCTGTTCTGGCACCGAGGGGGAGCGACCGGACCGGTCACTCCCCCTCGGGTCACACTATCGGCGCAGGCCGAGCCGCTGGATCAGCGACCGGTAGCGCTCGATGTCCACCTTCATCACGTAGTTCAGCAGCCGGCGGCGACGGCCGACCAGCAGCAGGAGCCCGCGACGCGAGTGGTGGTCGTGCTTGTGAGCCTTGAGGTGCTCGGTGAGGCCGACGATGCGCTTGGTCAGCAGCGCGACCTGGGCCTCGGGGGATCCGGTGTCCGAGTCGTGCACGCCGTACTCGGTCAGGATCGACTTCTTCTCATCGGTGGACAGCGCCACTGGTGTTGCTCCTCATGAAATCGGTGCCGTGGGGCCCGTACCGCGCTGCGCGGCCGGGTAGTCGGTCTCGGCCGCCACGGACTGCAGCCGGACCCGGTTGTCAAGGTTACCAGCCGTGTGATCAGTGCCTTCAGTCGCGGTTCACGTTCCGGCGGCGCTCAGCGGGAACGTCCGCAGCTCCCGGTAGCGCGGGCCGACCGTGCCGGCACTGGCCATGAGCACCACCTCGCCGGCGGTCCACTTACGACTGGAGAACCCGGCTAGCCGCCGCGTCCAAGGTTCGGCCGCGCCCCGGCGTTCACGCGGGTACCGCGCCAGCGTGAGGTGCGCCTGGTAGGGACGCTCCTCCTGGTCCGCGCCGGCCGCTTCCGCGAGCCGCGTCAGCCCATCCCCCACGACGCCCAACCACAGCACGCCGGGAAATGTTCCCGGGCCGGTCAGCCGGACGTCGACGGCCGGGCGGCCGGCCAGTGCGGGGACGAGTTCGGCCGTCCGTTCGTCCGGGTCTGCTTCGCCGTAGTACGCGAGCGTGACGTGCCAGTCCTCCGGCGCCGACCAGCGCAGGCCGGGGCCGGGTTCGCCGAGGGACTCGCCCAGAGACAGCGCCACGGCGGCCACGACGTCGGCCGGCGGGCGCAGCGCGGTGAACAGTCGCACGGGTCTAGTGGCTGGCCCCGGCGCGGCGCAGGAGCTCGGCGAGGATCGGGAAGTCGTCGTCGAGGCGCTTCGCGGCCTCGGTGAGGTCCTCCTCCTCGGCGACCTCGCGCAGCGCGGCGAGCACGAGCCGCTCGTCGGAACCCACCGGGATGTTGTCGCGCCCGACCGTGGGCCGCGAGTCGCGCACGTCCTCCAGCGCCGCCTGCATCGCGTCGCGGTTGCCCGCCGCGACCTCGGGCACGAGGATCTTGCGCTCCAGCATGATCATGCGGGCCAGCACCACGGGGTTGCCGATCTTGGCGCGCCGGCCGCTCATCACCTGGCTGAGCATGGGGGCGCTGATGCCGAGGACCTCCGCGAGGAACGCCTGCGAGATGTCGAAAGCGACGACCAGTCTGCGCACCCGATCACCCAGTGGTTCGCCGTACCACTCCCGCTGCAGCGCGACGTTCCGCTGGACGATCTTGTGGTCCTCCACCAGTTCCGCTCCCCTTGGTCCCCTCGTCCGGCCGGACCGGCGTGTCCGGACCGTTTCACCCGCCCGTGAGCATCTTGCCACCGGACCCGTACCCGGGCGGCCGGAACCGCCCATTCCGCCCCCTGCCGGACCCCGTCCGGGGGAACGACCTCAGTCTTCGGCGCCCAGCGCCTCGCGGGTGCGCGCCACGTCGTCGTCGATCCGCACCACGAGCTCCTCGGACCGGCTGAACCGCTCCTGGTCGCGCAGCCGCGTGACGAAGTCCAGGGCCACGTGCTGGCCGTAGAAGTCCTCGTCGACGTCGAGCACGAACGCCTCGACCGTGCGCTCACGGCCCGAGAACGTCGGGTTCGTGCCCACCGACACCGCGGCGCGCAGCCGCCGGCCCGGGTCCGACGGGCGGGTGAACCACGCCGTGTAGACGCCGTCGGCGGGCACCGCGGCGAACCGCGGCGTCGACAGGTTCGCGGTCGGGTAGCCGAGGTCGTGGCCCCGGCCGTCGCCGCGCACGACGATGCCCTCGAGCCGGTGCGGGCGCCCGAGCGCGTCGGCCGCGGCGACCACGTCGCCGGCGTCGATGCACGAGCGCACGTAGGTGGAGGAGAAGGTGATGTCGTTGGCGATGCGGTCGTCGGCGAGCGAACGGCCCTGCAGCTCCGCGCCGTAGGCCACGAAGCCGAAGCGGCTGCCGAGCTTGCGCAGCAGCGTCACGTCGCCCGCGGCCTTGGCGCCGAACGTGAAGTTGTCGCCCACCAGCACGGCGGCGGCGTGCAGCCGGTCCACCAGCACCTCGTGCACGAACTCGTGCGGCGACAGGCGCGAGAGCTCGAGAGTGAAAGGCAGCACGGCGAACACGTCGACGCCCAGCTCCTCCACGAGCTCGGCCTTGCGCCGCAAGGTGGTCAGCTGCGCCGGGTGGCTGCCCGGGCGCAGGACCTCCGACGGGTGCGGGTCGAACGTGAGCACCACGCTCGGCACGCCGCGTTCGGCCGCCGCCCGCACCGTGCGCGAGATGAGCACCTGGTGCCCGCGGTGCACGCCGTCGAACACGCCGATGGTGACCACGCACCGTCCCCAGCCACTCGGGAGGTCCCCGAGGCCACGCCACCGCTGCACTGTCGTCAACTCTCCCCGCGCCGGTCTCTCGCCCAACCGCGACCCACCCTATGCGGGCAGCAGGACCACCACCGACCGGGCCACACCCTCCGTGTCGGCGGCCAGGGCGAGCACGCGGCCGTCGGGTGCGAAGAGGCCGTAGGTCCCGTCGATGCCGGCCGCCGGGATGGCCCGGCCGTGGCGCACGGCCTGCGCTTCGGTGGCGTCGACGTCGCGGCGCGGGAAGGCCGCGGCTACGGCGGCGTCGAGGTCCAGCGACAGCTCGGGCGTCTCCTCGAGCTGGTCGAGCGTGCGCGCGCGGGCGAGGGTGAAGGGCCCGACCGTGGTGCGCCGCAACGCGAGCAGGTGCCCGCCGACGCCGAGCCCCGCGCCGAGGTCGCGGGCCAGCGCGCGCACGTAGGTGCCTGAGGAGCACTCGACCACGGCGTCGAGCTCGATCCGGTCGTCCTCGCGGCGCGTGGCCAGCACGTCGAAGCGGTAGACGGTGACGGGCCGCGGCGGGAGCACCACGTCCTCCCCCGCGCGCACCCGAGCGTAGGCCCGCTTGCCGTCGATCTTCACGGCGCTGACGGCGCTGGGCACCTGCTGGATGTCGCCGGTGAGCTCGGCGACGCCGGCCGCGAGCTGCTCGTCGGTGATCTTCGCGACCACCGCCGGGTCGCCCTCGGTGAGCACCTCGCCCTCGGCGTCGTCGGTGGTGGTGGAGCTGCCCAGCGACAGCGTCGCGAGGTAGGTCTTGCGATCGAGCGCCAGGTGGCCCAGCAGCTTGGTGGCACGCTCGATGCCGAGCACGAGCACGCCGGTGGCCATCGGGTCGAGCGTGCCGGCGTGGCCGACCTTGCGGGTGCCCATGATCCGACGCGCCCTGGCGACGACGTCGTGCGAGGTCATTCCGGCCGGTTTGTCGACGATGAGCAGACCGGGCGGCGGAGCGGGGCGGCGCGGTTCTTTCGGGCGAGACACGGGCCGAACCCTATCGAGACGGCCGGTTCGGACCGGCGAGCACCTCTCAGGCGGCGACGGCCGCGGGTTCGGCCGGCACCTCGCCGTCCCAGCGCCGGCGCGTGAGCCGCACCGGCACGTCCTCGCCACGGGCTTCGGCGGCGAACACGTGGGCCCTGGCGCGGCGCCACCACACGAGCATCCGCCACGTGCCCAGCGCGAGCACGACCACGATGCTCAGCAGGGACACGCGGAAGTTCCCGCCCGTCCACTGCAGCAGAATGCCGACCACGAGCGAGGTGACCGTGGTCGCGACGAACCCGGCGACGTTCACCAGGCCGGTCGCCGTGCCGACGCGCTCGATCGGGTTGTAGTCCCGCGCCAGCGCGAAGCCGATCATCGACACCGGGCCGCCGAGCGACAGCAGCGCGAACGCGGGCCCGAGCACGCCGAGCGGGAGGTGCCCGTTCCAGCCGAGCAGCACGGCCCACGTGACGGCGGCGGTGCCGAGGTACCCGCCGACGATCGGCATCCGCAGCTCCGGGTGACGGCTGATGACCGTGCCCAGCACCGGGCCGCCGGCCAGCGAGCCGAACACGAACACGGTCAGCATCGCGCTCGCCGTGGCGGCCGGGATTCCTTGGCCCTCCACGAGAAACGGGACGCCCCACAACAGCGTGAGCACGTTGGGCGCGAACATCGTGCTGAAGTGCGTCCAGAACCCGAGCCGGGTGCCGGGCACGCGCCACGCGGCGCGGATCTGGCGCGCGAGCAGCGCCGGGTGCACCGGCTTGCGCTCGGGCTCGGGGACGCCGAGCGGGGTGTCGCGCACGCGCAGCACCACCGGCACCGCGACCAGGAGTGTGAGCGCGCCGACCGAGACGAACGTGACCGTCCACCCGGGACCGGCGAGCAGCAGCGTGAGCGGCACCGTGGCGGCGAGGTTGCCGATGTAGCCGACTGCGGAAGTGAAGGACGTGATCAACGCGTACTGCCGCGCCGGGAAGTGGGCGGCGATCAGGCGCAGCACGCTGACGAACGTCAGCGCGTCGCCCAGGCCGAGCACGCCGCGGGCGAGCAGGCCGACGCCGTAGCTTTCGGCGAGGCCGAGCAGCAGCTGCCCGGTGCCCAGGATGAGCACGGCGGCGGTGAGCACACGGCGCGGGCCGTAGCGGTCGACGAGCACGCCGGTGGGGATCTGCATGGCGGCGTAGACCCCCACCTGCAGCACGGTGAACGTGCCGAGCGCCGCGGCGCCGACGCCGAACCGGTCCGCCGCTTCCAGGCCCGCGACTCCGAACGAGGTGCGGTGGAACACGGCGAGCAGATACACGAAGACGGCGGTGAGCCAGATGAGCCAGGACCGGACGGTGGCGCGGCCGGGCGACAAGGTTTCCTCCTGCGGGTAGCGGTCGTCGGGGAAGGACGACGACACTGCCGCCTCGATTGTTGTATCGCCTCAGCAAGCTCGAAACATAGCCGTTATCTCGGTGGGATACACCACATCACCCGATCACCGCAGCGCCACTTGACCTGCGACTCCCACCACTGTGTCGCCGCCCACCCACACTTCGCCGCCCGCGCGCTCGACGTGCACGCGCCCGCGCCGGCCGAGCCGGGTGCCCTGCGCGGCCACGTAGGACTCCGGCGCGCGGCCCGAACCGATGAGCCATTGGCCGATCGCGGCGTTGAGGCTGCCGGTCACCGGGTCCTCGACCAGGCCCGTGAAGGCCCGGACCTCGAACGCCGTGGGCGATCCGGCCGGGTGCGGTCCGACGACGCCGACCTTGTACTTCCCGAGCGCCGCGACGTCGCGTTCGACCGCGAGGACCGCCTCGGCGTCGGTGAGGAGCACGGCGAGCCAGCCGGGGCCGTTGTCGGCCCACCGCGCGTCGACGACGTCGCTCTCGGCCAGGTGCAGGGCCTTCCGGACGGCGGCGAGGTCCTCGGGCGCGACGGGGCCGCCGCGCGTGAGCGGCGGCGCGGCGAAGGCGAGCCGCTCGCCGGTGCGCCGCACGCGGACCAGGCCGGCGCCGCACTCCTGCACGAGGTCCTCGCCCTTCGGCGTGCCGCCGGCTTCGAGCCACGCGCGGGCCGAGCCGAGCGTGGGATGCCCGGCGAAGGGCAGCTCGCGCTCGACGGTGAAGATCCGTACGTGGTAGTCGGCCTCGGCGCTCGTCGGCGGGAGCAGGAACGTGGTCTCGCTGAGGTTGGTCCACCGTGCGAACGCGGCCATCTTGTCGTCGGAGAGGCCCTCGGCGTCGTGCACCACGGCGAGTGCGTTGCCGAGGGTGAGCTCATCGGTGAAGACGTCGACCTGGCTGAAGCGCATGGCTCCACCTTGGCACGGCGTTCAGGCGCCGCGGATGGCCCCGACCACCGCCCAGCGGCCGGAGCGCCAGCGGATCAGCACGGCGGCCAGGCGGAACACCATGAACAGCGACAGACCCGTCCAGATGCCCGTGAGCCCCCAGCCGAACGCGAGCGACAGCCAGATCAGCGGCAGGAAGCCCAGCCCCGCGCTGACGAGCGTGGCGGTACGCAGGAACGCGGCGTCGCCGGCGCCCAGCAGCACGCCGTCGAGCGCGAACACCACACCCGCGATCGGTTGCAGCGCCACGAAGAACCACCACGCGTGCGGGATCTCCGCGAGCACCCCCGGGTCCGAGGTGAACGCGTGCGGCAGCGTGCTCCACAACGCGCCGAAGAGCACACACAGGACGCAGCCGAGCACCAACCCGTACGCGACGATCTGGTTCGCGACCCCGCGCGCCTGCCGCGCGGCTCCCCCGCCCAGGGCCGCGCCGACGAGCGACTGCGCGGCGATCGCGACGGAGTCGAGCACGAGCGAGAGGAACGTCCACAGCTGCAGCACGACCTGGTGCGCGCCGACCGCCTCGGTCGACGTCCGCGCCGCCACGGCGGCCGCCGAGACGAAGCACGCCTGGAACGCGAGGCTGCGCAGCACGAGGTCGCGGCCCAGGCTCAGCTGCGCGCGCATCACGCCGAAGTCCGGCCGCAGCGGCACGCGCTCGCGCACCAGCGCCGCGAAGAACAGCGACGCCGAGACCACCTGGGCCACCACGTTGGCGATCGCCGAGCCCTCCAGGCCGAGCCCCGCGGCGTAGACGAGCACCGGGCACAGCACGGCCGAGATGCCGTTGCCCGCCAGCACGTACCGCAGCGGGCGCGCCGCGTCCTGCACGCCGCGCATCCAGCCGTTGCCGGCCATGGTGACCAGGATCAGCGGCGCCCCGAACAGCGCGATCCGCAACCACGACACGGCCGCCGCCGCGATCTCGTCGCTGCCCGACAGCGCGCGGGCGATCGGCCCGGCCAGCAGCTGACCCGCCACCAGCAGCACCAGCCCCACCAGCACCGCGAGCCACGTGGCCTGGACGCCTTCGCTCACCGCGTCGCGCCGCCGCCCGGCGCCGTGCAGCCGCGCGGTGCGCGAGGTCGTGCCGTAGGAGAGGAACGTGAGCTGCGTGGAGATCTGCGACAGCACCACCCCGCCCAGCGCCAGCCCCGCCAGCGGCAACGCGCCCAGGTGCCCGACCACCGCGGTGTCCACCAGCACGTACAACGGCTCCGCCGCCAGCACCCCCAGCGCGGGCACGGCAAGCCCCAGCACGCGGCGCGCGGGGATCCGGTCTTCGGAGGTCACGGGCGGGGCAGGCGGGGCTTCGTCAGGCACCCGGGGAGCGTAACGACCGCCGCCGACATTCCGGACGTCAAGCGCGCAGGATCACCGGCAGGGAGGCCAACCCGCGGCTGCGGAACGACGAGCGCCACTCTGGGTCGCCCGCCAGGGCCATCGCAGGGAAGCGGCGCAGCAGGGTGTCGAAGCCGATCTCCAGCTCGAGGCGGGCCAGGGGTGCGCCGAGGCAGTAGTGGGGGCCGTGGCCGAAGGCGAGGTGGGGGTTGTCCGGGCGGTCGGCGTCGAAGGTGTCCGGGTCTTCGAACACCGTGTCGTCGCGGTGGGCGGAGGCGAGGGCGAGCAGGACGGTGTCGCCGGCGGGGATCTTGGTGTCACCGATTTCGAGGTCCTGCAGGGGAAATCGGCGGATGGCGAGCTGGACCGGGGACGCGTGGCGCAGGATTTCGTCCACAATGGACACCGAGGACCCGGCCGGCGCCGACCGCGGTGCCGGGCGGGTGAGCAGCTCGTGCAGGCCGTTGCCCAGCACGTGGACCACGGTCTCGTACCCCGCGAGCAGCAGGAGGAACGCGGCGCTGAGCAGTTCGTCGTCGGTGAGGTCCGGGGCGACGACGCTGAGCAGGTCCTCCCCCGGCTCCGCGCGCTTGGCCGCGATGAGCTCGGTGAGGAACCCGAACAGCGACCGCATGGCGTCCCGCGCGACCGCGGCGTTCGTCGACATCAGGACGGCGTCGGTCCACGTGCGGACGACGGCGACGTCCGCGGGGGCGACGCCGAGCAGCACGCAGATCACCGTGATCGGCAGCGGCACGGCGTAGCCGGCCATCAGGTCGGCCTCGGCCGGGAGCGCGTCGGCGAGCTCCTCGGCGATGCGCGTGACCTCCGGCCGCAGCGCCTCGACGCGCCGTGGCGTGAAGGCGCGCCCCAGGAGCCGGCGCAGGCGGGTGTGCTCCGGCGCGTCGAGGTTGAGCAGGTTCTTGTCGAGCGCGGGCGGCAGCGCGAGGCCCCGGTAGCCGCCCGACGAGTGGGCCTTGTCCAGCGACAGCCGCGGATCGCCGAGGCCGGCTTTGACCTCGGCGTAGCGCGTGACCAGCCAGATCGGCGCGCCGTCGGGTGACTCCGCTCGGTGCACGGGGCCGGCGGCGCGCAGCCGGGCGTACGCGCACACCGGGTCGGCCAGGAACTCGTCGTCGAACCGGACGGGTTCAGGCACTCCGGTCCCCCAGCAGCGGCGCCCGGCCGAGCGCGGCCCGCAGCCGCGCCAGCACGTCGTCCGACGTGCCCTCCATCGTGCAGCCCGCGGCCATCCGGTGCCCGCCGCCGCCGAACTCCGAGGCCACCGCCGACACGTCGACCCTGCCCGCGGACCGCAGCGAGACCGTCCACACGGAACCCCGCGAGTCGGGCGCGAACTCCTTCAGTACCCCCGCGACGCCGGCTTCACGCGTCGCGCGCACCACGTCGATCACCGACTCGACCTCTTCCGGCCGCACGCTCGCCGCCACGGCCGAGCGCACCACGGCGTGCACGAACCCGAAGCCCTGCGCGGCTTCCGGCTCCAGCTCCGCTTCGGACAGCACGGCCGAGAGCATCGGCAGCCACGCGAACGGGTGGTCGTCCACGATCCGCCGCGCCACCTCCGTCGGGTCGACGCCGGCCTCCAGCAGGCGCGCGGCGATCCGGTGCGTTTCGGGGCGGGCGCGGCGGAAACCGCTGGTGTCCGTGACGATCCCCGCGTACAGGCAGCGCGCGGCCGGCTCGTCCAGCTCGACGCCCATCGCCTCGACGATCTGCGCGACGAGCACCGCGGTCGCCTCGGTGGCCTCGTCGACCACGTGGTGCGTGCCGTAGAACGCGTTGGTGGCGTGGTGGTCCACCACCAGCACGGCGCCGCCGGCGGAGCGGACGGCGTCGACGCGCGAGGCGAGCCGACCCAGCCGCGCCGGCACCGGCGTGTCGAGAGCGACCAGCAGCTGCTCCGACGCGGGCAGATCGTCGGGCTTGGTGAGCAGCCCGTCGACGTCGAGCCAGGTCAGGGTCTCGGGGGCGTCGTCGGGCTCGCCGAAGGACACCCGCACGCGGGCGCCGCGCAAGTGCAGCACGTGGCCGAGGGCCAGTGCGCTGCCGAGTGCGTCGGCGTCCGGGCGCACGTGGCCCAGCAGCGTCACGTCGGTGGCCCCGGCGAGCAGGGCGGCGGCGGCTTCGATGTCCTGCGCCAAAGTAGCTGTCACAGTGCGTCACGCTACGCTCTGCGGGATGCCTGAGTATGCGATTCTCGTTCACCCGTCCGCCAACCGGGTCTACGCCGCCTCGTCGCCCGCGCTGCTGCGGGCCGAGCTGGCGGTGTTCGGCGCGGCCGGGCTTTCCGCCGAGCTGTCGGACGCCGAGGAGGTTGAACTCGGCGGCGTGGGCTACGTCAAGTTCGCGACGCCGGAGCCGCTGACCGAACCGGACGTCGCGCTGCTGTCCAACCTGTCCTCGCTCTACGCCCTGTTCGAGCTGGGCGACGGCGTGCTGCGCCCCGTCCTGGTGCGGCCACTGGAGAAGACGGACTCGGACCTGCTCACGATCCAGAAGTACGCGGGCAAGACCAATGAGCAGTTCACGAAGCTGCTGCTCAACGTCACCCTGCTCGCCACCGTCGACCCGACCGGATGGCTCGAGCGCCCGCGGACGCTGCTCGACCCGCTGTGCGGGCGCGGCACCACGCTGAACCAGGCCGTGATGTACGGCTTCGACGCCACCGGTCTCGACGTGGACGGCAAGGATTTCGAGGCCTACGAGCAGTTCCTCAAGACCTGGCTGCGCACCAAGCGGGTGAAGCACACCGCCGACTCCGGGCAGCTGCGGCGCAACAAGGTCCGCCTCGGGCGCCGCCTCGACGTCGAGTACGCGTTCGACAAGGACGACTACAAGGGCGGCCAGACGCGCCGGCTCACCTACTTCAACGCCGACACCCTCACCACCGACGAACTGCTGCGCGCGAACTCCGTGGACGTGATCGTGACCGACGCCCCGTACGGCGTGCAGCACGGCAGCCACCGCACGCAGGACGCGAGCCTCGCGCGCAGCCCGCGCGACCTGCTGGCGGCGGCCGTTCCCGTGTGGACGCGCGTGCTCCGCCCGGGCGGGGCGCTCGGGATCTCCTGGAACCTCAACGTCCTCCCGCGCGAAGAGCTCGTCGCGGTGCTCTCACGGGCCGGCCTCGACGTGCGCGAGGGCGGGCCGTACGAGGAGTTCGCCCACCGCGTGGACCAGGCGATCGAGCGGGACCTCGTGGTGGCGGCGAAACCGGCCTGAGACGTCGTTTGTGGTCAGAGCCCGAGGAGCTTGCGCGCGTTGCCTTCCGCGATCTTCTCGTGCACCTCGCGGTCGAGGTCCAGCGCGTCGAACCACGCGGCGGCCTCGCCCATCGACTCGAACGGGTAGTCGGCTGAGAACAGCACGCGGTCGGCCCCGACCTCGTTGATCGTGAACGCCAGCTCGGGCGTGGCGAAGTTGCCGCTCGTGGTGAGGTGGAAGTTCTCGCGCAGGTGCTCGCGCAAGGGTTTGTGCGCCGGGATGCCCGCGGGCTTGACCTTGAGCCGGTGGTCGGTGCGCCAGATGTTGAACGGCAGCAGCTCGCCCAGGTGCCCGAGGATCACCTGCACGCCCGGGTGTTCGTCGAACAGGCCACTGGCCATGAGCCGCAACGCGTGCGTGCCGGTTTCGATCGAGAATCCCCACGCCGAGCCGTAGAGCCACGGGTGGCCTTCGAGCATCCGGCTGTCACGCGGCAGCGGGTCGCGCGGGTGCAGGTACACGGGCACGCCCAGGTCTTCGACGGCCGCCCAGAACTGCCGGTACCGCGGCTCGTCCAGGTAGGCGATCCGGTCACCGTCCACTTCGGAGAACCCGTTCACCAGCGCGCCCTTGAACCCCAGCTCGGTCACGGCGCGGCGCAGCTCGACGACGGCTTCTTCGGGATCCTGCAACGGAAGCGCGGCGAACGCGGCGAAGCGATCCGGCCTCAGCTGCACGTGCCGCGCGGCCACGTCGTTGGTGCGGCGCGCCCAGTCCACGGACTGCGCACGGTCGGACAGCCCCTGGATTCCGGGCGCCAGCAGGGAAAGCACGACGATCTCGATGCCGGCCGCGTCCATCAGCTTCAGGCGCTCGTCCTGGATGTCCAGCAACTGGCGGCGGTGCGGCGGCCACGTCTGCTCGGTGAAGTGTTCGCGCGATTGCTCGACGATGTCGGGGTCACCGGTGCCGAAGTGTTCCTCGAGGGCGATCTTGCGGACCATGCTGCGCCTCCTCTTGGTTCAGTGGTCTGAACATAGCATGCTATGAACTCCGGTGATCTAATCTTTCCGGGTGACCGTGCCCTCCGGGTCCTCCGAGCCCGCCGACACCGCCGTCGACCGCTTCGCCGACGCCTGCAACGCGCTCTACTCGGCCATGCGCACCAACCGCGCCCGCCTCGACGCGCAGGCCGCGGCCGCCTCCGCCCTCAGCGACTCGCAGGCCCAGCTCGTGACTCCCCTGGCCCGGCTCGGCGCCATGACCATCGGCGAGCTCGCGCAGGAGGCGAAGCTCGCCCAGCCCACCGTCACGCGCTCGGTGAAGGCCCTGGAGTCCGCCGGCCTCGTGCGCCGCACCCCGCACGCCCACGACGACCGCCGTGTCGTCGTCGACCTCACCGACCGCGGCCGCGCCCACTGGGACCGCGCCCGCACCCGCCTGCGCGACAACCAGCGCGCGGCGTGGGACCTGCTGCCTGACGACCTGCGGCCCCAGGCGCTGGAACTGCTGAAGGCGCTGACCGACGCCGTGACCGCCACTCGGCCGGCGGACTGACCGGACGAAAAACCGCCGGCCCTGAACGTTGTGCGTTCAGGGCCGGCGGCCTGGTGGGCGGGGTAGCCGCGGGCGGCGTACCCAGCGGGGCGGAGCGCCCGGAGGAGGTGGCGACGAACGGCGCGGCGCCACCGAACAGCGCGCCGCGTCGTGGGACGTCGGGGATCCTCCGGAGCGGTTCAGCCTCGGGTCTCCTCTTCGGCTTCGATTTCGGTGTCGGCGAGGTCGTCGTCGTCTTCGCGCGGCGCCTTGTACGGGTCGGCTTCGCCGGCGTGCTGGGCGCCGGTGGCCTGGCGGGCCACCTCGGCGTCGGCCTCGCGGGCCTTGGCGAGCAGTTCCTCGATGCGGCGTGCGTCGTCGGGGATGCTGTCGGCCACGAAGGCGAGGGTCGGGGTGTAGCGGACTCCGGTGCCCTGCCCGACTTTGGTGCGCAGCACACCACGCGCGGACTCGAGGGCCGCCGCGGCGCCGGCGAAGTCCGGCTCCGAGTTGAGGCTTTCGCCGAGCACCGTGTAGTACACCGTGGCGTCGTGCAGGTCCGCGGTGATCTTGGTGTCCGTGATGGTCACGGCACCGAGCCGCGGATCCTTGACGTCGTGCTCGATCGCCGACGCCACGATCTGCGAGATCCGCTTGGCGAGCTTGCGAGCCCGAGCAGGATCGGCCATGGGAGGTGTCTCCTTCTGAAATGTTCTCCGGTCTAGTCGTCCGGACCCAGCAGCCGGCGGTGTGCCGACAGCAGGACGAACTCCGGTCGCGAGGCCACGAACCGCTCGCACGAGTCGAGCACGTCCCGGACGTGCTCGCCACCCGCGGCGACCACGGCCACCCCGATCAGGGCTCGCCGGTGCAGGTCGAGGTGACCGGCTTCGGACACCGAGACGGCGAAGCGCTTGCGCACCTCCGCCACGACCGGCTTGATCACGGATCGCTTCTGCTTCAACGAGTGAATGTCATCGAGCAGGATGTCGAGCTCGAGAGCTCCGACGTACATAGGCAGCGAAGTTGTGCCGCAAGGAACCGGGTGGCCCGGGGTGCGGGCCGAAACCCGCACCCCGGAACCGATCAGCCCTTACGCACGGGGCTTCTCCCGCTGTTCGTAGGTCTCGATCACGTCGTCGACCTTGATGTCACTGTACGAACCCAGCGTCAGACCACATTCGTACCCTTCACGAACCTCGACCACGTCGTCCTTGAACCGCCGCAGCGAGCTGATCGGCAGGTTCTCGGCGATGACGGTGCCATCGCGGAGAAGGCGCGCCTTGGCGTTGCGCCGGATCTCCCCGGACATGACCAGGCAACCCGCGATCGTGCCGATCTTGGAGGACTTGAAGACGTCGCGGACCTCGGCGCGACCGAGCTCCACCTCTTCGAACTCCGGCTTGAGCATGCCCTTGAGGGCCTGCTCGATCTCGTCGATCGCCTGGTAGATGACCGTGTAGTACCGGACGTCGACGCCCTCGCGGGTGGCCCGCTCGGTCGCCTTGCCCTGGGCCCGGACGTTGAACCCGAGCACGATCGCGTCGGACGCGGTCGCCAGGTCGATGTCCGACTCGGTCACGCCACCGACACCGCGGTGCACCACGTTCAGCTCGACGTCGTCGCCGACGTCCAGCTGCAGCAGTGCCGCCTCGAGCGCTTCGACGGTACCCGAGTTGTCACCCTTGATGATCAGGTTGAGGCTGCTCGTCTCCTTCAAGGCGGAGTCGAGGTCCTCGAGGCTGACCCGCTTGCGGCGCGACGCGTTGAGCGCGTTGCGGGTGCGAGCGGAGCGGCGCTCGGCGATCTGCCGGGCGACGCGGTCCTCGTCGACCACCAGGAAGGTGTCGCCCGCGCCCGGCACCGAGGTGAACCCGATGACCTGGACGGGACGCGAGGGCAGCGCCTCGGTGACGTCCACGTTGTGCTCGTCCACCATGCGGCGGACGCGGCCGTAGGCGTCGCCCGCGACGACGGAGTCGCCGACGCGCAGCGTGCCTCGCTGCACCAGCACCGTGGCCACCGGGCCGCGGCCGCGGTCGAGGTGCGCCTCGATCGCGACACCCTGGGCCTCCATGTCCGGGTTGGCCCGGAGGTCCAGAGCGGCGTCGGCCGTCAGCAGGATCGCCTCGAGGAGGCCATCGATGTTGATGTTCTCCCGCGCGGAGATGTCCACGAACATCGTGTCGCCGCCGTACTCCTCGGCCACGAGGTTGTACTCGGTGAGCTGCTGGCGGATCTTCTGCGGGTTGGCGCCTTCCTTGTCGATCTTGTTGACCGCGACCACGATCGGGGCCTTGGCGGCCTGCGCGTGGTTGATCGCCTCGACCGTCTGCGGCATGACCCCGTCGTCGGCGGCCACCACGATCACCGCGATGTCCGTCGAGTTCGCACCACGAGCACGCATGGCGGTGAACGCCTCGTGACCCGGGGTGTCGATGAAGGTGATCAGCCGCGGCGTGCCCTCGAGCTCGGTCTCGATCTGGTAGGCGCCGATGTGCTGGGTGATGCCACCGGCTTCACTCTCGCGCACCTTCGTCTTCCGGATCGTGTCCAGCAGGCGGGTCTTACCGTGGTCGACGTGACCCATGATCGTCACGACCGGCGGCCGGACCTGCAGGTCCTCCTCGCCACCCTCGTCCTCACCGTAGGTGATGTCGAAGGTCTCCAGCAGCTCGCGGTCCTCCTCCTCGGGGGACACGACCTGGACGACGTAGTTCATCTCGCCGCCGAGCAGCTCGAGGATGTCGTCGGACACGGACTGCGTCGCCGTGACCATCTCGCCGAGGTGGAAGAGCACCTGCACCAGCGAAGCCGGGTTGGCGTCGATCTTCTCGGCGAAGTCGGTCAGCGAGGCACCACGCGGCAGCCGGATCGTCTCGCCCTGGCCCTTGGGCAGGCGGACGCCGCCGACGCTGGGCGCCTGCATGTTGTCCATGTACTCCTGGCGCTTCTGTCGCTTCGACTTGCGACCCTTGCGCGAGGGACCACCGGGACGCCCGAAGGCACCCGCGGTACCGCCACGGCCACCGGGGCCGCCACGACCGCCGCCGCCACCGCGGAAGCCACCGCCACCGCCGGCAGGAGCACCGGTGCCGCCACCGGGACGGAAGCCGCCGCCACCGCCACCGGGACCGCCACCGGGACCGCCGCGGAAGCCACCGCCACCGCCGCCACCACCGGGACGGAAGCCGCCGCCACCGCCGCCACCACCGGGACGACCGCCGCCACCACCGGGACCGCCACGGGCACCGCCACCGGGACCACCACGGGCGCCACCGCCCGGACCGGCCGGACGCGGGGTGCGGCCCGGCATCATGCCGGGGTTCGGCCGCGGGGGCATGTTGCCCGGGCTCGGCCGATTGCCACCGGCGCCACCGCCGGGACGCGGCGCGGGCCGGTCACCGCCGCCACCGGCACCGCCGGGACGCGGCGGACGGTTGTCGCCGCCCTGACCCGGACCGGGGCGCTGGGCCGGCGGACGCGGGGCCGGGGCGCCGGAACCGACGCCGAACGGGTTGTTGCCGACGCGCGGAGTGCGCGGGCCGGGCTTGGGACCGCCGGGCTTGGGGCCCTGCGGCTTCGGCGGCACGACCGAGCCGGACGCAGCAGCGTCCTGCTTCGGCGCGTGCTTCGGCGCCGCGGTGCTGCCACCGGACGGCTCGGCCTTGGCCGCGGGGGCCTGCACCTGGGGCTGCGGTTCCTGCTGCGGCTGGGCCGGAGCAGGCGTGGCCGGGCGCGGGCCGGGACGCGGGCCCGGACCCGGGCGGCTGCCCGGGGTGGCCGGACGCGGGCCGGACTGCTGCGGAGCGGCGGACGGAGCGGCCTTGGCCGCCGGCGCCTGCTGCTGGGTCTGCTGCGGAGCGGGCGCGGCCGCGGGCCGGGGAGCCTGCGGAGCGGGAGCGGCAGCGTTCGAGTTGCCCGAGCCGGGGGCGGGCGGCATGGGCCGCGGGCCGGGCGTCGGACCGGACTTCTTCCCGCCCTTGGCGGGGTACGCGTCACGCAGACGGCGGGCGACGGGCGCCTCGACCGTGGATGACGCGGACTTCACGAACTCGCCCTGCTCCTTGAGCTTGGCGAGAACTTCCTTGCTGGTGATGCCGAGCTCTTTCGCGAGCTCGTGTACACGGGCCTTGCCTGGCACAGCTCTCCTCATCTAGGGGAGGCCAGGCGGTGAAGAGACCCGCTGACCTCGTCCTTATTGTCGCGCGTTCATGGCGTCGGCTTCACGGCTGACTCATGACGGGTCGACCTGCTTCCTTGTTCCACTGCGGTTCCGGGTGGGTCCCGGAGCCGATCTCCGTGGTGGGCGCTGCGAATGCCGCATGCTCGCGCAGCCCCGCGGCGTCGAGCGCGCCCTGGGCCCGAAGTGCCCGTGGGAACGCCCGCTTCCGCTCGGCCTTGACCAGACAACCCGGTGCCGGGTGCAGCCACGCACCCCGCCCCGGCAGCCGCCGACGTTCGTCGACGACCAGCCGTCCGGCCACCGCGACCACTCGCAGCAGCTCACCGATCAGGACCCGCTGCCGGCAACCAACGCACGTGCGTACCGGGAAGTGCCGGTGGCGCTGGAGGTCGGTCGTGTCGCCACGCACCCGCGGCGGACCCTGAACCAGTGATGAGTCTAGCGCTTCGACCTTCACTCAGCCGAACCGGTTGTCGCGGCGGGCCGCGCCTGTCCGGCGTGGTCTTGATCACCTGCCGGATCGACGGGTGCGGCGTCGCTGCGGATGTCGATGCGCCAGCCCGTGAGCCGGGCCGCGAGCCGCGCGTTCTGGCCCTCCTTGCCGATGGCGAGGGAGAGCTGGAAATCGGGCACGACGACGCGAGCCGTCTTCGCCCGCTCGTCCACGACACGTACCGAAACAACCTTCGCCGGGGACAATGCATTCCCCACGAAGCGGGCCGGATCCTCCGAGTAGTCGATGATGTCGATCTTCTCGCCGGCCAGCTCGCTCATCACGTTGCGCACGCGCGCGCCCATCGGGCCGATGCAGGCACCCTTGGCGTTCACCCCGGGCACGGTGGAGCGCACCGCGATCTTGGTGCGGTGCCCCGATTCGCGCGCCACGGCGGCGATCTCGACGGTGCCGTCGGCGATCTCGGGCACCTCGAGCGCGAAGAGCTTGCGCACCAGGTTCGGGTGCGTGCGCGAGAGCATGATCTGCGGCCCGCGGTTGCTCCGCGAGACCCCGACCACGAACGCCTTGATGCGCGTGCCGTGCTCGTAGGACTCCCCCGCGACCTGCTCACCCGAGGGCAGGATCCCCTCGGTGTCGCCGACCTGGACCACGACCATGCCGCGGGCGTTGGCGCGCGCGTCGCGCTGCACCACGCCGGCCACGATCTCGCCCTCCTTGGCGGAGAACTCGCCGAAGGTCTTCTCGTGCTCGGCGTCGCGCAGCCGCTGCAGGATGACCTGGCGGGCGGTCGTCGCGGCGATCCGGCCGAAGCCCTCCGGCGTGTCGTCCCACTCCTCGTCGACCTCGCCCTCGGGGGTGAGGGTGTGCGCGAGGACGCGGACGAGGCCGGTCTTCTTGTCGATGTCGATACGAGCGTGGGACTGGTGCCCCTCGGTGTGCTTGTAGGCGGTGAGCAGGGCCGTCTCGATGGCCTCGATCACCGTGTCGAAGGGGATGTCCTTGTCCCGTTCGATCGCCCGCAGCGCGGCGATGTCCACGTTCACTTCGGCTCCTCCTTCGCTTCCGTCTGGCCGGCAGGGGTGCTGCGCTTGCCGGACGCGTCTTCTTCCAACAGTTTGAGCTCGTCGACGGGTGGTTGCTTGAACTCGATCTCCACCACGGCCTTCGCCACCGACTTGTAGTGCACGTCTTTCAGCCGGTCCTCGAAGAGCACGGTCACGCTCTCCTCGCCGGCGTGGCCCACCCGCGCGACGAACTCCGCACCTTCCGCGGGCGTGATGCGGACGAGGCGGAACTTCGCGCGCCGCCAGTGGCGCGGCTGCGCGAGCGGCCGGTCCAGCCCCGGCGAGGTGACCTCGAGGGTGTAGGCGCTCGCGAGCACGTGCTCGTTCTCGTCGAGCGCCGCCGACACCTTGCGGCTGATCTCGGCGATCTCGTCCAGCCCGACACCGTCGTCGGAGTCGACGACGACCTTGACCAGCTGCTTGCGGCCGGCCTGCTGCACCTCGAACGAGTCGAGGTCGAAACCCGCGACGGTGACGGCTTCGGCCACTATCGGCTGAAGCCGGCTGGCGAGTTCGTTGGGCACGTGGAGCACTCCTGTTCGGCCGAGGTGACGCGGGCTGGTCACGACTGTGGTCGGTGTGGACCAGCTTATCCTGCGCACCCAGGAGGACGCGCGAGCGGCGGTGCCGGTGCCGGGCCTGGCAGGATGGGCCGACGTGACCGCAAGACCGACCGACCTTTCCCGGCGCGGCGTTCTGCGCCTGGGCGCCGTCGCCGCTTTGGCCCTCCCGCTGGCGGCCTGTTCCGGGGGATACGACGAGAGCCCCGACCCGCTCGCCCCGCTGCTGTCCGCCGCCGACGCGGACGCCGCCGCGGCCAGAGCCCTCGGTGGCGACGTCGCCGGGCAGGTCGCCGACGCGCGCGCCGCCCAGGCTGCCGCCCTGAAACCCGAGGTGGACCGGCTGAACCGGCCCAAGCCGACGACGGCGCCCCCGGCCGCGCCCGCCGACCTGGGCGCGTTCAAGGAGCGCCTGGCGACGGCCCGCAAGCAGGCCGAGGACCTCGTGCCCACGCTCCCGGCCTACCGCGCCGGCCTGGTCGCCGGCGTCGCGGCGGGCTGCGCGAGCCTGCAGCGCCTCGCCTCGACGCTCGGGCCCGGCGAAGACGCCCAGGCCGTGGTCGCGCCCGCCGGCACTGCCGCGTCCGACGCCGTCGACCCCCTGCAGAAGGCGCTGGCCTCGGAGCACGCCGCGCTGTGGGTGTACGGGCTGGTCACGGCCTTCCTGCCGGGCGAGTTCGGCGACGCCCTGAAGGCCGGGCGCGCCGAGCACACCGCGCGCCGCGACGTCGTCACCCAGATGATCGAGGCCGCGGGCGGCACGCCGGTGGCCCCGGAAGCGGCGTACGTGCCGCCGAAGCCGGTCAACGACACCGCCTCGGCCGCCGCCCTGGTGGCGAGCGCCGAGGAGGACTCGGCGGCCGCGTGGCTCGGCGTCGTGACCCACACGGACGACGCGGGGCTGCGGAAGATGGCTTTGCAGGCGTTGATCGCGGCGGCCCGGCGGGGCACGCCGTGGCGCCAGGAGGCCGACGAGAAGCCGACGGCGCTGGCGATGCCGGGGCAGCCGGCTTGAGGTTTCGGTGAAAAAAAGGGCCGTTCCCGGTGTCTCCGGGAACGGCCCTCTTCGCGTCGTTTGGCGTCAGTGCAGGTCGGGACCGAGGTCCAGCGCGCTGGTGGCGATGCGCTTGAGCAGCACGTCGTCGCGGTGCTTGGCGTAGAAGTCGGCCAGGACGATGGTGACGTCGGTGCCCGTGACCTGGGACTCGTACTCCGACTGGTCGCCACTCACCTTGGGCGCGCCCGCGGCCTTGTACGTGCCGTCGCGCACCAGGTCACTCACGTTGCCGGTGCCGTCCCGGTCGGTCAGCGCCTTGAGCTGCGCCGCCTGCGCCGCGGTCGGCATGCTCACCTTGACGACGGAGACGAGCGCCTTCGCGTCGCCGTACTCGACCGTGAAAAGCCCGCGCGCCAGCGAGGAGCACGGGTTGGTCTGGAAGAACTTCTTGGTGTCGTCGTAGGCCTTCGCCGCGCAGTCGGTGGACTTGTTCGGGCCTTCCACCAGCTTGTAGTCGAAGGGGTTCGTCTTCACCGGCGCCTGCGCCACCGGCTCGGGCGTGCTGTCGTGCCGGATGAGGAACCAGACCAGCCCCGCCACGACGGCGATCACGACCAGCCCCGCACCGCGCAGCAGCAGCGCCTTGGTGTCCTGCGGCGGGGTTGGATCTTGACCTGGGCCTGGGCCTGGGCCGAGGCCTTGGCCGGGCGGCGACCCCGGCTGCGCGGGCACCGCAGCGAGCGGCGCCGTGTCCGAGGGACCGGGGGTGAATTGGGGACCGACCACGGGCACATACGGTAGTTCACCGCGCTGAGCGCCTTCAGCCGAATGCGGTGAGAAGGCGTTCGACGTCGTCAGGGGTGGTTTCGAGCCAGAGCTGGGCCCTTCGCGAAGGCTCGATCGCGGGGGCCGCGGAGGACGAGAGCTGCCAAGGCGCTTCCTGTCAGCTGTCGGCGGCCTGCCCGGCCAGAGCGAGGTCACCTTGTGCGCGCAGCAACACCGCACGGGCGGCTTCGCCCTCAGCGGCAACCTCCCACATCGCGTCGAGGTAGTCGCGGTACTGGCGGACGTCGTCCGGATCGCGCGTGACGACCTCCGTGTGCAGCACCTCGGCGTTCAGCAGCTCGTCGTCGAAGACCCAGAATCCGTGAAGGGGAACGAACGGCAGCGGACGCTCGTGAAGTCCCCCGACGCCACCAGGACGCGCGCGCCCTCGGGCAGGCCTCCCGCGACGTTGGCGATCAGCTGAGACACGGACGCGCCGATGGCCACGCGTCCCGTCGGCACGCCGGCCAGCCGCGCGAACGCCTCGCGTGAGCGCGCCACGGCCTCGTCGAGCCCACCCGGCAGGTCCGCCCCGACCCGCCAGCGCTGCACGGCCGCCGCCACGGCGTCCGCGACGGGCTCCGGCGGGATCCCGATGCTCGGCGTGTTCAGGTACCCGGCGGGAACAGCGAACTCGGCTCCGAAGGCGACGCATGCCCTTGACGCTACTGAACTGGTGGCAGCAATTCGGCCAAGTCGGCGTACTCGGGGTCGCCACGCCCCAAGCCGCACATACCTCCAGCCCCGCCGAGCCGCGGCCGTGCGGGCAGCCCGCCGCGTCGGCGAAGGAGGGAGGAAGCGGCGCCGTCCTACAGCGAAGCGCGCATCCCCTCACTACAGGGCCGGCGGCAACAGCCCGGCCACCTCGGCGTAAGACGGCGGAGGCAGTGGCAGCGAAGTCCCGTCGCGGGCAGCGTCCACGGCCGCCAGGGCGGCGGCCAGCGCGACGCGGTACGGCGTCGAGCCCAGGCTCACCCTCGCCACCCCCAGCTCGGCGAGGCCAGCCGGCGTGACGCGGCCCGGCAGGAACAGGACGTTGAGCGGCACGTCCACCGCCGCCACCACCTCCGCGACCTCGCCCGGGTCGGCGAGGCCCGGGACGAACACCCCGTCGGCGCCCGCGTCGCGGTAGGCGCGGGCCCGTTCGATCGCGGCGGAGACCGGGCCGGAGCCGAGCCAGTGGGTGTCCGTGCGCGCGTTCAGGAAAACGGGCGAAGCCGAACGGACGGCCGCGATCAAAGCGCTCTGCACCTCCACCGGCGCGAGGGTGCCGTCGGCGCGGCCGTCTTCGAGGTTCACGCCCACGGCGCCTGCTTCGGCGAGTTCCGCGACCAGGTCGGCGACCTCGGCCGGGTCCGCGCTGAAGCCGTCGGCGATGTCGACGCTCACCAGCACGTCCAGCGGCGCCAGCACCCGGGTCAGCGCCACCGTCGCCGCGCGGGACGCCGGGGCCCCGTCGGCCAGGCCCGCAGCGGCCGACACGCCGAGGCTCGTCGTGCCGACCGCCGGGTGCCCCGCCGCGGCGAGCGCGGCCGCGAAGCCGAACTCCCACACATTGGGCAGCAGCAACGGTTTCCCGGGCACGTGCAGAGCGGCGAACGAAGTCATGCCCGCAACCTACGCGCGCGACGCTTCGGTGGCTGCCGAAGCAATCCGCTCAGCTCCCACCCGCCATGGTCGCCGCCCGGCGAGTGCGCAGCAGTCCGCGCAGCGCCGGCACCGCCGGGCCCACGGCCTCGTCCAGCTCCGCGAGGCGCGCGGCGTGGCGGCGGGACGAGCGGCGGGTGAACCCCACCTGGGCCGCCGCGGCGAGGGCGGTCAGCGCGGCGGCGCGGGTGTCCACTTCGGACAAGGGCACGCGCAGCGCTCGGTCCACAGTGGCGCGGACCTCATCGGCCCGCAACCGATCGTCCAGGCGGAAAACCTTCCGGCGCAGCACCGGCGTGACGTGCGACCGCAGGAGTCCCGCGGCGGCCAGCTGCAGCTCCAGGGAGTGGAGGGTGTCGGCCGAGTCGCGGCGCAGCAGGCGTCGCCAGCGGGTCGGGCCCGCGTCGGCGAGGTCGGTGAGCAGGTCGTCGAGCAGCAGGTCGCCGGTGGGGCCGTCGCCGGTCGCCGAGACGCGGCCGCCGGTGACCGTCAGGTGGCCGCGCAGCAGGAGGTCGGTGACGGCGGAAGCGCGCACGAGCAGCGCGGCGTGGCTGCGTCTGCGGACGCGGCCCTGGTCCGGGTCGCACGCGAGCAGGTAGGCCTGGGCGGCCAGCGAGGGGGTCATTGCCGTTTCACCAACGGCCAGATCTGGTCCCACGACTGCGTCCTTCCGGTGTAGAGCCAAATAAGTCCTGGTACGACCTCGGTCACCGACGCGAAGTAGGGCTTCAGCAGCGTCGGGTCGAAGCCGGTGAAAAGCACGTCCCGCGCCTGGTCCGGTGGCCGGTCGAAGTACCAGTATCCGCGGTGTCCACTGTAGACTTCGGTGATCCCGTATCGCGGGCCGTAGTACTCGACGGCCGCGGCGAACGGGTAGATCTCCGCGTACACCGCCGTCTGCGCCTTCACCCCGGGTGGCAGCGACGAGTACGTCTGCCCCACGACGTCGGCGACCTGCTTCTGCGCCGTCTCGCCGCCCGCGAACACCGTGCCGAGCGAAAACGGCCCGAACGACGTCGCCGTGACCGACGCCGGCCACACCGGCAGCGCGGCCACGGTGACGGCGGCCGACAGCCCGAACGCGATCCCCACCGGGATCCGCCACCAGCGCACCAGGTCGCGCCGGCTCAGCTCCGTGGCCGCGGCCGCGAACGGCAACGCGTAGAGGCTCATCAGGTAGTACGAACGGCCGTGGGTCAGCACCACCGCGACGGTTACCAGCAGCAACGCCAAGGCAAGGTAGCGGTACGGCCGCAGCTCGGGCGAGCGGAACAGGCGCCACACCCCGTAGAGCAGGGCCGGCACGCCGACGCCCATGCCCGCGCCGAGCAGCCCGTCGCGCGCGAAGGCGAAGTAGCCGGGGAACTCGGCGGCGACGACGTCGGCCATGTGCGCGTACGGCCAGTCGTGCGTGGCCTGCCAGACGAGCGCGGGGATCGTGGCGACCACCGCGATCAGCGCGCCCAGCCACAGCTTCGGGCGGCTCAGCAGGCGGCGTGGACCGAGGACGGCCGCGGACACCAGCACGGCGGCCCACAGCGCGGGGATGAGGAACTTGACCTCCAGCGACACCGCCGTGACCGCGCCCGCCCACACCAGCAGGCCGTCGCGGCGCGTGCGGGTCCAGCGGACCAGCAGGAAAACGACGACCGTCCACAGGAACGGATCCAGCGCGTAGGTGGAGACCCAGTGGCTGAGGACGACCAGGTTGGACGTCGCGGACAGCCCGCCCGCCATCAGCTGCGCCGGGCGGCGGCCACCCAGTTCGCGGGCGATCAGCGCGGTGACCACCACGCCGGCGCCGACCGCGAGCGCCATCGGCAGCCGGAACGCGAGCAGCGAACCGGGGAACAGGCGGTCGAGCGTGCCCGCGAGCAGCGGGACGAGCGGTGGCTGGTCGAAATACCCCCAGGCCGGATGATCTCGACCAGCCACCAGGAAATAGAGCTCGTCGAACCCGTGCGCGTAGCGGACGCTCGTGAGCACGAGCAGCGCCGCCGCCAGCGCGGCCACGGTGAGCACCGGCAGCCGGGCGAACGGGGCGATCTCCCCCGTGCTGGTCTCGCGGCTCGTCATGAGGCTCGTCATGATCCGAGTCCACCGCGCCGGCCCGGGTCGGCGTAACGGTGATCGGTAGCCGATGCGGACGACGAATGTTGTCCCGCGCGCAACTTTCGTTGCGGATCCTCCCCCGGCCGGTGCGATTCCGCCGCGGCGGTCCGGACCAGCCGTTACCGTGACGGGGTGAGCGAAGTGCGGCGTGGAACCTGGCCCCGCCCGGCCGAAATGGGCTGGCTGCTGACCGCGGCGCTCCTGTTCGCCGGGCTCGACTTCGCGCTGCACTGGGCCGGGCCGACGAGCGGGGCCTTCGGGCCGTACGCCGGGCTGGCGCTGCGCCTCGCGTGCGACCTTTCGCTGCTCGCGGTGTTCCGCTTCCCCGACGCGGTGGCCGGGGTGCTCGTGGTGGCGTCGCTGGCGATGCTGGCGTCGGATCTGTTCTGGCCCGGGCTGCTGGTGCCCGCCGACCAGCCGAGCCTGATGACCGTGCCGACCGTGACGCCGGTGGTGCTGAGCCAGCTCCCGCGCGTGATGGACCGGCGGCAGTTGCTGTGGATCGGCGGTGTGCTGGCGGTGCTGGCGACGCGGCCGTGGGACCCCGCGTGGAACACGACGCCGTTCGGGCTGCTGAGCACCGCGTTGCCCGTGGCGGTGGCGCTGTACTTCGAGGCGCGCCGGCAGCTGCTGCGTTCGCTGCGGGACCGGGCCGAGCGCGCCGAACGCGAGCAGCACCTGCTCGCCGAGCGAGCCCGCGCCGAGGAACGGCGGCGGCTCGCGGGCGAGATGCACGACGTGGTGACCCACCGGCTGAGCCTGATGGTGCTGCACGCGGGCGCGCTCGGCGTGGTGTCGACGGACCCGGCCGTGCGCTCCGCGGCCGAGGACATCCGCCGCGAGGGCGCGCACGCGCTCGACGAGCTGCGTGATCTGGTGGGCGTGCTGCGCGACGGTTCGAGCATCGAGCCCCCGGCCGCTTCACCGGCCCCGGTCGCTTCGCCGGCGGACCTGGTGGCCGAGTCGATGGCCGTCGGCGTGGCCACGGAGCTTTCGATGAGCGGGGACCCGGACCAGGTGTCGCCGACGGTGGCGCGCACCGCGTACCGCGTGGTGCAGGAGGCGCTGACGAACGTCCGCAAGCACGCGCCGGGTTCGGCGGCCGCCGTGTCGCTGCGGTACCACTCGGGTGGTCTCGACGTGTTCGTCACCAACACCCGCGGGTGCCTGCCGCCCGACCCGACGCTCGCCGGCAGCGGCTCGGGCGCCGGGCTGAGCGGGCTGCGGCAACGCGTCGAGCTCGTCGGCGGGCAGCTCGAGTCCGGCCCCGAGCCCGGCGGCGGATTCCGCGTCGGTGCGATACTTCCCGCCTACGTCCCGACGACGGAAGGTGCTCCCCGGTGATCACGGTGGTCGTGGCCGACGACGAGCCGATGGTCTGCGCGCACCTGCGCACGATTCTGGGCTCGGCCGAGGACCTCACGGTGGTCGCCTCGGCTTCCGACGGCGCCGAAGCGGTCGAGGCCGTCGTCCGGCATCGCCCCGACGTCGTGCTCATGGACCTGCGCATGCCGGGCGTCGACGGTCTCACGGCCATCGCCCGCATCGTGCAGTTGCCGAACCCACCCGCGGTCGTCGCCCTGACCACCTTCGACGCCGACACCTACGTCATCCGAGCGCTGCGCGCGGGCGCCGCGGGCTTCCTCGTGAAATCCACGCCGCCCGAAGACCTCATCGGCCTCGTCCGCGTCGCCGCCGACGGCCACACCGTCCTGTCCCCCTCCGCGGCCCGCCGCCTCGTCGCGCTGTCAGCCGACGGCCACGCCCGCACCGACTCGGCCCTCCGCCGCGCCGGCGCCCTCACCGACCGCGAACGCGACGTCCTCACCTGCCTCGGCGAGGGACTGTCCAATGCGGACATCGCCGCCCGCCTCCACCTCGCGGAGGCCACGGTGAAGAGTTATGTGTCGCGGATGCTGGTGAAGCTGGAGTGCGCGAACCGGACGCAGGCGGGGTTGCTGGCGCATGAGGCCGGGTTGGTGAGCCGCTGAGATTCAGCGGTCTTCATGGTGCGTCGACGAAATCCCGCTCCAGGTCAAGCCGACGCGGGAGTGTGTTCCGCGTCGAACGCCTCGCGGGCGGCGGTCACCTGGGTCATGTGGTGGCGGGCCCAGCGGTCGAGCATGTCGAGGGGCTCGGACAGGTCGCGGCCCAGCGAAGTGAGTTCGTATTCCACGCGGGGTGGGATGACGGGGTACGCCGTGCGCGTGAGGACGCCGTCGCGGACGAGGCTGCGGAGGGTTTGCGTCAGGACTTTCTGGGAGATGCCCTCGACGCGTTTGCCGATCTGGGTGAAGCGCAGCGGGCCGTCGCGGAGGGAGCCGACGATGAGGACAGTCCACTGGTCGCCGATGCGGTCGAGGAGCTGGCGGGTCGGGCAGTCGCGGTCGTAAGGGTTTCCCAGCACCACAGGCCTCCTCGAAGTCACTCTCCCATAGAGAGTAACACTCCTGGACGCCACCACGCCCCAAGGACACCGCCGCACCCCCAGCGCAGCGCTGCCCACACCCGAGCGCCCGAAACCTACTGAGCAACCCGAGACGTCTCCGCCACCAAACCCGCCACCACGCGGCCGATGAACCGCCCCAGCACCAGCCGGTAGAACCACCCCGTCCCCGGCACTTTGCCCGTGAACGACGAGTGCCAGTGGATCTCCGTGCCGCCGTCGACCGGCGTGAGGTCGACGTAGGCGCGGTAGTCGCGAAGGGGCAGGCCGCTGCGCAGGGCGTAGCCGAACCGGCGGTTGGGGACCAGTTCGATCACCTCCTCGCACGAGCGCGTGCGGCCGGTGCGGAACACGCGCAGCGCGCCCAGCCCCTCGCGTTCCGACGAACCCGCGCGGGCCAGTTCGAACGAGCCCAGCGGCGACCAGCGCGGCCAGCTCTCGCCGTCGCGCAGCAGCGCGTAGACCGTCGCCGGGTCGGCGGACGTGCGGGCCCGGACCGAGATTCGTTGCATCAGGCCTCCTCGAAGAGCGTGTACCACGTGGTACACGTACCATCTGGTACATGGCGGAGGCAAGGGCAAAGCTCCTCGACGCGGCCGTCGAGCACATCGCGCGGAACGGGGCGGACCAGAGCCTCCGCACGCTCGCGACGGCGCTCGGCACGAGCCACCGAATGCTCATCTACCACTTCGGCTCGAAGGAAGGCCTGCTCACAGAGGTCGCGCGCGAGGTGGAACGCCGGCAGCGCGCCGTGCTCGCCGACCTCGACCCGAGCCTGCCGCCGGACGAGCTGGCGCGCGTGTTCTGGCGCCGGCTCACCGACGAAGCGCTGCGCCACAATGAAAAGCTCTTCTTCCAGCTCTACGGTCAAGCCCTCGGCGGCGCGCCCGGCACGGCGGAGTTCCTCGACGGCGTGATCGACGGCTGGCTCGCGCCCGTCGAAGCGCTGCTCGAACGGCTCGGCGTGCCCGAGCAGCACCGCGCGGCGCAGGCCCGGCTCGGCCTCGCCGTGGCGCGCGGGCTGCTGCTCGACCTCGTCACCACGGGTGACCGTGAAGCCGTCGACGCGGCGATGGAACGCTTCCTGACCCTGCAGGACGCCGGTTTCTTGCAGACCTGACCCTTGACTTGACGTTTTCCTGCATCCACGATGCAGGCGTGCCCGACGAAGTCAAAGTCAGCGATCTGGATCGGCGCATCGTCGCCGCACTGCAGCTCAACGGGCGCGCGTCGTGGGGCGCGATCGCCCGGCACGTGGGCACGAGCGAGTCCACCGTGCTGCGCCGCGCCGGCCAGCTGACGGAATCCGGCCAGCTGCGCGTGATCGGCGTGGTCGACGTGCTGCGCTGCGGTCTCGGCGTGCCGGTGCTGGCGCGGCTGCGATGCCGGCCCGGTACGGCGGCCGCCGTCGCCGAGGCGCTGGCCGCGCGGCCCGAGGTCCGCTACGCCACGGTGCTCGCCGGCAGCGCCGACTGCTCCGCCGAGTTCGTGCTCCCCACCTACCGCGAAATCGCCCGCCTGCAGGGCGATTTCCCCGCCGCCGACAACGTTCGCGACGCCGAGACCTTCGCCGTGATGCGCACGTTCACCTCCAACCACGACTGGAACTCCGGCGAGCTCAGCGCGGAAGCGGCGGCCGAGCTGCGCGACGGCGAGGTGCGGCCGTTCGAGGAACAGCACTGGGAACGCCCGCCGGAGCAGCTCGACGAGCTGGACCTCGCGATCAGCGCCGCCCTCGGCGAAGACGGCCGGCTGTCGTTCAAAGAGGTCTCGCGCCAGGTCGGCACGAGCGAGTCCACCGTCGCGCGCCGCGTCGACTCCCTCGTACGCCGTGGTTGCCTGCGCTTCCGCACGCTCGCCGAGCCCGCGATGTTCGGCTACGCCCTCGAGTTCATGCTCTGGCTCTCGGTCGTCCCGGCCGAGCTCGACCGCGCCGGGCAGCAGCTCGCCGCGCACCCGGGCACCAAGTACCTCAGCGCCACGACCGGCCGCTTCAACCTCGTCGGCCAGATCGTGCTGCGCCACTACGGCGAGCTCTACCGCCACACCACCGACGTCGTCGGCGCCCTCCCGGGCCTGCGGGAAGCCGACGTGACCCTGCAGGTCTCGACCCTCAAACGCGCCTGGTCGCCCACGCCGGCGGCCGCAGCAACTCGGGAGGAAGCATGACCGAACAACCTTGGCTCTGGGACGAGAAGACGTGGCGGGGACACGTCGAGCACGTCCGCGCCGGCCGCTCACTGCGCCCGGCGTCGTGGCCCGGCGGTGCGAAAGTGGCCGTGGCGCTGTCCTTCGACTCCGACCACGAGACGCCCGCCCTGCGCGACGGCGAGGTGCTGCCCGGCAAGCTCGCCCAGGGCGAGTACGGCGCCCGCGTCGGCGTGCCCCGGCTGCTCAAACTGCTGGACCGCTTCAACGCCCCCGCGTCCTTCTTCGTCCCCGCCGTGTCGGCCCTGCTGCACGACGGCGAAGTCAAGTCCTATGTGGACGCCGGTCACGAAGTGGCCCTGCACGGCTGGATCCACGAACGCAACACCGCCCTCACCGAGACCGAGGAGCGCGACCTCGCCTACCGGGCCGCCGACGTGCTGGAACGCCTCACCGGCACCCGCCCGGTCGGCATCCGCACGCCGTCGTGGGACTTCTCGGCCCACACCCTCACCATCACCCGCGAGCTCGGCCTGAAGTACGACTCCTCGCTGATGGCCGACGACGACTGCTACGAGCTGCTCGAGAACGGCGAGCCCACCGGCGTCGTCGAGCTACCCGTGGAGTGGATCCGCGACGACGCGCCGTACTTCATGATGGACCGCTTCGCCTCGCTGCGGCCGTACACGCCGCCGCGCGGGGTGCTCTCGATCTGGCGCGACGAGTTCGACGCCGCCTACTCCGAGGGCGGGCTGTTCCAGCTCACCATGCACCCGCACATCATCGGGCACCGCTCACGCGTCGCGATCCTCACCGAGCTGCTCGACCACATCAGCGGCCACGAAGGCGTGTGGTTCGCCACCCACGCCCAGGTCGTCGACCACGTCCTCGCGGCCGAAGGGACGCAGCCATGACGACCGTGCCATCGACTTCGGACATCTCCACGGAAACCCACCGCCTGAACCCACAGCAGCGCAAGGCGATCGTCGCCGGCTCCATCGGCAACACCGTCGAGTGGGTCGACTGGGCGGTGTACGCCACCTTCTCCCCCATCTTCGCCGGCCAGTTCTTCGCCGGCGGCAACGAAACCACGGCGCTGCTGTCCACGTTGGCCGTGTTCGCCGTCGGCTTCGTGATGCGCCCGATCGGCGGCGCGGTGCTCGGCTCGTATGCCGACCGGCGCGGCCGCAAGAAGGGCCTCACGCTCACCATCTCGCTGATGGCGGGCGCGTCGATCGTGATCGCGGTCTGCCCCACCTACACCCAGATCGGCGTCGGCGCCCCGATCGTCCTGCTGCTCGCCCGGCTCGTGCAGGGCTTCTCGGCGGGCGGCGAGTTCGGTTCGTCGTCGGCGTTCCTCATCGAGTCGGCCGCCACCGGACGCCGGGCGTTCGCCGGGTCCTGGCAGCAGGTCTCCGTCGGCGCCGGCTCGCTCATCGCGGCCCTGCTCGGCACCATCCTCAACTCGACGCTGTCCGACTCCGACCTGCACGGCTGGGGCTGGCGGCTCGCGTTCGGCGTCGCCGGGCTGCTGGGCCTGGTCGGGCTGTGGCTGCGCCGCTCGGTGCACGAGACGGAAGCGTTCGGCAAGATCACCGCCAAACCACGCCGGAACCCCGTCGTCGCGATGGTCCGCGACCACCCGGGCGCGGCGCTGCGCGTCGCCGGCGTGACGATCGCGGGCACGCTCATCTACTACGTGTGGGTCAGCTACATGCCGGCCTACGCCCACCTCGCCACCGGAATCCCGCTCAAGACGGCGCTGCTGGCCAACACGCTGGCGATGCTCGTGTTCATCTGCCTGCTGCCCTTCGGCGGGCTGCTCTCCGACCGTATCGGCCGCAAACCCACGATGACGGCGTTCGCGGCCGGGTTCGTGATCTTCGCGTGGCCCGCGTTCCACTTCCTGGCCAACGGGTTCTGGAGTGTGTTCGTGATCGAGCTCATCGGGCTCGTGCTGATCGTCGGCTACTCGGCCAACTGCGCGGTGATCATGGCCGAGCAGTTCCCGCCCGAGGTGCGCACCACCGGCATCGGGCTGCCCTACGCGCTGGCGGTCGCCGTGTTCGGCGGCACCGCGCCGTACATCACGACCTGGCTCAACGCCAACCACCACGGGGATCTCGTGTGGATCTACGTCGCCGTCGCCGCGCTGATCGGCGTCGCGGTCTACCTCACGATGCCCGAGACGAAGGGAAAGCAGCTCTAGTGCGCACCGTGCTCGTCACCGGTGCCGCGGGCGGGATCGGGGCCGCGATCGCGGCCCGCTTCGCCGCCGCGGGCGACCGGCTGACTTTGTCGGACCTGCGTCCGGCCGAACTGTCCGCAGTGGCCGGAAAGCTGCGCGCCGACCACGGCGTGACCGTGGCCGAGCTGCCCGGTGACCTCGCCGACGCCGCCTACGCCGAAGGCCTGGTGGACGCGGCCGGCGCGGTCGACGTGCTGGTCAACGCCGCCGGCATCTACCCCGCCACGCGCCTGCTCGACATGACCGCCCAGCGGTGGGACCGCGTGCAGGACGTGAACGTGCGGGCCGCGGTGCTCACCACCGTCGCGTTCGGACGCAAACACGTGGCCGCCGGCACCACCGGCACGGTCGTGAACATCTCCTCCGGCGCGGCCACCCGCGCCCGGCCCGGCGCCTCGCACTACGCGACGTCGAAGGCCGCGCTGGAGATGGCGACCAAGGCGTGTGCGGTGGAGCTCGGTCCGCACGGCATCCGCGTCAACGCCGTAAGCCCCGGGTTCGTGACGGTCGACAGCGAAGCCAATCCCGTGACCGAGGCCTACGCCGCGGCCGTGTCCGTGAACCCGCTCGGCCGCCGCGGTGCGCCGCGTGAGATCGCCGACGCCGTGTTCTGGCTCGCCGGCCCGGAGGCCGGGTGGATCACCGGCACGGTGCTGCGGGTCGACGGCGGCTCGACCGCGGGTGCGGCGGGCCTGCCGCTGCACTGGTCCGGGGAAACCCCAGTCCAAACGGGAGGAAGCACGCATGTCTGAGCGCCGCTCTTACACAGTGGTGGGCGGCGGCGCGATCGGCGGGACGCTGGCGTTCCACCTCGCGAAAGCCGGGCACCCGGTGGTGATCGTCGACGCCGACGCGGCGCACGTGACCGCGATCAACGAGCGCGGGCTGACGCTGGTGCGCCCCGAAGGTGAGGAGCACGTCGACCTTCCCGCGTTCGTTCCCGACGAGGCGCCGCCGGAGCTGAGCCGCGTGCTGCTCGCGGTGAAGGCCCAGGCCACGGAGCACGCCATGCAGTGGCTCGAACCGCTGCTGGCGTCCGACGGGTTCGTCGTTTCTCTGCAGAACGGCCTGAACGAGCAGCTCATCGCGTCGTTCGTCGGCGAGCAGCGCACGGTGGGCGCGTTCGTGAACTTGTTCGCCGACGTCGCCGAGCCCGGCGTGGTGCGCGACGGCGGGGCCGGCGCCCTGGTCATCGGCGAGCCCGACGGCCGGATCACCGGCCGTGTCGAGGAAGTCGTGGCCGATCTGCAGGCCTGGGGCCCGGCGAAGGCGACCGCGAACGTCGAGGGCTACCTGTGGGCCAAGCTCGGGTTCGGCGCGATGCTGACCACGACCGCGCTGGCCGACGCGCCGATGGCCGACCTCATCGACCGGCACCGGCCGCTGATGCACGCGCTCGCGGCCGAGGTGTTCGCCGCGGCCGGTTCGCGGGTCCTGGAGCCGTTCGACCAGTTCGATCCCACCGCGTACCTGCCGGGCGCGGACGGGCGCGAAGCGGCGACGGACCGGCTGGTGGCCTGGCTGCGCACGCAGCCGAAGGACCGCAGCGGGATCTGGCGCGACATCGCCGTGCGCCACCGACCGGTGGAGGTCTTCCACCACTACGCGCCGGTGCTCGACGAAGCCGCCGCGCTGGGGATCGGCCTGCCGCTGCTCAACGCCGTGCTGAAACGCCTCGGCGACGTCGAGTCCGGCGCCGCGATGTCCGAGGACCACCTCACCGAACTGGAGGCACACCTGTGACCGGGATCCGCGAGCTGCACGATTGGGTGCGCGCGCACCGCGACGACCTGCTCGCCGACCTCGCCGAGTACGTCGGCATCGAGACTCCCAGTGACGACAAGGAAAGTCTCACTCGCGGACTGTCCTGGGTGGACGGCTGGCTGCGCTCCCGGCTCGGTGAGCCGGCGGCCGTGCGCGACGTCGACGGCGGCCGCCACGGCGACATCAAGGTCTACGACTACCCCGGTGCCGGCGAGCAGCCCGTCCTCCTGCTCTGCCACTACGACACCGTGTGGCCGCTGGGCACGCTCGCCGAGTGGCCCTTCACCGTCGACGGCGACCGCGCGACCGGGCCCGGCGTCTTCGACATGAAGTCGGGCCTGGTCCACGCCGTGTGGGCGCTGCGCGCGCTCGACGCCGCCGGTGTGGCGCGCCCGGCGATCCGGCTGGTCCTCAACGGCGACGAGGAGCTCGGCAGCCCCGCCTCGCGGCCGACGATCGAGGAAGCGGCCGCGGGCACGAAGGCGACGCTGGTGTTCGAGGCCAGCGCCGACGGTGCCGTGAAGACCTCCCGCAAAGGCGTGGGCCTGTTCCAGGCACGCGCGAAAGGCGTGGAATCCCACGCGGGCCTGGACCCGACGAAAGGCGCGAGCGCGATCGACGAGCTGGCCCGCGCGATCCTGACGCTGCACGCGCTGACCGACCTCGACGCCGGGACCACCGTGAACGTCGGTGTGATCTCCGGCGGCAGCAGGCAGAACGTGATCGCCGGGGCGGCGCGCGGCGAGATCGACGTGCGCGTGTCCAGCGCCGCCGAAGCCGCCCGCATCGACGCGGGCGTCGCGGCCATCACGGCCCACGACCCGCGCGCCACCGTCACCGTGGAGGGCGGCTGGAACCGGCCCGTGATGGAGCGTTCCGACGGCATCGCGCGGCTCTACGAGCTCGCGCGCGACCTCGCGGCCGAGCTGGGCGTGACCCTGCGCGAATGCTCCGTCGGCGGCGCCAGCGACGGCAACTTCGTGGCCGCCCTGGGCCACCCGGTCCTCGACGGCTTCGGCGCCGTCGGCGACGGCGCCCACGCGCGTCACGAGCACATCAGCGTCGAGGGCATGCTCGAACGCACCGCGCTGGCGGCCGCGGTCCTGCACCGGCTCGGCACCGAGTAGGCGGCCGGGCTTTACGAAGCCCGAACATTCACCCCACACCCCTCGTACACCCGGACGAGAAGGTACTGCCCGTACCCGGAACTCACCGGTCACGAGAGGGAGAACAAGCGATGCGAGGAACCACCTGGACCCGGCGGCTGGCGTTGGCGGGCGGCGGTGTCGCGGCCGGGCTGCTGGTCGTGACGCCGCTGGCCGTGGCGGACACCACCGCTCCACCGGCCCCGTCGTCGAGCGCGGCGCCGGTGGCCCCGATCACGCTCAGCCCTGAGGAGTCGCAGCAGGTCTGCGGCGAGTGGGTGCCCAAGCTGCAGAAGCGGGCACAGAACCTGACCGACCGCATCAACGGCGGCGCCGAGGTCGCCGGGTCCGTCGCGAACCTCAAGGCGCGCTCGGCCGACCAGAAGGCCAAGGGCCACACCGCGGCAGCCGACCGGTTGCAGAAGCGCGCGGACAAGCGCCAGAGCCGGATCAGCCAGCTCGGCGACGCGAAGAGCAAGCTCGACGCGTTCGCCTCGGCGCACTGCAAGCCCGCGGGCACGAAGTGAGGGCGGCCCGGCTCGCGGCCGCGGTCGGGGCGGCCGCGCTCCTGGCGCTCGCGTGCACCGCGTGCGACGGCGGCGACACTGCGGCGCCGTCGGGCGGGGGCTCACAGGCGACGAGCGAGCTCAACGGCATCCAGTCCACGCTCGACAGCATCGAGTCGGACATGGCGGGCGACGGCTCACCCTGAGTCAGGCAGGCAACGGCTCACCCCGAGCCGTTCATGGCAGGCGACAGCCCGCCGCAAGCACGCCGCCACGGGCAACAGCCCGCCATGGCACGGACATCGTCAGCGACGGCTCGCCCCCGGCTGACATCGCGGGCGCGAGTCAGCCACCGAGGGCACCAGCCCACCGCAAGTCCGAAGTGGCAGGCCACGGCTCACCCTGAGCCGCCGTGGCAGCCGACCGCTCATCACAAGCCGGTCGTCGCGGGCACCGCCCGCCGACCCAGGCCACGCGGGCGGCGGCTCACGGCAAGTCGCACAGCCCGCGATGTCCCCCACATCGCGAGCGACGGCTCGCCCTGAGCCGCGTAGCCTCTCGGTCGACGTTGGCGGAGAGGGAGAACGGGAGCCCGCATGGGGTCAGCCGGGCGCGGCCTCGTCCTCGTCGTCGAGGACGAGGCCGCGATCTCCGAACTCGCCGCGATGTACCTGCGGCGCGACGGGTTCGGGGTGCACGTGGAGTCCGACGGCGCGGCCGCGCTGGGGGCCGTCCGCCGGCTCAAGCCGGTGGCAGTGGTGCTCGACATCGGACTGTCCGGAATGGACGGGATCGAAATCTGCAAGGCGTTGCGCGCGGCCGGCGACTGGACGCCGGTCCTGTTCGTCACCGCGCGAGACGACGAGCTCGACCGCCTGCTCGGCCTCGAGATCGGCGCCGACGACTACCTCACCAAACCCTTCAGCCCGCGCGAGCTGGCGGCCCGCGTGCGCACGGTGCTGCGCCGTGCGTCCGGGGGCACGCCGGCCGCGGAGACCTTCGAATGCGGTGGCGCGCGCGTCGACGTGACGAGCCGCCGCGCGTGGGCGGGCGGGCAGGAGATCACGCTGACGTCCACGGAGTTCGACCTGCTCACCCACCTCGTCCGCCACCCCGGCCACGTGCTCTCGCGCGACCAGCTGCTGTCCGCCGTGTGGGGCTACTCCGCCGCGGCGGGCACCCGCACGGTCGACGTGCACGTGGCTCAGCTGCGCGCGAAGCTCGGCGAGCACAGTCCGATCAGGACGGTGCGCGGCATCGGCTACGCGGCGGACGCCGGATGAGGGGCACGCTCGCGCTGCGCATCACGGTCGTGTGCCTGGCGGTGGCGGGGATCGCCGTGATCGTCTCGGGCCTGGTGGCGACGCGGCTCGTGCGCACGACCGCCGACACCGTGCTGCAGCAGTCGTTGAAAGCCCAGGCCGACGTGGTCGCCACGCAGCTCGACGACACCGGCATCGGCAACCGCCTCGGCGTCGGCAAGGTCGCCGACGTGGTGCGCGGCCAGGGCATCGCCGTGGTCGTGCGGCGCCCGGGCGGTCAGGACGTGGGCGACGCGACGTCGACCCGAGTGGCCGAACGGGCCGGGCTCGCGTCGGGCGCGAACCAGTCGGACCGCGTGACGGTGGACGGGCAGCAATACCTCGTGGAGGTCCGTGCCGTCGGCCCGCGCGCGGCGGCGTTCGCGCTGGTCCAGCCCGCGCGCAGCGGTGAGGCGACGCAGCGCGCGCTGGTGCGCAACATCGCGCTGGCACTGGGCATCGGGCTGCTCGTCGCGGCCGTCGCCGGGTACGCGTCCGGACGGCTGCTCGGCCGGCCCCTGCGGAAGGCTGCGGCCGCGGCGGTCAGCCTGCGCACCGGCCGGCGTGACGTGCGCGTGCCCGTGGAAGGACCCGTCGAGGTCGCCGAGGTCGCCGGCTCGCTCAACGAATTGGCCGACGCCCTGGCCCACAGCGAGGCGCGCCAGCGGGAGTTCCTGCTGTCGGTGTCCCACGAGCTGCGCACCCCGCTCACCGCGGTGACCGGCTTCGCCGAGGCCATCGCCGACGGCGTCGCCGAGGGCCCCGACGCGCGCCGCGCGGGCGAGACCATCCACCGCGAGGCGCAGCGGCTCGAACGGCTGGTGAGCGACCTGCTCGAACTCGCCCGCCTCGGCGCCGACGAGTTCCGCCTCGACCTCGCGACGCTCGACCTGGCCGCGCTCGTCACCGACCGCGCGCAGGTCTGGCAGCTGCGCTGCGAACGCGAAAACGTGCCTCTCTACGTCGATTCCCCCGCCGCACCGGTGCTCGTCACCGCCGACGTGCGCCGGCTGCAGCAGGTGGTCGACGGCCTCGCGGAGAACGCCCTGCGCGTGACCCCGGCCGGCGCCCCGATGGTGTTCTCCCTGGTCGTGGACCAGGGCCACGCGCACCTTGCCGTGCGCGACGGCGGGCCCGGCCTCGCGCCGGAGGACTACGCCGTGGCCTTCGAGCGCGGCGTGCTCAACAGGCGCTACCGCGACCGCCGCCCCGTCGGCTCCGGCATCGGCCTGGCCCTGGTCCACGGCCTGGTCGAGCGCATGGGCGGGGCGCTCCGGGCCGGGCCGGCTCCTGAGGGCGGCGCCGCGTTCACGATCACGCTCCCGCTCGCAGCTGCGCCGCCCGGTCCATCACGTCCATGAGCGCCCAGTGCTCGACGATCCGCCCGTCGCGCACCCGGACCATGTCCATGCTGGTCACGGCGTACGAACGACCGGTGGAGGCCTGCGTGCCGGTGCTCGTGTAGCGGTTCACGGAGAACTCGCCGTCGCTCACGTTCTGCTCGACGCGCACCGCCAGGTCGCGGAAGTCCGCGAGGAACTCGCCGCGGCTGATCGCAGCCCACTTCTCCCGCCACGCGGCGATGCCGACGTGATCTCCCCCGGCGCCGCCGCGGTGATCGATGACGTCCGGGTCCACGTACTTGAGGCCCTCTTCGGTGAACGCCGTCTCGACGATCCGGCGGTGCACCTCGGCCGGGGTGAGTTCGCTGGTCATGGCCGCGTACTCTAAGTGGGGAACTCCCCACTTAGCAACCCCCGAGGAGGCCGGCCGTGACACCACGGGCCGACGCACGCGACAACCGGGCGCAGCTCGTGCGCGCCGCCCGCGAGGTGTTCGCCGCCGAGGGCAGCGACGCGCCACTGGACCGCGTGGCCAAGCACGCCGGCATCGGCAACGCCACGCTGTACCGCCACTTCCCCCGGCGCCGCGACCTGCTCGCGGCGGTCTACGCCGAAGAGGTCGAGACACTCCGAGCCGAGGGCGAGGCCCTGCTGGCGCACGAGGACCCCGAAGCCGCGCTGTTCGCGTGGCTCGGACTCTTCGTCGACCACGTCCGGGACAAACGCGACCTCGCACTGTCCATAACGGACGATCCCGGCAGCGACCGCGAGGTACTTTTTGCCCACTGGCACGGGGTGATGACCGACACAGCCACCGCCCTGGCCACCCGCGCCGGCCTCACCGACGAAGTCGAACCCCTCGACCTGCTGGTGCTCGCGACGGGAATCGCCTTGTCCGGCGCGGAAAAACCCCGCACCGAACGGCTGCTGCGCGTCATCCGCCGGGGCAGCACCGGCGCCGGTCAAGCAGACGCCGGTCAAGCTCGCACGGGTTAAGCTCACGTCGTGGAAATGCTGCACCTGCGCTACTTCGTGGCCGTCGCCGAAGAGTTGAACTTCTCGGCGGCCGCGCGGCGGCTCCACATGGCCGCGTCGCCGTTGAGCCAGCGGATCAAGGACCTCGAGCACGAGCTCGGGCAGAAGCTGTTCGACCGCAGCACGCACCACGTCACCCTCACCGTCGCTAGCACCGCACTGCTGCCGATCGCGCGCGAGGTGCTGGAGCAGGTGAACTCCATCCCGTGGCGGCTGCGCGAGGCGGCGAAACCCCAGCGCAGCACGGTGTTCCTCGGCATGCCCGCGGGTGTGCACCCGGACCTGCGCGACCGCGTCACGGCGCTGGCCGAGCGGGTGCGCGAGCGGTTCGAGCTCAAGCGCTGGCCCGGCCCCAGCCCCGACCTCGTCGACGCCGTGCTCGACGGGCGGCTCGCGTTGACGCTGGCGCGCATGCCCGTGACCGACCCGGCGCTCGAAGCAGTGCCGGCGATGTCCGAGCGGCTCGGCGCCGTGGTGCCGGCCGACCAGTTCACCGGCCGGGACTCGGTGAGCCTGGCCGAGCTGTCCGGGTTCGCCTACATCGCCTCACCCGAGGATTCGACACCGGCCTATTTCGAGCAGCTCGACCGGCAATTGATGTCCTTGGGCATCAAGAAGCGGCTCAAACTGGCGAAAACCGGATATTCGGGCGTCTCGGAAATCATTTCCTCCGGGCTGGCGTTTTCCATTTCCATGCTCGACGAGGCCAGCCCCATGCACCTCTACCGCCTCGAGAACGTCGCCGTGCTGCCGTTCACCGATTTCCGTCCTGAGCTGGAGACAAACCTGCTCTGGCGACGTGACCGGGGCGACAGCGGCGACCTGGCCGAGCTCGTCGCCGCCGCGCGCGAGATCTTCGCCGAACCCCTGACCAACTGAAACAGCACAAGAATGGTGTGATCACTGCGGTCATACCATTTTTCGCGACATGATCATTCCCTTTCTTCACCTGCGCTACTAACTTCGGTGGCAGAGCAAGAACAGCAGGTGCGAAAGGATCGAAGATGGACGAGCAGAACACCGCCACCGGGCCGCTGGACGGGGTGCGCGTGATCGACCTCTCGACCGTGGTGATGGGTCCGTACGCGGCACAGATCCTCGCTGACCTGGGCGCCGACGTGATCAAGATCGAGTCCCCAGCCGACACCGTCCGGGTGGGCCAGTACCGCACCACGCCGGGGATGACCCCGCTCAACCTCAACGTGAACCGCAACAAGCGCAGCGTCGCCCTGAACCTCAAGGACGCCGGCGAGCGCGAGCAGGCGCTGGCGCTGATCGACACCGCCGACGTGCTGATCACGAACATGCGCCCCGGCGCCCTGGCGCGGCTCGGAATGGACTACGCCGAGGTCGCGAAGCGCAACCCGGGCCTGATCTACGCCCACGCGCAGGGCTTCCGCAGCGACTCCGACCGCGCGGGCAACGCCGCGTACGACGAGACCGTGCAGGCCGCCTCGGGCCTGGTCGACATCGCGAACCGCGCGATCGGCAAGCCGGTGTACCTCCCGACCATCCTCGGCGACAAGGTTTCGTCTCTGACGATCGTCTACACGGTGCTCGCCGCGCTGCACCACCGCGACCGCACCGGCGAGGGCCAGCAGATCGAGATCCCGATGACCGACACGCTCATCGCGTTCAACCTGGTCGAGCACCTCGCCGGACACGTGTTCGAGCCGGCGCAGGGCCCGACGGGCTTCCCGCTGTCGATGTCGCAGGGCCACCGCGCGGCGCCGACGAAGGACGGCCTCGCCTGCGTGATCCCCTACAACCCGCAGAACTTCCGCGACTTCTTCGCCGCCGCCGGGCGCGCCGACCTGGTCGAGGACCCGCGCGTGAACGGCGAGGCGATCGACAACGCCGACGTCGACGCCCTCGCGGAGCTCATCGACGAGTGCGCGCCCGCGCTCACCACCGCCGAGTGGGCCGAGGTCTGCGCCAAGCACAGCATCCCGTTCGCGCCGGTCCTCGAACTGGACCGCGCCCACGAAGACTCCTACGTGCGTGAGGGTCACCTGCTCGACACCGTCGAGCACCCGACCGAGGGCACCATCCGCACGGTCGGCATCCCGGTGCGCTTCTCCGCCACTCCCGGCTCGATCCGTCGCCCGGCGCCGGTCGCCGGCCAGGACACCGCCGCCGTGCTGGCCGAGCTCGCCGCCCGCTGAACACCCCCGGTCACACAAGAAAAGAAGTGACGTCATGAGCACCGAAGTGCGCACCGAACGGATCGGCACCACGCTGCTGATCACGATCGACCGCCCACAGGCACGCAACGCCGTGAACGCGGCCGTCGCGGCCGGGCTGGCGGAAGCGCTGGACACCCTGGAGAGCGACCCGACGCTGCGGGCGGGCGTCCTCACCGGCGCCGAAGGCACCTTCAGCGCCGGAATGGACATCAAGGCCGCGCTGGCCGGTGAGAACCCGGAGATCCCGGGCCGCGGGTTCGGCGGACTGACCGAGGCCGAGCTGACCAAACCGCTGATCGCCGCGGTCGAGGGCTGGGCCATGGGCGGCGGGTTCGAGCTCGCGCTGAGCTGCGACCTGGTCGTCGCCGGCGAAGACGCGAAGTTCGGGCTGCCTGAAGTGAAGCGCGGCCTGATCGCCGGGGGCGGCGGCGTGATCCGCCTGCCGAAGCGTCTCCCGCACCACCTCGCGATGGAGCTGCTGCTGACCGGCGAACCGATCACCGGCACGAAAGCCGGCGAGCTCGGCCTGGCCAACCGCGTGGTCGCCCCGGGTGAAGCCACCGCCGTCGCGCTGCAACTGGCCGAGCTGGTCGCGCGGAACGCGCCGCTCGCACTGGCCGCGGTGAAGAAGATCGTGCGCGCCGCCGACGGGATCTCCGAGCCCGAGGCGTTCGCCGCGCAGCGTGAAGAGCTCAAGACCCTGATGACCTCCGCCGACGTCCGCGAGGGCATGACCGCCTTCGCCGAGCGCCGCGCGCCCCAGTGGACCGGACGGTGACGACCATGAAGCAAGAAGACGTCCTGCGGCACGTGACCACGCCACTCGTGAACCCCGCGTTCGCGCCGATGGTGCCGCGGTTCACCAACCGCGAGTACCTCAACATCGTCTACCGCACCGACCCCGAGGCCCTGCGCGCCGTCGTTCCGGAGCCGCTGCAGATCGAAGAGCCGCTGGTGCGCTTCGAGGTCATGAAGATGGGCGACGTGAGCGGCTACGGCCCCTACACCGAGTCGGGCCAGGCCATCCCGGTCACCTTCGACGGTGAGCGCGGCGAGTACCTGCACGCGATGTACCTCGACAACTTCCCGGCCACCGCGTCGGGACGCGAGGTCAGCGCCTACCCGAAGACCATCGGGGCGCCGAACCTCTATGTCGACAACGGCGCGCTCGTCGGCGCGCTGGATTACGGCACGCTTCGCGTGGCCACCGCGACCATGGGCTACAAGCACTTCGCGCTGGACATCGAGGCCGCCGAAGCGCAGATCACCGTGCCGACGTTCATGCTGAAGATCATCCCCGGCTACGACGGCGCGCCCCGCGTGATGGAGCTCGTGCGGACCGAGATCACCGACGTGGTCGTGAAGGAGGCCTGGACCGGACCCGCACGGCTGCAGCTGTTCGAGCACGTGCTGGCGCCGCTGGCCGACCTGCCGGTGCGCGAGATCGTCTCCGCGAGCCACATTCTCACCGACCTGACCCTCGCCCCCGTCACGCCGGTCCACGACTACCTCAAGGGAGCTTGACCATGAGCACCACCGAGTTCCACAGCGCCACCGAGTTCAACAGGGCAGCCGTCATCGGGGCCGGCACCATCGGCCTGTCCTGGACCGCCTTGTTCGCCGGCCACGGCCTCACCGTCAAGGTCACCGACCCGCGCCCCGACCTGGCCGAAGCCGTCGCCGCGGCGCTGGCCGAGTTCACCCCGCACCTGGCCGCACAGGGCCTCGACGTCACCGGGCTGGCCGACCGCGTGCAGATCGCCGGCAGTGTCGAAGAAGCCGTGCGCGACGCCGACGTGGTGCAGGAGAACGGCCCGGAGAGCGTCGAGTTCAAAAAGGACCTTTTCACCACGCTCGTGGAAGCCGCGCCGAAACACGCGCTGCTGCTGAGCTCGTCGTCGGCGATCCCGTCGACCGCCTTCACCGGCGAGCTGGCCGACGCGAGTCGGGTCCTCATCGGACACCCGTTCAACCCGCCGCACCTCATCCCGCTCGTCGAGGTCGTGCCCGGCGAGCGCACCGGCGAGGACGCGACCCAGGCGGCCGTCGACTTCTACACGTTCCTCGGCCGCGTACCGGTGGTGGAGCGCAAGGAAATCCCCGGTTTCGTCGGCAACCGCCTGCAGAACGCGCTGAGCCGCGAGGCGATCTACCTCGTCGAGCAGGGTGTGGTCACGCCCGAGGACCTCGACAAGGTGATGACCAACTCGCTCGGCATCCGCTGGGCCACGGTCGGGCCGTTCCTCGGCTCGCACCTGGGCGGCGGCCCCGGCGGTTACCGGCACATGGCCGAGCACATCGGCCCGTCGATGAAGAAGATGTGGGCCGGCCTCGGGCAGCCCTCGCAGACCCCGGAAGAAACCGAACGGCTCGTCGAAGCCGTCGAAAAGGCTTACGGCTCCTCCACGTACTCGGAACTCGCCGAGGCGCGCGACCGCAAGCAACTCGCCGTTCTGTCCGCATTGGACAGCGCGGACAGCAAGGAGGAGAACTGACATGGCCACTCTTGAAGACCAGCTCGTCGCCGACTTCTACGACTACGAAGCCCTGCTGAGCGACGAAGAGCGCAAGCTGCTCGTCAAGGCCCGCGGTTTCATGCGCGACGAGGTCAAGCCGCTGGTGAACGAGAACTGGGCCGCCGGTACCTTCCCGAAGGAGCTGATCGCGAAGTTCCGCGAGAGCGGCCTCGCGGGTCTGCCGTACGAGGGCTACGGCGAGCACCGCGCCGCCACCAGCCACCTGCTCACCGGGATGATGGCCATGGAGATGAGCCGCACCGACGCCTCGGTCGCCACGTTCTTCGGTGTCCACAACGGACTCGCGATGTACTCGATCTACTCCGGCGGCAGCCAGGAACAGCGCGACCGCTGGCTCCCCGAAATGGCCGCGATGGACAAGATCGGCGCGTTCGCCATGACCGAACCGCTCGGCGGGTCCGATGTGGCCGGTGGTATGCGCACCACGGCGCAGCGTGTATCTACTGAGGGAGAGGGGAACACCTGGATCCTCAACGGCGCCAAGCGCTGGATCGGCAACGCGACCTTCGCCGACTACGTGGTGGTCTGGGCGCGCGACGTCGACGACAACAACGTGAAGGGCTTCGTCGTCGAGAAGGGCACGCCGGGCTTCTCGCCGGTCAAGATCGAGAACAAGATCGCGTTCCGCATCGTCGAGAACGCCGAGATCACCCTCACCGACGTGCGCGTGCCGGAGGCGAACCGCCTGCAGGGCATCGACTCCTTCCGCGACGTCGCCGAGATCCTGCGCGCCACCCGCGGCGGCGTCGCGTGGCAGGCGCTGGGCGTGATGATCGGCGCCTACGAGCTCGCTCTGGACTACGCGAAGGAGCGCAAGCAGTTCGGCCGTCCGATCGCGCGGTTCCAGCTGGTGCAGGACCTGCTGGTGAAGAGCCTCGGCAACATCACCGCGTCGTGGGGCATGCTCGTGCAGCTGGCCCGCCTGCAGGACGCCGGGATCTTCAAGGACGAGCACTCCTCTCTCGCCAAGGCGTTCGTCACCTCGCGGATGCGCGAGGTCGTGGCCTGGGGCCGGGAGATCTTCGGCGGCAACGGCATCGTGCTCGACCACGACATCGCGCGGTTCTTCGCCGACGCGGAAGCCATCTACTCCTTCGAGGGCACCCGCGAGATGAACACGCTCATCGTGGGCAAGGCGATCACGGGGCAGAGCGCCTTTGTCTGATGGCGCAGGGTGATCTGCGGTCAGTTCACGCAGCCGGTGGCGTTCGTCGCCACCGGCTGTTGTGGCGTTCCGCCGGCAGGCGTGTCCGAAGGCGGGTTCACGGACTTCGTGACGGCGATCGGCTTCACCCCTCCGCCGTGCGTGCCAGGCGGTGAGCTGGTCTCGCCGGATCCGCCGGAGGCCGACACCGACGACGAGCTCAGCTGGTTCTGCACGAACGTCTTGACCTGCTGCGGGCTGACCTTCACCGCGTCACCGTCGGCCGGCGTGGCCAGCGACAGGCTCTGCACCGGGATCGTGACGAACGCGATGGCGCCGGAGCTGATGCCGTGCAGCTGCTGCGCGAAGCTCAGCACGTCCCAGCCCTTGTCGAGCACGACCGAACCCTGCAACGCGTCGACGAGGGCCGACAGCTTGTCCGGGCTGGTCAGCGTGCCCCCGCCGAGCACGTTCTTCGCCATGCCGGCCAGGAACGCCTGCTGGCGAGCGATGCGGTCGAGGTCACCGTTGGGCAGGCCGTGGCGCTGCCGCACGAACGCGAGCGCCTGAGCACCGGACAGCGTCTGCGGGCCGGCCGGGAAGTTCGCGCCGGAATAGGAGTCGTGCACCGGGTTGTTCAGGCACACCTGCACGCCGCCGACGGCCTGGCTCAGCGCCGCGAACCCGGCGAGGTTCACCGCCGCGTAGTGGTTGATCGTGAGCCCGGTGAGCTCTTCGACGGTGGCGATCGCGGACTTCGCGCCCTCGGCGTCGGCGGCCACCTCGAGCTGCGGACCGCTGAGGCCCTGGCCCGACAGGTGCGAACGCGCGGACGCCCGCGCCCGGCTGTAGGCCGAGTTGATCTTGTGTTTGCCGTATCCCGGGACGTCCACATAGGAGTCACGCGGGATGGAGATCGCCGTGGCGGCCGCGCCGCCCGCCGGCACGTGGACCACGATCATCGTGTCGGTGGTGCTGCCGCCGTCGTCGCCGCTGCCGGCGTGCAACGAGTCGAGCACGTTCTGTGGCAACGGGTTCCCGTTGGCATCGGTGCGCGAGTCGAGTCCGACAAGGAGGATGTTCTGCGCCACCTGCAGCGGTTGTCCGGTCGGTGTTTCGGGAACCTGCGCGGCGGGCGGGATGACGTCGGCCGTGACGATCCCGGTGTCGAGCCGGTGCAGCTGCGACCACGCGTACCCGGTGGCACCCAGCACCAGCGTCGACACCACCCCCAGCACGAAACGGCCGCCGATCCGGCGGCCCCGGGACGTGAGCAGCACGACAGAATCCCCTTGCTTCCCAGAAAGAGCCCGAGAGGGCCTTCTTCGAGGATCACCGCGTTAGCTGGGAATAGCCTGAGAATCCTGTCGCAAAGATGTGATGATGCCCGTTCGGCCGACCTGCGCTGGGCCGAAAGTGAGCCACGCCACGGGGTTCCGCGACACCGCGTGGCGCGACGGATACGAGGAGTCCGCTCAGCGCGGCATGCGCCGCCACACCGCACGCGGCAACAGGCGAATCACCGCGAAGACCGGACGGAGCACTCCCGGCACCCAGACGACCGCGCGCCGGCGCCGCAGCGCCGCGACGGTCGCGTCGGCCACCTGGTCGGGCGTGCTGGAGAACGGCGCCGGCGACATGCCCTCGGTCATCCGGCCGATCACGAAGCCGGGCCGCACGAGAAGCAGGTGCACGCCGGTGCCGTACAGCGCGTCGGCGAGCCCGCAGGCGAAGCCGTCGAGCCCGGCCTTGGCCGAGCCGTAGACGTAGTTGGCGCGCCGCACGCGGACGCCCGCGACGGAGGAGAACACCACGAGGCTGCCCGAGCCTTGCGCGCGCAGCAGTTCGGCCGTGTGGGTGAGGACGGCCACCTGGGCGACGTAGTCTGTGTGCACGATCGCCGTGGCGTGCTCGGCGTCGGCCTCCGCGCGGGCCTGGTCGCCGAGGATGCCGAAGGCGAGCACGACGACGTCCAGCGGACCGTGCTCGGCGACGACGCGGTCGAGGAACGGGCGGTGCCCGGCCAGGTCGTCGGCGTCGAACCCCGCGGTCTCGACCACCTCGGCGCCGGCCGCTCGCAGCGTCGTGACCTGCTCCGTCAGGTCGGCGCCCGGTCGCGCGGCCAGCACGAACCGCTTCGCCCCGCCCGCGGCCAGCCGCTGCGCGACCGCCGTCCCGATCTCGCTGCGTCCGCCCAGCACCAGCACCGTTCCGCTCACGCGCGGCAGTCTGCCAGCCCCGCTCAGGGCCTGCCCGAGGTGGCCTGTTTCACAAACTGCAACTTTGCAGATTGTGAAAGTTTCGCGCTACGCTCGTCGGCGTGTCCTCTCCCGGCCTGCGCGAGCGCAAGAAGCTCGAAACCCACCGCACGCTCTCGACCGTCGCCGTGCGGCTCGTCGGCGAACGCGGTCTGGACCATGTGACGGTGGAGGACATCGCGGCGGAGGCGGGGGTTTCCGCGCGTACCTTCTTCAACTACTTCGCGTCCAAAGAGGACGCCGTGGTGATCGCGCACGCCGACCGGGCCGAGCGCAGCCGGCGCCTCATCGACCGGCTCGCCGAGCTGCCGCCGGAGCTGAGCACGCTCGAGGCAGTGGTCGCCGCCGCGCGCGAAGACCTCGCGGAGATCGACGAGAACCGCGACGAGTGGCTCACGCGGATCCGGATCATCAAGGAGAACCCGGGCCTGACGCTGCGGGCCCTGTCCCTGAGCACCGACGTCGTCGAGCCTGCGATCGCCGCAGTCGCCCGGCGCAGCGGCACGGACCCGGCGAAGGATCTCTTCCCGTCGCTGCTGTTCTCCGCCGTCGGCGCCGCGATCAACGCCTCGCTCATGCTCTGGCGCGACCTCGGGGGTTCGCGCCCGCTGCTCGACCTCGTCGACGAGGCGGTGGCCGCACTGGCCGCCGGGCTCGCCGATCCGCGCTGAACCGCCACGACCGCGACCGGAAGCACTCGCCACACCACTTGCACTCCGCTCCCGCTGCACCGCATGGCATGCCACCGCACGCCCACCACGACACCGCACGCCGCACCCGACACCGCCGCCCGCGCTTCACCACCCGCGCGCCCAGCGACCCAACCGGCCTGAACCCGGACCGACCCGACCCGCGCTGAAGCGCACTCCGCCGTTTCCACCGAACCCGCGCTCGGACCGAACCGGGCCGAGCCGAAGTCCCACCCGACCCACCCGAGCACTCTCCGAGGGGATCTCCATGACCGTGTCCGAAACCGAGGCGCCCGCCGCCTCGGGCGCGATGAGTCGGCAGCAGGTGCTGCAGGCGATGTCGGGGCTGATGATGGGCATCTTCGTCGCCATCCTCGCCTCCACCGTGGTGGCCAACGCGCTGCCGCGGATCGTGTCCGAGCTGGGCGGCTCGCAGTCTTCCTACACCTGGGTGGTGACCACGGAGCTGCTCGCGATGACGGCGACGGTTCCGCTGTGGGGCAAGCTTTCCGACCTCTACAACAAGAAGCTGCTGATCCAGCTGTCGCTCGGGCTGTTCGTGGTGGGCTCGCTGGTGGCCGGCTTCGCGCCGAACATCGAGCTGCTCATCGTGAGCCGCATCGCGCAGGGCATCGGCGGCGGTGGCCTCACGGCGCTGGCGCAGGTGATCATGGCGGCGATCGTGTCTCCGCGTGAGCTCGGCAAGTTCTCCGGCATCTTCGGCGCCGTCTTCGCCGTGGGCACCGTGGCCGGGCCGCTGATCGGCGGCGTGCTCGTGGACACCTCGTGGCTCGGCTGGCGCTGGTGCTTCTTCCTCGGCGTGCCGTTCGCGCTCGCCGCGATCCTGCTGCTGCAGCGCACCCTCAAGCTGCCGACGATCCGGCGCGAGGCGCACGTGGACTGGCTCGGGGCGTTCCTGATCATGCTCGGGGTGTCCACTTTGCTCGTGTGGTCGTCGCTCGCCGGCTCGTCGTTCGCGTGGGGCTCCTGGCAGACGGGCGTGCTCGTGCCGGTCGGCGTCGTGGTGCTGGCGGTCGCGGTGTTCGTGGAGACGAAGGTGCGCGAGCCGATCATCCCGCTGCGCCTGTTCCGCAACCGCACGGTTTCGCTGACCACGATCGCGAGCTTCTTCGTGGGTGTCGCGATGTTCGGCGGCACGGTGTTCCTGTCGCAGTACTTCCAGCTCTCGCTCGGCAAGTCGCCGACAGTCGCCGGCCTGATGAGCCTGCCGATGATCTTCGGGCTGCTGGTGTCCTCCACCGTGTCGGGCCAGCTGATCAGCCGCACCGGGCGGTGGAAGGGCCACCTGGTCCTGGGTGCCGTGCTGCTGACCGTGGGCCTCGGGCTGCTCGGGCTCATCGACGCCCACACCAGCGTGCTGGAACTGAGCCTGTTCATGCTGGTGCTGGGCGTCGGGGTCGGCATGCTCATGCAGAACCTGGTGCTGGTGACGCAGAACGACGTGCCCGCCCACGACCTCGGCGCGGCGACCTCCACGCTGTCGTTCTTCCGCAGCCTCGGCGGCTCGATCGGGGTGAGCGCGCTGGGTGCCGTGCTGGCCAGCCGGGTCACGACGCTGATCACCGAGGGCCTCGGCCCGATGCCGGCGATGAGCAGCGGCGGCAGCGAGAAGGTGCCGAACCTGGCCGACCTGCCCGCGCCGATCGCGAACGTGATCCGCGAGGCCTACGGCACCGCGACGAGCGACCTGTTCCTCATCGCCGCGCCGATCGCGCTGCTCGTGGTGGTGGCGGTGGCGTTCCTCAAGCACCTGCCGCTGAAGACCCAGAGCGGTCTCGAACGACTCGCGGAGGAAGCCGCCTGAGCTACCGTGCTCCGCGTGGACGACGACTTCGGCACGCTCCTCGAACGGCACCGCCGGGAGATCCTGGTGCACTGCTACCGGATGAGCGGTTCGTTCGAGGAAGCCGAGGACCTCACGCAGGAGGCGTTCCTGCGGGCATGGAAGGGCCGGGGCGGGTTCGAGGGCCGGGCGAGCGTGCGGACGTGGCTGTACCGCATCGCCACCAACGTGTGCCTCGACGCCCTGGCCCGCCGGCCCCGCCGCGTCCTGCCGGACGAGCTGGGCGCGGCCGCCGACCCGGCCGGCACCCCGGCCGCGCTCGACGTGCCGTGGCTCGGCCCGATCCCCGACGCACTGCTCGACGCCGCCTTGATCGACACCGCGGCCCCGGACGAAACCGGCGCCGCGGTGGTGGAGCGCGAGACGATCGAGCTCGCGTTCCTCGCCGCCGTCCAGCACCTGCCGCCCCGGCAGCGCGCGGCGCTGGTCCTGCGCGACGTCCTGGATTGGTCCGCCAAGGACACGGCGGCGGTGCTGGAGACGTCGGTGGCGTCGGCCAACAGCGCGTTGCAGCGCGCTCGCGAAACCCTGCGTACGCACTTGCCCGCGCGGCGTGCCGACTGGGCTTCCGCCGGCGCGACCACGGCGGAGGAAGCCGAGTTGCTGCGCCGGTTCATCGCCGCGTACGAAGCGGGCGATCCGAACGCGGTCGCGGAATTGCTGCGCGAGGACGCGCGGGCCGTGATGCCGCCGTACTCGCTCTGGTTCGACAGCCGCGAGCGGATCATCGCCGCCCTGCGCACGAGCATGGACGCGGAGTCACCGTATTTCACGGGCTGGTTCCGGATGGTCGCGGTGCGTGCGAATCGGCAGCCCGCCGTGGCCACCTGGGTACGACGGCCCGGGGAGAACGGGTTCCGCCGGTTCGGCATCAGCGTGCTCACGGTGGAGCACGGATTGGTCACGGCGGTGGCGGCGTTCGAAACGGCGTCGTTCGCGCCGTACGGATTACCGGAGACGCTCTCGGAATGAGCCGCGCCGGGCAAAAAAGAGCCCGGGTGGGTGACCTCGATCAGGTCACCCACCCGGGCACAAGCCGGTCCCCGTGGGGATTTCCGGGAAAGTCTCGCCTTCGCCTCCGGGAATGGTCACCGGCACGCGGTCAGGCGGCTTGATGCCGTTCGGCGGCGGAGCGGGTGCGAACCAGCTTGCGGCGCTCCAGCTCGGTGGTTCCCCCGAAGATGCCGTTGTCCAGCCCGTTGTCCAGGGCGTAGGAAAGGCACGCTTCGCGAACCGGGCAGCGCGCGCAGACCGCCTTGGCCTCGTCGACCTGACGGGCTCCGGGGCCGACGTCCGAAATCGGGAAGAACAGTTCCGGATCCTCGTCCTGGCAGGCTGCGCGGGACAGCCAGCCGGTGCTCGTGAGTTCCATTGTTGCGTTTCACCTCCTGTCGAACATTGTCTTTTCTCGGTCAACCGACTTCTCCGGGCGCACGGCGCAGCACAACTCCAGAGAGCTGTACAGCTCGGGTGACGCTCGGTGGGCTTTCGGCCGACCCCGCAAGACCACTGTGCCCCAGGTAAGGACAGCGGCCCGCGGACGACCGAAGTTTCAACTTACCACCGATGGCGGTTGTTCCTAAGAGTTACGGGCCCAGCTCACACTGATCTTCTGTTGTGCCAGGAGAGGTACCCGCGCGAACGCGTCGTCACACGTGGTGCCGACATCGAATCGTTACACCTGGCGCCGCCCTCACCGCACCTGTTCCTACAGCAGAGCGGACAGGGCGGGGGTGGGCGTGGACGAATTCGACGGGTTCTTCCGCGCCGAGTTCCCGCCCCTGGTGGCCTTCGGCTGCAAGCTGGGCCTGGACCCGGCGGCGGCGCGCGAGGCCGCCGCCGACGCGCTGCTGCAGGAGGCGCAGGTGTGGCCGCCGCCGGACGATCCGCGCGCGCGGGTGCGCCTGGGCGTGCGGGTGTTCGCCGGGGAGCAGGTCCCGGCGGACGACGGTCTGACCGCGCTCGTCGAGCGGAACGCCCTGGGGGTGGAGCTGCTCGCGACGCTGCCGGACACGCAGCGCACCGTGCTGGCGTGGTCGCTCGACGGCTTCGCCCCGGCCGCCATCGGGACCGCCCTCGGGATGCCGGCCAGCACGGTGCGCTCGAACCTGCGCCACGCACGGGAACGACTCAACCGCCGGGTGTCGCCCTTGCCTGGCGTGCCGGATTTGTCTGTCTTGCCGGATGGGGAGGACGCCCTCGTGACCCTGCTACTGGAAGCCGACGCGACGCTGACCGGAGCCCTTCGCCGGGGCCTCGATGTGGAAGCGACGCTCCGGCACGTGAAATCCCGCACCGCGGCGCGCTTCCCCGACCACTGGCACCACCTCGACGGCCCCGTCGCCGCCGCCACGGCCGGCGACCGCCTCGCGGCCGCTCGGCTGTTGGAGGCCGTCCGCCCCCTGGTCGTCCGCTACTGCCGCGGCCGTCTCGGCGGATCCGACCGCGCCTACGCCTCCGCCGACGACGTGGCCCAGGAGGTGTGCGTCGCGCTGCTCGCCGCCCTGCCGACGTACCGCGACCAGGGCCGCCCATTCCTGGCCTTCGTGTACGGCATCGCGCAACACAAGGTCGCCGACGCCCACCGCGCGGTCGCCCGCAACCGCACCGACCCGGTCGCCGACCTCCCCGACCGCACCGACACCGCGGACGGCCCCGAGCAACTCGCCCTGCGCACCGAGCTCACCACCCGCCTGGCGCGCCTGCTGGACGTCCTGCCGGACCGCCAGCGGGAGATCGTCCTGCTGCGCGTGGTGGTCGGCCTCACGGCGGAGGAGACGGCGGAAGCAGTGGGCGCTTCGCCGGGCGCGGTGCGGGTGTCGCAGCACCGCGCGTTGCTGCGGCTGCGGAACCTGCTGAACGGCGGGCAGGGGTGACCTGCCCGCCCCAGCGGTGAACTACTTGGGGACGACCTGGAACTCCCACGTGCCGAGCCCGTACGGCGGCACGACCACCCAGGTCTCGCCGAAGTCGGGCGCGATCTTCCAGGCCCCGAGCGCCGAGACCCGGTACTTCCCGGCCGGCAGCGCCGCGAACGTGACCCCGCCGGAAGCGTCGGTCGACGCGAGTCGCAGCTGGGTGGTTCCCGGACGGGTCAGAGCGATCTGGACGTGCCCGACCTCCTCACCGGTGTCGCGATAACCGTTGTGGTTGCGGTCGAAGTACGCGATCCCCGGCCAGTCGGTGCTGCGGGCGGGCACCGAGCTCTCGGCCCCGACAGTCGGCGTTTGCCCGCCGGCGAGTGTGTAGAGGTAGCAGGACAGGCTGGTGAGCCCGTAGTACGAGGCTTCCTCCGGCACCGTTCCGCTGACCGCGATCGTCTTGGTCTCACCGGGTGCGACGCTCGCCCCCGGGCTCCCGAAGGAGAAATCACCCCACTCGGAGTCCGGGATCGGCACGTCGTTGGAGCCCCCGAACGGGTCGCAGTCGATCAGGAGACCGGCGGCCGCGTACTGCCCGCCGTTGTGCACGGTCACGGTCGCCTTCGCCTGGTCGCCGATGTGGTAGCTCGGCTTGTCGAAGGCGATCCGCAGGTCCAGCGATTCGGCGAGCGGCCGGGCACCGGCGAGCATCAGTGCGGAACTCGACCCGCTGCCGTCAACTCGCACGTCGTGCGCCGGGAGCACCCATCCGCCCGGCACGCCCGCGAAATCCAGCCGGTACACGTGAGCCGGCACGGCGGGTATCCGGAACGTGCCGTCGGGACCGGTGGTGGCGCTGAAGACCAAGTCGAAGCGATCGGTGTCACGCAGCGACACCTTCACTCCGGCCAGGGCGTCGCCGGCGCCCGGATGCTCGTCGCCGTCGGCGTCGGCGAACACCTGGCCGCCGACGTCCTCCTTGACGTCCGGGGAGATCACGTCCACCGCGGTCGTCACGGAGTTGTCGTCCTGGTTCGCGTCGGCGTCGTTGCGCACGCCGATCCGGTAGACCGGAGGACCGTTCCAGTCGAAGAACATCGCGTCGAACGTGAGGTGCCGGCTGTCCCCGGGCGCGCTCGTGGCGCCCTCGGGCAGCGTCGGGTCGAGGTCGCCCCACTGCGACAAGGTGAGGCCGACGTCCGTTCCGCTGACACCACCCATGTCGCCGCGGGCCCCGACGGCGGGTGCGTCACCCACATTGGTGACCTCGACAGTGACCTTGAACCGGTCCCCCAGCACGAGGGGTCCCGCCGGGAACTCGACGCTCACGCGCAAGTCCGAGCCGGTGGCGGCCGAGGCGGGGGTGGTGGCCGCCAGGCCGAGGAAAGCGAGCAGTGCGGTCAGCACGCAGGCAGCGCGAGCCGACCGGGCTCTGGAGCCCGTTGACATGGAAGTTCTCCCCCTGATCCGGTGCCCCGACGTGTGGTCGGCCCCCGACACCGCTCATCCGCCCGGCGAGCGTGAAAGACAGCTTCCGAAATCTAGAGCGCGGCGGGATCGATCATCAGGCCCGTTCGGCCGAATCGATCACTCCTGTCCGAGCTTCGCCACCACGAAATCCGCCAGTGCCGCCGCTGGGCCTTCGGTCGCGTCGCGCAGCAGGAGCATGAACTCCACGTCGCCCGGGTCGGGCAGGCCGAGGTGGGCCGGGAGCTCGAGGAGGCCGTCCGGGACGAGGCTGCGGGCGTGGACCGTGATGCCGAGCCCGGCGGCCGCCGCGGCGCGCAGGCCGGTGAGGCTGGAGGTGAGGCACGCGGCGCGCCATTCGAGGCCCGCGCGTTCGAGCGCCTCGACGGCAAGCTGACGCGTGACCGACGGCATGGGGTACTGCACGAGCGGGACGGGCTGGCCGGCCTCCAGCACGGTGGCCGTCGAGCCGATCCACACCAGGGGTTCGCGGCGCAGGACGCGGGCGGGGCCGGGGGCGCCGGGGCGGCGTTTGCCGAGCACCAGGTCGAGGCGGCCCTCGGCGAGGCGGCGGGCGAGCACATCGGACAGTTCGACGTGGAGCTCCACGTCGACGAGCGGGTGGCTGCGCCGCAGCCGGCGCAGGATCTCGGGCACCTCTTCGAGCACGAAGTCCTCGGACACTCCGAAGCGGACGCGCCCCCGCACCTGGGTCCCGCGGAAGTGACGCGCGGCACGTTCTTCCGTGTCCACAATGGTCTGGGCGAAGCCCAACATCGCCTGCCCGCGCGCGGTGAGGTCGACCGCGTGGGTGTCGCGTTGGAACAGCAGCCCGCCGGCTTCCCTTTCGAGGCGCCGGATGTGCTGGCTGACTGTGGGCTGGCCCACACCCAGCCGCCGGGCCGCGGCGGTGAAGCTGCGGGTCTCGGCCACCGCGAGGAAGGAGCGGCACAGGCGGGAATCCAGCATGCGTCACATCTTATCGGCGCCCACAATGACAGTGAGTACGGTGATCGGGGTTCCGAATGACCGTGCCGCACCGGAGAATCGGGTGGGAAAGGAGTTCCATGACGACCGTGTTCGCCCCGTTGACCCGCCCCGTTTCCGCGCTGCTGGCCAAGCTGCGGATCGACCCGTTCATCGCCGCCATCCTGCTGACGGTGGGCGTCGCGTCGCTCCTGCCCGCCTCCGGCGGCACCGCCACCGGCTTCGGGATCGCGGCGAACATCGCGGTGGGACTGCTGTTCTTCCTCTACGGCGCAAGGCTTTCGAGCAAGGAAGCCATCGACGGCCTGAAGCACTGGCGCCTGCACGTCACTGTGCTGTCCGCCACATTCGTGCTGTTCCCCTTGCTGGGCCTCGCGGCGTCGTTCCTCTCCCCCGGGCTGCTCACGTCGCCGCTCTACACCGGCGTGCTGTTCCTGTGCCTGCTGCCGTCCACGGTGCAGTCGTCGATCGCGTTCACGTCGATCGCCAAGGGCAACGTCGCGGCCGCCATCTGCAGCGCGTCGGTGTCGAACCTGCTCGGCATCGTGCTGACGCCGCTGCTCGTCGCGCTGCTGCTCGCGACCGACGGCCCGGGCGTGAGCGGTCAGGCGGTCCTGGACATCGTGCTGCAGCTGCTCGTGCCGTTCGTGGCCGGCCAGCTCGCACGCCGCTGGATCGGCGGCTGGGTCAGCCGCCACTCGGCGCCGCTGAAGCTCGTGGACCGCGGCTCGATCCTGCTCGTCGTCTACACCGCCTTCAGCGAGGGCATGACCGAAGGCATCTGGCACAAGCTCGACATCGGCCCCCTGTTCGTGCTGCTGGGCGTGTGCGTGGTGCTGCTCGCCGCCGTGCTCACCACTACGAGCGTCGGCGCGCGGCTGCTCGGCTTCGACCGCGCCGACCGCATCACGATCGTGTTCTGCGGCTCCAAGAAGAGCTTGGCCAGCGGCCTGCCGATGGCCACCGTGCTCTTCGGCCACGGACAGGTGGGCCTGATCGTGCTGCCGCTGATGCTGTTCCACCAGATCCAGCTGATCGTGTGCGCCGCGATGGCCCGCCGCTACGCCCGCGAGGCCGCGGCCGACGAGCAGGGTGAGCTGGTCCCCGCGAGCTGACCTTCAGCCCGGAACGGTTCACCCGGCAGGGTCTTTTCCGGACGATGTGCACGCTTGGTCCGGCCACACGGGACTATCAGGCAACGCCGCAGCTCGGGAGCAAGAGGACGGCAAGACTCGACTAAGGCGTATTCGGGTATTTCGCTGCTGGAATCCGCGAATGACTTGTCGACGGCCATCGAGTCGGGTGACTGGGCGTCGATCACCCGAAGAAGGCGCAAACCCAGAATGCGGTCAACGACATCGAGAACGTCCTGAAAACCGACCGGCGCTACGAGGGACTCTCCGACGAGATCAAGAAGAACCTGGCCAACGAGTACTTCTGGGGCAAGAAGCAAGGACGGGTCTGAGCAACCGGCCGGACCTCGACCCCCGCGGGTCCGGTCCGGCCACCGCTCGCAGCCGGCGCGAGATCACCAGCCGCATGGTGTCCGACGTGTCTTCTTCGAGCTTCGCGTCGCGCATCCACTGCTCGACGGGGAACTCGCGCGAGTAGCCCCAGCCGCCGAGGGCTTGCACGGCGCCCAGGTGTAGAACATTGCGGTCTCCAACGCCTGGAGTTGCGCCATGGCCCCGTTTTTCGTGGCGGGTTCGCCGGTATCGATGCGGCGGGCGGCGTTGAGGGTGAGCAGCCACGTGGACTCGACGGCGTCGACGTCGGCGGCACGTTCGTGATCGGCGCCGGTTCGCTGGTGCTCGGCCTGGTCGTGTTGCTGGTGTGCCGCCGGGTCTACCTCGCCTTCTTCCGCCGCGGAGGAGCGACGCGGAAGGCTTGGAGGAGGCCGAATCCTCTCGCGAGATCTTCGAGTACTACGCCATCGCAGGCCCGCTTCTGCATCGCAACCCGCACCCAGGCCGAGCCGATCATCGGCGACCCCGGTCCCAGGGCGTCTCCTTCACCGGCTCCGAACGCGCTGCTCCGCCGTGTCGCGCGGCGCCACCCTCCGCACCGGCGGCGCGCTCCAACCCCGACCTGAGCCTTGTGGCGAAGCCCTCGACGAAGTACCGTCGCCTCATTCGAGTTTAAGAAAGATCTTTCGGTATTTCGAATCGAAGGGACTCGGGGTCAATGGCGACAACGATGAGGGCCACCACGGCGATGGGCAGACGGCGGGTCGCCGTCGCGTGCATCATCGGGAACTTCCTGGAGTACTTCGACTTCGGCGTGTACGGGTTTCTCGCCGTGGCCATCGGGCACGAGTTCTTCCCCGGTGGGTCCAGTGCGGTGGGGCTGCTGAAGTCCCTGGCGGTGTTCGGGGTGGCGTTCGCGGTGCGGCCGCTGGGTGGCGTCGTGTTCGGGCTCATCGGGGACCGGGCCGGACGGAAGGTGTCGTTGTCGGCGAGTGTGGCGCTGATGGGCGTCGCGACGACGTTGATCGGGGTGCTGCCGTCGTACGCGACGATCGGGATCGCGGCGCCGGTGCTGCTGGTGTTGCTGCGGTGCCTGCAGGGGCTGGCCGTGGGCGGCGAGTGGGGTGCGAGCTCGGCCTACCTGATCGAGACGGCGCCGGCCGACCGGCGCGGGATCCCCGGCAGCTTCCCGTCCATGGCGGCGGCGCTGGGGCTCATCTTCGGCGCCCTGCTGTCGCTCGCCTTCCAGCTCTCCCTCAGCGCCGCGGCCCTCGACAGCTGGGGCTGGCGCGTGCCGTTCTTCGTCGCGGCGCCGCTGGCCGCCGTCGGCCTCTACGTCCGCCAGCGGCTGGAGGACACACCGATCTTCGAAGAGCTCGCGAAGAGCGACGCGCCGCGGGCCCGGCTGAAGGACGCGCTGCGCCGCGACCAGGCGAAGGCGATCTTCGTGACCTTCGGGTTCTCCTGGATCTGCGGGGTGGGCCTGTACTTCCTCGGCACCTACGTCGTGAACTACCTGACCGCGACCGCGCACGTCGGCGGCACCCGCGCGACCGTGCTGACCTCGATCGGGCTCGCCATCTACTGCGCGCTGTGCCCGCTCGCGGGCCGGCTGTCCGACCGGCTGGGCCGGCGCCGCACGCTGCTGTTCGGCTGCCTCGGCCACGTCGTGTTCGGCATCCCGGTGTTCATGGCGCTCGGGACCGGGTCGACGCCGGTCGTGATCGTCGCGCTGATCGTGTTCGCGATCTTCCAGGCACCGATCAACGCCAACACCTCGCTGGTGCTCATCGAGATGTTCCCGGCCTCGACGCGGCTCACCAGCGGGGCGCTCGGCTTCAACCTCGGCGTCGGCGCGCCGTCGGGCTTCGCGCCACTGGTCGCCGCGGCGCTGGTGGTGTCGACCGGGCTGAGCTACGCACCGGGCATCCTGCTGGTCGGCGTCGCGCTGATCTGCGGGCTGATCCTGCTGTTCTGGCTGCCGGAGACGGCCGGGCGCGACCTCACGCTCGACGTCGACGCAACCAAGTCCGGCCCCGCCCCGACGATCGCGGGCAAGGTGACCGAGGTCGTGTCGCCGTGATGCGAGCCGCAGTGCTGACGGCGCCGGACCGCTTCGAGGTGCACGACCGCCCGGTCCCCGAACCCACGGCCGACCAGCTGCTCGTGCGGGTGGCCGCGTGCGGGATCTGCGGCCACGACGTGCTGGCGCGCAAGGGTTTGCTGGCCGCCAAACCCGGCCAGGTGCTCGGGCACGAGATCGCCGGACGCGTCGAGGCCGTCGGTCCCGCCGGCGACACTTCGTGGCTGGGCCGCCGGGTCGCGCTCGTGCAGCGGTTCCCGTGCGGCACGTGCGCCGAGTGCGTGGCCGGGCACACCAACACCTGCCGCAGCGGCCCGGGCTTCTACGGCGAGGACCTGCCCGGCGGTTACGCCGAGTACGTCCTCGCCGGGCCGGTCAACGCGGTCGCCCTTCCCGACACCGTCGACGACGCCTCAGGCGCGATCCTTTCCTGTGCGCTGGGCACCGGACTGCATGCGCTGCGCCGCACCCGGGCCGCGGCAGGCGACGTCGTGCTCGTGACCGGCGCGAGCGGCGGCGTCGGTGTCCACACGGTACGGATCGCCGCCGCACTCGGCGCCACCGTGATCGCCCTGACGAGCAGTGACAGCAAAAGGCAAGCGCTACTGGACTCGGGCGCCCAGGCCGTGGTGACCGTCGCGGAAGGCGCACCGGCCGTGCGCGCGGCCGCCGCGGACCTTGGCCGCCCGCGCGGAGTCGACGTCGCGATCGAGACCACCGGCACCCCGACCTTCACGCTGTCGCTGAAAGCCTTGGCGCCGCACGGAAGGCTGGCCGTCGTCGGCAACACCGACCCCGGCGCCGTCGAAGTCCACTTGGGACTCATGATCCTCAAGGAGCTCGAAATCGTCGGCTCGGCCCACGCGAACCGCCGGGAGCTGCTCGACGTCGTCGACCTCGTCTCCAGCGGCAAGGTGACCCCCGTGCCGCCGCGGGTCTGGCCCCTCGACGACGTCGCCGCCGCCCACGCCGCCGTCGACTCCGGCGCGCTCGTCGGCCGGGCAGTGGTCCGGCCGTGACCGCCCCGCTGCACGGCATGACCGTGCTCGACCTGAGCCAGCAGCTGCCGGGACCATACGCGACCTTCCTGCTCGCGTCACTCGGCGCCGACGTCCTCAAGGTCGAGCCGCCCGCCGGCGACCCGGCCCGCCGCTTCGACCCGCCGATGTTCGAGCGCGTCAACGCCGGCAAGCGCAGCGTTTTCCTCGATTTGAAGTCGCCCGCCGACCGCGAGCGACTGCTGGAGCTGGCAGCCGGGTGCGCGGTGTTCGTCGAGGGCTTCCGCCCCGGCGTCACCGCCCGCCTCGGCTGCGACGAGAAGGCCGTGCGCGAGGTGCGCCCGGACGTCGTCTATTGCTCGATCAGCGGAATGGGCCAGACCGGACCGCTGGCGGGCCATCCCACGCACGACCTGTCGCTGCAGGCCATGGCCGGAATCCTCGGCGATGCGGGAGAGTCCGACCGCATCGGCGTGCCGTGGGTCGACCTCGGCACCGCCACCACGGCCGCACTCGCGATCACCGCGGCGTGGCACGCGGGCGGCGGCACCTTCCTCGACCTGGCGATGCTCGACGTCGCGACGGGCTGGAGCTCGGTCAAACCCCTCGCCGTCACGGAGCCGGAGGCGACCTACGGCGTCGTCGGGGCCACGGACGGCTTCGTCGCCCTCGCGCTGCTCGAAGACCACATGTGGCTCCGCCTGTGCACGGCGCTGGGCTGGCCCGCCGACCCGGCCCTGGCCACCTACGCCGACCGGCGCGGCCACGCGGCGGAGATCCGCGCGCGGCTGGAAACCGCGTTCGCGCAGTGCACCGTCGCGGAACTGATCGCGCTGGCCCACGAGCACGACCTGCCGCTCGGCCCCACCGACGCCACGGGCGATCCGGACACCGTCGCCCAGCTGCGCGCCCGGGGCCGCGACGGCAGCCCGGCCGCGCGCCACACCCCGTTGCCGCTCAACCTGATCACCCCGCAGGAGTCCTGACATGTCCCTCTCGCGCTTCCGCGGACCGGACCCGACACCGTGGCGCATCGGCGTGATCGACGGCCCGAACATGCCCAACCTCGGCCACCGCTCCGAGACCATCTACGGCCCGATCAAGTCCCTGGCCGACCTCCAAAAGCTCGTGGCCGAGATGGCCGGTGAGCTCGGCGTGTCCGTCGTCCCGTTCGCCTCCAACCACGAGGGCGAGATCCTCGACTTCATCCACCGCACCGCGCGCGAGGTCGACGGCTACGTCATCAACCCCGCCGGCCTCACCACCTACGGCGAAGCCACGCGCCACGCCCTCGACGACACGACCAAACCCGTCGTCGAATGCCATTTCGCCAACACCGCCCGGCACTTCGCCGAGGTGACGCCGCCGCAGCTCGTGCAGCAGTCGCGGTTCACCTACACCGCGACCGGCCTGGTCATGGGCCTGCGCCAGTACAGCTACCTCGGTGCGCTCCTGGCCCTGACCCTGGCGCTGGACGACGCGGATTTCCTCGCCGGCGGGACCCGCCGGCACTGATCACCCCGGCCGTCTCGCCACCGGCGACGGCCGGGGATCGGCTAGGCTTTTTGGCGGATGACCAGCGACGAAAGGCAGGGGTGCGTGGCAGCCGACACAGGAGCGGAACGGTTCTCGCGGGTGTTCGACACGCTCGAGCTGCTCGTCGGGCACCCGGAGGGCATGACGCTCACCGAGATCGTGAAACGGCTCGGGATGCCGGCGAGCAGCGCCCACAACCTGTTGCAGCGGATGGCCGCCACCGACGTCATCGTGGTCTCCGATGACCTGCGCTACTCGCTCGGCTCGCGCGCGGTGCGTCTGGGCATCCGCATCGTCGACGGCCTGGAGGTGCGTGACGTCGCCCGCCGCCCCCTGCAGGAGCTGACCCGCGCGACCGGCGAGGACGTCTACCTCGCGGTGCGCCTCGGCACGCGGGTGTCCTACATCGACCGGTTCCCCGGCACGCGCCCGATCGCGGTCGACATCCGGCTGGGCCAGTCGCTGTTCCTGCACGCCACGGCCGTCGGCAAGCTGTTCGCCGCGTTCCACCCGCCTCTGCACCGGCGGCTGATGGGTGAACCGCGGCCGCGGCTGACCGAGCACACGCTCACCGAAGAGGCCGATCTCGAGCGCGAGCTGGAGACGATCCGGCGCGCCGGCTACTCCGTGAGCCGCGAGGAAGCCATCCCCGGCGTCGTCGGCTACGGGTTCCCGATCCGCGACGCGTACGGCGAGATCACGGCCGCCATCCACATCTCGGTGCCGCTCGCGCAGATCGACGAGACACACGAGAAGCTGTTGCTGGACAAAGCTTTCGAGGCGGCCGCCTCGATCGAAGCCGACCTGGGCCGCAGCGGTGCGGACCTGTCGCGGCGCGGGCGCCGGGCCTAGCACCGCCTCAGTCGAGGCAGAACTCGTTGCCCTCGACGTCCTGCATCACCAGGCACGACTCGTTCTCCTCGTCGGCGACCAGCAACTGCTGGCGAACCGCGCCGAGCGCGACCAGGCGGGCGCATTCGGCTTCGAGGACGGCGACACGCTCCGCACCCACGAGCCCGGTGCCGACCCGCACGTCGAGGTGCACCCGGTTCTTGACGACCTTGCCTTCGGGCACGCGCTGGAAGTACATCCGCGGGCCGGCGCCGGTGGGATCACCGCACACGAACCCCGCGTCCTGTTTCTCCGGCGGCAGAGAGCGGGTGAACTCGTCCCAGGTCGCGAACCCGTCCGGCGGCGGCGGGACGACGTAGCCGAGCACCTCGCACCAGAACCGCGCGACGCGCTCCGGCGACGCGCAGTCGAAGGTGATCTGGACCTGCCTGACTGACCCCATCGGCCCACCCTAGCCCGGCGTCGTCTTCCCCCGCACGCGAAAACCGGTGGAGCGATGCCGCCGTGCGCCATTACCGTGCTGTCGAACCACGTTGCCCAGGAAAGGGCGTGCCGTTGTACACGCTGTGAGACCTCCCGAGAGCTGATTCGTCGCGCGTCGCGCCTGTGCGCCGCGCTGACTTTTGCTGCGGACTTCTCACAGAAACCGGTGTACTTCTGTGCTCACCCATTGGGTGGTCGAACCCACCCGTTTTCCCGTCCTGCTCCGTCGCTGCACGGCCTGCGGTCACGACCGTTTCCGCGCCAGTGGCAAATTCCGCGTCAACGCAAACCACAAGCTCCTCGACGCCTGGCTCCTCGTGCTCTGCTCCTCGTGCGGAGACACGGCGAAACTATCGGTCCTGGAGCGGGTCAACGTGCGCTCCGTCCGTCCCGAACTGCTGGAACGGTTGCACACCAACGATCTCGGCCTCGCCGCCGAGCTGCTCCAGGACCCGGTCGTGCTGCACCGCAACCACGTCGCCCTCGACTGGGCCGGCGCTTGGCGCCTCGACACCGGCGGATCGGATCACCTCGACCGTGAGGTGATCGACGTTTCGGTCCGCTTCGCCGCCCGGATTCCAGTCCGGCCGGTGCGCTTGATCGCCGACGGCTGCGCACTTTCGCGCGCCGAGGTCGAAAGGCTGCTCGCCGAAGGGAAACTCGTTTCGGCGGCCCGCCTGAGCGGCAAGCTCTCCGGCGACTTCACCTTCACGCTGTGTTGTCTGCCCCGGCTCCGCCGGGGCGGGCGACATCGCCTTTGAGCCGGTGTGGGGATCGAGCGGTCGGATCGGCCTGGCGGCCGATCGCACCGCTCAATCCCCACACCGGCGCGATCTCGCGGCGGTGTTCAGTACAAAACCCCCAGCCGGGTTCAGTCCAAAAACGCCCAGCCCGGGCGGCCCGACTTGCAGGTTTCGTAGGCCACGGGGTCGATGGTCTGGTAGATGCCGATCACCGTTTCGCCGTCGCAGGTGACGCGGCACAGGTGTTCGTCCAGACCACGCAGGCTGATGCGGGTGCGGGGGTTCGTGAGGTCGTAGGTCTCGCCCTCGGTCAGCTCCGGGCCGTCGTAGGAGCCCTGGTGGATGCCGCTTTCCGGGGTGCCGCCGTACATGCCGCAGCGCAGGAACGCCGTCTGCAGGCCGAGGTGCTCGTAGTGCAGCTGCTTGACCTCGCCGGTGCCGAGGCGGTAGTCGACGATGCCCTCGGCGAAGATGTCGGTGTCGGGGTCGAAGCGCAGCCGCCGCGTCGGTTTGGCCACGCGCGTCGCGCCGGGCCGGCTGTCGCCGAACGGGTAGTACACGCGGTCGCCCCACAGCGTCCAGTCGGAGAACGGCACGAACGCGTTGCCGGACACGCCCACGTGGAGCCGTCCGCCGAGCGACATCGCCGGCCCGCCCACGCCGCGGCCCGTGCCCCAGTGCCGGTCGCGGGTGCCCGCGGAGCCGGGGCCGAGCTCGACGCGGGTGCCGTCGACCTCGACCCAGCCCTCGACCGTGCCGAAGCCCTCGAACCCGGCGGTGACGTCGTTGCGCCGGCCCGGCGGCGTGCCGTGGGCCGAGTCGGACAGCGGCTCGCGGAACACCTGCCGGGTGGTGTCGCGGAAGGTCAGGTCGTAGCTGATGCCGTGCTCGTTGGGCTCGAGCACGTAGCGCCATTCCCGCAGGCCGCGGATGATCTCCGGGGCGATCGGGCCGATGCGCAGGTCGGCGCGGTCCACGCCGAGCGCGCGGAAGCTGCGCACGGAGGTGTGCCGGCCGCGGAAGTTGACGATGGCGTAGGCCTCGGCGCGGTCGAGGTTCGGGTAGAAGCTGCCGCCGGTCGCGACCATGACCTCGCCGGTCGGGTCGTGGCAGATCATCCAGTACCGCTCGTAGGCGCGCGGGTCGCCGGTCGCCATCACGCGGATCGGGTCCGGCGTCTGGTGGATGAGGTAATCGTCCAACGGGGACAGGGGGAACTGCTCGGCGAAGTGCTCGTCGCCGACGGTCAGGTCGCTCATCGCCACCTCCTCAGCTCGGGTCGGCTTCGATCCGACGGACCAGGTACTCGGTGATCTCCCGCCGGGCGGCGGTTCCGTCCGCGGTGTCGGGCAGGTTCGTGATCACGCGGGACAGCAGCGCTCGCAGCTCGGCGTTGCGCTGGGCGGCTTGAGCGACGTCGTAGCCGGCGGGTCCAGCCGCCGCGGGGATCCCGATGTCCTGCGCGTGGCGGGTCAGCAACTGCGCCATGGTGGCGTTGTCGTTGACGTAGAAGGGAAGCAGCTCGGACCACGAACGGCCGATCTGCTTCAGCAGCCGCCGCACGTTGGCCAGGTTCTCGCGGGAGTCCCGGCTCAGCTCGGGGTCGCCTGCGACTTCGTCCAGCAGGCGCTGCGCACCGTGCAGCTGGTCCTCGATGGTCGGGCGCACGTCAACTCCTTTCGGCGATCGCGGTCAGCAGGGTCTGCAGCACGCGTTGGGTCGGGCGGTACGGTTCGTCGCTGCGCTCGTCGAGGAAGGCCCGGAGCCCGCTGACCTGCATGACCACGGTTTTGAAGGTCGAGAAAACCACCCACCACTCCAGCGCCGTCTCGTCGACGTCGAGGCCGGTGGTCTCGCGATAGTGGCGGACGAGATCGTCGCGTTCCCACACGCCCTCGATGAGGTGCTCGCGGCGACGCAGGGGCTGCACGACCCAGCCGAGGTCTTCCAGCGGGTCGCCGAGGTGCGCAAGCTCCCAGTCGAGCAGCGCGGAAATGTGGTTGCCTTGCAGCAGGATGTTGCCGGGCTTGAAATCCGCGTGCACGAGCACGGTGCGCGGCGACGCGGGAGCGTGCTCGCGCAGCCACGCAACAGCAAGGTCCACTTCGGGCAGTGCTTCGAGCTGGTCCTGGCGCAACACGGTCTCCCAGCGGTTCAGCTCGGCCAGCGCTGCCTGTTCCCCCGGATCTTCGAGCACGGCGCCGAGGCCGGTCGAGCGCCAGTCGACAGAGTGGACTTGGGCCAGCAGTTCGCAGAACCGCCGGGCCAGGTCGGCGCGTTCGGCCGGCGGGCGGTCGCCGTTGACCACGCGGTAGTCGCAGTCGCCGGGTTCGCGGCGCATGATCAGCGACGGTTTGCCGAGCCACCGGCCGTCCGAGTCCAGCCAGCGGGCCTGCGGCGCCGGGAGCCCGCTCGGCTCCAGGGCGCGCAGGACGGCGAACTCCGTGCCGCGGTCGGTGTCGACCAGGCCGCCTTCGGGGTCGCGGCGCAGGATCAGCGGCTCGCGTTCGTCCGTGGCGGGATCGACGAGGTCGAACACCCAGTTCTCCCGCGAGCGGCCGACGCCGACGCGGGCCAGGTCGACGATCTTCGGGACCGAGCCGAGCTGCGCCGAGAGGAACTCGTGCAGCTGCTCGTCGAGCGTGCTGGTCATGGCGTCTCCCGCAGTGAGGAACGGTGGCCGGGGGCCGCGATGGCGATGAGGGCGTCGGCACGCTCGGTGAGGCTTTTGCCGCGCAGGTCGGCGATCCCGTGTTCGGTGACGACGACGTCCACATGGGACCGTGGTGTGGTGACGGCACCGGCGTGCAAGCCGCGCACGATGCGGGACCGGGTGCCCTCGCCCGTCGTGGCGGGGAGCATCACGACCGAACAGCCGTCCCGCGACTGCTGGGCCGCGCGCAGGTAGTCGGGCTGGCCGCCGATCCCGCCGACGTAGCCGGAGCCGAGCTCCTCCGCGTTGACCTGACCGGTGAGATCCACCTGCAGCGCGGAGTTCATCGCCACGAAGTGGTCGACGTCGGCGAACGCGCCCGGCCGCGACAGGTCCGAGACGGGCCGCACGAGCACCCCGGATTCGACCACCCAGTCGTAGAGCTCCGGGGAGCCGGCGGCCTCGCAGATCGTCACGGCGCCCGGCTCGTCGCTCAGCGCGCCGGAGCGGGCGAGGTCGAGCAGCCAGGAGCCGGCGAGCGTCGAGTGCACGCGCAGGTCGCGTCGGGACTCCAACGCCCGGCCGATCGCCGACGGCAGCGTGCCGACGCCGAGCTGGATCGTCGCGCCGTCGGGCACCAGGCCGGCGACGTGCCGCGCGATCGTTTCGTGCACCGGCCCGGTCGTGCCGGCCGTGATCGTCGGCATCGGCCGGGAGCTGAGCACGGTCGCCGTCAGCTGCGAGGAGTGCACGCGGGGCGCGCTCGTGTGCGGCAGGCGGTCGTTGACCTCGGCGACGACGGCGCGGGCACGGCCGAGCAGGTCGTAGGTGTAGTCGACGGACAGACCGAGGCTGTGGTGACCGGTCTCGTCGGCGCTCGACACCTGCAGCGCCACCACGATCTGCTCGGGGTTGCGGCTCGCGAGCGCGCGCGGGACGTCGCGGAAGTGACACGGGATCACGGAGACGGTGCCGTTCGCGGCGAGCCGGCCGAGCGGGCCCAGCGCGCCGAACGACACCAGCGGCAGCTCACGGGCGGCCGGGCCGGTGAGCGCGGTGCTGTGGCTGAGCCCGACGAACACCTCGACGTCGGGCGGGGCCGCCCGCACCAGCTGTTCGAGCAGGGGCGTCGGCTCGCCGGTGCCCTGCGCGACCACGACGAGGTCGCCGGGTTTCAGGACGCCGGTGAGCCAGCCCTCGTCCGCGGTCACAGGACGACCACCGGCGTGACCGGAGTGGCCGTCGAGCCGACGAGCGGGATCGGGGCGAAGACGAACAGGAACGTCGACCGCGATTCGGCCGCCAGCGCGTCACCGAGCCCGGCCAGCTCGAGGTTCTCCAGCAGCGGCACGCCGTGCTGGTGCAGGAGCAGCAGGTGCGCGGGGAACCCGCTGGTCGCCGACTGCTGCTCCACGGCGTAGTTGTCGGCGCCGACGAGCGCGACGTCGCGGTCGGCCAGCCAGCGCGCGGCTTCCTCCGTGATCCCGGGCTCGTCCGCGAAGTAGTCACCGCCGCGGCCTTGCGTTTCCAGCCAGCCGGTGCGGATCAGCACGGCGTCGCCGATTTCGGGCGTGACACCGGTTTCCGCGATGCCGCGGCGCAGCTCGTCGACCCCGACGGGGGCGCTCGGCTCCAGCGGGCCGCCGGTCGCGGCCACCAGGTCCACGAGCACCCCGCGCGTCACGACCGGGAGCAGCTTTTCGGCACCGCAGCGCTGGGCGCCGCGCGTGGTGCGCGTCGAGGCCTGCGAGTGTCCATTGTAGATCTCCTCGCCCGTCCACGCGTGGGACAGCGAGTCGACGTGGGTGCCGCTGTGCGTCGGGAACTGCACGGTGTCCTCGGCGAACCGGAAGCCGCCCGGCGAACGCGCACCCAGGGCGTAGTCGCCGGCGTCGCGGTTCATGAATCGCATCGGCCCCGGCCGGTGGCGCGGCGACGCGGTGGCCGGGCCGAGCGGCTGGGCGAGGCTGAGCGTCCGGCCCGACCGCACGAGCCCGGCCGCGCGGCGCGTGACGTCGGGGGTGACGAGGTTGAGGGCGCCGGCCTCGTCGCCGGTGCCCCAGCGGCCCCAGTTGCCCGTCATGGCGTGCCTGCTTTCAGCTTGTCCTGCACGAGTTTCTCCGCCTCGTCGCGCAACGTCCGGCGGACGAGCTTGCCGGTGCCGGTCTTCGGCAGCTGTTCGACGATCGCCACCGCCCACGGCACCTTGTACCCCGCGATGCGCTCCTTGCAGTGGGCGATCACGTCCTGCGCGGTGAGCTTTCCGCCGCGCGCCACGACGAACGCCACCACGACCTCGTCGCGGCTCGGGTGCGGCGCGCCGAGCACCACAGCCTCGGCCACCTCCGGATGGCCTGACAGGAAGCTCTCGACCTCGGCCGGGGAGACGTTGATGCCGGAGGTCTTGATCATGTCGGTGATCCGGCCGACGAACGAGACGGTGCCGTCGGCGTTGACCACTCCACGGTCGCCGGTGCGGAACCAGCCGTCGCCGGTGAAGGCGTCCGCGTTGGCTTCGTCGTCGTTGAGGTAGCCCGGCGTCAGGCGGCCGCGCACCTGCAGCTCCCCCGGCTCGCCCGCGGGCAGCAGCGCGCCGGTTTCCTGGTCGGCCACCCGGATCTCGACGCCGGTCAGCGGCTCGCCCTGCGTGCTCAGGCGCGTCCCGAGCGGCATGCGATGGTCGGTCACGCAGCAGTTGCCGTAGGTCTCGGTCGAGCCGTAGACGTTGCACATCTCGCTGATGCCCAGCTGCGTGATCGCGCGCTCGACTTCTTCGGGGCGGCCGATGGTCAGCCCGGTGCGCAACGAGTCCACCGCCCGCACGCGCTCCGCCGGTCCGTTGACGAGCGCGTCGACCATGGCGGGCAACAGGTACGCGGCCGTCACGCGCTCCGCCGCCATCAGCTCGGCCGCGATTCGGGGTTCGAACTGCTCCTGCAGCACGAAGCACGCCCGGTGCGTCATCGTGGCCATGAGCGCGTTGGCGCAGCCGAAACTCCAGAACAGCGGGGAGCCGAACCACACGCGGTCGTCGGCGGACAGGCCCATGCGCTCGCCGATGTGGAAGCCGTTGAGGATCAGGTCGCGATGGCACAGCGGGACGGCCTTGGGGTTCTTCGTCGAGCCCGAGGTGTAGAGCACGAAGGCGGGTTCGCCGGGATCGGCTTCCGCCGGGGTGGCCGGCGGCTTCGGCAGATCGGCCCACGCCAGCGCCCCGTCCGGCACGGCGTCGCCGAGCACGACGACGTGCCTCAGCTCCGGGAACACCTCCCCCGGTTTCCCCAGGTCCGGCACCAGCTTCCGCAGCTCGCCGACGAGGTCGTTGCCCCGTACCCGGTCCACCATCACCAGCACCGACGCTTTCGAGCTGGTCAGCAGGTACTCGATGTCGTAGGCCTTGACCCACGTGTTGAACGCGTCGACCCGCGCCCCGGCCGCCATCGCCCCGAACGCCACCGGCACCCACGCGGCATCGTTCGGCGCCAGCAGCGCGACGACGTCCCCTTCACCGACGCCGATCCCCTGCAACGCCCTGCGCGCGTCGTCCATCCGCTCGTTCAGCTGCGCGTACGTCAGCCGCACGCCGCCGACCACGAAGGCCTCCCGTTCCGGCACAGCCGCGGCACCCGCGCGCAGCAGGTCGGGCAGGGTCTCGGCAGCAGGCGTCGTGGTCATCGCGACATCATCGTCACTTTCGTAATCTCGAATCGAAATTCGTATATCCGTAAGCTACCGGCCGCGTGGCGAGGGAGTCAAGACGATCGGCAGCTGCGGCGATAGCCTGCCGCGGGCACGACAACGCCGGCCCCGGAACCACCGCTGGTACCAACGGGTTCCGCAGGGCCACGACGAAGTCCGGCGACAGCCGGTATCTCACGCCCGGGGCGGCCCAGCGATTCCGCGGGCGATGACGTCGTCGGCGTCCACACCGGACTCCGCGAGCAGGGCGCGCGTGTGCTGGCCCAGCGCGGGGACGTCGCCCATGCGGGCTTCGACGTCGGCGAAGGTCGCGGGTGGCAGCAGGGCGTCGATCTCGGCGAACTCGGTGCCGACCTTGCGCCAGCGGTCGCGGGCGCGCAGCTGGGGGTGGTCGACGACCTGGCCGACTTCCTTGAGCTGAGCGGCGGGAACGCCGGCCGAGGCGAGGCGCTCGTCGAGCTCGGCGTTGGTCCAGCGGACGGTGTGGCCGGCGACCGCGGCGTCGCAGGCGGCGCGGTGGGCGACGCGGTCGACGTTGGTGGTGAACCGCGGGTCGCCGGCGAGTTCGGGGGCCTCGAGCACGGCGGTGACCAGGGTGCGCCAGCCGCTGTCGTTCTGGACGCCGATCAGCATCTGGCCATCGCGGGTCGGGAAGGCGTCGTACGGGGCGATCGAGCTGTGGCTCAGCCCCATGCGGGCGGGCTGGGTGCCGGCGTACATCTGCGTGTAGAGCGCGTAGCCCATCCACTCGACGGTGGCCTCCAGCATCGAGACCTCGATGGTGGCGCCCTCGCCGGTGCGCCAGCGGCGCAGCAGCGCGGCCAGCACGGCCTGCGAGCAGTACATGCCCGACGCGATGTCGGCGGTCGGGATGCCGGTCTTCGCCGGCGTCTCGGGCGTGCCAGTGATGGCGATGAGCCCGGCCTCGGCCTGGATGAGCATGTCGTAGGCCTTGCGCTGCTCCATCGGCCCGCCGGCGCCGAAGCCCGACACGTTCACCACGACCAGTTCCGGGTGCTCGGCGCGCAGATCACCGAACCCGAGGCGGTCGGCGGCACCGGGGGCGAGGTTCTGCACGAACACGTCCGCGCCGGCGACGAGCCGGCGCGCGATGTCGCGGCCCTCCGGCACTTTCAGGTCGAGCGCGATCGACTCCTTGCCCCGGTTGAGCCAGACGAAATGCGCCCCGGTGCCGTGGACGACGTGGTCGTAGCCGCGCGCGAAGTCGCCACCGTCGATGCGTTCGATCTTGATCACGCGGGCACCGAGGTCGGCGAGGTTGCGGGTGGCCAGAGGAGCGGCGACGGCCTGCTCGACCGCGACGACGGTGACCCCTTCGAGCGGGCGCGTCACGACTGCTTCCGCTTCTCGGCGCGCACGAGCCCGCCGCCGACGATGAGCCGCTGGATTTCGCTGGTCCCTTCGTAGAGCCGCATGAGCCGCACGTCGCGGTAGATACGCTCGACCGGGACCTCGCGCAGGTAGCCGCTGCCGCCGTGGATCTGCACCGCCAGGTCGGCGGTCTTGCCGGCCATCTCGGTGCAGAACAGCTTCGCCGCCGACGGCGCGATCCGGCGGTCCTCCCCCGTCACGTACAGCCGCGCGGCCTCGCGGGCCAGCGCCCGGCCGGCGAGCACGCCCGTCTGCTGGTCGGCGATCATCGCCTGCACCAGCTGGAAGTCCCCGATCACCGTGCCGCCCTGGGTCGCGGTCGCGGCGTAGGAGACCGACTCGTCGAGCGCCCGTTGCGCGGCACCGACGGCCAGCCCGGCCATGTGGACGCGGCCGCGGGCCAGCGACGTCATCGCGGCCCTGTACCCGACCTCACCGTCTCCGCCGACCAGGGCCTCGGGGCCGACGCGGACCCCGGTGAAGGTGACTTCCGCGGTGCGCGAGCCCTCCTGCCCCATCTTGGCGTCCTTCGGGCCGACCGTGATTCCCGGCGCGTCGGCCGGCACGAGGAACACCGCGATGCCCGTGCCGGAATCCGACGCCGGCCGCGTGCGGGCGAACACGACGAACAGGCCGGCCTCGGTGGCGTTGGTGATGAACTGCTTGCCGCCGTCGATGACCCAGCCGTCGCCGTCCGGTTTGGCGGTGGTGCGCAGGCCTGCCGGGTTCGACCCGGCGCCGGGTTCGGTGAGCGCGAACGAGGCGACGATCTCGCCCGAGGCGATGCCCGGCAACCACCGCGCGCGCTGCTCCTCGGTGCCGAACCCGACCAGGACCTGGCCCGCGATGCCGTTGTTCGTGCCGAACATCGAGCGCAGGGACAGCGACGTGTACCCCAGCGCCATGGCGACCTCGACGTCCTGCACGAGATCGAGGCCGAGACCGCCCCACTCCTGCGGGATCGCGTAGCCGAACAACCCCATCTCGGCGGCTTGGGCCCGAAGATCGGCGGGAATGGCGTCCGTGGTCATGATCTCGACCTCGCGAGGCGTCACGCGGGTGCGCACGAAGTCGTTGATCTGACCGAGGACGGCCGCGAACACGTCGTCGGGGACGTCGGGGTTGCCCAGGTACATGGCGATCAGTATCCGCCGAGCGGCCGCACCTCGCCCAGCCCCGCTCAGCCGCACGATTCCGTTTCGCCGCTGGTCCAGATGCCGAGAACGGCGTCCCGATCACTGAGAAGCTGAGCTAGGCTCACGATGTGACGTCCTACACCCATGGTCACCAGGAATCCGTGCTCCGCTCACATCGCTGGCGGACCGCCGAAAACTCGTGCGCGTACCTCCTGCCCCGGCTCGCGCCCGGGCAGGCGCTGCTCGACATCGGCAGCGGGCCCGGGACGATCACCGCCGACCTCGCCGCGCTGGTGGCTCCGGGCCGGGTCACCGGCGTCGAGATCACCGACGCGGCCCGCCGGCTCGGCGAAGCAGAGGCCGCCCGGCGCGGCTTGGGCAACGTCGAGTTCGTTGTCGGCGACGTCCACGCGCTCGACTTCCCCGACGACACCTTCGACGTCGTCCACGCCCACCAAGTGCTGCAGCACGTCGCCGACCCGGTGCTGGCCCTGCGCGAAATGCGACGCGTGTGCCGCCCCGGCGGTCTCGTCGCCGCGCGCGACGCCGACTACCAGGCCTTCACCTGGCACCCCGCGGACCCGGCGCTCGACCGCTGGCTCGAGCTCTACCGCCAGGCCTTCCGCGCCAACGGCAGCGAGCCCGACGCCGGCCGGCGGCTGCTCACCTGGGCCCACGCCGCGGGCTTCACCGACGTCGTCCCGTCGTCCGCCACGTGGTGCTTCGCCACACCCGAAGACCGCGCCTACTGGGGCAGCATGTGGGCCGAGCGCGTCCTGAACTCCGACACCACCACCCAGATCCTCCGCGACGGCCTCGCGCAGCCGGCCGAGCTCGAGGAGATCTCCACCGCGTGGCGCCGCTGGGTCGACGACCCCGACGGCTGGTTTTCCGTCCTGCACGGCGAAATCGTGGCCGTCGCGTAAAGTCAGCGCGAGAAATCAGATTTCGTCGACCTGATACGCGACCACACTCGCGGGCACGAGCAGCGCACCGTTGCATTCCGCGGTCGCCGGGCCGAATCCGTACGGGACGAAATCACCCGCCGCGAACCAGAACGCGTTTCCGCTCGCACAGTGGGCGATCACGCGGTAGCCGTGACCTTCGCCGGGCAGGCACGAAACACTGATGCCCTGTCCGAAAAAGATGCTGTAGCGCTCCCCGAAACAGCCCGCCGCGGCGAACTGGTCACCACTCGCCGCGGCGGGAACAGCGGACAGACCCAGCAAAGAAAACAACATCGCGGCAAGAACAAGCAGATTTCGACGCACAATTCCTCCCAGGCACGAGGATCTCGACCTTTTCCAGCGTAGAAGCGCGGGAGAATTACCGGCAATTCATCGGGCGAGTGAGTGAAAGCCAGCGGAACGTCACAGCGCTGCTCCATTGGAGCCGGCCCGGGCACCCACCGGACACGTCCGCGCGACGGCCCGGCACACCCCGCAGAACTCGGGACCGTTTCACTGCCGGCGCCCGGGGAGGCTCAGGACATGGCCTTGCTCGCGGCGTTCGCTGCCTTGACGTTGACGACCGCGTCGAGGTAATCGGCGATCGCGTCCCGGTTGCGGGTCAGGAACTCGATGCGTTCGGTCAGCCGGTCTTGCTCGCGGTGCAGGGTGGTGATCATCTCGGGAGGTCACGTCGGGCACGTAGATGGTCTGGGGCTTGTCCAGGCACGGCAGGAGCTGCTCGATGATACGGGTCGGCAGCCCCGCGTCGAGCAGTCCCTTGATCTGCCGGACGACGTCCACGTGCGACTCGGTGTACTCGCGGTACCCGTTGCCGCCGCGGCTCGGCGCGAGCAGGCCCTGTTCCTCGTAGTAGCGCAGCAGCCGGGTGGAGACGCCCGTGCGCTCCGCGAGCTCACCGACTCTCATGTGTCCAAGACTACCTTGACCTTCACACCAATGTGAATGTTCAAACTCGGTCCTGTCAGGACAATCACGACTCGCTCGGAGAACTGTCATGAAGCTCGGACTCCGCCTGCCCCAACGACTGGGTGTGGACCTGCGGCACGACGTGGTCGAAGCGGCCCGCACGGCGGAAGCGGCCGGTTACGCCGGCTTGTGGACCTACGAACGGCTGCTCTTCCCGGAGAAGCCCCTCGAACCGTACGGGGTGCCGAACGCGCCGTGGCCCGCCGCGCAGCGGCAGGCCGCCGATCCCCTGGCCGTGCTCACCGCCGCCGCGGTGGTGACCAGCACCGTGCGCCTCGGCACGTCCGTCCTGGTCGCCCCGCTCCACCTGCCCATCCAGCTGGCGAAGGAGCTGGCCACGGTCGACCAGCTCAGCGGCGGCCGCGTGATCGCGGGCCTGAGCACCGGCTGGTCCACCGACGAGCTCCAGGCCGCCGGCACCACGCGCGCCGACCGCGGCCGCATCCTCGACGAGACCCTCGACGTGTTCGACGCCGCGTGGGGCCCGGACCCGGTGACCTTCCGCGGCACCCGCACGGTCATCGACAACGCGGCGGTCCTGCCCAAGCCCGTGTCGAAGATCCCCGTCATGCTGGGCGGCGGTGGCGACTCCCGCGCCCTGCGGCGCATCGCCCAGCGCGCCGACGGCTGGCTGCCGCTGCTCACCACCCCCGGCCCGGCCGGCACCGCCGAACTGCGCACCGGCTGGGACCGCATCCGGGAGCTGGCCACCGACTACGGCCGCGACGCGAGCCGGATGGAGATGGTCGTGGTCGGCAACGTCACCTTCACCGACCGCCCGGCCGGCCCCGATCGCACCGCGTTCGTCGGCACCCTCGACCAGATCCTGGAAGACGTCCACACGGCCGCCGAGGCGGGCGCGGACGAGCTCATCGTGGACCTGAACCTGCAGGACTGGTTCACCAGCACCCGGCAGATGCTCGAGACCGCCGTGGAAATCCGCGACCGGGCCGACGTCTGACCGGCGACGCCACCGGAGCCGCAACCGGTTCCGGGGTCACCGCCTGACCAGCGCCGGAGCGCTCAGCTCCCGTTGTACAGCCGCGCGAGCGTCGCCATGTCCTCCTGTCCGAGACCGGCCGACTGGGCCCGGTGCACGACGTCGACGGCGGTCCGCACCGTCGGGCTCTGCCGCGCCGGGTCGGGAACCGCGTCGAGGAACAGTTCGAGGTCCTTGCGCACCAGGTCCACCGCGAAGGCCACCGGAGGGTTGGTCTCGGACAGAAAGGCGTCGCGCTTGTAGCGCACGAACGGGGCGGCGATGGCGGACTCGCCGATCGTGTCGTAGGCCGTGCGCAGGTCGATACCCGCGCGCGTCGCGGTGCCGAGGACCTCGCCGAGGGTGGCGTTGAAGGTGTGCAGCAGGGCGTTGACGCACAGCTTCAGCGTCGAGGCGGTGCCGACCGGTCCGATGTGGATGGTCCGCCCGCCCAGGAACCGCAGCACCGGGTCCGCCGCGGACAGGTCCTCGGCCGCACCGCCGAACATGATCGTCAACGACCCGGAGCGGGCCGCGCCGACCGACCCGGACACCGGGGCCTCGGCGAACCGGATCCCGTGCCCGGCCAGGGTTTCCGCCACTTCGCGCGCGACCGTCGGCCCGGAGGTGCCCATGTCGAGCACCAGCGTGGTCCCGGCGAGCGCGTCGACGACCCCGGTCAGCACGGCCCGCAAGGCCGGCCCGTCGGCGAGCATGGCGATCACCACGTCGGCCCCGGTCACGGCGTCGGCCGCCGAGGCCGCGACCCGGTCCGGCGGAATTCCGGCTCGGCGCGCCCGTTCGGGATCGCGGTTCCAGCCGACGACGTCGACGCCGCTGTCGACCAGCCGCAGGAGCAGCTGCGAGCCCATCGCGCCCAGTCCCAGCACCGCGACCTTCACAAGCGCCTCCCCGGGTCGATGAGGACCTTGCCGTCCACTCCCCCGGCAGCCAGCCGCGCGAGGCCGCGGTCGGTGAGCTCGTCGAGCCCGATCACCGAGTCGAGCAGCTCGGCACCGAGCACACCGGCGGAAAGGATCTCCAACGCCGGCACCAGATCCGCCCCGCACACGTGCGCCACCGTCGACTCGACGGTGATCTCGCGCAGCACCAGGCCGAACAGGTCCACCGCGGGCGCCTGCTTGGGCAGGCCGACGGCGAGGATCCGTCCGCCGTCGGTGACCATCCGCAGCGCGTTCTCGAACTGCCCCGGCGCACCGCTGGCCTCGATGACCACGTCGGCGCCACGCCCACCGGTCAGCTCCCGCACCGCCTCGACGACGTCGCCCGCCGCGTCCACGGTCCGGGCGGCGCCGAGCCGGGCGGCCCGATCCAGCTTGTCGCCGGCGAAGTCGACCACGGTGACGTCGGCGTCGTCCAGGTGCCGCAGCCCGGCCAGGACGAAGGAGCCGATGGCACCGGCGCCGATGACCACCACGGTGTCACCAGGCCGGACGCCCGCCCGCCGCGCGGCGTGCAGGCCGACGGCCAGCGGCTGCGCCAGCCCGGCGTGGTCGAGGGGAACCCCCGCCGGGATCGGGCGGAGCATGCCGGCGGGTGCGGCGACGTATTCCGCGAGCCCGCCGGGGGCGTTGAGCCCGAGCGTGTAGTACCGGCGGCACAGGTTGGTGCGGCCCTCACCGCAGCGATCGCACTGTCCACAGGAGACACCGGCGCCGGCGGCGACCAGATCGCCCGCGGCGAACCCCTCGCCGGCGTCCACGACCTCGCCGACGAACTCGTGGCCGATGATCATCGGGCCAAGGTGCCCGCTGCCGGGGTGGCGCCGGGTGAGCGGCACCATCTTCGGGCCGGCCGCCCACTCCGTGGCGTCAGAGCCGCAGATCCCGCTGCGCCGCACGGCGACGAGCACCTCGCCGTCGCGAAGCCGGGGCACCGGCACCTCTTCGATCCGGACGTCCTGGCGGCCGTGGTAGACGGCCGCCCTCATGGTCGGGGTCACCGCGCGGCCTCGAACTCGAGGTGCACCTTGATGTTCTTCGCCGTGTCGCGCGAGGCGGTGATCGCCTCCGCGGCCCGCTCCACGGGGAACCGGCCGGTCACCAGGTCGGACAGGTCGAGTCCGGCGCGGGCGAGGAACCGCAGCGTCTCCGGCCACACCCCCGGTGAACCGATGATGCCGCGGATGCTCAGCTCCTTCGACTGGATGAGACCCAGCGCGGCAGGCGCGCTGCCGCCCACGTCGATGCCGACGTACACGACCCGCGCGCCGTGCGCGGCGACCTCCAGCACGTCGGCCATCACCGACGGCCGCCCCGTCGCCTCGATCACCACGGTGCCACCGACGCCGCCGGTCGCCTCGGCCACCTGCTCCGCGATCGGCCCGGCCGTCGGGTCGAGCACCACCTCGGCGCCGAGCTTGCGCGCCGCTTCCGCGCGCCCGGCCGCCGGCTCGACGGTGATGGTGCGCGCGCCCAGCGCCGCGGCACCGGCGGTGACACCGAGACCGATCGGACCGGCGCCGAACACCACCACCGTGTCGCTGGCGTTGACGTTGCCCGCCTTCATCAGCGCGTGGTATCCGCAGCTGAACGGCTCGACGAGCGCGCCGTCGGTGAACGACAGCGAATCGGGCAGCCGGTGCAGCCACGCGGGTTTGGCGACGAAGAACTCCGCCGCCGCACCGCTGACCGAGAAGCCGAAGTGGTCGTCGCCGATCACGCACTCGCCCACCACGCGGTCGCCGGGCGCGAACTCCGTGACGTCGGCACCGGTCTCGACGATCTGGCCCGCCCACTCGTGCCCCGGGATGATCGGATAGGAGAACGGGATGATGTAACGGCCTTCGAGCAGGTCGATGTCGGAGTGGCAGATGCCGACCGAGCGGGCCGCGACGAGCACCTCGTCGGCGGCGATCCGCGGCACCTCCAGCTCGTCGACGGACACCGTGTCCGCCGCGGTGAACCTCAGGGCTTTCATCGTCTGGCTCCTTCTCAGGCGGTGGCTTCGCCGCGGCCGGCCGGCGTGTTGAGGTGCGACTGGGACTCACGCGCGGTGGAGAGCGCGCCGTTCACGGCGATGTAGCGGGGACCGGCGACCAGCAGGTCCTCGGCCGGGAACTTGGTGATCACCTCGCAGCCCTCGGGGGTCACCACGAGCTCCTCCTCGATCCGGGCCGCGCCGATGCCGTCGGCCGAGGGCCAGTACGTCTCGAGCGCGAACACGTTCCCGACCTCCAGCACCTCGGGGTGCTCCAGCGAGACCAGGCGCGAGAAGATCGGCTTCTCCCAGATGGACAGCCCGACGCCGTGCCCGTACTGCAGGGCGAACGCGGCTTCCTCGTCGGCGAACCCGAACTCCTGCGCGGTGGGCCACACCGACACGATGTCCGCCGTCGTGGCGCCCGGGCGCACCAGCGCGATGGCGTGGTCCATGTACTCACGGGCCCGCACGTAGGCGTCACGCTGCGCGCGGCTGGCCGAACCGACCGCGAACGTGCGGTAGTAGCAGGTGCGGTAGCCCTGGTGGCTGTGCAGGATGTCGAAGAACGCGGGGTCACCGGGCCGGATCAGCCGGTCGGAGAACACGTGCGGGTGCGGCGAGCAGCGCTCGCCGGAGATCGCGTTGACGCCCTCCACGTACTCCGAACCGAGGTCGTAGAGCGACTTCGAGACCAGCCCCACGCACTCGTTCTCCCGCACGCCCGGGCGCAGGAACCGGTAGAGGTCGTCGTAGGCCGCGTCGACCATCGAGGCCGCCTGGGTCAGCAGCGAGATCTCGTCGGCGGTCTTCACGCGCCGGGCCTCCATGAAGACCTGCTGCCCATCGGTGACCGTGATGCCCGCGCGCTGCAGGGCGGCGAGGATCGGCAGCTCGATCACGTCGACGCCGAGCGGTTCGCCGAGCAGCCCGAACTTCTCCAGCTCGCGCTTGATCTTCGCGGCGACCTCGTCGGCGATGCCCGCGTCCGGGTGGAACGCGCCGCGCAGCGTGGAGATCCCGGCGCGGGCCCCGGACTCGGCGCGCGGCCGGACCGCGCCGTGGTGCGGCGCGTGCGGGTCGGCGTCGGCCTCGGCGGTCGTGGTGGCGAGCCACGGGTTGTAGAGCTCGTGGTGCTTGGCCGCGGACCCGAAGTCCCACACGATCGGGTCGGTGGCGCGGGTCAGCAGGGAGAACCGGATGAGCTTGTCCATGGCCCACGTGCCGATGTGGGTGGCGGACATGTAGCGGATGTTGGCGAAGTCGAACGCGAGGACGGCGCCGAGGCTCGACTTGTCCAGCTGCTCGCGCAGTCGCTGCAGGCGTTGCGTGCGCAGGCGTTCGTGGTCGATCCTGGTCTCCCAGTCGACGGCGTTGGGCCCGAACGTGGCGATCGGCATGAGTTTTCCTTTCCCCCGCGGCGGTGGACCGCCGGGAACGTGTGACGAGCGGGACGGCCTCAGACGAGGACCATCCCGCCCTCGATCGGGATCACCTGCCCGGTGATGTAGTCGGAGTCGGGGCCGGCGAGGAACACGGCCGTGGGCACGAGGTCCTCGGGTTCGGCCGGGCGGCCGAGGATGATGTCGCCGGCCATCGCGGCGAACCCGGCGTCGCCCTCCCCCATGCGCTCGAGGTCGCGGTCGAGCTTGTCCCACAACGGGGTCCGCACCACGCCGGGCGCGAAGGCGTTGACGGTGATGCCGTGGCCGGCAAGCGCGCGGGCGCCGGACTGCGTCAGCGAGATCACCGCGGCCTTGCTCGCGCAGTAGGGCGCGAAGTTCGGGAAGCCCTGGCGGCCGGCGATCGAGGCCGTGTTCACGATCTTGCCGCCACCGCCCTGCCGGATGAACTGGCGGGCGGCCTCCTGGCTGCCGAGCACGACCCCGAACGCGTTGACGCGGAAGATCCGCTCCCACACGGCTTCGGTGATGTCGAGAAACTTCTCCGGCTCGTTGAACCCCGCGTTGTTGAAGTACGCGTCGACCCGGCCGAACTCGCTCACGGCGAGGTCGATCGCCGCGCGGACGTCTTCGCGGTCGACGACGTCGACACGCCGGTGCACCGCCCGCCCGCCACTGTCGCGAATGGACTGCGCCACCGCGGCGGCTTCGGGTTCGTCGCGGTCGGTGACGACCAGCGCCGCGCCCTCGGCCGCCATCCCGCGGGCGAGAGCGGCTCCGATCCCCCGGCCCGCGCCGGTCACCACCACGGTCCTGTCGGTCAGCCGAGCCGGCATGGCCACGCTCCTCTCGTCGAGACGCTCGGCGTTCGCTCCCGCTGAACGAAACGCCGCCGATCCGGGATGTTGCGCAGGTCGCACCCGCGCGTGTGTACAGCCACAACGCACGAACGTATGATCGAGTGAACAGTCGGCGATGGCGCCGCGAACGGAACGGGAGCGGCACCGTGGACGACCGGATCGGCCCTGCCCTGCGCGAAGCGCGGATCAGGCAGAAGCGCACCCTGCGCGGCGTGGCGCTGGCCACGGGGCTCTCGGCGAGCCTGCTGTCGCAGGTCGAGACCGGCAAGTCGCAACCGTCCGTGAGCACGCTCTACACGCTGGTCAGCCACCTGGGCCTGTCGCTGGACGAAGTGCTCGGCCTCGAGGTCACCGGCCGCCGCACGAAGGCCGAGCCCGGTAGCCGCCCGGTCGTCCTCGAGCCCGACGAGGCTGCCACCACCATCCAGCGCGCGGCCGACAACCCGGTGCTGGACATGGACAACGGCGTGCGCTGGGAACGCCTCGCGATCGACGGCTCGCGGTCGGTGGAACCGCTGCTGGTGGCCTACGAGCCCGGCGCGAGCAGCTCCGTCGACGGCGGGCTGATGCGCCACCAGGGCAGGGAGCACGCCTACCTCCTCTACGGCGAGCTCACGCTGCGGTTCGAGTCCGACGAGCACGTGCTGCGCGCCGGCGACTCGTTCTCCTTCCACTCCGAGCGCCCGCACCTCTACGTCAACCACACCGACGCGCCCGCGCGGGGGCTGTGGTTCGTCGTCGGCCGCACCGGCTCCGGCCGGCCGCGCGACTGGCTCGCCGAGCCGCCGGCCGAACTGATCGAGCTGCTCGGCCACCCGCTCCCGGCGACGAGCGACGAGCGCTGACCGAGCGCCCGGAGCGCGTGTCCTGCGCATTGCGTCCACTGTGGTCATTCCGCTGTGCTTGCTTCGGTCGTGGCGGGCGGGATGATCCGCTCCGCGCGCAAGGTCTCGAAGAGCCGGGCGAAGGAGTCCAGCGTGCTGGTGTAGCCCGTGAACCCGGCCTTGCGGCTCTTGCTCATGTCGGTGAGGCACTCGATGGGCCGGCCGAGGTCGCTGTCGGTGTGCCACCACGAGGCGACGCGGGTGAGGTCCGCTTCGCGCAGCCCGTGGCGCTCAGCGATCCGGCGCCAGACTCCGGCGGCGTCGGCCATCTGCTCCTCCAGCGGCGCGGGCTTGCCGTCGAACCCGGCCGGGGTGACGCCGAGCAGCTTCGCGAGGCGCGGCCACATCCAGCGCCAGCGGAACACGTCGCCGTTGGCGATGTTGAACGCCTCGTCGCGCCCGTTCTCGTCGGTGGCCGCCCACACCATCTGGTCGGCCAGCAGCCCGGCGTCGGTCATGTCGGTGACGCCGTTCCACTGGACCTCCGAGCCGGGGAAGCGGAACGCCCGCCCGGTCTCGCGGCAGACGGCCGCGTAGACGGCCAGCGTCATCCCCATGTTCATGGCGTTGCCGACGGCGTGGCCGATGACGGTGTGCGCCCGGTGCACGCTCCAGGTGAAGCCGTGGCGCTCGGCGGCCGCGAAGAGCTCGTCCTCTTGCGCGTAGTAGAAGTTCGGCACGTCGAGCCGCGCCTCGTCCTCGTGGAACGGCGTGTCGGGCGTGACCCCGGCGGCGTAGGCCTCGAACGGCCCGAGGTAGTGCTTCAGCCCGGTCATCAGGGCGACGTGGCGCACGGCGCCGCCCGCGGTGGCCGCCGCGAGCACGTTGCGCACGATGCCGGCGTTGACGTCGATGTTCTCCGCTTCGGTCGGCTGGCGCGACCACGCGGTGAGGAAGACGTGCGTCGGTTTCGTGTCCGCGAGCGCGGCGCTCAGCGCGGCCGCGTCCTCCAGGTCGGCGCGGACAGAGCGGACTCCGGCGATGCCGCATTCGCTGCGGCGGGACACCCCGGTCACCGCCCAGCCGCGTTCGACCAGCCGGGTGGCCACCGCGGCCCCGGCGATGCCGGTGACCCCGACGACGAGTGCTGTTTCGGTCACTGTCTCCTCTTTCTGCTGGGATCTGGGCCCGGGTTCGGCAAAGCTCAGACCAGGGCCGGGGTCCGGCGGCGCACCCGGGTGTAGATCGCCGCCGCGACGAGGATCAGGATCCCCTGGAAGAAGTACTGCCAGCTCTGGCTCAGGTTCAGGAACGTCGTCGCGTTGAGCACTTCCTGGATCAGCGCGGCGCCCAGCAGGGTCCCGATGAACGACCCGCGCCCGCCGGCGAGGCTCGCGCCGCCCAGCACGACCGCGGTGATGCTGGAGAGCGTGTAGCTCACGCCCTGGGTCGGGTCGCCGACGCCGATCTGGGCCATCAGCAGCAGCGCGCCGAAGAAGGTCAGGACGGCGCAGCCGAGGTAGGCCAGCACGTGGACCCGGTTCACCTTCACGCCCAGGCGCCGCGCGGACCCCTCGTTCGACCCGGCCGCACGCAGGCCGCGGCCCCACGCGGTGAACCGCAGTGCGAACTCCAGCCCGACGGCGACCACCACCGCCACGAGGAACGCGATCGGCACGAACCCGACCGTCGCGGTGATCGCGTCGGTGACCGACGTGCTGATGAACCCGCCCTGGAACGGCCGCAGCAGCAGGGAGACGCCCTGCAGTCCGATGTAGAGGGTAAGGGTCGCGGCCACCGCCGTGAACCCGCCGAAGCGGATCAGCACCCCGTTGAGCACCCCGGACCCGACGGCCACCACGAGCATGATTACGAACGCGAGCGCCACGAGCGGCGGCGAGCGGCCGTCGGTGACGAAGAACGACGCGATCACCACCAGGAGTCCCGCGAGTGGACCGACCGACAGGTCGATCCCGCCGGTCATGATCACGATCGTCTGGCCAAGGCTGATGAACGCGAGCGCCGTGAGCAGCGTCAGCAGGGAGGTGAGGTTGAACGGCGCGAGGAACCGCACATTGTGGGCGAAGGTGTAGCCGCCGAGCGCGAGGATGACCAGCGCGAGCACCAGGCTCGGCGCGTAGTCGCCCTTGGCCAGGTCGCGCAGGCGCTCGGCCAGCGGGGGGCGCCCGGTCGAGGGAACCGGCTTGGCCGGCACGGCCTTCTTCGCCGATGGCGCGTCGCCGCGCAGCGTGGTGGCGTTGACGACCGAGCCGGTGATCTTCTCCTCGGTGACGTCCTCGCCGGTGAGCTCGGCGACGACGTGGCCACGCGAGAACACCACGACCCGGTCGCAGAGTCCTTCCAGCTCCTTGGCGTCGGACGACACCACGACCACCGGCACCCCGGACGCGGCCACGTCGCGCATGATCGTGTAGATCTCCGACCGGGCGCCGACGTCGACGCCCTGGGTCGGCTCGTCTGCCAGCAGCAGCCGCGGCGCGGCGAGCAGGGCGCGCGCCATCACCACCTTCTGCTGGTTGCCGCCCGAGAGCGCCATCACGTTCGTCTCGCGCGAAGCGGTCTTGACCGAGAGCTTGGCCAGCTCGGCGTCCACAGTGGATCGTTCACGTTCGCCGGAGACCACTCCCCCGCCTGCGAACGAGGGCAACGCGCTGACCGCGGCGTTCTCCCGCACCGACATCGCCGGCAGCAGGCTTTCCCGGTGGCGGTCGGCCGGCATGTACGCGGTCGAACGGACGAGGGCCCGGCCCCGCAGCGGCACACCGTCGAGCACGATCCGTCCGGTCGACGGACGAAGTCCCGCCAGTGCGCGCAGGAACTCGCTCTGGCCGTTGCCGACAATGCCGGCCAGCCCGACGATCTCCCCGTGGTGCGCGACGAGCCGCGCGTCGTGGAAGCCCTCGCCGGACAGGCCTTCGACCTCCAGCGCGACCTTCGCGCCGGCCGGGTCCGAGTACTTCTCCGGGAACGCCGACGCGAGCTCACGCCCGACGATCAACCGCAGCATCTCGTCGTCGGTGAGGTCGGCGACGGCCGAGTGCCCGCGCGCCCGGCCGTCGCGCAGCACCGTGACCTCGTCGGCGATCTCGCGCACCTCGGCGAGGCGATGCGTGATGTAGACGACCGCCGTGCCGCGGGCCGTGGCCTGGCGCACCTGGTCGAACAGGATCTCGGTCTGCTGGGCACCCAGCGGCGCGGTCGGCTCGTCGAGGATCAGCACCTTCGGCTCCAGCGCGATGGCCTTTGCCAGCTCCAGCAGCTGTTTCTGCGCGACGCCGAGGTCGGCCACCCGGTCCTGCAGCCGCAGGTCCGAACCGACCCGGCGCAGCAGTTCCACCATCCACACGCGCGGGGTGCCGGCCGGCATCCGCTCGGCGGGCACGGCGAGGCGGATGTTCTCCGCGACCGTCATGTCCGCCAGCACGGCGGGATGCTGGTGCACGATCGCGATGCCGAGCCGGCTCGCCCGGTCGGTGGTCAGGGCCGCGATCGGCTCGCCGGCCACCGTGATCGTGCCCTCGTCGGGCCGGGTGGAGCCCGACGCGACGCCCATCAGCGTGGACTTGCCCGCGCCGTTCTCACCCAGCAGCGCGTGCACCCGGCCGCCGAAGACATCGAGCGATACCTCCGACAGCGCCCGCACGGGCCCGTAGCTCTTCGACACCCCGGAGAGGCTCAGAGCCGCAACTTCGGTCATGGTCGGTCTCCTACTTCAGGGCAGCGGTCTGGTCCGCTTTGGACAGCGAGCTGGACACGAACGCGTCGCTCGGCAGCTCCTTGTCGCACGTGACGGGGTGCGGCTGCCCGGAGATCGAGTCCTCGAACGCGGTCTGCGGGTACACCTGGTCCTTCGGCACCACACCGCCGGTCGCCTTGGCCACCGCGACGTCGATCGCCAGGCGGGACATCGCGTTCTGCGAGGAGACGGTGAACAGCTGGAACGGGCTGCCGGCGTCCTTCTGCTGCTGCCAGTTGCAGGCGAGCTGGTTGGCGTCCTCGGTCGCGATCGCCGGGATCTTGCGCCCGGCCGAGGTGAACGCGGAGAACGAACTCGCCAGCGCGGCACCGAAGTCCGTGGTGATCGCGTCGATCTCCGGGTTCTTGGCCAGCGCCGCGGTGATCACGCGCTGGGTCTGCGCGGCGTCCCAGTTGGTCACCTCGTACGGCGTGGTACCGACGAACTGGATCCCCGGGTGGTCCTTGAGCACGCTCTGCATGCCCTTGTACTCGTCGAGGCTCTGCGAGTTCGCGGCCGGACCGCCGAGGTTGAGCACCTTGCCCTTGCCGTTGAGCGCCTTCACGAGCCACTGGCCCCACAGCACCCCGGCCTGCTCGAAGTTCGTGCTCACGAACGCGTCGTAGTCCTGGCCGGGCGTTCCGCCCGGGTTGACCCGGTACGGCACGGTGACCACGCCCGCCTTGAACGCGCTGCGCAGGGCGGGCAGCACCGCTTGGCCCGCGTCCGGGAAGACCACGATCGCCTGCGTGCCCTTGGCGACGAGGCCCTGGATGTCCGAAATGGCCTTCTGGGTGTTGCCTTGCCCGTCGGTGTAGGTGAACGACGTGACGCTGGGGCACTTCGCTACCTCGGCCTTGGCTTCGGCCGTGGTGACCTTGCGCCAGTTGTTGTCGCCGAAGCCGTCGGCCAGGCCGAGGGTGACCTGCTTCGAACCGCACCAGGCCGGCGCGTTCGCGTTGGCGGGTTTGCCGCCCTCGGCGCTGGTCGAGCCGCCGTCGTCCACCGTGCAGGCGGTGGTGACGAGGGCGAGGGAAGCCAAGCCGGCGAGCAACGACCGGCGAAGGGGCTGGACAGACATGGGAAACCCTTCCTACTGCTGGGTCCGGGGAGCGGGGACACGGCGGAACCAGCCGCGCACGGCGGCCCAGTTCACGGTGTAGACGGCGACACCCGCGGCGAGCGCGAGCGCCTGGACGATGTTGTTCGTCGCCGCGCTGACGCCGAGCGTCAGCACGAACTGGTCGAGCTGGGACAGGAACAAGGCGGCTATGGCGCTGGCGACCGGGCTGCCCTTGCCGCCGAGCAGGGACGTGCCGCCCAGCACGACAGCCGCGACCGACGGCAGCAGCAGCGTGTCGCCCTGGAACGCGCCCGGCGTGGTGACGATGCCGGCCAGGAGGATGCCCGCGGTGCCGTAGAGCAGGGACGCCCAGACGTAGGCGGCGAGCTGGTGGCGTCGCACGCGCAGGCCGGCCAGCCCCGCTGCCTCCGGGTTGTCGCCCACGGCCTCGAACCGGCGGCCCGGCACGGTGCGCTTCATCGCGAAGCCGGTCACCGCGACGAGGACGACGGCGATGTAGACCGCGTAGGGCAGGCCGAGGAAGCGGCCGGTGACGAGCGAGTGCAGCGTGTCCGTGGTCGTCACCGGCGAGCCGCCCGAGACCCCGAGCACCACCGCGTACAGCAACGCGTTGGTGCCCAGCGACGTGACGATCGCCGACATCCCCAGCCGGCTCACGACGAGGCCGTTGAGCAGCCCCGCCGCCAGCGCCGCGACGTAGGCGAGCAGCACCGCGGGGAGCAGCTTCCCGTTGTCACCGGCGGGGTAGTGCGTCACGATGATCACGCTCAGGGACACGGTGCCGGGCACCGACAGGTCGATTCCCGCCTGCTGCACGACCAGCGTCTGCCCGAGCGCGACCACGGCGAGCACCGCGGCGAAGGGCAGCATCCCCTGCAGCGAGCTGCGACCCAGGCTCTCGGGCTGCAGCAGCAGGCTCACGAGGAACAGCAGCGCGGTCGCGACGAGGATCGTCACGAGTCCGCGCGAGGCACGCTGCGCCGTCGTCTGCCGCCAGAGGCTCGGGCGGCCGCGCGGGCGGTCGGTCCCCGAAGCCGGGGCGGGCGACGGGGCCGACTGTGTGACGACCACGGAACCCCTTCTCGTGTCGCTCATCGGATCGCTCCTCGGGTGCAGCGCACCGGGTCGCAGGGCAGGACGAATTATGTCCACAAAGGTCTTGCGGACAGCGGGAAATGGTTGTGGTGTAAAGGCGGTTCGGGTCAGCCGACCTGGACGAGCAGCTTCTGCGCGTCGCCTTCGGGGTCGAGCAGCCGGTCGAACCCGCCGGTGACGACGTCGTCGACCGCGATCACCTCGGTGAGCACGCGCTCCACCGGGAAGCGGCCGGTCGCGACGAGCGAGATGATGCGCGGGAAGTCGAACACGGGGTAGCACCACGTGCCGACCAGGCTCAGATCGCGCTGCGACAGGGCCATCGGGTCGATCGTGGCGGGCCGGACGTGCAGGCCCACCTGCGTCGCGGTGCCGTGGGAGCGCAGGCTGCCCAGCGCCGTGGCGAGGCCGGCCTCCGAGCCGGAGCACTCCGCGGCGACGTCGGCCCCGATCCCGCCGGTGAGCGCGCGGACCGCCTCCGGCACGTCCTCGGCCACCGGGTCGAGCACGGTCGCGACCCCGAGCGCTTCGAGCAGGGCCCGGCGGCGCGCGTTCGGCTCGCTCACGAAGATCTGTGCCGCGCCGGACGCGTGGGCGTACAGCGCGGCGAGCGCGCCGATCGGCCCGGCGCCGGTGATCAGGACGCTGTCGCCGGAGGTGAAGCCGGTGCGGTCGACGCCGTACGCGGCGACCGCGGCCGGCTCGACGAGCGCGCCCTGCACGTCCGACACCGATTCCGGCAGCACCGAGATCTGGTGCTCCGGAACCACCACCTGTTCGCTGATCCCGCCGCCGTCCCAACTCAGTCCCGTGCAGGCCATCCGCTGGCACAGGTGGTTGAGCCCGCGGCGGCAGTAGTAGCAGTGTCCACAGTAGATCAACGGCATCACCGAAACCCGGTCGCCGACGCGGACACCGGTGACCTCGGCACCGATTTCCAGCACTTGCCCGGAGAACTCGTGCCCGAGCACCTGCGGCGCCGCCGCGTGCGAGAGGGGGTGCGGGCTGGTCGGGATGACGATCGGCCCGGACGCGTACTCGTGCAGGTCGGTGCCGCAGATTCCGCACAGGTAGGGACGGACGCGCACTTGGCGCGCACCGACCACGGCCGGCTCCGGGATGTTCTCGACCCGGATGTCGTGCTTGTCGTGGAAGACCGCGGCGCGCATGCTCAACTCCTCGTAGTCTCTCCGGAAACCCGCGCAGCCGGGATCCGGGCGTGGACACGGCGTCGGTACTCGCCGGGTTCACTCCCGTTCGACGACGCTGTACAGCGGTAGTGAACAATGAACCAGCCAGTGAGTCAAGAGTCAGCGAACAAATTTGACAGATACGCAGGTCAAACGCAGCAATCCTTGACAGCACTGGGTTTCGGACTGTTCACTTCGAGCAAACGTCTGCTGCAGCGCGTCACCGCAGCACTTCCGGCAGCCCCTCTGCCACCTTCCCCGGAGGAACCTCATGGACCTCGGCACGCGTCTGGGCCACCTGTCCTACTCGACCCTCGTGCACCCGGGTGACACCTGGGACGAGATGAACGCCAGCCTCGAGACCTACGTCCCCGAAGTGAAGCGCCGCGTCTCCCCCGACGCGCCGTTCGGGGTGTCGCTGCGGCTCTCGGGCGCGTCCGCCGACCGGCTCGCCGGCGACGCCCCCGAGCGGGACCGGCTGAAGAAGTACCTGGCGGACAACGATCTCTACGTCTATACCGTCAACGCGTTCCCGCACGGACCGTTCAAGGGCCGTTCGGTGATGGAGAACGTGTACGAACCGGACTGGAGCACCGAAGAGCGCGTCGCGTACACCACGCGCGTGGCCGACGTGCTCGCCGACATCGCCGCGGACGGGGTCGAGCCGACCATCCAGACCGTGCCGCTCGCCTACCGGCCCAAGGTCACCGGCGAGGCGTACGTGGACCTGTTCACGCACAACGTGCTGCGGGTCGTCGCCCACCTCGTCGCCCTCGAACGCCGCACCGGCCGGCGGGTGAAGCTCGCGATCGAGCCGGAACCGTTCTGCTACCTGGAAACCATCGAGGAGACCGTCCGCTACTTCACCTCACGGCTGTACTCCCGGGCCGCGGCCGAGACTCTTTCCGACCTCGCCGACCTGCCGCTCGCGGAAGCCTTCGGCGCCCTGCGCCGTCACGTCGGGATCGTGTTCGACATCGGGCACCAGGCCGTGGAGTTCGACGACATCCCCGCCTCGCTCGACCTGCTCGCCGACGCCGGCGTGCCCGTGTTCAAGCTGCAGCAGGCCGCCGCGCTGTGGGTGCCCGAGGTGACCGACGAGGTGGTGCGCGAGCTGGAGCGGTTCACCCGCACCATCTACCTGAGCCAGACCTCCGAGCTGCGCGAGGGCACCGTCACCCGCCACCTCAACCTCTCCGACGCGATCGCCGCCTGGCGGCGCGATCCCGGCGGCGCGCGCGAATGGCGCACGCACTTCCACGTGCCGGTCTTCCTCGACGACCTCGGCCCGTTCCGCACCACGCGGTTCGCCTTGGAACAGGCCCTGGACCGCCATCGCGCGCAGCCGCAGTCGTCGCACCTGGAGATCGAGACCTACACCTGGGACGTGCTGCCCGAGCACCTCAAGAGCGGCGACATCACCGACTACGTCGTGCGGGAGCTGGAGTTCGTGCGCGACCGGCTCACCGCTTGAGCCGCCCTCGCGGCGAGGGCGTCAAGCTATAGTGAACACTGACCGAACGACAGCGCGAGGAGCGAGACGTGGCAGCGAAGCACGAGCCGGCGGCGGAGCACTCCGAGGCCGCGAACCTCGGCGAGCAGCTGCGGGCGCGCCGGCAGGCGTCCGGGCTGTCGCTGCGCCAGTTCGCGCGCGATCTCGGGTACTCGGCCGCGTTCGTGTCGCAGATCGAGAACAACAAGTCCCAGCCCTCGGTCGCGACCTTGTACGCGATCTGCAGCGCCCTCAACGTCTCCATCGACGAGTTGTTCAGCAGCGCCGCCGGTGCGGGCGCGGAGGAACCGCCCGCGCCCGCACCGGCGGCGGGCGTCGAGAAGCACAGCTTCCACGGCGCGCTGGCGAAGCTCAACGAAAGTCCCGAGGAGCAGCAGAGCCCCCTGCTCCGCCCCGGCGAACGGCGCCAGCTCGTCCTCGACTCCGGCGTCACGTGGGAGCAGCTGTCGTCCATCCACGACAGCACGGTGGACTTCCTGCACGTCCGCTACGAAGTCGCCGGCAGCTCCGTCCCCGACGACAAGCTCACCCGCCACTCGGGCATCGAATACGGCTACATCATCAGCGGCACCCTGGAAGTCGCCTTGGCCTTCGACACCTACCAGCTCCACGCCGGCGACTCCATCGCCTTCGACTCGACGACCCCCCACCGCCTCACCAACCGCGGCGACGGCCCGGCCGAGGCGATCTGGTTCGTCCACGGCCGGAATCCGGCTCGCTGAACCCCATAGGCCATCGCGCCGGACCCGGCAGCGTCACGAAGCTCCGCCGCGGTCGTCGCTGCGGACGACACCCGGGGTCGCCGAGCCGTCGAGCCAGCCCCGGCCCTCGGCGTAGAGCACCTCGACCACCGGTCCGCGCAGCCCGGGGAGGTCACGCATGACCTGGTGGCCGTTGTCCTCCTGCAGGTAGCCGAGGTGGCGGTAGCCGACCGGGAAACTCGCCAGCACGGCCGCGTCGAGTTCCAGGGTCGTGGCCGGGTCGACGACGTCCATCCGGTCGGATTCGTAGATCGGCTGGCGGCGGACGATTCCCCACCGCCCGTCACGGCGTTCGAGGAAGTCGAAGAACCGCCCGGTGCACGTCACATCGACGAGCGTCTCGTGGACGCGCGCCCGCTGCTCGATCTTCATCTTCGTCTGGGCGATCGCCCGATCACCGGCGACCTCGCACGTGAATCCGCCGAGGAAGTGCAGGATCTGCCCGCCCCGGTCGAAGGCCGCTCGGCTCACCTTGATGAACTCGGTGAACGGGCCCTGGAACCACGTCGCGGTCATCCAGCCGTCGGCGTGCCAAACCGTCGCGAACTTCTCCCACTGCGCGGAATCGCGGTACAGGGCCCAGTCCTCGACGACCTTCCGGATCTGCTCGTTCGCCGAACCGTCGGTGTCGTGCTCGTTGTGCAGAGGCATGCGCCCCACCATTTCCTGCCCTGCGCGGAATGTCGACGGCCGGCTTCCACCGACCGGAAACCGTGACGAAATCATCCCGCGGTGGGCACGGAATCGAGAACGACGCCGAAGTGCTCGCGATAGGCCGCGAGCACTTCGTCGTCGTGTTCGAGCACGCGCTCGGTGCGCGTCTCCCCCTCGGTCTCGATCAGCCGGGCGCCCGCGATCGTCACCCGGCCACCGGGCCTCACGAGCGAACACGTCGGCCCGTGCGCGAAGGGCGAAGCCGGCGAGTTCGCGTGCCACCAGGCCATCGCCTGGAAGTCTTCGAGCTCCCGCGGCCTCGCTTCGAGGCGGTAGACGACGTTTCCGTCGCACAGCACGTCGACATCTCCGTGCGGCGCGGGCAGCACGGTGAACCCGCCCGCCGGATCCGGCTGCTCCTCGGTGGTCGCGAGCCGCAGCGGCCGGATGCTGAACCGGCCGAACCCGACGTCGACCAGCCACGGCTCGTCCAGGTCCACCCGCAGCGCCAGGTGGTCGAGCGGCGGGCCGAACCCACCGTCCCGCCGCATCACGCGGCCGGCCAGTAGCCGCACGTCGAACCCGACACCGCGCAGCAGCAGGCCGAACGCCCCGTTGAGCTCGTAGCAAAGCCCGCCACGACGCCGCCGCACCACCTTGTCGAGCAACGCCTTCTCGTCGAGGTCGACCTGCTCGCCCAGGTAGCGGCCGAGGTTCTCGAACGGCACCCGCTCCAAGTGCCGCCGTTGCAGCTCGCACAGTGCTTCGAGGCCGGGTACTCCGGGATGAACCGCTTCGAGTCTGCGGAGGTAGTCCTCGACGTCCACGATCACGTTCCTCCAGTGGCGACTGGTTACGTTACAGATATAGTGTGTAACTTCGAGGTTAACAGAGGATCCGTACCGTGGATCGACTTTCCCAGCGAGGTGGAACCGTGGCGCGAGCACGCCGAGCGACGGCGGTCGTACCCGCCGGCACCGAAGACGGTCCGCGTCCGGTCGGCCGGCCCCGTGATGCCGCGCTCGACGAGGCGATCATCCTCGCCACCCGGCGACGCCTCGTCCTGGACGGCTACTCCCGCATGACGATCCGCGACATCGCCGCCGACGCCGAGGTCGGCCGTCCGACGTTGTACCGGCGCTGGGGCACCAAGTTCGAGCTCGTCGTCGACGCCCTCGACTACGGCTTCCGCAAGCAGCACGCCATGTTCGAGATGGACCTCGACGAACTCGCCCCGCGGGAAGCGCTCGTGGAGGTCGTCCGGCGCCTCGACCCCACGTACTTCAACCCGGACGCGATGGTCCTGATGGGCACGTTCGCCGGGGAGGCGGTCCACACCCCCGAACTGCTCGGAATCCTCCGTGAGCACGCAGTGGAACCCCGCGTGCGCCTGGTCGAGAGCGTGCTGACCCGGCTGCAGGACCGCGGGGCCGCGCGCGAGGACATCGACAAGCACACGATCGCGACGATGTGCTTCGGCAGTTATCTGGCCGCCTTCTTCCGCGGCGAGTCCGACCTGGACATCGCCGAGGCGGTCGTCTCCGTGCTGTGGCCCGCCATCGGGAAAAAGCCCACCCGACGGCGCACCACAGTGGACCGTCAGCGCTGAACGGCGATCCCCGGCCACAGGACGGCGACGACCTGCTCGGCGAGCCCCTTGCGGTCGGGTTCCGCACGAAGGAATGCGGCGAAGTAGCTGCCGAAGCACAAGGTGGCGATCGTGTGCCGATCGATGTCCGGTCGCACCTCGCCGCGCTCCTGCAGTTCGGCCAGCACGCCTTCGAGCTGCCGCAACCGGGGCTCGACGGCGTGCTCCAGGACGATCGCGAGCAGCTCCGGCGTCCGCATCGTCTCGCTCATGAAGTTGCCCATGAGCACCATCGCGTCCGGGTTGAAGTAACACGGATCCAGCCGCCGGACGGCCTCGGTCAGCGCCTCGAGCGCGGGGAGTTCCTCCAGGCTCAGATCGGGATAGGTGTCTCGTTGCGCCCGGAGCCCGTAGTCGATCGCCTCGATGGTGAGCTCGAGCTTGCCCGGCCAGCGCCGGTAGATCGTCGGCCGGGACACACCGGCGTCGGAGGCGATGTCCCCGATGGTCATCTTCGAATAGCCGTCGAGAACCAGCCTGCGGCGCGCGGCCGTGATGATCGCTTCGTCGCGCCCGGGATCCAGTGGCCGGCCACCGCGTGACACGGCCACCGCTTCGCCCGCAACCGAATCCGCCTTGCGTGAGTCCGTCATGGCCTGATTATCGGGCACGCCGCGGGCGGTCTACACCGACCTCGAACGTTACAGCTATTGACTGTAACGTTCGGAGTGTCTTACCTTCGTCGTGCGCGGGGCACCCCGCTCCGGCAACGACGCCAGGAGAAGACAGCGCATGAGCGCGACACCCGAAGATCTGATCGAGCGCAGCATCCCGTTCATCAACGAGATCAAGAACCGCACAGCCGGAGTCGAGCTGGAAACCTGGCTCAACGAGAGCCGGGGACCGGGCTCCGAACTGTGGGACGACCTCGCCCGGATGATCAAGGAAGGCGTGGCCGAGGGCTGGGCCGCCAACATCGAGGTGGACGGCCCCAACTACCGCCGCAGCAGGATCATCGAGCCGTCCGAGCGGCTGAGCTGGTTCAGCATCACCGCGGTCTACCTCAACAGCGTCCCGCTGTTCTGCGGTGAATACCACCAGCACCCCTACGGCGAGATCAACATGGTCATCCCCCTGGATCCCGGCGCCCTGCTGCGTGGGCCGCGCGGCTGGCAGGGACCGGGATGGACCTCGCCCGAGCCGGGCAGCCACCACTACCCCGAGGTCGTGGGCGGCGGCCTGATCGCCTTGTTCTACCTGCCCGCGGGGCGCATCTCCTACGACATCACGGTGCCCGACGACTACGAGGTCACCGTGCCCGAGGGCTATGAGATCGCCGCGTCCGACGGGCGCTGACCCGAGGCCGACCAGCTGATGAAAGACACCACCACCACGAAATTCGCCGCGTCGACCGGCCCGGCGAAGGGCGCGGCGACCGTCGTCGAGGCGCTGCTGACCCGGCGCAGCGTGCGCGCGTTTCTGCCCACCCCCGTCCCGAGAGCCGAGGTGGAGCGCCTGCTGGCGCTCGCCTCCCGCTCGGCCAGCAATTCCAACGGTCAGCCGTGGCACGTCCACGTCCTGACCGGCGAGCCGAAGAGACGCCTGACCGAGGCGCTCTGGCAGGCGCTGGACGGCGACGGTCGCGTCACCGAACAGGAGTACCCGTACCAGCCGGCCGCGCAGGATTGGGAAGAACCGTTCCGGAGCCGGCGACAGAGGTTCGGCGAAGGTCTCTACCGGGACACCCTCGGCATCGAGGCGCACGACGCCGAGGGACGGCTGGCCCATCACCGTCGCAACTACGACTTCTTCGGCGCCCCGGTCGGCCTGGTCCTCACGGTCAGCCGGAGTCCGCTCGCCGGCGCACTCATCGACGCCGGGCTGTTCCTGCAAGCGTTGATGCTGCTGGCCCGGCAAGCGGGGCTCGACACCTGCCCGCAAGCCTCGTTCATCGACTTCTACCCGGTTCTGAGGCAGCACCTGAAGATTCCGGACGACCAGATCATCGTGTGCGGGCTCGCGCTCGGCCACGCCGATCCCGACCACCGCCTCAGCCGGCACCGGACAGCGCGAGAACCGGTCGGCACCTTCACGACCTTCCACAGCGGCGAAACCGTCTGATCTCCGACGGCGAATTCGCTGCCGCTCGATGACTTTCCCCGATCCCCGGGCTTCTCCCTCCCCTTGTCTCGACACCGAATCTTCGGTGGATCGTGCCCCCACCCGAAAGGCGATATCGCCGTGTCTTCTCGAATATCGGAACCAGGCCGCACCGTGCGCCTGGACGACCTGATCGACGGCCGACCAGTAGGCAGATTCCACGTCCTGGTCCTGGCTTTGACCGGCTTGGTCATGTTCCTCGACGGTCTCGACACGCAAGCGATCAGCTTCGTCGCCCCGGCGGTCGCCCGGGAATGGTCCCTGCCCGTCGCCGCGCTCGGCCCGATCTTCTCGGCTTCGATCGTCGGGCTGATGATCGGTTACCTGGTGCTCTCGCCGTTGGCCCACCGGATCGGGCACCGCAAGCTCGTCATCGCCGCCACGGCGTTGTTCGGGGTGTTCACCGTGCTGTGCGCGGTGGCCGGGAACGAGACGCAGCTGATCGCGCTGCGGCTGTTGACCGGGGCGGGCCTCGGCGCGGCCATCCCAAGCGCCGTCGCGCTGGCCAGCGAGTTCGCGCCGGCCCGGCGCCGCTCGACGTTCGTCATGTTGATCTACTGCTGGCTGGCCCTCGGCTTCGTCGCGGCGAGCTTGATCTCCGGCGCGGTCATCCCGGCCTGGGGATGGCGACCCCTGTTCGTGCTCGGCGGCATCCTGCCGTTGCTCCTCGCGCTGGTTCTGCTGAGGTTGCTGCCCGACTCCCCGAGCTACCTCCTGCCCCGCGACGCCGCTCGAGCTCGCGCGACCCTGCGGCGTCTCGACCCTGACCTGGATCCGACGACGCGCGTGTTGCCCGCCGAGCGCGCCTCCGGAGCCGCCGGGGCATCGGCGCGAACCCGTTCTCCGCTGATCGAGCTGTTCCGGCGGCACTGGCTGGTCAGCACCGCGTTGCTGTGGATCGCGTTCATGCTCAACCTGGGTGTGTTCTACGCCGTTCAAAGCTGGCTGCCCACGATCCTGGGCCGGCTCGGACACGCGCCCTCGACGGCGGTCCTCGCGACGGCGCTCACGACGATCGGCGGGATCGTCGCGGCGCTCGTGATCGGACCCTCGATGGACCGGCGCGGGCCGTTCGGCACGCTCGGTGTGGTCTACCTCCTCGGCGCGGTGTTCGTGTCGATGCTCGCGTTCGCGGTCACCGGGGAGAGCTGGCTGGTGCTCGGCGCGGCGTTCCTCGCCGGCACCTGCGTGACCGGTGGGCAGATGAGCGTCGTCGCGCTGGCCACGGTGCTCTACCCGCCTCGGATCCGGCCGACCGGCGTCGGCTGGGCCCTGGGCATCGGCCGGATCGGCGGCATCCTGGGGCCGCTGCTCGTCGGGTTCGCCCTGGGCGGCGGGACGGCTCCCCGAACCGTGTTCGTGGTGATGGGCGTGGTCCTCCTGGTGGCCAGCGGCGCGGTCATGGCCCTGGCCAGGGTTTCGCGCACCGTCCGGACCGACGCCCGGCGGGCTGACTCCGCCGGCTCGTCCGCGGCCGGCTCGGATGCGGCACGAACAGTGGCCGTCACCGGCGACTGACGACCCGACGACCGACCGGGAACCGAGCGGGCCGCACCACGGCCCGTTCGGTTCCCTGCGGCCGGCTTCAGGGCACGTCCGTCGCATGTGGACGGTTGCCGGCCGGTCAGGAGGGCCGGCCCACTGGCGCATCAGGCTCGACGCGGCGGGAGATCTCCCTCGCCACGTCACGGATCGCCGCCGCGTAGCGCGACACGTCGACGTGGGAATGCGCGACGATGCCCACGGCCGCCCGCACGTCTCCCCTGCCGTCGGTCACCGCCGCCGCGACCGAGGACGTACCGAGCGTCATCTCCTGGTGCACGGTACCGATTCCGGTGTCGCGCGTCGCGGAGATCGCGGCGGCGAGCCGACCGGGTTCAGTCAGGGTGTAGCGGGTGCAGCGTGCGAGACCGCGCTGCTGCACCTGGGAAACGACGTGAGCGGGAGCCGACGCCAGCAGCACCTTTCCGACGCCGGTCGCGTGCAACGGCAGCCGCCCGCCGACCTCCGTGACGGTGCGGACGGCCCGCGGTCCGGTGAGCCGCTCGATAACGAGCGCGTCGTGGCCGGCGCGGAGGGCGAGCTGCACGTTCTCGTGCGTGGACTCGTAGAGGTTCTGCATGAGCGGCAGGGCCGTCTCGCGCAGTCCCGACGGGATCGTCGCGCGGGTCCCGAGCTCCCAGAGCCGCAAGCCCACGCGATACCGGCCGCTGGGTGCGCGTTCGATCCCGCCCCACCGCTCGAGTGCGCCCAGCATGCGATGGGTCGTGGACAGCGGCAGGCCGGATCGCCCGGCGATCTCGACGAGGGTCAGGTCGGCCCCGTCGAAGACGTCGAGCAGGGTCAGCAGCCGATCGATCGTGGACCGACCGGGCTCACGCGCGTTACCGGACACGACACGTACTCCTTCCCGCCGCGGCCGCGGCAGCGCTCGACGGCACCCGCCGGAAACCGATCAGCCGCAGGTTTTGACGCCGGTGGCGATCCGGGCGACACGCTCTCCCTGGTGCCGGGCCGCCGCCCGGGCGGTCTCGTCGACGGGCGCCTCGCCTCGCCGCCCGACATGGCTGCTGCCGTAAGGGTTTCCGTCGGCGAACTTGACGGGATCGGTGTACCCCGGCGCGACGACGATGCCGCCGAAGTGGTGGAACGTGGTGTACAGGGCGAGCAACGTCGATTCCTGGCCGCCGTGGTCGGTGTCGGTCGTCGTGAACCCGGAGTACACCTTGTCCGCGAGCTGCCCCTGCGCCCACTGGGGACCCAGCGTGTCGAGGAACTGCTTGAGCTGACTGGCGATGTTGCCGAAGCGAGTGGGTGACCCCATCACGATGCCGTCCGCCCACAGCAGGTCGTCGGGAGTGGCGACCGGCAGGTCGCGGGTCGCGGCGACGTGCTCGGCCCACGCCGGCCGCGACGCGATCGCCGCCTCGGGCGCGAGCTCGGCGACCTTGCGCAGGCGAACCTCGGCGCCGGCCTTCTCGGCCCCGATCACGATCTCCCGGGCGAGTTCGTGCGTGGTGCCGGTGGACGAGTAGTAGACGACGGTCACCCTGGTCGGCTCGGGCATGGAGATCCTCTCGGTTCGAACGTTACAGTGAGGATCTGTAACTTATCAGGGCCCAGGCCTGCTCGCGGTCCCGATGTGGCGGACGAGACGCACTGCTCCCCGGGCGGCCCGGACGCCGGCTCCCGGCGAGGGCAGGCTCGGGACAGGCGGCAGGGCGCTCATCCCCAGGACAGTTTCGGGAATTCACCGGAGCCGCGAGGCGAATACCCGATGAGAACACGGCAGTAATAGCCGTGATCGGGTCACTTCTTATCGAGATCGGCTCATCCCGCCCAAGCGGCCAGGTTGCGCGGAAACGCCGCACCCGCATTCGGCTAGGGTGACCCGCGTTCAAGCTGTGGGGTTTCGAGAAAGGCTGACCCGAGGGTGACCGAACCACTTGTGCCGCTGGATGAATCGTGGTCGACGGCGCTGGCGTTCGCCGCGCACCCGGACGACCTCGAATACGGCACGGCCTCGGCCGTCGCCCGCTGGACCTCGCAGGGCAAGCGAGTCGTCTACTGCCTGGCGACGAGCGGTGAAGCCGGCATCGACGCCATCGACCCCGCGGTCGCCGGGCCCCTGCGAGAAGCCGAAGAACGCGCCGGCGCGGCCGCCGTCGGCGTCGACCTCGTGGAGTTCCTCGGTCACCCGGACGGCGTCCTCGAATACGGGCTCCCGCTGCGCCGGGACATCGCCCGGGCCATCCGCCGGCACCGCCCCGACATCGTCGTGACCGGCAACTACCACGACCGCTGGGGCCCGGGTGCCCCCAACCAGGCCGACCACATCGCACTGGGTCGCGCCGTCCTGGACGGCGCCCGGGACGCGGGCAACCGCTGGGTCTTCCGGGAGCTGCTCGACGAAGGCCTCGACCCGTGGCAGGTGCGGCGGATCGTCGTCACCCACAGCCCCGAATCCACCCACGGCGTCGACACGACGGACTTCCTCGATCAGGGCGTCGCCTCCCTCGAAGCCCACGCCGAATACCTGCGCGGGATCGGCCCCGGCGACATGGCCTCGCCCCGGGAGTTCCTGGAATCCTCCGGGGCCGAGACGGGTCTGCGGCTGGGCGTGCGGTTCGCCGTCCCCGCCGAGGTCATCGTGCTCTGACCCGGCCGCGCGCGAACTATGCCCGATGGCCGAAAGGCCGCCGGGCGGTGCCCCTTTGGTCATTGATATTGACCAGCCGTCGGTCGAAAAGCGCCGAGTGCGAAACGATCGGACCGATCGGCGGCCTTTTCCTGATCGGCCAGGAAATTGCACCACGCGATGGCGCAGCCGCACACCAGCGGCTCGGAATTGTCCTGATCGGACGGTCGGTCGGTCAGAGGGCCGGTACGTCGGGTTCGGCCCGCTGTGTCGTCACCTCGGCGGCCGGCCGTCGCGACGTCATCCGGGTCGGGTGGCCGTACCCGATCCGCAGCAGCGCGTGCACCTGGCCCAGCCCGCGGAACAGCTCCAGGAACTGTCCCCGGGTGCCGTGGACCTCCAGTGGCTGCGAGAGGAACGAGGTGGCCAGGCCCTCCGCCGTGGCGGTCAGCAGGACGCGCTGCATCGCCATGCCGGCCCGGACGTCGGCGGCCGCGCCCTGATCGCGCGTCAGCACGACCGCCAGCAGCGGATCCTGCTCGAACGCCCGCGAGGGAACGGCCGGGTTCGTGTGCGAGGCGCGGTGGCACACGACACCGGGGATCTCGTGCGGCGGCCCGAAAGCGGCCGTCGGCACCCCGTCCGGGCTCTCCGCCGCCCGCCCGGTCCAGAACTCCGACTCCGCCCGGAACGCCGGATCCTCGGACTGCAGCGACTCCGCTCGCCGGACGAGCGCGGCGACCTTCGGGTAGCGCCCCGAGGCGTCCAGGAACTCGAGCTGCCCGCCTTCGCTCAGCGCCGCCGACTTCAGCCGGGCGCGGGCGACCGTCGGCACGGCGCGGTCGGCGAACGGGCGGCGGTTCGTGTGCCTGCGGTGCACCGCCTCGGCGAGCCTGCGGTCCTGTTCCGTCGAACGCCGGGTGCCGTCGAGACCGATCACGGCGAGCAGGTCCGGCGACGCGGGGTCCGGCAGGATCCGCACCCGCGCGCCGAGCCCGTTGAGCCGCAGGGTGATCACGAGGTTCAACACGGCGGCGCCACAGGACAACCTCGCCTCGCGCGCCGCGGGATCCGCGACCGTGAGGACCCGCTCGCGGTCGAGCCACACCTCGACCGCGGCCCCGTCCACCACGAACCGCCACGGCTGGGTGTTGTGCGGAGACGGCGCTCGCACCGCCGCCGCGAGGGCCTGGTCGAACGCGGTGGGGAGCTGGTCGTTCATCGTGGTCTCCGGGGGACGACACCTTGGGTCACCGTCGAGCCTGGTCCGCGCGGCCGGCCCGGTGTACGGGCGGCGGTCACGAGGTCGAGGGACCTAAGACCCCCGGTGCCACCGGCTCAAGGCAGGGGCACCGTCCACTCGACCCGCGTGCCGCCGCCCGGGCGCGACTCGATGGTGAAGGTCCCGCCCGCCGATTCGGCCCGGTCGCGCAGGTTGCCCAGCCCGCTCGGCGAGACCTCGGCGGGCAGCCCCGCGCCGTCGTCCGCGACCGACACCCGGAGCACTTCGTCCTTGACCGACACCGCAATGGTCACCGACGTGGCGTCGGCGTGCCGGACGGCGTTGCTGACGGCCTCGCGGACCACGGCCTCCACGTGTTCGCCCAGCTGCGCGGGCACCGCGTCGACGGTTCCGGATATGCTCACCGTGGGATGCACGGGCGCGTCGTCGGTGAGCTCGGCAATCGCGTCGTAGAGCCGGTGCCGCAGAGTCAGCCCGGTCGCCCCCGCCGCGCCACCGTGCAGGTCGAAGATCGCGGTGCGGATCTCGTGGACGATCTCGTGCATCTGGTCGACGCTGTCCTGAAGCCGCCGCTTCAGCTCCGGTTCCTTCAGCCGGCGGCGCGTGCCCTGCATCGCCAGCCCGACCGCGAAGAGCCGCTGGATCACGTGGTCGTGCAGGTCGCGGGCGATCCGGTCGCGGTCGGACAGCACGTCCAGCTCGCGGGCGGCGCGTTGCTGGGCCGCCAGTTGCAGGGCGAGCGCGGCCTGGTCGGCGAACGACGCGAGGACCGGCAGCTGCGTCGCCTCGAACGCGGCGGCGCCCGGCTCGCGGACCGCGATCAGGACCCCCGACGTGCGGTCTCCCGTGCGCAGGGGCACCACGAGCGTCGGGCCGAACCGCCTGCCCCCGCCGAGATCCAGGGCCGGGATGCTGCGCGGGGTCCGGTCCCGGTAGACCGCTCCCGGAACGGTCGAGGCGGTGTCGATCCGCAGGCCGGTGAGCTCGACCGCGCTCACGCTCGCGCATACGGTGATCGTCAGGTCGGTGGCCTCGTCGTCCCAGTCCTCGTCGACGTCCAGCCGACCGGAGTTGGGCAGCGCGAGCATCGTCACGTCCGAGCCGGTCAGCTCCAGGGCCCGTTCGGCGATCAGGTTCAGCGCGTCGGCCGGGTCAGTGCCGCCGAGCAGCTCGGTCGTGACCTCACTCGTCGCACCGAGCCACCGCTGCCGTAGCTGCGCCTGCTCGTACAGGTGCGAGTTCTCGATCGCGATCCCCGCGGCGGCGGCGAGCGCTTGCACCATCACCTCGTCGTCGTCGGTGAAAGCGCCACCACCCTGCTTCTCGGTGAGGTAGAGGTTGCCGAAGACTTCTTCGCGCACCCGGACGGGAACGCCGAGGAAGGAGTGCATGGGCGGGTGGTGGTTCGGAAACCCGACGGACGCGGGATGCTCCGAGATCTTTTCCAGCCGCAGTGGCTTCGCCTCGTCGATGACCAGGCCCAGCAGCCCGTGGCCCTCGGGCAGGTGACCGATGCGCTCCCGCGTCGCCGAATCGATGCCGAGGTACACGAACTCCGCGAGCGAACCGTCGGCGGCGAGCACCCCGAGCGCCCCGTACCGCGCCTCGCCGAGGTCGATCGCGGCTTGGACGATGCGGCGCAGCGTCGTGTCCAGCTCCAGTCCCGACGCCACCGCGAGCACCGCGTCGAGCAGGCCGTCCATCTTGTCGCGCGTGCCGATCAGCTGCTCGACGCGCTCTTGGAGCTCTCGCAGCGTCTCCCGCAGGCGCAGCTGTCCCAGGGTGCCCGAAAGCCTGCGGGCGCTCTCCCCGGACCCGGTTGCCGGCATCGGTCCGCTCGCCTCCCTCATCCCACGGCGTCGCCCGTGATGACTTTCTCCTCTGTCCGCGGCCGCGGCGGTCGACCAACCTGGCAGGGCAAGGCTCGACTCCGACCAGCACTCGCTTTCCACGGCCAGGAGACCGATGACCCTACAAGTGGCTGCGACCGGGCGGCTCACCTCCGAACAGGTGAGATCGGCTCTGCGCGCCGCGACGCTCGCGCCGTCGACGCACAACACCCAGCCCTGGCTGTTCGCCAGCGGACCGGGCGGAATCGAGGTCCGCGCGGACCCCGACCGGATCCTGCCCGTCGCAGACCCGGACCGGCGCGAGCTCCTGCTGTCCTGCGGCGCGGCGCTGTTCAACCTCCGCGCCGCGATCCACGCCTGCGGCGTGCACCCGGTCGTGTCCCTGTTCCCGCGCCGCCCGGAGCCGGACCTGCTGGCCGTGGTGCGGCCGGTAGGCGCCGCCTCGATCGACGACCGCCTCGCCCGGCTCGCGCGGGAGATCCCCCGCCGCCACACGAACCGATCGCCGTTCAGCGCCCAGGTCGTGCCCCCGTCGGTCGTCGGCCTGCTGCGCCACGCCGCGGAGCTCGAACAGGCCTGGCTGCCCCGCCTCGATCACGGCCAGGTGGCGGAGCTGAAGAAGCTGGTGCGGTCGAGCCACCGGACCCAGATGACCGATCCCGCGTTCCTCGCCGAGTGGCAGCGCTGGACCGCGCGCGAGGGGTCCAGCCGCGACGGCGTGCCGATGTCCGCCGGGGGGATCCTGCCGGCCGACGATGCCTGGGTCCTCCGTGATTTCGGAACCAGGGCCGCCGGCGCGCTCCGCCTGGGTACGGCGCCCGAACCCCTGGTCGTGGTGATCGGCTCGTTCGGCGACGACCCGGTCGACCGGCTGAGGACCGGCCAGGCCATGCAACGCGTGCTGCTGACCGCGACGGCGCTGGGGCTCGACGCGTCCTTCATCTCGCAACCGGTCGAAGTCGCGCACGTCCGCGAACGGCTCCGCGTGCTGCTCGGCGGTGGGGTCTGGCCCCAGATCATCCTGCGCCTGGGCCACGGTTCGCCGGCCTCGCCCACGCCGAGACGGGAGCTGGAGGACGTCGTGGTGGCTCCGACCCTGCTCACCGCCTGACGACCGCGCCGGCTCCCGTCCCTAGCCCGTCGGCACCGTCCAGTGCACGGAGCCGGCCTCGGCACCGTGGCCGACCCCGCAGGTCCCTCCGCGCAGCCGCGCGGCTTCCGCCAGCTCCGCGAGGTCCGCGGCGGCCGATTCTTCGAGCTCGCCCGTGCCGTCGTGCCGGATCACCGCGGTGAGCTGGCCCGGCTCGGACCGGATCTCCACCTGGACCCAGGCCGCGGCCGCGTGGTGCGCGACCAGCCGCAGGCCCCGCTCGAGGAAGGGCACCAGATCGGCGGCCACCAGCGTGTCCAGCTTGCCGGAGAACTGGGTCGAGACGGCGAACCCGAGCACGGGGGTGGCCTCGGAGAGCACCCGCAGGATCTCGTCGCGCTCAGGTGACGGGCCGGCGTCGGCCGGGTCGTCGACCGAGAACACGGTGGCCTGGATCTGGTCGATGACGTCGTCGAGGTCGGCGATCGTCTCGCGGACCCGGCGCGCGACGATCGCCGACCGGGCGAGACCGGCCGTCGTCTGCAACGCCAGGCCGGCGGAGTACAGCCGCCGGACCACCTGGCTGTGGAGATCGGCGGCGATCCGCTCACGTTCGTCGTACAGGGCGTTGCGCTGCTGTTCGGCCCGCGCCTCGGCCAGCTCGATCGCCACGGACGCCTGGTTGGCGAACCCCGCCGCCATCTCCAGATCGTCCACGGTGAACGGCGGGCGGCCCGAGGCGCGCGCCGCGGTGAGCACGCCGTTGACCTGCCCGCTGCCGATGAGGGGCACGACGAGAACGGCGTCCACGTCCATCTCGATCGCCGGCCGGACCGGCAGCCGCTCCCGCTGTTCGAGCCACGAGCCCATCATCGGCTCGCCGGTGAGGAAGACCGAACCGGAGACCGACGAGCCGACGGGCAGCATGAGGCCCTCCAGCTTTTCCGCGCCGGCCCCGACCGCCAGGTCCACGCGCAGGGTGCCCTCGGCGCCGGCCGGCCTGACGACCGTCACCAGTTCGGCGTCGGCGAGCTCCCGGGTGTGACGTGCGATGAGCGCGAGCGGGTTCTCCGACTCCGACGAGAGGAGCTCGCGGGTGATCGCGGCGGACGCCCGCAGCCACTCCTGCTGGACCCTCGCCGTCTGGTACAGGCGCGCGTTGTCGATCGCGCTGCCCGCGGCGGCGGCGAGGGCGAGCGCGAGCTCTTCGTCCTCGGCGCTGAACCGGCCGGTGACGCTGTCGGTGAGGTAGAGGTTGCCGAACACCGCGTCACGCACCCGGATCGGGACGCCCAGGAAGTTCGCCATCGGCGGATGGCCCGCCGGGAAACCGGTGGACCGCGGGTCGTCTTGCAGGCGGGCGAGCCGGATGGGCCGGGGATCCTCGACCAGGGCGCCCAGCAGCCCCTTGCCCTCAGGCAGGTGGCCGAGTTTCGCCACCGTCTCGGCGGCCATGCCCACGTGCACGAACTCGGCGAGCTGTCCGTCCGGGCCGATCACGCCCAGCGCCGCGTAGTGCGCCCCCACCAGCTCGCGAGCCGCCTCGACGATGCGCGTGAGCAGCGCGGGCAAGGCGAGGTCACTCGTGATCATCGTGGTCGCGCGCAGCAGGCCGCGCAGCCGGCCTTGGGTTCCCATGACCTCCTGGGCGCGTTCGACCAACTGCGCGAGCAACTGGTCGAGCTCCAGCCTCGGCAGGTCGGGGAAGGTCAGCCTGCCTGGGTCGGGCTGGTCGTCCTGGGCTCCGCTCACAGCCGTTCCTGTCTTCGCCGCGGTCCTCGCACACCGCGCAGGTCGCCGCTCCGGACACCCAGTCTCCCATCCTCGTGAGCACCGTCAAGCCGGTGAAAACCCGACCGGCAGTCCGGGGCTGCACGGTGTTCACCCACGTTTCCACTGTGGACAAAAGGTCAACCGGCCCAGCGCAAGATCAGGACACCGGCGGAAGAGTTGTCGAGGCGGTACCGCAGCAACCGGGCGACCAGCTCACCCCGCTCACCACCGACCTCGGGCGGGACCGGTGCCGGGACCGCGTCGGCGGACCGGACGCCGGCCACGAAGCGGCGCACGGCAACCGGATCGGGCACGACCTCGTCGCCGAAGTAGGCGAGCACCAGTAAATCCTCACCGGAATGCGTTTCCATGGCGAACGACCAGCCGTACCGCTCATCCCACACCAGGGCTGTGTCCCGCCCCGGTCGCCGGCGCAAGCGCACGTCCAGCGCCACGTACGCCGAGACGGGGTCGTCGAGGTCAACGGTGCACGATTCCACCCCCACGCCCACCGCGGCACTCACCGCGGACAGGTAGCCGGTCAGGCCGCACCGCAGGCCGTGGTCGTCGTCGATGGCGGTCTGCAGTGGAATCACCCTCCAACGTGGTCGGCACCCACCGGCCGCTCGCGGCCGTGGCCTCTCCCGCCGCGACGTTACGACGGCGCGGCGGCGGCCCGATGGCGGCGTTCGGCCCCTGCCGCAAGGACTTTCGTCCCCGGCTCACGCCGGGTGGCCGCCGCGCGACCCGCAGCTCGGCGACGACGAGGAACCACAGTCCATTGAGGACGATCGCTCGAAGTGCTGCGACCCCGGAAACCCTTCCGGCATCACTACGACGCAGCGGCGCGCGGCCACGCGCCGGTTCAGTGTTCCTGGTTGCGCAGCTCCGTGGCCAGGACAGCGGCTTGAGTCCGGCGCGCCAGGCCCAGCTTGGCCAGCAGCCGCGAGACGTAGTTCTTGACGGTCTTCTCGGCCAGGAACATCCGTTCCGCGATCTGCCGGTTGGTCAGGCCTTCGCCGATCAGCTCCAGCAGCTTGCGTTCCTGGTCCGACAGGTCGGACAACGGGCCTTTCTTGGCCTGGCTCTCGCGCAGCCTGGCCATCAAGGCCGCCGCCGCGTGCGCGTCGAGCAGGGACTTGCCCGCACCGACCTCCCGGACGGCCGAAACCAGGTCCATGCCCTTGATGTCCTTGATCACGAACCCGGCGGCGCCGGCCATCACCGCGTCGAGCATCGCCTGCTCGTCGGTGTAGGAGGTGAGCATCAGGCACTTGAGCTCAGGCAGCTTCGACCGCAGCTCGCGTGCCAGCTCGATGCCGTTGCCGTCGGGCATCCGCACGTCCAGCACGGCGACATCGGGCCGGAGCGCGGGGATCCGGGCCAGCGCCTGCGACACGTTGCCGGCCTGCCCGACGACGGTGATCTCCTCGTCCTCGTCCAGCAGGTCGGCCACGCCACGGCGCACGACCTCGTGGTCGTCCACGAGAAAAACGCGGAGCATCGGCGGCCTCCCCGGCCCAGAAGGGATGACGCGGATCAGCCTACGACCGCCCGGCCCCGGGACCGCGATGACCAAAGTCCCGGGTCTCGAGCCGGAGGTCACGTCCGGCCGAGCCGGCGAGACCGAAAACCCGGCCGATCACGGTCAGACGTTCGTCGTCGGCCACCGGGAGCGCGGTGAACCCGGTTCTCCTCCTTGTCCTTCCGCGGCCTCAACCCCGCATCGGCTCCAGTCCCCGCCGCAGGGTCTCCCACGCCGCGGGCAAGGCGGCGAGGCACTGCTGCGCGGCGAGCGCCTCGGTCGTGATCAGCAGTTCGTAGGTCGCCGCCGGATCGCCGGCCTCCGTCGCCGCCGACGCGAGTGCGCGCAGCTGCCCGCAGGCGACCGTCGCGTCCTGGTACTCCCCCAGCAAGTCCTGCACCGCACGGCAGTCCGCCAGCACGCGGTCCGCGACGAAGGGCAGGGAGTCCGCCGCCGCTTCGAGCGCGTACCGGAGCCGCTTCGCGCTTTTGCGCACCGCGTGGACGGCGCTCGGAGCCGAATCGGCGAACGCCGCTTCCAGCCGCGCGTCGGTCTCGGTCACGACCGTCCACACGAGACCCGGCAGGACGGCGCCCGCCGGTTTGAGTGCCGCCTTGCGCTGGTCGGACCGAGCCTGCTCCCGCAGCACAACCCCGAGCACTTCGAACGCGTTGAGCAGCTGGAGGTAGCGGTGCGAATCGAGCGCCTCGGCGCATTCGGCGGCGGATTCCTCGGCCGCCACGCCGAAGTGCCGCTGGACGTCGGCCCGGACCGGCCCCAGGATCGCCTCGTCCGACAGCTCGTCGAGGCGGCGCAGGAACCTGCGCCGCTGCACCTCGGTGTCCCACGCGGGCCCGACGCTCGCGGCGAGCCGGAGCAGCGCTGCGCACAGGCCCCGCACCATCCGCCGGCCACCGAGGACGGGGGCGAACGTCCACAACGCCGCCCTCAGGCGACGCGCCGCCGCTCTCAGGTCGTGCACCCCCTCGGGTTCGCCCAGCCGCACGGCCAGATCGGCGCGGGCGAGCGCCTCGATCTGCGTCTCCAGGTAGCCGAGCACCGCGGCCCGGGCGGTGCCCCCCGGTAACGCGTCCCGGGTCAGGCGTCCGCAGCACGGGCCGGTCACCGGGGTGAGCTCGAGGTCTCGGCTGTAAGCGCGGACGAGCCGGCGCAACTCGTGCGGCACCTGGTCCGACTCGGGCGCCTCCACCCGGCACCCTCTGCCGTCGCCGCGGTCCAGCTGCCAGCTCGTGCCGACCCGGCTGAGCGTCAGGCCGTGCCGCCGCAGCCGCAGGCCGGCGGTGTCGTAGTAGTGGATGCCGTAGTGCAGGAGCGTGTACTCGGGTGCGGGACGCGGGCTCGTCGCCGGTGTCGTCACGGTCATGGCCGGCTCCCCGGGCGGACCACCGCGACGGGGCACGGGGAGTGGACCAGCAGCGCGTGGCTCGTGGAGCCGAGCAGCATGCCGGTGAACCCGCCCCGGCCGCGGGTGCCGACCACCACGAGCTGGGCGCCGGCACCGAGTTCCAGCAGGGTCCGGGCCGGCCGGCCGTGGGCGACGACCACCTCGACCGGCAGTTCGGGGAACTTCTCCCGCCAGGGCGCGAGCTGCTCGTCCACCAGCCGCCGTTCCCCGACGGCCATGTCCTCGGGACGGCAGTCCGCTTTCCGCGGCGAGCTCCCCGACGTGATCTCGTTCCAGGTGCGCACCGCCACGAGCCCGGTACTGCGAGCAGTGGCTTCTTCACACGCGTAGCCGAGCGCGTCGTTGCTGTCCGGCGATCCGTCGAGCCCGACGAGGACCGGTCCGGTGGTGGGCGGCGCGTCGTCCGGCTTTCGCCCGCGCACGACCACGACCGGGCAGGGCGCGCGGCCGGCGAGCGCGGCCGCGGTCGAACCGAGCAGGAGCCCGGTGAACCCCCCGAGCCCGCGGGAGCCCAGCGCCACCACCTCGGCACCGGCGCTCTCCCGCAGGAGCACCCCCACGACACTGCCCTCGACGGCGCTGCGCTCGACCGGCAGCGACGGCCACCGCGCGAGCACCGTCCCCTCGGCCTCGGCGAGCCCCGTCTCGGCCACGGCCCGGAACCCCTCCCGGACGGCGGCGACCGCCATGCCGGACACGCCCGGCCCAGGAACCGTGTACGCCTGCACCAGCTTCAGCACCGCGCCCCGGCGGGCCGCCACCGCCGCGGCCCAGACCGCGGCGTGGCAGGAGGAAGGCGAGCCGTCGACTCCCGCGAGCACCACGCGGTTGTCACCTTCTGCCACTGCGCACACCCCCTCCGTTCCACCGAAGGGGATGCGTCCGTCGCCGCGTCGCGCGACCCTGCTCGTCGCGGACGGTGATCTCCGTTTCGGTGCCGACGACGGCATCCGGCCCGGGAAACACCGCGGCCCCGCGGTCGGCGGGGGGCCGGCGGCCTCCGGGTTGTGCGTGCATCGGTTCTCCTCGTTGTCGACGTCGCCGGTACGTCCCACCGTCGCGCAGCCGCGCCCAGGCGGGTCAGGGGACGAAGTCCCTTTTCCCGGGGACGAAAGCGCAGGTTGGATTCCCGGGCAGGACATTTCGGGAATCAGGTCCGCTGCTCCCCGCCGACCACCATCACGGGGCAGTCCGCGCGGTGGAGCAAGGCGTGGGTCGTGGAACCGAGGACCATGCCCGTGAACCCGCCGCGGCCCCGGCTGCCCACGACCACGAGCGCCGCCTCGGTGCTGCGTTCGAGCAGGCTGTCGCGCGGAAGATCGCGCTCGACAACCGGTTCGACGTCGACGTCCGGGTATCGCTCGCGCCGGCCGGCCAGGCGCTCCGCGAGCAGCCGCCGCTCGACGTCGCCGATGTCGATCAGCGGGCTTCCGCGGATGTGCGCGAACGGCCCGCCGCCCTCGCTGTCGTGCCACGCGTGCACCGCGACCAGCCTCGTGCCCCGGCGCGACGCCTCCTCGAACGCCCACGCCACGGCGGCCTCGCTCATCGGGCTGCCGTCGACGCCGACGACGACCGGACCACCCGCGCGCGTCGCACCGGTCCCGCGCACGATCACCACCGGGCAGCCCGCTCTCGCGATGAGGTCGGCATCCGGGGATCCGGCCAGCAGCCCGGAAAGTGTCCCGGTCGGCGGGCCGAGCACGAGCACGAGCGCGCCGGCCGAGGCCTGCCGCAAGGCGGCTTCGGCGCCGGCCGCACTGGTCTTGGTCATCACCGGCACACCCGGCTCGGCTGCCGCGAGTTCGTCACGCGTCGCCCGCGCCACCTCCTGCGCGAGCACGGCCTTGGTTTCGAGCCACGCCGACGCCATGGCGCTCGAAGCCGGGTCCTCCACCGCGCTCGCCGTGAGCACGGTCAGCGAGGTGTGCCACCGCGCCGCTTCGCGCACCGCCCACCGTGCGGCCGACGCCGCCTGCGCGCTCCCGTCCACACCCACGACGACCGGCCCGGCCATCCCTTTCACGACTCGCTCCAGAATGCCCCGACCAGGACTTCGCCCACCCCGCGACGCAGGCTCGCGGGCGCGTTCCCGGCCGGCCGGCCGAGCCGCATCAACGCTTGCGGAAACCCCGCGAGACCCCGGTCCTCGCACAGTGCCGAGCGCACTTCCGGCACGTGCAGTGGCTGCGTCAGCACCGCGGCCGACAGCCCCAGCGTGACCGCTTCGAGCCAGCCGCGTTCGAGCGCGTAGCCCGCGCGGACGTGGTCGGCGCGGCTGTCGTCGGCGGTCAGGAACAGCAGGAACGTCTCGGCCGCCAGCCGCGACCGCAGCACCCGCGGCTCGGGCACCTCGGTGGCGCGCCGGACCAGCCCGGCCCACGGCAGCTGACCCGGCGGCGCCACGGTGCGCCCCAGCCCCACGCCGTGGCGGTGCCCGACCTCGTCGCGGATCGTCCAGAGGGCGAGCTCGCGCTGGTAGGCACCGTCGTCCCCGATCGCGCGGGCGGCGTGGCCGAACAGCTCCGCGAGCTCGCCGGCATCGGTCAACGGCACAGCTTCGGCTCCGGTCGTCACCGCGGCCCGCGCCACCCGCTCGACCTGCCGCCGGGCGACCGGTAGCCCGCCGAAGCGGCCGCGATGGCTGCGCCGCGCCGCGATCGCCGCGAACCGCGCCAGGTCCTCCGCCGACGGCCCGCACCGCGTTGCCGCATCGACGCGCGCCACCACGTCCGGGCGGGCCGGATCGGGCAGGATCTCCACGTCGGCCCGCCGACCGAGCACCCGCACCGCCAGCTCGAGGTTCGCCAGTGCCGTCCCGCACGACATGGCGAGATCACGCCGCCCGGGATCGTGCTGCGGCAAGGCCACATCGGTCCGCTCCCGCAGCAGCACCGCACCGTCCTTCGGCTCCACGGCCCACGGCTGGGTGTTGTGCACCGACGGGGCCCTCAGCACCGCGCGTGCCAGAACCTCCACCTCGGCGCTCGTCCACGCACCGGCCCCAGGTGCCGGGGCGGGAACAGCTTCGTGGGACACGGCATCTCCTGGTGGCCTCGTCGGATCGGACCGGCTCAGCCAACCCCGAACGGCCGAGACCACGCGCCGGCCACAAGACACCGCCGCGAAGGACCAACGTCACCGGGTCCGGGTCGGTGTCCACAACGGACCCGGACCTGCCACTGCTTGCCTTTCCCGCCGTGGCAACGGATCTCGGCCCGCAGGCCCGGCACACAGTGCCGTGGCGACCTGGCTTCCCGCAGCCGCCGCGAGGAGGGCGGTCGCACCTGTCTCATTTCAGGTGCCGGGCGAAGAACCGGTTCCCGTCGTCCCCTTCGAACTGCGGGACGCCGGTGTGCCCGCCCATGTTGGCGTGCAGCGTCTTCTCCTTCGAGCCGAAGGCGTCGAACAGGTCCAGGGCCAGCTGCCGGTCGTTTCCCTCGTCGTCCCACTGCAGCAGGACGTGCAGCGGGATGGTGACCTGCCGGGCCTCCTCGAACATGCCGCGGGGCACGAAACTCCCGGCGAACAGCAGGGCGGCCGCAATGCGCGGTTCGACCACCGCCAGCCGGACGCCGAGGGCGATCACCCCTCCCGCGAGCCCGACCGGCCCGCTTATCTCGGGCAGCGCAAGAAGGGCGTCCAGGGCGGCCTGCCATTCCGGGACCGCCTTCTCGACCAGCGGCGGGATGAGCCGCTCGACGATCTCCTCGACCGGCTCGCCGGACTGCAACGCCCGGCGCAGGTCGGCGCGGGCCTGCTCGGCGGCGGCGGAGCGAGGCCGGTCACCGCTTCCGGGGAGCTCGATCGTGACCGCGGCGTAGCCTTCCGCCGCGGAGTGCCGGGCCCGGGCCGCCAGCCGGGGGTACATCTTGCGCAGTCCGCCGGGGTGACCGAGCAGGATCAGCGGGGCCGGCTCGGATGCCGGTCCGGGGGTCCACAGGATGCCGGGGATCTCGCCGAGGGTGAACTCGCGCTCGAGGACGCCGTCGTCGAGGCGCTGTTCGGCGGTGAATCGCATGGTCGTGCCTTTCGGGAGTGCTCGTGAACGGCGCTCCCGGGCGACCTACCGCCCGACCGTGACCCCTGAGGAGAGCACCCATGTCGTTGCGTTCACGGGTACCACCTCCTCGGTCTCTCGCACGGCCTCCGGCAAACTAGCAGCGGTCGCCTCGGTCCGCCACCGCGTTTTCGCGGGCCTCGCTCAGAGTTTTCCCTCCGCGGGCCTGGTGGCCCGTTCGACGAGCTCCAGGACGTGTTCGTAGCGTTGCCCGGTCGCCCTGGTCATGCCGAGTTCGCACGTGCGGTTGCAGGAGACGTGGGCGTCGAAGGGACCGGCGGCGGAGAGCTCCCGGGCCTGGCGCGCGGTGGCCGACGCCGTCAGCTCGGGGTGCAGCAGACCGCGGTCGCCGGCGAAGCCGCAGCACCCCCACTCGTCGGGCACGGTCACGCTGCCGGCCACGGCCGCGGTGACCTCGCGCAGCGCGCCTGAGAGCCCCATCCGCGTGGCCGAGCACGTCGGATGCAGGGCCACGGCAGCTACCGGGGCGCTGATCGTGAGGCGGCCGAGCACCTCGTCGCGCACGAACTCGACGGCGTCGAGAACCCGGATCTCCCGGAACCGCTCCGGCCCGTGCTCGATCATGTGCCGCAGGCCCTCGGTGCACGAGGACGCGTCGCCGATCACCGGGATCCGGCCGCTCCCCGTGGCGGCCCACAACGCGGGGAGCACGCGCCGCGACATCTCGTCGTATCCCCGGTCCATGCCCTTGGACTTCCACGGGGTGCCGCAGCACAACGAAGCCGGCCCGTCCGGGGTCGTGAGGCGGATCCCGGCGCGCTCGCACAGGGTCCGCAGCGCCGCCGCGGCTCCGGGCTCCGCGCCGCCGAACATGGTGCCCGTGCACGAGGCGAACAGCACCGCGTCGGCGTTCCCGGTCACGGACTCGGTGCGGCGCCGGCCGCCACTCGGGAGCTCGGGCGACCACAGCGGGACCGAGTCGGTGCCCCCGGCCTTGCGGGCCAGCTCGTTCGCGCCGAGAACCAGGCGCTCCGGCAGCCTGGCGGCGGTGGTGAGCGCGGTCGCGGCCGCCCGCGTCGCGCCGTCCCAATGCCGCGCGGCGCCGGCCCAGATCGCCGACGTGGCCCGTCCGGCCTCTTCGGCCCGGAGCCGTTTCATCAGGTCCCCGGTGTTGATCGTCACCGGGCAGGCGGTCTGGCACATCCCGTCGGCGGCGCAGGTCTGCACGGCGTCGTACTCGTACTCGGCCCGCAGCTGCGCGAGCGCGGCCGTGTCCCCGGCTTCGCGGGCGCGCTCGATTTCCCGGCGCAGCACGATGCGCTGGCGCGGCGTGGTGGTCAGGTCGCGGCTCGGGCAGACGGGTTCGCAGAAGCCGCATTCCACGCAGCGGTCGACTTCTTCCTCGACCTGCGGCGAAGCCTTGAGGTTACGCAGGTGCCCGGCCGGGTCCTCGGCGATGAGCACACCCGGGTTGAGCAGGCCCCGGGGGTCGCACAGGCGCTTGATCTCGCGCATGACCTCGTAGAGCTCGTCGCCGTACTGGCGGCGCACGAACGGGGCCATCATCCGGCCGGTGCCGTGCTCGGCCTTCAGCGAGCCGCCGTGGCCCAGCACGAGGTCGACCATGTCGTCGGTGAAGGCCGCGAACCGATCGAGCGGCCGGCCGTCGCCGAGCCGCTCGGTGAGCATGAAGTGGATGTTGCCGTCCTTGGCGTGGCCGAAGATCACGCTGTCGCGGTAGCCGTGGCGGTCGAACAGGCCCGTGAGCGACTCGCACGTCGGCAGCAGTTCGGGCACCGGCACGACGATGTCCTCCAGCAGCGCCGTGGTGCCGGCCGGCCGGGCCCCGGCGATCATGGCGTACAGGCCCTTGCGGACGTGCCAGTGGCCGGCCCTGGTCGCCGGGTCCGCGGACAGCACCACCGGCGCGGTGGTCGGCAGCGCCGACAGGACCGCACCGGCTTCGGCGGCCAGCTCGTCCACCTCGTCGGCGGTGCCGGCCTGGTACTCGACGAGCAACGCCGCATGCCGGTCGACCGCGAGGTCGCGCAGCACCGCGGTCGCCTGGGCGTCGCGCTGGCCCACGCGGATCGAGGTCGCGTCGAGAAGCTCGATCGTCGCCGGCCCGGTGGCGACCAGCGCCGGCAACGCTCCGGTGGCCCCGGCGAGGTCGTCGAAGACGAGCAGGCCGGTGCGCGCGTGCCCGTGCAACGGCACCGTGCGCAGCACCACCGAGGCGATGAACGCCAGCGTCCCCTCGCTGCCGACCGCCAAGTGGGCCAGGATGTCCGCCGGCTCGGTGTGGTCGAGCAGCGAATTGAGGCCGTAACCCATGGTGTTCTTCTTCGAGAACTGCTGCTCGACCCGCTTGCGCAGCGTCGCGTCACCTCGCACCCGGTCCCGCAGCCGGCACAGGCCGGCGTGCAGCTCGGGCTCGGCGGCGCGCAGGCGGCGGTCCACATCGGCTTCGCCGGTGTCGACGACCGTGCCGGACGGCAGGACGAGCACGATCGACTCGAGCGTCGCGTAGCTGTTGGCCCAGGTGCCGCACGCCATGCCGCTGGAGTTGTTCGCGACCACGCCCCCGACGGTGCACGCGACCTCGCTCGCCGGGTCGGGCCCGAGCTTGCGGCCCGACCGCGCGAGGCGCGCGTTCACCTGCCGGATCGTGGCCCCGGGCCCGACTCGCACGCGAGCCCCGTCGTCGAGCACCTCGATGTCGCGAAAGTGGCGCCGGGTGTCGACGAGCACGCCGTCCGTGCCGCCCTGCCCGGACAGGCTCGTCCCCCCGGACCGGAACCCCAGCGGCACCCCGGCCGACCCCGCGGCGGCGAACAACCTCCCGACCTCGGCCGCGCTGCTCGCACTCACCACCGCCCGCGGCGTCAACATGAAGTGCGACGCGTCGTGCGCGTGGGCCAGCCGGTCGGTCAGCCGCTGCCCCACCCTCCCCGGGTCCCCGGTCGCGGCGGCCAGCAGGTCGAGCAGGTCGGCTTCGCCGCCGGTGGTGGCGGCGTGCTCGGTGACGGTCATCGGCTGATCCTCGTCGATCGTGGGGCGTTGTCGCGCGTTCAGCGTGCCCGAGATCGCTCGGCCCGCTGCTCCAGGTTCACGGCCGGCGCCGGCCGGGGCAAGGGTCAGCGGCGGAGATGTCCAGCACCACCTGGGCTTCCGTGCCGACGCAACGTGCCGATCCGGGACCCGTAAGTACCCAGGACAAGCGATGAGCACCGAGTCGAGGTGCCGGCCCATTGATCGTTCTCGTCTCAGGGCACCGCCGCGCTGCTGACGACCTGCACGCACGTCGTCGCCGGTCGGTTGGTGCCGAGTGATGAGCAGCGGTTGCTCGGCGCACTGCTCACGGACGAATGGGCCGGTATACGGAACCGGCCCAGCCGGGCACCGACGCGATGGGTTCGGTGCCCGGCCCGGCAAACGCGGTCCGCGCACTCAGGTCGACTCAGCGGCGGAGAGAATTTCCCGCGCGACCGCGTCCGGTGCCGTTTCCGGGACCCAGTGCGTGATCCCCTCGAGTTCGACGAACCGGTAGGGCCCGGCGACGTGCCGGCGGCAGCGTTCGGCGCCGGCGCGGCCCAGGGCCGTGTCGGCGGTGCTCCACAGGTACGTGGTCGGGACCGTCGACGGGCCCAGCGCCCGGAAGCTGCCCATCGCCCGGTACCAGTTGAGGGCGGGGGTGGCGGCGCCGCCGGACATGAGTGCCTGGTGCGGGGCGAACTGTTCGTCGGACAGCGGTGGCACCATGAGCGCGCGCAGCCTGCCGCCGGCCGCGATCACCTGGTCGATCTCGCCCTCACGCCTGAATTCGGCGAGGTAGCGCGAGCTGTGCTGCTGATCGGGATCGTTTTCCCGGGCCCACTCCCACGCGGCCGGGTGCGGCATCGACACGGCCACGAGTGATCGGGTGCGCTCGGGGTGCTGCACGGCGAGGTGCCAAGCCAGGACCCCGCCCCAGTCGTGTCCTGCGATGTGCGCTTGCGCCACACCGAGGGAATCGAGGATACCGAGCGCGTCGGCCACCAAGGCCGGGACCCCGTAGTCGGACACCGACAGCGGACGCGCGCCCGCCGAGTAACCACGCTGGTTCGGTGCGATCGTGCGGTATCCCTGCGAGTTGAGCCGCTGGGCGACCCCGTCCCAGCAGCGGTAGCTCTGGGGGAAGCCGTGCAGCAGCAAAACGGCCGGGGCTTCTTCGGGTCCGGTGTCGGAGACGTCGAACGAGAGCGCGCCGAGGGTGACTTTTCTGAGTGCCATAGCCGAATTCCGTCCTTCCGCAGGCGTTCAGCGCGCCGGGTCAGCGGGCGAGAACCGCGGTGAGCGCCTCGTCGAGCTCGTGTTCCGGATCGCCGGCGGCCGTCTTGCTGCGCCACGCGATGACCCCGTCGGGCCGGACGAGCACCGCGCCGCCGGGGTTGATCCCGTACCGCGAGTGCCACGCGTCCTCGGTGTCGACCAGCTCGGCGCCGATCGTGTGCGAGGCGATGTCGAGGCCGAGGCTTTCCGACACCTTGTCCGCGGCGCCGAGCCAGCTGGTGCCCTCCGGATCCGTGAGCAGCGCGAACCCCGGTCCGAACAGTTCCTGCGTGGACAGCTCGGTCCGGTCCCGCCGCAGCCGGACGTGGGGCGCGCGGGTGCCCGGGAACCCGGACGGGTTCATCGGATCTTCCTGCAGGCTGAGATCGTCCTCCGGTTCCGTGCGGACGGTGCTCGAGTGGTACCGGAAGCCGAGCATCTCCTTCGCCGTGGGAATCGGTTGCGACGGGTCGCTCGTCGCGAGCACCCGACCCTCGGCGATCTTCAGCAGCTCGACCTCGCGTTCGAGGGTGATGTTGACGATCGGCCGGCGTTCGACCTCCCAGGCGTCCAGCAGCCCAGGCCCGGCCTGGCCGCCGGTCACCAGGGCCAGCCGCCACGCGAGCTCGTACCCGTCCTGCAGCGCGAGACTCCCGCCCTGGCCTCCGACCGGCGGACACGAGTGCGCGGCATCGCCCGCGAGGATGACCCGGCCGACCTTGAACTGCCGGGCGAGGTGGTGGTTGAGCGCGAAGGAACGCCGGTTGACGATCCGGCAGTCCAGATCGGGAACGCCCACCGCCCGGCGCACCCGCTCGACGCACCGGTCTTCCGTGAAGTCGGCGTCGCTCTCACCCTTTTCCGGGAAGTAGTCGACCCACAGCGTCAGAACGTTGCCGTCGAAGATGATGCTCATGCCCTGACCGCGCACCGTCACGACGAACGGCTGCTTGTCCTTTGTGTACTGCGGCAGATCGGCTTCGAAGGTGACCACGTAGATGTGGCCGACTTGCCCGCCCCCGTCGAGGGGGACACCGAGCTGCTCGCGGATCGGGCTGGCGTGACCGTCCGCGGCGACGAGATATTCGGCGTGCACAGTGCCTTCCTGCGCTGAAGCCACGTCGCGAAGGGTGGCGGTGACGCCGTCCTCGTCCTGCGTCCACGAGACCAACTCGGTTCCGTACCGCAGATCGGCACCGAGCCGCTCCGCCTGCTCTCGCAGCGTTTTTTCGATGGTGGACTGCGGAAGCACTTGGGGCGACGTCGACGTCACGCGGCGCCGCAGGGCGAGGATCTGCTCGGTGTCCGACTCCACCACCTCCGACGCGACGAGGCTCGCCCCGGCCCTGTGCTGGACCAGCTTGCCGGTGATCTCCGCGGCAGTGAGCGAAGCGTCGACCCCCGGGACGTTCCTCAGCAGCTCCGTCGTCCGCATGTTGAGACCCCACGCTTTCGGCAGCGTGGCGGTCGTGGGCCGGCGCTCGACCAGCAGCGATCGCACGCCGCGCCACGCCAGTCCCAGCGCGGTGCTGAGTCCGGTGTACGCGCCGCCGACGATGAGAACCGGGACCTTGTCGCCCGACACAGTGTTCATTTCGGTCATCTCCAACCCCTCAGGCCGTTGCGTTGACCCGCCTTGTGGCAGTCAGTGCCACATGGCTCATTGTGCCGTTCGGCCACCACTGCCAAAAGGAGAACGGGGTGTGACTTGAACCTCACCGTGCGTCGAGCCAGTCGGCACTGACTGCCAAGTGGCAGGATGACGTCCGACGGTCTGCCGAGGAGGAGCCATGTCGCTGCGCGACATCAAGATGGAGCGAACCCGCGAGTCGATCGCCGACGTCGCCTTCACCCTGTTCGAGGCAAAAGGCTTCACCGCAACGACAGTGGGTGAAATCGCCGCCGAGGCCGAGGTGGGCAGCCGCACCGTGTACCGCTACTTCCCCACGAAAGAGGAACTGGTCCTCAGCGGTTTCAAGAAGGTCTTCGACACCGCCTTGGCCGACCTCCGCGAGTGCCCGGCGGAAACGCCGATCCCGGACGTCCTGAGCGTCGTCCTCGAAAGCGTCGTGCAGTCCAACCTCGAACTGCCGAAGCAGCTCCGAGGCGCATACGAGATCATCACCACCACGCCGTCCGTCCGGGCGCATTTCGCCCAGTCCATCCGGGCCTGGGAAGCGGATCTCCGTCGCGAGGTCGCCGATCGCCTCGGCGGCCAGTCGGCCGACGTCATCGCCGGACTCGCCGTCGCGCAGACCGCCGCCGTGTTCATCCTGGCGTTCGAGGACTGGTACGCGAGCGGCGGCCGGGCCGATCTGCGCAAGCTCACCCGCACGGCGCTGGAGCTCTTGCGCGCGGAGAAGGTGCCCGTCCCCGCGCGCATGGAGTGAACGTCAGGAATCGCGCGGCGCGTCTGTGAACGTCTTTTCGCCCACCGAAGGCCGACGTTGCCGTGGAGTGGTTACGTCACATTCGGTTCGCGCAGGCGATGCAGATCCGCGTCGCCGGCAGGGCGGCGAGCCGGCCTTCGGAGATCGGGCCGCCGCAGCGTTCACAGACCTCGTAGACGCCGGCGAGCACCCGCTCGGCGGCTTGTCCGAGCTCCGCGAGCTCGTCTTGGGCTTGCCGCAGCAGTGCCTGGACCTGCGCCCGCTCGAAGGCGATGGTGGCGCCTTCCGGGTCGTGTTCGTCATCGCCACTGGTGAACTCCGAAGCCGCCACGATCTCGTCCCACCGCCGCGCCAGCGCCGAGGCCCGTCGCGAGGTCTCGGCGTGCGCCCTCTCGATCAGCTTCATCGCGGCGCGCTCATCCATGACGCAGGACCATCCTCCCCGTCACCAGCCGCCGCCTCACCACATCGATGGGTCACCGGCGAACCTCGGGAACGATCCGTACAGGTACGTCCGGGACGATACCGCCCCTCGCCCGGCTACGCGCGGCCCGTGAAGCTCGACGCCCGCGGGTGACAACACTGCCACCTGTGCCCGCTGTACCACGACGTCCTGCAGCGACCGACGTTCGAACGAGAGTGGCGGCGCCGGACGCGCGGTCGACCCGCCCGAAGGACAATCGGGTTCTAGCCTCGGTGTGGGGATTGAGCATCGGGCACGGACTCCAGCGGCGCAACGGACTCCAGCGACGCACCGGTGGTCTCGGGTCCGAACACCGCGACGATTGCGCCGGCGCCGACCCAGCACACTGCGACCGCGACGAACACTGCGGTGTAGCCCCAGGCGGTGTAGATGGCGGGGATGAGCATCGGCCCGACCACGTTGGCGAGCCGGCCGGCGCCGTAGGACACCCCGCAGCCGAAGGCGCGCGCGTGCATCGGGAACACCTCGGGGGTGTAGGTGTAGATCAACGCCACGAAGGTCTGGCTGAGCAAGGACACCAGCAGGCCGAACACGACGATCCCGGCCGGGCCCGAGCTGAATCCGTACGCGATTCCGAACGCCGCGATCACGGTCGAGGTGGCCGCCATCGTCCATTTGCGAGAGAACCGGTCGGACACCGCTCGGGCCAGCAGGGCGCCGGGGACCGCGCCGATGGTGGTGATCGCCGAGAACGTCAACGAGGTGGTCAGCGACAAGCCGTGCTCGGCCAGCAGTGCCGGAACCCACGCTGCGAAGGCATAAAACCCCAGCATCGCCAAGATCCAGGTCGCGAGCATCACCGCTGTGCGGCGACGCAGCCCCCGCCCCGCCAGCGCGGCGAGCGCCTCGAGACTCGTGTCGCGACGCCTTGCGGTGTCCTCGGCCAGGGTGAGGTGCGGATCGCCCAGCTTCGTCATGACCTCACGTGCTTCGGCGTTGCGACCGGTGTACAGCAGCCAGCGCGGCGATTCGGGCAGCCGTGCCAGCGCCGGCACCGCCAGCAGACCCAAACCGCCGACGACGAACACGATGCGCCAGCCGTCGGCACCGAGCGGAACCACGCCACGGGCCAGGAAAGCGATGGCCGGAATGCCGGCCAGGCCGACGGCCAGCGTCGTGGACTGGGCCCGGCCCCGATGGGCCGCGGGCATCGTCTCGCTGAGGAAGTTGATCGCGCACACCGTCATCGCCGACAGCCCCACCCCCGTGCAGAAGCGCAGTCCGGCCATGACCCACACGCCCGTCGCCGCGGCGGTCAGGAGGGAGAACACCGAGAACAGCGCGGTGGCCCAGGTGAGCGTGCGGCGGCGGCCGATCCGGTCACTCACCCGGCCGGCGAGGACCGCACCGCAGAACATTCCGAGAAACCCCGCCGAGGTCACCATGGCGACATCGTCCAGGCTGTACCCGGCGAATCTCTTCAACGCGGGAGCAGCGTAAGAGAACGTATTCAGGTCCGCGAACTCGAAGAACAAGACGGCGGCGACCGTCCAGACAATTCTTTTGTGCACGCGGGTCATGGCGGGACGGGCGGCCACCGGCGATTCCGTTGGCGACTGCGGCAAAGGATCACGCATGAATTTCTCCGACGTCGTTGTCTTCGATGGGGAGGGTGGTTCGAGTCACACTGCCGGAATGGAGCATCGGAAACAAGTCCTGCACGGAAATCCACAAAGGAATACGCCGATGCAATTCCGTATCTCGCCGAGCGGCCGCTCCCCGCGGATGTGTTCTGCTCGTCGGAAAGCGTACGGCTGAACCGTGCCAGGCTACCGGGGAAGGAATTGCCCGGTAGCGGGACGCAGCAGCGCCGCCAGTTCGCCGTCGATCGACACTCCCGGCGCGAGTTCTCGCACGGCGAAGTGATCGCCCCGGACGTCGAGAACGCCGATGTCCGCGATGACCGTCGTGACGCAGCCGCGTGCGGTCAGCGGGAGGCCGCAGCGGCGGACGAGTTTCAAGTTGCCGTCGCGGGTGCGGTGGGTCATCACCGCGAGCACCTTCTCGGCTCCGCTGGCGAGATCCATCGCGCCGCCGATGCCCTTGACGACCGAGCCGCCGTCGGTCCAGTTCGCCAGGTCGCCCGCCACCGAGACTTGCATGGCCCCGAGCACCGCGACGTCGATGTGCCCGCCGCGGATCATGGCGAAGGAAGTGGCCGAGTCGAAGAACGAGGCACCGTTCACCGTGGTCACGGTCTCCTTCCCGGCGTTGATCAGATCCGGGTCTTCTCGCCCCGGGGCCGGGTGGCCGCCCAGGCCCAGGATTCCGTTCTCGGAGTGCAGCACGATGGGCCGGTCCCGGACGTGGTCGGCGATCAGCGTCGGGATGCCGATGCCGAGGTTGACGTGCTGGCCGTCGCGCAGCTCGGCAGCGGCGCGGGCGGCGATCTGCTCACGGGACCACGTCATGACGCACGTTTCCCTTCCTCGGCGACTCGCGGATGCGCGACCCGCAGCCGTTCGATCGGTTTGTGCATCCGCGCGCCGACGGGCAGCACCCGCGAAACGAACACGCCGGGCAGATGAACGTCGTCGGCGCCGATAGTGCCCGCGTCCACCACCCGCACCACCTCGACGACGGCGACCCGGGCCGCCATCGCGCACAGCGGATTGAAGTTGCGCGCCGAAGCGCGGAAGCGAAGATTGCCCTGGGTGTCCGCGACCTCGGCCCGGATCAGGGCGAGATCGGCGGTGAGACTGTGCTCGAGCAGGCATTCCCGGCCACCGACCCGCTCGACCCGGCGGGCCGTGGAGTATTCGGCCACCACTCCGGCAGTGCCGTAGCGCAGCGGAATGCCGCCTTCGGCCACGGCCGTGCCGACTCCGGTCGGCGTGTAGAACGCCGGGATCCCCGCACCGCCGGCGCGCAGCTTCTCGGCCAGCGTTCCTTGCGGGACGAGGTCCACGCTGAGCGATCCCCGCAGGTATTGGCTCAGGAACACCGTGTTGTCGCCGATGTAGGAGGCCGTGATGTGGGAAACCCGCCTCGCCCGGAGCAGCTCGGTGACCGCTGAAGTGTCCGGGCCGCAGTTGTTCGTGATGAGGTGCAGGTCGGTGGCTCCCGAGTCCAGCAGCGCCTCGAGCAGAGCCGCGGGCGTTCCGCACAGCCCGAACCCGCCGAGGGCGATCGTCTGCCCGTCGGCGACCGCGGCGAGTGCGTCCGCGGCGGTGTCAACGACTTTGTTCATCGTGTTCTCCCCGGGTGGTGAGGTCCTGCCAGGCACTGGTGCCGGTCGATTCGTCGAGTGCGGTGGAGAACTCGTCGACGGCGAAACTCCGGAACCGCTGCGCCGGTTCGGTCAGCTCGACATCGACCCGCCACGCCAGCCCGACCTCGCGGTAGGCGCCGGCGTCGGTGAGCGGGACCTCGACCAGGCCCGGGACCGGTGCCGGGGCAGCCGGCACGATGGCCACCCCCAGTCCGGCTGCGACCAGACCCCGCAGGGTGCTGATGCCGGCCGCCTCGAACGCGATCCGCGGTTCGAACCCGGCCGCCCGGCACAGGTCTGCCGCCATCTGCCGCATGTAGTTGCCCACGCCCAGGGTCACGAAATCATCGCTGGCCGCAGCGGCCAACGGCACTTCGGACTCCCCGGCGAGCACATGCGTTGCCGGTACCGCCAGGACCAGCCGCTGCTGACCCAGCCGGGCGACCTCGATGTCAGGCAGGGCCGGCAGCGGGGAGGTCAAGCACAATTCGACCTGGTCTTCGCGCAAGAGTCTCAGCAGCTGATCGGCGCTGTCCTGCACGAGGGAGAACTTGATCTGCGGTGCCCCTTCGGCGAACCGGCGCAGCAACAGCGGCACCGCCTGCTCGCCCAGCGTGTGCAAGAACCCCAGCCGAAGTCGCTCGTGGGCCGTGCGGACCTGCAGATCGTCGATGGCGGTGGTCAGCACCGCGAGGGCCTGCTGCACAGGCTTCACGAACTGCTCCCCGTCGGCCGTCAGCGTCATGCCACCCTGAGCACGGGTGTACAGCCGGACCCCGAGGACATTCTCGAGCCGCGCCAAGTGGCGGGTGACCGTGGGCTGCGGCACGCCCAGCGCCGCGGCAGCCTTGGTGACCTGTCCCTCTCGCGCCACCGCGGCAAATTGCACGAACATCGGGCACAGGGTATTCAACACTGCATCCGGATTCGAATCAGGCAGCTCATTCATTTGTGAATTCCAGTTATGCAAAAATGACTTCCGGATGGTTCTGGAATCATCGTTGACCCTCGTTTCTGGCTGCTGTTAGCATCCCACTCTAGGATAACGGGACGCCGTAAGGCAATAGCCGATAACTGGCATCGAATCCGCACAGGGGCCTCCTTCCCTTGCCTGGTCCCGATTTCGAGCCGATCAAATCATTGCGACCGGGCGCGGTCTGCCGCCCGAGAAAGGAAGACAATGACGACGGAAATGCTGGGCCGGGAAGCCGACCCGATGGATCTGTTCGAGATGCACGTCGCCGCCGGTTGGACCGACGGCCTGCCGGTCATCCCGCCGACCGCCCGCCGGGTGGCCGAGTTCGTCGAGCGCAGCGGGCGCGGGGCCGACGAGGTGATCGCCGAGATCGCCCCGCTGGGCGGGGCCGCGACGACCGAAAAGATCGCCGCCAACGCCGTGATGGCCGGCTGCGCGCCGGCGCACATGCCGGTGCTGATCGCGGCGATCGAGGCCGCGACCGCACCGTCGATGAACATCGGCGGCGTCCAGTGCTCGACGCACATGGCCTCGCCGCTGCTGGTGGTGCACGGGCCGATCCGGAACGAGCTGGGCATCAACTCGGGCGCCAACGTGTTCGGCCAGGGGGTGCGGGCGAACGCGACCCTGGGCCGCGCCCTGAAACTCGCGCTGGTGAACATCGGCGGCTCGCGTCCTGGTGAGGCGGACAAGGCCACGCTGGGGCAGCCCGGGAAGTTCACGTTCTGCATCGGGGAGAACGAAGAGGAGTCCCCGTGGGCCGGCCTGCACGTCGACCGCGGGTTGCGCGCCACGGACAGCGCGGTCACGCTCTACGGCGCGGAAGGCCCGCAGAACATCAACAACCAGGCCGCGGACAATCCGTTCGACATCCTGACCACGGTCGCGAGCATGATGACCAACCTCGGGTCGAACCACATCTTCATCCAGGGCGAGAGCTTCGTGGTGCTCTGCCCCGAACACGCCCGCATCATCGCCTCGGCCGGCTGGACCAAGGCCGACGTCCAGCATTTCCTGTTCCAGAACGCCACTCGCAGTCATCGCGAGATCAAGGCCGGCGGAATCCACGGCCGCAAAACGCAGAACTACACGACCTGGCCGCGCTGGGTCGATCGCGACGACCCCGATGCCCGCATTCCGGTCACCCGCCGCGTGAATGACATCACCGTCCTCGTCGCCGGTGGTCCGGGAAGGCATTCGGCGTATCTGCCCGGCTGGGGAACCCGGTCGGTCACTCGCAAGATCGAAGGATGAAAGGTCACCACATGTCTGCTGTCATCGCCGACATCGGAAACGACGAGAAGGCCGGCGCGGCCCGGTACCTGGTCGGAACGCTCGGCCTGGTCGATCCGACCGCTACCCCCCGCACCGTCGAGACCGCCGGTGCCGCCGCGCAGCGCCTGGCTTCGCTCGCCGGCGCCCACGGTGTGCTGCTGGACAACACGAAGGGCAACGCCGGACCGCTGCTGCGCCACGTCGGCAACCTGCTCGAGAAGAAGTACGGGGTGCAGCCGATGGACATGGCTCGCAAGCTCGTCTACTCGCGCCCGGCCGATCCATCGCTGCTCGACGAGCTCTCCCAAGACTACGACTTCGTGGTCACCGGGGTCGGTGCGTGCGGGTCGTGCACGTCCGGTTGCGTGCGGGACACAGTCGAACTCGAAGCCCGCGGGATTCCCACCGCCACCATCCACACCCAGGTCTTCATGAACTCCGCGGTCGCGCACAGCGCCGCGTTCGGGCGTCCGGACCTGCGGTTCGTGGAGGTCGAGCACCCGATCGCCGCCGTCAGCGACGACGAGTTGCAGCGCCGCGCCCTCGCCCTGGTGGACTCGGTCGCCGCGGTCCTGATCGGAGACGCGGCATGAGCATCCGCGAAGACGTTGAAAAGGCCCTGGACGGGCTGCGGCAAGGGTTTCAGGCCGACGGTGCGGATCTGACCGTGGAGAACGCGACGCCGGATCAGGTCACGCTCCGGCTGGTGGGCGGGGAAGAGACGTGCTGGGAATGCATCGTTCCCCCGCAGCAGCTGCGTGACGTGGTCGGCTCCGTGTTGCGCGACAGCATCGCCGCGCAGCCGGCGGTCGAGGTGATCGACCCACGCAGCGAGTGAGGCACGGCGGCCAGGGCACCTGCGTCACGCGATCCGCGTGCGCAGGCCCCGGCCGCCGCCCGTACGTCCACCCAACCCAGCCCCGACCGGAGAAACGATTCCTGTGACCACACTCTCGGGCTCCCGTGCCGATACCCGGCAGCGGGCGCAGCCGGACCCCCACGACTTCCTCGATCTCGACTTGTCGTTGTCCGACGACGAACGCCTCATCCGGGACACCGTCCGGCAATTCGTGCGCCGTGACCTGCTCGACCGGATCCCCGCCGCTTACTCGGCCGGCCACCTGCCCGAGGGCTTTCCCGCCGCGGCCGGTGAGCTGGGTCTGCTCGGAATGCACCTGTCCGGGTACGGCTGCGCCGAAACCACCGCGGTGGCCTACGGCTTGGCCTGCCTCGAACTGGAAGCCGGTGATTCGGGGCTGCGCAGCTTCGTCTCGGTGCAGGGATCGCTGGCCATGTTCGCGATCCGGACCTACGGCAGCGAAGCACAGAAGCAGCGCTGGCTGCCCGAGATGGCGCGCGGAACCGCGATCGGCTGTTTCGGGCTGACCGAGCCGGACTCCGGCAGCGACCCGAGCTCGATGATCACCACCGCACGGTTCGAGCACGGCGAGTGGATCCTGAACGGCGCCAAGATGTGGATCACCAACGGCAGCATCGCCGACGTCGCCGTGGTGTGGGCGAAGACGCCGACCGGCGTCCGCGGGTTCGTGGTGCCCCGTGGCACCCCCGGCTTCTCAGCCCGAGACGTCGCGAACAAGATGTCGCTGCGGGCCTCGACCACTTCCGAGCTGCTCTTCCAGGACTGCCACCTGCCGGCCGAAGCCGTGCTGCCCGAGTCCGCCGGGCTACGCGCGCCGCTGTCTTGCCTGAACGAGGCGCGGTTCGGCATCGTCTGGGGCGCGGCCGGCGCCGCGCGGGCGTGTTTCGAGGCGGCCCTGGACTACGCGGGCGTGCGCACCCAGTTCGGCCGGCCGATCGCCGGGTTCCAGCTCACCCAGCAGAAGCTCGTCGTGATGGCCACCCAGGTCAACAATTCGCTGCTGCTCGCGCTGCACCTTGGCCGGCTCAAGGACGCCGGCCGGCTGCACCCGCACCAGGTCAGCTTCGGCAAGCGGCACAACGTCGCCGCCGCGCTGGAGGTCGCCCGCGAGGCCCGCACGATCCTGGGCGCCAACGGCATCACCGGCGAGTACCCCGTGATGCGGCACATGGCCAACCTCGAATCGGTCCTCACCTACGAAGGGACCGGGGAAATCCACACCCTCGTCGTCGGCCAGGCACTCACCGGCCTGAGCGCCTTCCACTGAACCCGGAGAACGATCATGAACTCGGTCCGCAACGTCATCATCGTCGGCGGCGGCCCCGCCGGCTACACCGCGGCGATCTACACCGCTCGGGCGAACCTCGCGCCGGTGGTGTTCGAAGGCAGTCAGTACGGCGGCGCGCTCATGCAGACCACCGAGGTCGAGAATTTCCCCGGTTTCGCCGACGGGATCCAGGGCCCCGAACTCATGGACACCATGCGCAAGCAAGCGGGCCGGTACGGCGCCGAACTCTTGGCCCAGGACGTGTCCGAGGTCGATCTGACGGGTGAGATCAAGACGGTCACCGCCGGCGGGCGGCAGTGGCGGGCCCGCACGGTCATCCTCGCGATGGGGTCGGCCTACCGCCGGCTGGGCCTGCCCGGCGAAGACCGACTCGCCGGGCACGGCGTTTCCTGGTGCGCGACCTGCGACGGGTTCTTCTTCCGGGACCAGGACATCGCGGTCGTCGGCGGTGGTGACTCGGCGCTGGAGGAGGCGATGTTCCTGACCCGGTTCGCCGAGACCGTGACCGTCGTGCACCGCCGAGACACACTCAAGGCGTCCAAGATCATGCAACAGCGCGCTTTCGCCGAGAGCAAGATCCGGTTCCTCTGGAACGCCGTGGTCGAGGACGTCGCCGGCACCGAACAGGTCACCGGTCTCGCGGTGCGCGACACGGTCACCGGGTCCGCCTCGACCCTGCGCGTGAGCGGCGTGTTCGTCGCGATCGGACACGAGCCCCGCAGCGACCTGGTCCGCGGCCAGGTTTCCCTCGACGAGGCCGGGTACGTGGTGACGCAGGGCCGATCGACGCGGACCGACCTGCCCGGCGTCTTCGCCTGCGGCGACCTCGTCGATCACACCTACCGGCAAGCGATCACCGCGGCCGGCAGCGGCTGCAGCGCCGCTCTCGACGTCGAACGCCACCTCGCCGGCATCGAATGACCTTGCAGTCAACCGACTCTCGTCAGGAAGTGGACATGTCCGAGAACACCACCGTAGTCACCGTCACCGACGACTCGTTCGCCGAGCTCGTCCTGAACCGCCCCGGGCCCGTCCTGGTGGATTTCTGGGCACCCTGGTGCGGGCCGTGCAAGAAGCTCGGCCCGGTGCTCGACGAAATCGCCGGGGACCACGACAGGATCACCGTGGCCAAGCTCGACGTCGACGCGAATCCGCGGTCCGCCAAGGACTTCCACGTCCTGTCGTTGCCGACCATGCTCGTGTTCCGCGACGGTGACATCGTGCACCGCATCGTGGGCGCCAAGGCGAAAACCGAGCTGCTGGACGAGCTCGACGCCGTCCTGATCTCGGGTGATGAATGAGGCCGGCAGCGGGGGAAATGGTCGGTGTGGTCGGGTGCGGCCTGATGGGCGCCGGGATCGCGGAGGTCTGCGCGCGAGCCGGGCTGGACGCGGTGGTCGCCGAATCCGGTTCCGCCGCGGTGGATGCCGGACGGCGGCGGTTGGAGGCGTCGCTCGACCGGGCCGAGCGCAAGCGGAAGATTCCCAGCGCCGCCGACGTGCTGGAGCGGATCCGGGTGGTCGACGGCCTGGACGAGCTCGCAGACCGCACGCTCGTGATCGAAGCGATCCTGGAGAACGAAGCGGCCAAGGCGCAGGTGTTCCGGCAGCTGGACAAGATCGTCGAGGCACCGGACGCGGTCCTCGCCTCCAACACGTCGTCGATCCCGATCATGAAGCTGGGCACCGCGACAACCCGGCCCGCCCACGTCATCGGGATCCACTTCTTCAACCCCGTGCCGGTGCTGCCCTTGGTGGAGCTCGTGCCGAGCCTGCTGACCGGCGAGGAGACCACGCGAGCCGCACGGGCGTTCGTCGAGGACATGCTCGGAAAGCGTTCGATCCTGGCCCAGGACAGGGCCGGGTTCGTGGTCAACGCCTTGCTGATCCCCTTCATTCTCGCGGCCATCCGGATGCTCGAGTCCGGGTTCGCCACGCGGGAGGACATCGACGAAGGGCTGGTCCGCGGTGCCGCGCACCCGCAGGGCCCGCTCGCCCTGGCGGACCTGATCGGGCTCGACACCACCCAAGCCGTGGCCGAATCGCTGTACGAGGAGTTCAAGGAACCGCTGTACGCCCCGCCGCCGCTGCTCGCCCGCATGGTGGATGCCGGCCTGCTCGGCCGCAAGAACGGCCGCGGTTTCTACACCTACGCCTGAACGGCCTCGCACGCCCGTGATCGAGAACAGGCTCACGTGGCGACTCGGTCAGGGTGCCACGACGTCGTAGGTGTTCAAGACGTGGTCGCGAAACGCGCCCACAGCCGGGATGACGCGGTCCCCCACTCGCCACATCAACGCGATCTCCCGATCGACACTGGGGATCAACGGTATCTCTGTCGCTCCGTCGGGCACAGCGTCCTCGTCGGCAGGCAGCAGCGCCACGCCCAGCCCCACGGCGACGAGCCTGCGTACGGTGTCGACCTCTTCGCCCGCGAACGCCTGCTGGGGAGTGAAGCCGGCGGCGCGGCAGAGCTCATCGGTGAACTTCCGGAAGCCGAAGCCCTCTTTGAGCCCCACGAACTGTTCGTCAGCGAGGTCGCCGACCCGGATACCCGCGCGCCGCGCCAGTGGATGGCTCGCGGGTACCGTGGCGACGACCGGCTGCTTGCCGAGGACGACCTGCGCGAGATGCGTCTCGTCGTGCCGGCGGGTCATCAATGCCAGGTCGCACTGCCCGCTCTCCAGCTGCGCGAGCACCTCGTCCCCCGATCCTTGGGACAGGACGAACCGCACGTGCGGGTGCTGGAGGCGGAACGCGCGCAACAGGTCAGGAATCCGCCGTTGTCCCATCGTGGTCAGAAAGGCGAAGTTCACCTGGCCGCGCTCGGGATCGCCTTCATTTATGACCTGGCGGCATCCACTGCGCAGGTCTGCGACGGCGGACACGGCGCTGCGCACGAGATGTTCTCCCGCACGGGTGAGTCGTACCCCGCGGCCGTGCTTCACGACGACGGGCGCACCCAGGTCGACGCCCATCTGTGCAAGCCACCTGCTGGCAGTCGGCTGCGGGATCCCCAGCCGGTCCGCTGCCTCGGTGATGTTGCACTCCGAGTGGAGCAGCGCGAGCAGCAGCAGCCGGGGCGCCAGTGCCGCCGCCATTCTGTCCACTTCGGACCTGGTGTTGGGGTGCACGTCGCGACAGTGGCGTCAGGGCTCGATGTGAACCGGACCGGGCCTGGCCGCGTGATCGCCGGCGGGTCGCTCCTCGGACACGCCGTGGCGGCGGTTGCGCGGCAGGCTGATCGTGGTGATCAGGGTGATCACCGAAAGCGCGGCGATGTACCAGCCGAACCAGTTCTCGGCGCCGGCGCTCGCCAGCGCGGTCCCGATCGTCGAGACGGTGCCGCCGAAGATCGCGATCGAGAGCGAGTAGGGGAAGCCCATTCCGGCGACGCGGAAGCGTTGCGGGAACATCTGCACGAGAACCGCGGCCATGATCGAAGTGCCGAGAGAAGTGAACAGGAGTCCGATGATCTGCGCGGCGAGGACGCCGACGAATCCCGCGGACATCAGGTGCAGGAGCGGCACGGTGCCGACCGCGGTGGAGATCGCGAACGCGTACATGATCGGGCGCGTGCCGATCCTGTCGGCGAGCAGGCCCACCAAGGGCGCGGCGACGGTGTAGACGGCCAGTCCGATCAGGCTCGCGACCATCGCCGCCGAGGCGCCGAGGTCGGTCATCACGCTCGCGTACGTGGGGAAGTAGGTCGTCCACAAGTACACGCTGCCGCCGATGCCCGCGACGAGCCCCACCGCCTGCACCGTTTGCACGGGGTGCCGGCGCATCGCCTCGAACAGCCCTGGTTTCTCCGCCCGAGTGTCCTTTCCGGACGAGGTTTCGGCCTGCTCCAGGGTTTCTTGGGACCGGTGCCGGATCCACCAGGCGACAACCGCGATGACGGCACCGAGCGCGAACGGAATGCGCCACCCGTAGCTGCGCATCGCGTCATCGCCCAGCACCCCGGCCAGCAAGGCCACCACGCCGAGCGCGACCATCTTGCCGATGCTCGAACTGACGAACATGAAACTGGAGAACAGTCCCCGCCGGTTCGCCGGCGCGGATTCGACGAGGAAGGCGGCGGCCGCGGTGTACTCGCCACCGGTGGACAGGCCTTGGAGAATGCGCGCCACGACCAGCACGATCGGTGCGCCGATGCCGATTTGCGCGTAGGTGGGGGTGATCGCGATGAGCAAGCTCGCCGCGCCCATCATCCACACACTCATGGTCATCGCCGCGCGACGGCCGTAGCGGTCCGCGAAGACACCGATCACCAGGCCGGCGATCGGCCGGACGAGGAAGCCGGCGGCGAAGACGCCGAATGCACTCAGGAGGGGCACCAGCTGAGAGCCGGACGACGAGGGGAAGAACTGACCGGCGAAGTAGATCGCCAGGTACGAGTAGATGAGGAAATCGAAGAATTCGACGAAATGGCCGACCGCGCCCGCGAGGAGTTGCCGGGCCGGGCGTCGGGCGGTGGTGGCTGAGCTTGCCATGTGTGGTCCTCCTGGCGAAGGACACTCGGTTGCGCTACGCGCTCCCCGGTGTCGACGCTGACGTGGGTGGGCTGTGCAGGCTGGTATGGCGTGAGAAGTGGCGGTGGAGCGGGCCGGCCTAGCCGGGCAACGGCGGTGGTACCCGGCGATAGGTGGCCGGGGTGTGCGACAGCTGGATCGGGCAGGCGACCTGGGGGTAGGGCGTGCCGGTGTCGGGGCACGTGATCGAGACGACGGCGTCGAGATCCAGTGAGGTGGCCAGCTCGAAGGCCTGGTTCAGGTCGTTGATCGGACTGCAGGGAACTCCGGCCCCGCGCAGGAGGTCGAACCAGTGGTCCGCCGGTGCCCGGCTCAGTGTCTGCTCGAGCTCCTTGACGAGCTGCTGCCGGTTGAGCACCCGCTGGGGGTTGGTGGCGAACCGCTCGTCGCTGATCAGGTCCGCCCGGTCGATCGACCGCGCCAGTGCCGCGAACAGCTTGTCGTTCGCGGCGGCAATGGCCAGCGGCCGGTCCGCTGTTTTCATCGTCTCGTAGGGCGCGATGCTGGGATGCCGGTTGCCCAGCGGCTTGGGGACGTGCCCGGTCGCGACGTAGGCGGAGGCCTGGTTGGCGAGCGCCGAAAGCAACGAGGAGAACAGGTTGACCTCGATGTGCTGGCCGGCACCGGTTTCGTCGCGGTGCCGGAGCGCGGCGAGGATTCCGGTGACGGCGTGCAAGCCGCAGATCACGTCGACGAGCGCGACGCCGGTCTTGATCGGCGTCGCGTCGTCGGGGCCCGTGATGCTCATGAGCCCGCCGGCCGCCTGGACGATCAGGTCGTAGCCGGGCAGGTCCGCGCCGCCCGCTGCCCCGAAGCCGCTGATCGAGCAGTACACGAGCTCAGGCCGCTCGGCGGCGAGTTGGGCGTAGCCGAGGCCGAAGCGTTCCATCGTGCCCGGACGGAAGTTCTGCACGACCACATCGGACTGTTCGATGAGCGCTCGTGCCCGGGCGCGGCCCGGCTCGGTGCCGAGGTCGACGCCTTCGACCGACTTGTTGCGGTTCGCGCCGAGGTAGTAGGTGGCCTGGCCCTCGTACCACGGCGGTCCCCACGACCGGGTTTCGTCGCCCACGCCCGGGCGTTCGATCTTGATCACTTCGGCGCCGAGGTCGCCGAGCAGCATCGTGGCGTAGGGACCGGACAGGACGCGGGTGAAGTCGGCGATGCGCAAGCCGCCGAGTGCACCGGTGCCGCTCACGTGAACGCCCCGATGCCGGTCAGCGCCTGGCCGACGGTGAGCTGGTGGATCTCGGAGGTGCCCTCGTAAGTCAGGACGGACTCGAGGTTGTTGGCGTGCCGGATCACCGGGTACTCGAGGGTGATGCCGTTCGCGGCGAGAATGGTTCGGCACTGGCGGGCGATGGCGAGCGATTCGCGGACGTTGTTCAGCTTGCCGACGCTGATCTGGTGCGGCCTGATCCGGCCGGCGTCTTTGAGCCGGCCCAGCCGCAGTGCGAGCAGCATGGCCTTGTCCAGCTCGACCGCCATGTCGGCGAGCTTGGCCTGGGTCAGCTGGAAACCGGCCAGCGGGCGGTCGAAAACCGGGCGGTTGATCGCGTAGTCGATCGCGGTTTCCAGGCATTCCCGAGCCGCTCCGGGTGCGCCGAACACGATCCCGAACCGCGCCTCGTTCAGGCAGGTCAGTGGCCCCGACAACCCGGCTGCCTCCGGCAGGACGGCGTCGGCGGGAAGCCGCACGTCCTCCAGCACAAGCTCGGACGTGACCGATGCGCGCAGCGACATCTTCCGCGTGATCTCGGGTGCGCTGAATCCCGGGGCGTCGGTGGGCACGACGAAGCCCCGGATCCGTTCGTCGGTCTGCGCCCACACCACCGCGACGTCGGCGACAGACCCGTTGGTGATCCACATCTTGGTGCCGTTGAGGATCCAGTCGTCGCCGTCTCGTTTGGCGTTGGTGCGCATGCCCGCGGGGTTGGAGCCGTAGTCGGGCTCGGTCAGGCCGAAGCACCCGATGGCCCGGCCGGCGGCCAGCTCGGGGAGCCACCGGCCCTTCTGCTCCTCGGAGCCGAAGCGGTGGATGCCGAACATGGCCAAGGATCCTTGGACCGAGACCAGGCTGCGGATCCCCGAGTCGGCCGCCTCCAGTTCGTGGCACGCCAATCCGTAGGCAGTGGCGCTCGTGCCCGCGCAGCCATACCCCTGCAGGTGCATGCCCAGCACGCCGAGCTCGCCCAGTTCCCGGGCGAGGTCGCGAATCGGCAGGTGCGCCTGCTCGAACCAGGTCGCCATGTGCGGCCGCACCCGGTCGTCGCAGAAGCGCCGCACGGCGTCGCGGATGTCCTTTTCCTCGTCACCGATTTCCTCGTCGAGTGCCAGGAGATCCAGTGGTCGGACGGGGCTGGGGGCAGTCATCACACACTCCCTGAGGTCGATGCCGCCGGTTCGGCGAGCTCGGAGGCCGGCACGAGGTCATGGGCGAGCTCCTCGAGCCACCGCTCGGCGTCGAGCGCGGCCATGCACCCACTGCCGGCCGAGGTGATCGCCTGGCGGTACACCGGGTCCTGCACGTCGCCGCAGGCGAACACGCCCGGCACGGTGGTGGCCGAGCCGCAACGGGTGACGAGGTAACCGAGGTCGTCCAGCTCCAGCTGCCCGTCGAAGACCGCGGTGTTGGGCAGGTGGCCGATGGCCAGGAACAGGCCGGTGACCGGAAGAACGTCGTGGCTGCCGGTCGTGGTGTCACGCAGCCGCACGCCCTCGAGACGATCGTTTCCGACGAACTCGTCGAGGACGCTGTTCCACCGCACCGTGATCTTGGGCTCTCGCTCAGCCCTCGCCTGCAGGATCTTCGAAGCCCGGAGCTCGTCGCGGCGGTGGATGATCGTGACCGAACGCGCGAACCTCGACAGGAACAGCGCCTCCTCCAGCGCGGAGTCTCCCCCGCCGACGACGGCGATGTCGTGGCCGCGGAAGAAGAATCCGTCGCACGTGGCGCAGGTCGACACGCCGCGCCCGACGAGGTCCTGCTCGCGGGGAAGCCCGAGCATCCTGGTTCGCGAACCGGTCGCGACGATCACCGAGCGCGCGCTGAACGCACCGGCGTCGCCGCTGACCTCGACGTGGAACGGCGATCGGTCCAGTTTGACCCGGGCGGCTTTGCCCGGAACGAGACGAGCACCGAACTTGGTGGCCTGCTCGCGCAGATCCGTGATCAGTTGCGGGCCGGTCACCCCGTTCGGGAATCCCGGGTAGTTCTCCACGTCGGTGGTCAGCATCAGCTGGCCGCCGGGCTGGTCCGAAGTGGAGGACGGCTCGCCCTCCAGAACCACCACCGTCAAGGCGGCCCGTGCGGTGTAGATCGCGGCGGTGAGGCCGGCCGGCCCGCCACCCACGATCAGAACGTCGGTTTGGTCTGTCATCTCGACTCCGATCCGAGGTCAGGCGCCGGCGGCCGGACGCGCGCCGGTGACCCAGATCGACAGGGCCTGCGGGGCCACTTCGCGGGCCCGGCCGCTCAACAGGTCCGGAGCGAGCGACGAGATGGGGTGGGTGATCACGACCGGCTCCAGATCGTCCATCCCGTGCGCACGCTTCTGCAGAGTCGCTTCGCGCTCGAACTCGGTGGTCACGATGACCGCGGCGGGAAGACCACGCAGCTCCATCTGGATGCCGTCGTTGACGCAGGAGGACGTGCACGAGCCGCAGTCACCGATCGCGGTGAGCACGATGTCGTTCTCGGCCGCGATCCGGTCGAGCAGGGCCGGCTCGGCGTCGGAGGAGAAGTGGTGCTTGTCGTAGAAGTTCACGATGTCGAATTTCGCGCCGAGCTCTTCCATCTGGGCCACGGACTGGCGCAGCAGCTTGGAGGCGTTCCACTTCGTGTTGTTGAGGACGGCCAGCCGGCTGCCCTTGATCTCCGGTACGCGGGGGGCGCATTCCTGCGCTGCGGCCTCAACGCTGCCGGTCGGATCGAAGGTGATGAAAGAATCCATGTCGGTCGTTCTCCGTTCGGGTGCGGTGGATGGCGTGGCGGTCGGCGTCAGAGGCGGCAGGTGCCGTCGGAACAGTCCGGCCCGTCAGCCAGCTTCGGGAGTTCGCCCTGGACGTTCTCGATCGGCTGCAGCACCGGCACCGTGGCCCGGCTCCACCCGGGCAGGACCGCCGAGAAGCGGCCGGCGAGGCCACCCGCGACGAAGAGGTGCAGGTCGTCGGGCGTCTCCACGATCGGGGCCGGCGAATCGAGATCGCGGCGGTACCACTTGGGCAGATTGCGGTTGTAGACCTTGCCGTGGCGGTGGTTGTGCGCGATCTCGCCGAACCTGTTCGCGCTGTTCATCCACAGGTAGCTGCGCACGTCGTGCCGCGTCCAACCGTGCTTGTTGATCGTTTCCGCGTGCTCCGGGCCGATGACGATCGTGCAGCTGCCGCCGAGCACGCTGTTGTTGTGCGCGATGGTGCGCATGCCGGAGGCGATGCTGTCGAGGATGCCCTCGGGGTCGTCCGACACGTGGTTGGTCACACTGTGCGGAGCCTCGGCCGCGATCGCGAACACCGTGCTGTCTTCCGGGGCGAAGCCGTGCTCGACGTGGTACGGAGCCCACGGGCTCGCTTCCTCGTTTTCGGCGATGCAGAACGTGTACTTGCCCGGGTGCCCCAGCGTGCTCTTGTCGAGGTCACCGGGGACTCCCCCGCCGACCGCGAGCATGACGAGCCGGATCGCGCGGCCGATCGTCGCGTTGGCCCGGTTGCCGGACCCGAAGACGTTGCCTCCGGAGTTCATGCCGATCGCGGTGCGGATCGGTCCGTTGACCACCAAGAGTGGTGAGGTGACGTGCGTGGTCGCCTGCAGGCCGTTGAGGTTGAAGCGCGGTTCGCAGACGGCGTGCACCGCGGCCTTCACCACCGGCGCGTACTCGGGCTTGCATCCAGCCAGAACCATGTTCACCGCGAGCACCTGGCGGGTCAGGGTTCCCCACCGGGGCGGAACCCGCCCCTCGACCACCGAACCGTCACCGCCCAGCGCCTCGACCATCTGCTCGACCAGTTCGGGAGTCGGCGGGACAACCGGAAGCCCGTCGCTCCACGGCTGCTCGAAGTAGTGCTCCACGAGCCCGGCGGCGCTTCGCTCTTCCTGGGCCAGCGTCATGACTGCCTGCCTTCACACGTCGTTGTTGTGGGTCTGTCTCGAACGCTAGAAGCGGCCTATCATTGCGTCTAGTGAAAGATTTTCTTCAAATCAGTTCCCTGTAGGAATGAGTCCTCAATGGAGCTTCGAGACCTGGAGGTCTTCCTCGCGTGCGCCCGCTCCGAGCACTTCGGACGGGCGGCCGACGCCCGGCACATGTCACAGTCGGCGGTCAGCAAGGCCGTGGGCCGAGTCGAAGAGGAGCTGGGAATCCCGTTGTTCGACCGGCAAGGGAGAGTCGTGCGGCTCAACCGCTACGGCGAACTGTTCCGCGCACACGTGGAAGACGCGATGCGGTCACTGGAGGCAGGTCGTGCTGCCGTCACGGACGCGACAGACCCCGAGCGTGGAGAAGTAGCCCTGGCCTTCGTGCCCAGCCTCGGACCGATCTTGATCCCAGGATTGGTCCAGAAGTTTCGCACCACCTTTCCCGCGGTCAGGTTCCTGCTGTCCCAAGGCGGTGCGGAACACGTTGTCGCGATGCTCGAGAGCGGGCAGGTCGATCTCGGTCTCACCTCACCCGATCCGGCTCGCCCGGGCGTCGAGTGGACTCCACTGTGGACCGAGCGACTGGTGCTGGTGACCCCTCCGGGCGAACCCACGGGCGGAGGCGAGGGACCGGTTCGGCTGCGCGACGTGGCGGACCGCCCCTTCGTCGCGCTCAAAACCGGTTACGGTCTGCGCCAGATCACCGACGCCCTCTGCGCCGAGGCCGACGTCCGGCCGAGGATCGTGTTCGAAGGAGCCGACGTACCGACTGTGCGCGGGCTGGTGGGCGCCGGCCTCGGCATCGCAGTCCTGCCACCGGCCGTCGGGCCGGAGAGACGCTGGAGTCCGCCCGAGACCGAGCTGGCCGACTCCGGTGCCCAGCGCACGATCGGGATCGCCCGAGTCCGCGGCCGTTACCTCCCCGTCGCGGCTCACCGGCTTCGAGAGCTGCTGATCGAGGAACATTTCCATCTGCTGAGGACACAGTTCAGCGACGGAGCAATAGATGAACCGTGACGGCAGGTTCCATCGGCACGGCGGGTCCGTCGCGGCCGTTGGCCTCAGGGACGCGACGCGAGCGCCAGATCGACCGCGGCTTCGGCGTGCGCGAGCGTCGTGTCGATGACGGGCACGGCACTGTCCTGAGGTTCGACGAGCAATCCGAACTCGGTGCAGCCGAGGATGATCACCTCGGCGCCGCGACCCACCAGGTCGGCGATCGCCGCAGTGAACTTGCGTCGGGTCCCGGGCAGGAAGATGCCCTTGGCCAGCTCCTCGTACAGGGCATTGTGCACGTTCTCCGCGTGGTCGCCCTCGGCAACCAACACCTCGCGACCGTACTTTTGCCGCAGTCGGTCAGTGAAATAGCTGCCGGCCATGGTATAGCGGCTTCCGAGCAACCCGACGGTGCGAAATCCTCCTTCGAGCACCTTGCGAGCCGCCGGGTCCACGATGTGGACGAACGGCAACCCGACGGCCGCCTCCACCTGATCGGCGGCCGTGTGCACGGTGTTGCACGCAATCAGAAAAAAATCCGCCCCCGCGGCTTTCAGCACCTTGCCCTGGATGGCCAGCAGATCGCCGACCCGATCCCAGCGACCGAGCCGCTGATGGTGCTCCATCTCCTCGAAGTCGGTCTGGGCCAGCACGACGTTCGCACTGTGCAGCCCACCGTCGCCAAGACGCCGGCTGACCAACTCGTTGATGACACGGTAGTACACGATCGAACTCGGCCAGGCGAGGCCGCCGACGATCCCGATCTTTTTCATTCCGACACTCCTGTGTGGACGGCTTCCCGGCCGCCGAGTCGCGTTCAGCGAAGATCTCCGAGATGACCTGCTCGTCACGAAGCGATGTCGACCGTGGGATCCAGTCGAACGTCGATCACCAAGGGGCCACCGAGGTTCTCGGTCAGACTCTCGACCTCGTCCAGCTCTTCCAGCTTTCTGATGGAAACCGCTCGCGCGCCCAGTCCCTGCGCCACACCGCGGATATCGGGCCAGGACATGAAGGAATGCGCGGGGTCGATGCCGTATGCCGTCAGTTTGTGGTACTCGGCCCCGTACGCGCCGTCGTTGAACACCAAGACGATGAGCGGGAGGTTTTCGCGTACCGCGGTGGCCAGTTCCGCTGGATTCATCATGAAACCGCCGTCGCCGATGGCACAGACAGTCGGCTCGTCGGGACGAGCGAACGCCATACCCACGGCGCCGGCCAAGCCCAGACCGACGGCCCCGAAGCCGCCCATCGCGGTGAAACCACGAGGATCGGGAACGTGGATGTACGGCCACGCCGCATGCACGAACCGGCCGCTGTCACTCACCATGTTCCGCCGAGCCGGCAGCAGGCCGTCCAGGCGGATGGCCGCGGTTCGGATGTCGACGGTGTCATGGCCCGAAGTGTCGGCGAAGTCCACACCGGGCTCGAATTCGGACAGTCCTGTTCGGATCTTCTCCAGCCACGCCCGGTTCGGCGCATGACCGCTCTCGCCCAATGCGGCAGCCATCGCCGAGGCCACTTCGCGGGCGTCGCCGACGACGGTCTCCGCAACCGCCGTGTACCAGCCGAACCGGTTCGGATCGTGATCGATCTGGACGATTTTCTTCCCGGCGAAGAGCTCGCCCCGAGAGGAGGTGTACACGTTGAGGCTCGCGCCGAAGGCGATGATGCAATCGGATTCGGCGAGTGCCGTGACGGCGGGGCCGTGTGCGAGGCTGCCGCAGATTCCCAGATTTGCCGGATGCCCGACGAACAAGTCCTTCGCCAGCACCGATGTCGCGAGTGGGGCCGCGAGAACGTCGGAGAGCGCCGTCAGCGATTCGCGCGCGCCCGACACGACCGCGCCCCGGCCGGCGAGCACGACCGGCCGGTTCGACGCCGCGACAAGCCCGAGCGCCGAGTCGAGTTGCTCCGCGCCGGGAGTGGCCGTGGCGTGCCGGACAGGCGGTTGAACGGCCTGGAGATCCTCGATGTCCGACTGCAGCATGCGGTGCGGAATGTTGAGCACGACCGGCCGCCGGTCGGCCAGAGTTCGCCGCAGCGCCCGTTCGAGGTCGCGGATCAGCGTCTCCGGCCGATAGACGCGCTCATAGCCGGCGTCCGCCGTCGCGGCGAAGGCCGACAGGTCAAGCCGCTGGAAATGTGTCGGCTCCGGGGGCGTGTCGCCGGTGAGGACCAGTACGGAGCTACGGCTTCGCGCCGCCTCCACGAGCGAGGTCATCGTATTGGTCAATCCGGGCCCATGCGTCACCGTCGCGATCCCGACCCGGCCGGTGGCCCGTGACCAGCTGTCGGCCATGGCGACCGCGCCGCTCTCGTGCGCAGCGGCGACGAACTTTCCACCGCGCTCCCGGAACTCCGCCACGTAGGCCATGTTCGCGTCGCCCATCACACCGAACATCGGACGGATCTCCAGATCGACCAATGCCGCGGCAAGGGCCCGGTAGAGCTGCATGTCACTTCCCTCGTGGGCTGCGGAGATTCGCGGGTCAGCCGAGGCTCCGTGTCCCCCGCCGGCTACCCCGACGCTAACCGCCGCAAAGTTATCCGTCCAAGACAGATGCGGTCTTCTCTCATATCCTGTGGATATGACCATGGCCGATCCCGAGATGCGCCTCCTTCGGTACTTCGTCGCGGTCGCGGAGGAACGTCACTTCGGCCGAGCGGCCGAGCGCTTGCACATCGCGCAGCCGCCGCTGAGCCAGCAGATCCGCAAGCTGGAACACCAGCTCGGCGTCGAACTCATCGATCGCTCGCGCCGGCCCATCGAACTCACCGACGCCGGCGAGGCGCTTTTCCAGGAAGCACGCCTTGCCCTCGTGCACAGTGAGCGGGCGTTCGCAGCAGCCCGCAGGGCGGCGACCGGACACCTCGGCCACGTTCGGATCGGCGCCTTGCAGGCGGCGGTCAACAGCATGCTGTCCTACGTCATCCGCGAGCATCGCCGCGAGTATCCCGACGTCACGCTCGACCTGGCCGAGCTGGGCACCCGTGAGCAGACGGCTCAGCTCCTCGAACACAAACTCGACATCGGCTTCCTCCGCGGCCCCGTCGACGAACCCACTCTCACCGTCGAGACCCTCATCGAGGACCCGTTGGCCGCGGTTGTACCGGACGAACACCCGCTCGGCAGCGCGGGCCTGATCGATCCCGCGCTCCTCGCCGACGAGCCACTGGTCCTCTGGACCCGAACCCCGGCCACCACAATGTTCGCCGATGTCGTCGAGCTGTTCCGCCGGCACGACATCCAGCCCCGTGTCGCCGTGGAATCCTCACGAATCCAGACCATTCTCGCCCTGGTGGCAGCAGGCACCGGCATCGCGGTCCTACCGACTTCCTTCGTCAACCTCGGCCGCCACGGAGTCCGCTTCATCCCGCTGCGGGAACCGCTCCCGTACCGGCCGCTCGCCCTCGCCTGGCGCACCGACGACCAATCCCCGAGTCTCACCGGCTTCGTCACCGTCGCCCGGAAGGCGACATCCGACTATCTGGTGGACCTGATCCGGCGGCACCCCCAGCTCCGAACAGCGCGGACTTCGCACCCGGACCACGGGGGCAAGACCTGACCATCAGGACGAGGGAAGACGCACTTGCTGCCGTTGACGTAGGTGGCGCTGTCGTATCGGCTGATCGTGGTCGGCGAGGCACTCAAGTCGGGGCGCTGCAGGGGTGCTTCGAGCGCGAAGCAGAGGCCCGTTTCGAAGAATCCGCGCAGACGGCCGGGCGGGGTCACCGCTCGGCCGTCCAGCCCGGACGACCTGTGCCTACTCCCCCGATTCCGCCGCCGGCTTGATCGTGCGGCCCAGGGTCGCCGCTGCGAGCAGGGCTGCGACGACGGCCGCGATACCGCTGATGAGGTAGCCGAGCGAGTAGCCGTGTCCGAGCGCGTCCACGGCGAGTGGAACGGCTCCGGCGTGGGGCGCCGTCGGCGGGGCCGAGTTCACCGCCAGCGGACCGCCCGCCTTCGCCACGGCCGCGGCGGCTGCTTTGGCGTGGGCCGGCAGCGCACTGGCCGCGAGCGAGGTGGTGAAGTCCCCCGCTGCCCGGCTCAGCGCCACCGCGCTGATCACGGCCGGGCCCAGGGTGAATCCGAAGTCCCGCAGCAGGCTGGTCGCCCCGCTCGCCATGCCCGCGAGCCGCACCGGCACGGTGTTGACCGCGACCGCGCTGATCGACGTCACCGTCAGCGCGAACCCCAGTCCCACCGCCAGCAGGGGCCCCACCAGCGAGCCCAGGCTTCGGTCCGTGATGGAGACCGTCGACGCCCAGAGATCGCCGGCGCCGGTGAGCAGCAAACCGCCGCTGAGGATCCAGCGCGGGCTGACGTGCTCGATCAGCCGGGAGGTCAGCGGGGCGACGACGAGCGTCACCCCGTTGAGGACCACGAACGCGGCCGCGGCGAGCAGCGGGCTCTGGTGCTGGACCGGGCCGAGCCGGATGCTGGTGCTGTAGGCCGTGGCCACGAAGCTGAACATGCCGACCACGGTCACGAAAGCCGACACCGTGAACGCCCGGTTGCGGAACACGTCGAGCCGGAGCAAGGGGGCCGGCGAACGCAGTTCGACCACCACGAACAGCGCGAGGAACACCGCGGCGATCACGAACGCCGCCACCACGGCCGTGCTGCCCCAGCCGTCCGTCCCGCCTTGGATGACCGCGTACATCAGCGCGAACAACCCGATCGCGATCGTGATCTGGCCCGGCCAGTCGAGGGACCGGCCTTCGGGAGCACGCGAGTCCGCCGCGAACAGGCTCACGACGCCGCTCAGCGCGGACAGCACGATCACGACGACGAACGCCCATTTCCAGGATCCGTTGTCGGCGGAGATCCCCGAGATCACCGGGGCCAGCGCGGCGCCGGCGGCCAGCGATGCGGCCCACAGCGTGACACCGCGCGCGCGTTCGTGGCCTGTGCGGGTCCCGATGGCGACCACGGCCAGCGAGGTGGGGAACAGCGCGGCCGCACCGAGTCCCGCGATCGCCCTGCCGGTCCACAGCTGGGCCGTTCCGGCGGCGGTGGCCGTCACGAGGTGCCCGGCGATGAGCGCCACGGCACCCAGCACCAGGAGCCGTTTGCGGCCGAACTTGTCGCCCAGCACACCGAACGTGAGGGCGAGCGCGGTGACCGGGAGCAGGGAGGCGTCGGTGATCCAGGCGATCTCGCTGCCGTCGGCGTGCAGCCGGCTCTGGAAGAGTCCGTTGAGGACGGTCGGCATCGCGATGGTGATCTCGGCAACGCACACCGCCAGGCAGGCCGCGAACAACGTCGCGAAGCCCAGTTTCTTCTCAGGTCTTGACTTCGGAACGGCGACCACGCTGGCGCCGTCCTGTTCGTAGGTCGAGGAACTCATCTCCGCTGTCCTTTCAGCGTCGGTCCCAGGATCAGGAAGTGGGCAGCCGGTCGAGCAGCTCGGCGAACTTGGCCGCGACCCGGTCGCGCAGCTCGGGTGAGGCTTCCGCGACAGCGGGGAAATCGCGGCCGAACGGGCGGACCGCGGTGATCAGCGCGCGCGAGTTCGTGGTGGTCGCGCGATCGAGGCGCGGGTCGAGCGGGCCGCTCCACGTCCCGCGGATCAGGTCGATGTCCTGGGCCGGATCGCAGCGCGTGGACATGGCCCACAGCACGTCGAAGGTGTTGGTGGGGTCGATGTCGTCATCGACGACGACCACGAAACGGCCCAGGTACGAGCTGGACTGACACGACGCGGCGAGCAGCGCGGCTTGCTTCGCGTGCCCCGCGTAGGCCTGCTTGATCGAGACGACGGTGAACATCCGGGCCGCGCCGGCCTCGTGACACCACACGCCTTGCACCCCGGACAGGCCCGCACGCTCGATCTCGTCCCACACCATGCCGGCCTTCATCACGCACTTGCTGTAGGAGAAGTTCGACGGCGGACGAATCGGCGACGCGACGGTGAGGATCGGGTTGTCCCGGTGGTAGACGCGGCGAACGCGGACCACCGGTTGCTCGCTGCGGCCACCGGCGTAGTAGCCGGTGAACTCGCCGAACGGCCCTTCGGGCGCCGTCTCGCCGGGATGCAGCTCACCTTCGATCACGAACTCCGCGGCGGCGGGCATCGGCAGTCCGTACAGTTCGGAACGGACCACCTCGATCGGGGCGCCGCGGTGCCCGCCCGCGTAGTCGTATTCGGACAGTCCCCAGCGCAGCTCGTTGCCGGAAGCGAGGAACAGCAACGGGTCGTGGCCGCAGGAGATCAGCACCGGGCAGGGCTTGCCCTGGGCGAAGTACTTCTCTCGGATCTGCCGGCCCTGCTTGCCCGGCGAGATCCACAGCCCGGTCCGATCCGGGCCCTGGACCATCGCCCGGTACGTGCCGATGTTGACCCAGCCGTCGTCGGGATCCTGCATGATGACCAGGTCGTCGGTGCCCAGGTAGCGCCCGCCGTCGAGCTCGTGCAGCCGTGGCGCCGGGATCGCGGTCAGATCGATCTCGCCCTCGCGCAGGATGTTCTCCAGCACCGGACCGTTGTCCACTTCGGACGGCGGAATCGGCTTGTGGGTCTGCATCCGTTCGCGGTAGGAATTCACCGCTTCCAACGGGTGGTCCGGCCGCGGGAAGCCCATGGTCAACGCCAGGCGCTGGGCGGAGTTGGTCGCTCCGGAGAGCACGCGGAAACCTTTGCCGTCGCCGGTGAGCTTCTCGAACAGCAGCGCGGGAGCGCCCTCGCCGCCGCGGTGGGCGACCAGCTCGATCAACGTGCCCAGCTCCAGGTCCGGATCAGCCTCGGGGACCCGGACGAGCTGGCCGAGCTTGTCGATCCGGTCGACCAGTTCTCGCAAGTCCTCGTGGGGTTTGGGATAGTCGTTGTACACGCCTCACTCCTTTTGGCACGACGGTAGGCTGAACCCGTCCGGTCCCGGAATCTTGCCGTCCCACAATTCTTCTGTGCGGGACGGCACGATTCACTTCGGAGGCAGGCCGCCTCGAAGCGGAAAAATTCCCACGAAGTCCACAGTAGACCGGCACAGAATCCGCGCCGGAGTCTTCTCTCGTTCCACGCAGAGGGTCAGAACCAGCGCGGAAGCTCTGGCAACTCGCCACTTTCCGCGACCAAGCCGGCGGTTCCGCGGCCGGTCACCCAGCGCACGAGATCGGGCAGACCACTCGAAACGGTCGTACCACCCTCACCCAGGACGATCGGCGCCCGGCCCGTCGGGGCGAGCACCACGTGCACCGGCTCCTGCCGCCGTCGCCACCCCCGCAGCACATCGGCGAGCAGCTCGTCGAGCAGCTCGCCGGGGAACTCCCGGGTGGTCGCGCCGTTGTTCAGGTCGAGGGCGTGCACCCACACTTCGCGGGTACGCATCCACGCCGTCTCCCGAACGGGCACCGATCGGCCCAGCGCGGTGCGGACCTCCGCGTCCCAGGAAGTGTCCGGCAGGTCGCGCCACTCGGTGTCGAGGTGTGCGGCGGCGTGAGCGACCAGGCTCCGCAGCGCGCGGGCCGGCAGGGTGGCCCCCGTGCGGATCTCCGACAGCCGTTGCTCCGCCGAGGCGTACATCGGGGTCTCGGCACCGGTCCGCGCCCAGGTGAGCAACCGGGTCAGCGCCCGGGCGTTGTAGCCGACGTGGGCGAGCACGTGCCGCCGGGACCAGCCCGGCAGCAGGCTGGGTTCGTCGAGCTCGGCGTCGGACAGTTCGCCGAGCTTGCGGGCGAAGTAGGCCGTGCCCCGCCGGGCCCAGAGCAGTTCGCGGGCGGGCGCGTGGGGCGAGTCGTAGCGGGCTCCGGGCCCCTGCCGTTCCCGCAGGGCCGCGCGCGCCGCGTCCTCGGAGGTGACGCTCATGCGCCGGCCGCGGCTCGTTCCGGCCCGCCGCTCACCTTTTCCGCCGCCGCGACGTTGACCAGCTCTCCGATTCCGTCGATGCGCGTGGTCAGCGTCTGCCCTGGTGCGAGGTAGCGCGGGGGCTTGCGCGCGTGCCCCACACCACCGGGGGTTCCGGTGGCGATGACATCACCCGGCTGCAAGGTGACGATCGTGGAGATGTAGCGCACCAGTTCCACGGCGTCGAACACGAGGTCGTCGAGCGGGGTCCGCTGCAGTTCCTCGCCGTCGACCGACGTGACCAGCTGGGCGCCGGGGGCCAGCTCGTCCGGTGTCACGAGCACCGGCCCGAGTGGCGTGCTGTTCTCCCACGTCTTGCCCTGGAACCACTGGGCCGTGCGGTACTGGTAGTCGCGCATGGTGACGTCGTTGAGCACCGAGTACCCGGCGATGGCCGACACCGCTTCTTCGGCCGAGGCCCGGCGCACGCTCGTGCCGATGACGACCGCGAGCTCACCTTCCCAGTCGACCCGGTCGGATTCCGGCGGCAGCAGGATCTCGTCACGCGGCCCGATCAGCGCTTCGGGGTACTTGGCGAACAACGTGGGGAACTCCGGGAGCTCGCGACCCATCTCGAGAATGTGATTGCGGTAGTTCAGCCCCACGCACACGATCTTGCCGGGCCGCGGCACGACCGGCGCGAGATCCGCGGTGGCGTAGTCGTGCCGCGCACCGTCCGCGGCTGCGGCCACGTCCAGGCCACCCGCCCGCAGGAGGGCGCCGACGTCGGTAAATCCCGTCTCGATCGCCGTGGTGCCGGTTATCCGCACGGCGGCGGTCGTCCCGCCGACCCGGATCGTCGCCAGTCTCATCGGTCTTCTCCTTCGACATGGGTGCGGTGGAAGTGCAGGCGCTCCATGATCGGAGCGTCCGAGAAGCGGAAGAGGTCGAACGCGCTCTCGGCGCGCAGGGACCAAGGCACCCAGGAGGGCACGACGAACAGGTCGCCCTTTTCCAGCCGGTGTTCGACGCCGTCCAGGACCACCTCACCTCGACCCTCGAAAACCTGCAACACGCTGGAGCCGACCTCGCGCCGCGCCCGCGTCTCGACGCCCGCTCGCAACCGGTGGAACTCGGCCCGGATCGTCGGCATCACGTCGCCGCCGGTGGTCGGGTTGACGTAGCGCACCGCGGCGTGGCCCGGCCCGACGGTCGCCGGCTGGCCCTCGTCCTCGAGCAGGAGCTGTTCGGTCAGCGCCGCGTCGGTGTGTACCCAGCGGTAGGCGGCGATCGGTGAGGACACCGTGTCCTGCAGCCCGGAGAGGGGACGCAGACCCGGGTGTCCCCACAACCGCTCGCTGCGGGAGAAGTTCGGCGTCGCGTCGTCGGTGACCCGATCCGCGCCGAACTCGAAGAAGCCGACGTCGGCGTAGTGCGTGAACGGGATGTCCAGACCGTCGATCCAGGCCATCGGCTGGTCGGTTTCGTTGTGGTGGCCGTGAAAGCGCCAGCCGGGGGTGAGCAGGAAATCGCCGCGGGACATGCGCACCGGATCACCGTCCACGACCGTCCACACGCCTTCACCCTCCACGACGAAGCGGAAGGCGTTCTGGGAATGCCGGTGCTCGGGCGCCACTTCCTTCGGGCCGAGGTACTGGATCGCCGCCCACAGGGTCGGGCTCGCGTAGGCGAGACCGGGGAGGCCGGGGTTGGCCAGCGCGATGGCGCGGCGCTCACCGCCACGCCCGACAGGCACCAGCTCACCGGCACGCTGCGCCAGGGGGTAGAGCGTCGACCACCGCCACACGTGCGGCAGCGCCTTCGGTTTCGGGTGCATCGGCATGAGGTCGTCGATCTGCGTCCACAGTGGAATGAGGTGCTCGGACTCGAAGTCCCGGTACAGCTCGGCCAGCTCCGGACTTTCCCCACTGGTCATCTCGTTCGCGGCCGGGCCACGGCCGATCACCTGCTCCGTCTCCGGGGACATGCGCGCTCCTCTGGTGTTCGGCGGTCTTCCCGGAGCGTAGGCAGAGTCTTCCGGACAACGCAAAGGCGACGTATGGTTTTTCTGTGGAGCAGAATTCCGGGCACCGAATCGAAGCGGTCGACCGCGCGCTCACGCTGCTGACCCTGCTGTCCGAACGCGGCCACGTCACCGTGACCGAGGCGAGCCGGGAACTGGGTGTGGCGCCCTCGAGTGCGCATCGGCTGTTGTCGACACTGTGCCACCGCGGGTTCGCGGTGCGCGGGGACAAGCGGCAGTACCGGCCCGGACCGGAACTGCTCGCGCTGGCCACCCCCGGCTGGGCGCCGCCGCTGGCCGACCGGGTTCGGCCGTACCTCGAGCGCCTTCACGCGGACGTCGGCGAGACCGTGCACCTGATGGTCCGCGCCGCGGCCGACATCCGGTTCGTCGACGGCATCGAGAGTCACCATCCGCTGAGGGTGGGCCTGCGGACCGGCGCACGAATGCCGGCGTACTGCACGTCCGGTGGCAAAGCGATGCTGGCCGACCTCGACCCGGTGGAGGTCACCGCGCTGCACGCCGCCGGGCTACCCCCTTGGCCCGGCGACAGGATTCATGACGTCGCGGCGCTGCACAAGGAGCTCGCTGCGGTGCGCCGCAACCACTTCGGTCTCAACCACGACGAAAGCGAACCCGGCGTCACGGCGATCGGCGCGTCCATCGGTGTCATCGACGGCCAGCCGATCGCACTGGCGATCGCCGTGCCCACGGCGCGGTTCGCCTCGGCCGATCCGGAGGCGATGGCCGCGCACCTGCTCCGGACCTGCGGCGACGTCCGGGAGGCGATGACCGCACGAGCCCGGTGACTCGTCATAGATCGGCCGAGGCCCGTCGGCAGTGTTCCTCGATGGCCTTGGCCAGTTCCGGGATCCGGGACCGCGGGCACCGTGGGCTCGGCAACGCGACGGCGAACGCCGCCAGGGCCCGCCCAGTGCCGTCGCGCACGCAGGCACCGATCGCGACGATGCCGCGATCGCTCTCGCCGTAGTTGGTCGCGTACCCCCGGCGGCGGATCCCGGTCAGCTGCTGCAACAGGGCCGCCCGGTTCACGGTGCCGCTGCCCGGCAGGGCGGGCAGATCCCGCGGGTACAACGCGGTGAACTGCTCCTTCGACAGCTCGGCCAGCAACGCCTTGCCGCCCGAGGTGACGTGTGCCGGCAGCAGCATCCCGGTCCGCGCCCCGACCCTCAGTATCTGCGTGCTCTCCACGCAGTCGAGGAATCGGGCGCCGTTGCCCTCCAGCACCATCAGGTGACACGTCTCCCCCAGTCCCTGGCTCAGCTCCGCCAGGTGGATATGCAGCGCCGCGCGCAGATCCAGCGGCGAGGGACCGGGCCGCACCATCCGCTCGAACGCAGGCCCCGGCCGGTACACCTTGTGCGAGTCCTGCACCGCGAACCCGCGGTGCCGCAACGTGATCAGCAACCGGTGCGCTGTGGATCGGGCGACACCCAGCTCGTCCGAAGCCTCGCTCACCCGAAGCCGCCCTCGTTGGGCCAGCAGTTCCAGCAGCCGAAGCACGTTGTCGGCCGACTCAACCAGGTACCCCGACTCGTCCCGCATAGCAGAATTCTACAACCCAAGGATTCCGATGGGTGGTCGCGCGAACTTAAGGTCCAGGCACAGCCCTCAAGGAGGAGGTCGCTTTGTCCGCTGACACCATCGACATCCGCACGGAACTGCGGACCGCTCCACTCCGGCCCTTCCACTGGTTGCTGGTTCTGCTCGTCGCCCTGGCGACCCTGTTCGACGGTTACGACACCTTCATCCCGTCGTACATGATCCACTTCGTGGTGAAGCCCTGGCATCTGTCCGGCGGGGCAACCGGTTTCCTGGTGTCGTCCGCGTTGATCGGGTTCGCCGTCGGCTCGCTGGTCCACGGCGTCGTCGCCGACCGGATCGGCCGCCGTCCCACCCTGATCGCCGGCCTGCTGATCGCCGGGGTGTTCAGCGTGCTGACCGGCATCTTCGGCACCACGTTCCCGACCTTCGTCACGCTGCGCGCGGTGACCGGGCTGGGCCTGGGCGTGCTGCTGCCGCTGGGCACGGCGTACGTGAACGAATACCTGCCCGAGCGGGTGCACAACCGGCTCACGGTGCTCGGCGGCACCGGCTTCGCTCTCGGCGGGGTGCTGGCGGCGGTCCTCGGTGTCGCGCTCACCGAAGGCGGCGACTGGGAGTCGCTGTTCTACGTGGGCGGTGCCGCCGCGGTGCTGGGCGTGATCTACCTCGCCGTGTTCCCCGAGTCGGTGGAATTCCTGGTGGCCAGCGGAAAACAGGAGCAGGCGGTGCGCCTGCTGTCCCGGCTGCGGCCAGACCGCGCCCAGTCCTACCGCCAACACGGGCTGTCCGTCGACCGGCAACCCCGGGATTGGCGGCTCGTGCTCGCGCCCCGGTTCCGGGCGCGAACCGTGGCGCTGTGGGTGTCGTCGTTCTTGCTGCTCTTCGGCGTCTACGGGTTGTCCACCTGGACACCGCAACTGATGATCGCGCGCGGCGAGACCTTCGCGACCGGCTACACCTTCGGCGCCGTGCTGCAAGGGATGTCCATCGTCGGTGCCCTGCTCGGCGGCCTCGTCGCCGACCGCTACCTCGGCGCCCGGCGCAGCTTGATGCTCTGGTGCGGCCTGGGCGCGGTGGCCACGCTCGTCGTCGCCGTCGGCGGTTCGACGGCGGTGAACATCGTCGCGGTCGGGTTCGCGGGGTTGTTCATCATCGGTGGCCAGTTCCTGCTCAACAACATCTGCGCGGCCACCTACCCGGTTCAGGCCCGTGCGACCGGCGCAGGCTCGATGCTCGGCGTCGGCCGGGTCGGCGGCATCCTCGGCCCCTCGATCGGCGGCGCGTTGCTGAGCGCGTTCGGTGGCAGCGCCGTGCTGTTCGTCGCGGTCGCTGTGGCCGCCGTGCTCGCCGTGGTCAGTACGTCCTTTGTGCTCGTTCGCGATCACGCACCTCGCCGGGTCTCCCCGGCGGCACCCAGAGAAGAAATGGAGCACTGATGTCGGAAGTCGTCATCATCGGTGGAGGCATCGGCGGCCTGACCCTGGCCCTCGAACTGCACGCCGCCGGCGTCGACTGCACGGTCCACGAAGCGGTCGACGAGCTCTCGGCCGTCGGTGTCGGGATCAACCTGCTGCCGCACGCCACCCGGGAACTGACCCGGCTCGGCCTGGCGGACGAACTGTCCGCGGTCGCGATCGAAACCGAGAGCTCGCTCTACTTCAACAGGTTCGGCCAGCGCATCTACACCGAGCCGACCGGCCGGACCGCGGGATACCCCTGGCCCCAGTTCTCCATCCACCGCGGCGACCTGCACGACATCCTGGTGCGCGCGGTCCGCGACCGGCTCGGTCCCGACCGGCTGGTCACCGGCCGCCGCTGCGTGGCGGTCTCCCAGGACGCCACCGGGGCCACGGCCGAGTTCGAGCAGGGCAGCGTGCGCGCCGCCGTCGTCGTGGGCTGCGACGGCGTGAACTCTGTCGTCCGCCGGCAACTGCACCCGGACCAGAGCGGACCGGTGTACTCGGGCTACAACATGTGGCGCGGGGTCACCCCGTGGCCCGCCATCCTCGGCGGCGCCAGCATGATCCGCGCCGGCTGGCTCGCCACCGGCAAGCTCGTCGTCTACCCCATCCGCAACCACGTCGACGACGAGGGCCGCCAGCTCGTCAACTGGGTGGTGGAAATCGAGACGCCCCAGCACGCCGACCGCGACTGGAACCGCACCGGACGGCTCGAGGACTTCCTGCCCGCCTTCGCCGACTGGCACTTCGACTGGCTGGACGTCCCGGCGCTGCTGTCCTCGTCCACGACGATCCTGGAATACCCGATGGTCGACCAGGAACCACTGCCCTCGTGGGGCACCGGCCGCATCACCCTCCTCGGCGACGCCGCACACCCCATGGTGCCGCGTGGTTCCAACGGCGCCGGACAGTCCATTTTGGATGCCCGCGCGCTGGCCACCCAACTCACCGCGACGTCCGACGTGGTCGCCGCCCTGTCCGCCTACGAGGCCGAACGCCTCCCCGCCACCGCCGCCGTCGTCCGCGCCAACCGCACCACCCCACCCGACGCGATCCTGCGCGAGGTCTACGAACGCACCGGCGACCGCCCCTTCGACCGGCTCGAGAATGTCGTCGACCCCCGGGAACTGGAGGCAATCCTGACCAGTTACAAGGAGATCGCCGGGTACTCACTGACAGAGCTGTCAGCCCGGCGCTGAAGGGGCCCGGCGCGGCGCTCCGGTCGCGGGTCTCGCTCTGGATCCGGGACACGCGCTGTCGCCTACCTGGCCGCCGCAACAGGATCAACCTCGGTCCGCAGCAGTTGGCGGCGAGGAGGGGAACGTCGGGCGGCTCGTCTCGCCCGGCGTTCGCGGTCGTAGCCAACGGGGCACGACCCGCTCCAGGTCTCGGCCGGACAGAACTCGAGTCGTACGAGGGTGCCGCTGCCCGGGCCTGTCACGATGGCGAGCTTCCCCCCGAGTCGCTCAGCGCGCTCGCTCATCGAGATCAGTGTGCTGCGGCAGCCTGTCGGACACGCGTGCGGGCTCAGGCGTCGTGGCCATCGGTCTGCCGTCGCCAGACGAGCACGGTGACGGTGCCGGCGAGGATCGCCGCGGTGAGGGCGAAGGGGATCGGGATGAGGGGGGTCGACGAGGACGAGGAGTCCGGCCAGAGGCAGGGCGGTGTTGACGACGCGGTCGGCGTGGGGCCTGATCGCGAGGGCCCAGATGCCGATGACGAAGACTGCGAGCGGGATTGTGTAGGCGAAGGACGCGTAGGGCGGGTGCAGCGCGGTGTGCCCGGTGAGGACGTCGATCTCGACTTCGATGCCGGCGGAGAACGCGCCTGCGGCGGCGAAGATGAAGAAGTGCCCGTAGACGTAGGCCAGGGAGCTGGCGACGTCTTTGATGGCGTGGTGGTGCGGGGGCCAGAAGTAGATCCACCACAGGGCCGCCGTGGCGATGAGCGTGAGCGCGGCGATACCGATGAGCCGGCCGGGCGACTCGGCGTCCTGCAGGGCCTCGATGATCGCGTTGGCGGAGGCGAGCAGGCTCTCGCCGAGGAGGATGAGGGTGAACAGGCCGTAGCGCTCGGTGATGTGGTGCGGGTGCCAGGGCGTGGTCCCGGTGCGCTCGGCGAGGATCGGCACGACGATTTCCGCGGCGACGAGCACGATCAGCGCGACGGTGAACATCCCGGTGGGAAGTAGCAGGGAGGCGAGCCACAGGGCCTGGACCAGTGAGATGCCGACCGCGTACCTGAGCGTGGCCCGGCGGATGGGGCCCGACGACCGGGACGCGCGGAGCCACTGGGCGACGAGTGCCGCGCGCATGACGACGTAGGCGATGATGAGCACCGAGTAGTCGTGTTCCTCGAAGGCGGGCCCGATGCCGGAGGCGAAGACGAGCACGCCACCCATCTGCACGATGGTGGTCACCCGGTACAGCCAGTCGTCGGTGTCGAAGGACGTGGCGAACCAGGTGAAGTTCATCCAGGCCCACCAGATCCCGAAGAACACGAAGCAGTAGTTGAAGATCCCGTCGAGTACGTGCCCCTCGGTGAGTCCGTGGTGCAGTTGCGCGGCGGCGATGCTCACGGCGACGACGAAGACGAGGTCGAAGAACAGCTCCAGCGTGGACGCGGCCCGTCCGGTCTCGTTCGGGTCGCGCGGCCTCATCGCGACGAGCCGGAATCGGGAATCGGGTGTCATGACGTGGCTCTCTCCGCGTGCGAGCGTCCCACACGCCTGGCGGAGCGTCCGCGACGTGTGGTCGGCAGTGCGATCAGTTCTCGGAGAGAGTGGGACACGACGATCGACGGGTAGGTCTTGAACTCGTCGAAGTGCTCTTCCCCATGATTCTCCCTCGGCACGGCTCGGTGCGTGGCGCGTCTGTCGACATCGGACGGAACCGGCTTGTTCGAACAATTCCATACTGGATCGATGGCGGCCACTTCGGCCGTTCCGTCGAGGCTTCCCTCCTATCGCCGCGGGCGGCGGCCAAGCGCGCGACGCCGACGTCTGCAGAACGATTCCGGAATTAACGCTGATGGACAGACCTACCATTAATTCATCAGGTTCGTCTTCGCGTGGAACGGAGTGGGATAGAACCCGACCCGACGTCGAGGGATCTGTCGATGACGGTTCACTTCATGTCATGGCTGTTCGATCCGCGGAATCTGGTGACCCTCGCGGCCGTCGTGCGGCTCGGCTCGTTCGCCGCCGCCGAGCTGGGATACACCCAGTCCGCGGTCTCGCAGCAGGTCGCAGAACTGGAACGTCCTCTTGCGCCGGACGGATTCGGTCACCAGGAACACCGAGACGAACGACACGGCAGCCATCAGGGCCAGGTACAGAGCGATCGCGTCGGCCGTGTGGAACTCGGCGAACAGCGAGGTGGCGATGATCGGCGCGAGCGCACCACCGGCGACGGCGCCGATCTGGTAGCCCACGGATACGCCCGAATACCGCACGCCGGCGCCGAACATCTCGGAGAACAACGCCGGGCACGGGCCGTAGGTGAGGCTGAAGACGACCTGCGCCACCACGAGTGCCAGCGTGATCAGCACGGGCGAACCCGTGTTCACGAGCCAGAACATCGGGAAGCCCCACACCGCGAGCAGCACCGCGCCGGTGAGGAACACGCGCCGGCGGCCGATGCGGTCGGACAGCGCGGCGGCCGCGGGGATCGTGAGTCCCGACGCGACGGCCGACACGAGCACCGCCACGAGGATCGTGCCGCGCGGTAGTGAAAGCGCTTGCGTGGCATAGGACAGGATGTACACGGTCAGCAGGTAGTAGGCACCGCCGTTGATCACGGTCGCGCCGGCGGCCAGCAGGATCTGCTTCGGGTGCGAACGCAGGAGTTCCAGCAGCGGCGCGCGCCGCTGCGCCGATTCCGCCGAAGGCGCCGCGTGGGTTTCCGACGCCCGCGACTGGGCGTAGAGCCCGACCGCGATCAGCACGATGCTGAGCAGGAATGGGATCCGCCAGCCCCAGGCAAGGAAGGCGGCCGGCGACACGGTGGCCGAGAGCACGAGGAACATCACGTTGGAGAAGATCAGCGCGATCGGTACGCCGAGCTGCGCGAAGCTGCCGTAGAAGCCGCGTTTGCCCTCCGGCGCGCACTCCGTGACGAGCAGTACCGCACCGCCCCATTGACCGCCCAGTGCGAGGCCTTGGATCAGCCGCAGCACCACGAGCAGGATCGGGGCGGCCACGCCGAGCGTGGCATACGGCGGCAGCAAGCCGATCGCGGTGGTCGCCGCGCCCATGATCATCATGGCGGTCACCAGCGCCGGCTTGCGGCCGAACTTGTCACCGAAGTGCCCGAACACGGCGGCCCCCACCGGCCGGATCAGGAAACCGACGGCGAACGTGCTGAACGCGAGCAGAGTGCCCGCGACCGAATCGACCGAGGGGAAGAAAAGCTTGTTCAGCACCAGCGCCGAAGCCGACGCGTAGATGAAGAAGTCGTACCACTCGATGGCCGAACCGGCGACGCTGACGAGGATGTTCTTTCTCATCTGCCGCGCCGTGCGGGCCGGTGGGGACAGCCGGCTCATGGGGTGAACTCCGTTGTTCGGTGGGGACTTGCGGAACTACGCGATCAGCGGGCGACCGAGGCGGCCGCGCAGCGGTGTTCGACCGTGGTCCACGCGCGTACCACGTCGGGGTGTGGCTCTTGCTGCGTCGAAGGGTCACGGTGCAGTACTTCGTCCGAAACGGACAGACCGCGGCGCCCCGGCAGCGCCACCACGTCGGTCACGGCGCGGAGACCCCGTCAGAACCCGCCCTCACTCCCCGCGGGATGTTTTCACCCAGCTCGAAATTGTTCGAATGGTGAAAGATCAAACGAGCTGGCCGTCATCCCGTGCACGCCGTCGCCGTCGGGATCGTGATCACACTGACACCCGTCGGGAAATGCCGCAACGCGTGCCGGAAAGCCAAGGCATCACGCCCGTCGGGAACGAAGGTGCTGCTGGGGACGGTCACTGCCGATCACTCCTCCTCGTGAGGCCGTCAGTCCGGCCGCCGGTAGGTCTGGCGAGCAGCATCCATCAGCGATCGCAGACCGCGCCAATGCGCGTTCTGCCGTCGGACATACCAGGAGTGGCATACCGCTACGACCCGACAAGCTCCCGGAGAATGCCGATCATCGCGCTCGCCGCGGGCGTGACTTCTCGGCCGGCGGCCAACGTGATGCCGACGCTGTGACTGGCCAGCTCGAACTCCGGCCCCAAACTCACCACACCCGCCAGTCCTTCATGGATGGAGACGGACAGCGCCGCGATCGAGTCCGTGGCGAGGAGTAAATGCCTCACCGCGAGGTACGCCGTGGTCTCGACCCGGTTGACCGGCAGCGGAATGCCACGAGCGCTGAAAAACTGGTCCAGCTCGCCGCGCAAACGAGCGTCGGCATCGGGAAAGATCCACGGATAACCGGAAAGCTCCGACGCATCGATCCCTTCGCGGCCGGCCAGCGGATGCTCCGCGCGGACCACGAGCGACACGGCCTCCTCGTGCAGTGGGAGCCGGATGAAGTGTTCGTCCGTCGGCTGCGTCAGCCGGCCCACCACAAGGTCGAGGCGTCCCGACCCCAGTTCCGACAGCATCCTGCGGGGCAACGCCTCGGTCAGCTCGACGGTCAAGAGCGGGTGCCGGGCCTTCAAGACCTCCACCGCCCGCGGGACAAGAGCATTCGACCCCGTGAGGTGGATACCGATCGCGACCGTCCCGCGGTCGGCGTCCCGTAGCTGCGCCACGTGCTTCCCAGCCTGGCGAATCTGGGACACGACAGCCCGAGCATGCGCCGCGAACGCCTCACTGAACGGCGTCGGCAACAGCCCCCTCGGGTTCCGGTCGTACAACGCCACCCCGAGGATTTCCTCGAGTTCGCGCAGCGTGCGCGTCGCGGCGGGCTGGGTGATGTTCAAATCATCGGCGGCCGCCACCAAGGTGCCACGACGCGCGATCGCATCGACCAGCAGCAGATGCCGGATCTTCAACCGTCCGTCGAGAAGATTGGGCGTCATCACGGTGCTCGACATACCGATACACACAGAGCTTCAGCCCACATTGGCATCGTGGAAACATACCGCAATCCGGCTCCGACGGGGCGCGTACGAGGTAGGAGCGCACGTTACGCGCGAGCCGCCTTCCCAGGCGGTCGCCACGACCGTCGGTAAGAACCGCCGGCCGCGCGCCACGAACGTCCTGTAGCCCGATCCGGGAATCACCCGGTGTCCGGATTTCGCGTGAAGGAGTAAACGGTCATGAGCGAGAGTTTCGAGGGCCAGAAGGTCGTCGTGGTCGGCGGCAGCAGCGGTATGGGGCTGGCCACGGCCCACCAGGTGGTCGCCGCGGGTGGCACCGCCGTGATCACGGGCCGGAATCCCGAGCGAGTCCAGGCGGCAGTCGACGCTTTGTCGCAGAAGGGAAAGGCCTGGGGTCTCACGACGGAACTGACCGACCGTGACCAGGTACCCGAGGTCCGTAAGCAGCTCGCTGCCGAACACGCCGATGCCAACCTGCTCGTCAACGCGGCGGGATTCTTCATCCCGAGGGCGTTCAGCGAATACGACGAAGCCTTCTACGACTCGTACAACGAACTGAACCGAGCGCTGTTCTTCATCACGCAGACGGTCGTCGCGGGCATGGTCGCGGGCGGCAAGGGCGGCGCCATCGTGAACGTCGGCTCGATGTGGGCGCACCAGGGCATCGCGGCGACACCGCACACCGGTTACTCCGTGCAGAAGGGCGGTATCCACTCGTTCACCAAGGCACTCGCGATCGAGCTCGCCCCGCACGGGATCCGGGTCAACGCGGTCGCTCCCGCGGTCGTCAAAACGCCCCTGTACTTGGGCTTCGTGCCGGAGGACAAGCTCGACGAAACGGTCGACAGCTTCGCCGGCGTTCACCCGCTGGGGCGGGTGGGCACACCGGAGGACATCGCGAACGCCGTGTCGTTCCTGCTGTCGGACAAGTCGAGCTGGATGACCGGCGCCATCGTCGACGTCGACGGCGGCGTGATGGCCGGCCGCAACTGACCCGGGATCGGCAAAGCCCGGACAACGACGCCCGTCGGCGCTGAGCGCTGCCCAGCCCCGACGGGCGTCCGGAACCGGTCACGGACCTACGGTTCCGGAATTCGTTGCGCCTCAGTGACCACGGCGGGTGGGCGCCGCTGCCGGCACCCGCCCGCCGGTCCGTCAGGAGGCGACGATCCCCTCACCGCCGACGGCATCCGGCGCTGCGATCGTGCCGACTGCCGTGAGGCTGCCGTCGCGCCCGATGCGGAAGGCGTCGACTTCGCCGGCCTTTCCGGCCTGGGCGTAGAGGAACTTGCCGTCGCCGGACGCGGTGAGGTCGATCGTGCCGGCCGAAGCAGGCGTCTGGCCGATCAGCTCGAGCCGGCCGTGGCCAACGGAGTAGGTCGTGATGGTCCCGCTGCCGGCGTTGGCGACGTAGGCGTAGTCGCCCGCGACCGTGATCCAGCAGCTCGCCGCCTGGCCGGTGGCCACGGTCTCCGCGACGGTCGCGCGTCCGGCCTTGTCGATGTGGACCGAGGCGACCGCGTTCGGGCCCGCTTCCGTGAGCAGGACCCGGCCGCCGCGGTCGAAGGCGAAGCCGAAAGGAACCGAGCCGGCGCCGGTCGACGTGACCGTCGGCTTGGCGGACAGTCCGAGCAGAGTGTTGACCGAGTAGACCATCAGGCTGTCGCCGACGGCCTTGGTCGCCACCACGAGGTGCGATCCGTCGGGCGTGAACTCGACCTGGGCGGGGGTGTGCGTGAACTGCGGTGCGGCGTTGGGGTCGAGCCCCAGCGCCCGGTGCTGGCCGGGCAGCGGGATCAGGTGACCACCGAGGTTCCAGTAGCCCTGGAGCGACCCGCCGTCCAGAGCGTTGAGGACGTAGACCCGGTCACCGTGGACTGCGACACTCACGGGGAATCGGCCGCCGGAGGCCAGAGTCTGGATGCGAACCAGCTGACCGCCACGGACGGCGAACACGGTCACGGTGTTGCTGCCGGCGTTCGTCGCGATCAGCACTTGGTGGCGCTCGTCGTAGGCGAGCGAGCCCTGTGAAGCCTGGTGGTCGACGACCGACCCGTCCAACACGCCGCCGAGGCCACCGGTCTGGTAGACAGCCGTTTGCTTCAGCGTCCCGTCGGAGGACCGGCGGTAGGCGACGACAGCGTTGCCCTTCGGGCTGTCGGTCTGCACGAACACCGCACCACTGTGGTCCTGTGCGGACGCCGAGGCCTCCGGAGCCGCGATCGTGATGGTCGCCAGAACAGCGGCAGCCCCGAGCGCGGCGCGGGTGATGATGTGTCTTGCCATTCTTTTGTCGGTTCCTTTTCTGTGGTCTTGCCGTTCGTTGTGTTTGCCTCGATCCGGGGAACCGACGCCGACCCGAACCAGGCCGGCACACCTGGACCGAACGGCATGCCACGCGACCCGCCGAGCGACAAGACGCGACCATCGTTTCCTCGTACGTGTGACTAGGTGTCGCTCCATCGCGCCGTCTTACCGACGGCGCCGCGATCATTCCTCGACGCAGGATCCTGGGGTACGAACGGGCAAATACGTGCGATCTCGCTCGACGACGGGCCGGCCTCGACGGTCTACCGGCACCTGGGCAAGACCCGCGACGCCACCGTCGGCCGCGTGATCCACCGGGCGACGACAGACGACCCGACCGGCGCCGGCGCGCTGTGGTGCGCTCCGGCGCCGGTACCGATGCAACGGGAGAGAACGGGCTCAGTTTCCGGTACGCTCCGGCGCGATTCGAAGGACGACCGGACCACCCTTGGCGCCGGAAACAGCGCGCTCAAGGGCCGTCGCCGCCTCGGCCAGTGGCAGTGTGGCGCCCACCGACAAGGTCAGCCGGCCATCACCCAGGAGCAGACAAAGCTCCTCGAGCTGGGCCGAATCCGGGCGTACGTAAACGTCGGCAACGCTGATGCCACGCTCGGCCGCCGGCGGGTCGCCGGTGATGGTCGCCATCCGACCGCCCGCTCGCAAAGCCAGGACGGTGTCGGCGCTGCCTCCGGAAACAGCGTTGACGGCGGCGTCGACTCCGACGCCGCCGGTCAATTCACGGACACGATCCGGCCAGCTGCTGTCGTGGTAGTCGACGACCTCGGTCGCCCCGGCCCGTACCACTCGAGCGGTGCTCGACGGTCCGGAAGTGGCGATCACCCGGACCCCACGCAGTGCGGCGAGCTGCACAGCCAACCCGCCGGTTGTCCCACCGGCGCCGTGGACGAGCAGCGTCTCGTTCTCGGCGACTTTGAGCGATTCGGAGAGCACCTGTTCCGCTGTCAGCGCAGGCACCGGGAACGCCGCCGCCGTGTCCCATGGCACGCCGAGAGGCTTCAGCACGAGCAGATCGGCGTCTACGACCAAGCGCTCGGCCCAGCAACCCTGGTGACGCAGCGGAACCGGATGGCCGAGAATTTCGTCGCCCGGCCGAAGGTTCGTGACCTTCGAACCGACCGCGACAACCGTGCCGGCGACTTCCACGCCGAGGGCCATCGGCGGTGTCAACCCGACGTTCCAGGCCCCGTCTCGGACAATGCCGTCCCAGTTGCCGACGCCGGCCGCCGCAACCTCGACCAACACTTCCTCGGGACCGGGGCCATCAGGCTCGGGGAGGTCGAGTAACTCGACTCGGCCACCGATCTCACGCACTCCAGCGGCACGCATCAATTCTCCTTTTATTTTGATCGATCTGGTATTTTTTGACCACTCGACGATGGGGCCGACTTCATCCGCGCCGGCCAAAGGTGCACGTGGGCGGCGCAATCGGTCGGCCGCGATCGACATGCGTCGAGACAGCCTCATGTGCGGGATGACCCGGTGACAAACGTGCCCCGAAATCGGATGCTTTTCGCCACCGAGGTCACGGCGGCTCCCGCCAGGTCGGCAGTGTCGGATCGCAGACGCGCCAACAGAGCTGCAACCTGATCGTCGGCTTCCGGGTCGGGCTCACGGATCGCCAGCGCCGTGGTATCCGCGCGCCGTGGTTCCTCCCACGCAACCACACTAGTCACCCTTTGGACCCGTGATAGAGTCCAAATCCTCGAAAGAAATGGGTACCACTTCCGGGATGGAACTCTTACTGCCGATCGAACCGCTGACGCCCGGACAACCACGCCGGGTTCAGCTCGAAAGCGCCCTGCGCGAGGCGGTGCGGAGTGGCCGGCTGGCGGCCGGCGAGCGGTTGCCCGCCAGCCGCGTATTGGCCGAAGACCTGGGAATCTCTCGGCGCCTTGTGGTCGAGGTCTACACGCAGCTGACCGCCGAGGGCTATCTGGTCAGCCGACCGGGCTCTGGCACCTGCGTCTCCGAGCTGTCCCTCCCGCCGGCGACCGAGGTGCCTGACGCTCTCTGGTCAGGAGAGGGCCTGCCTCGATGGGACATGCGTCCTGGCATTCCGACGCTGTCGGCGTTCCCTCGCCGCCTCTGGCGGCGTGCGTGGACGGCCGCGCTGGCTGCCGCGGCGGATTCCGATCTGGGCTACCCCGACCCCGCCGGACATCCCCGGCTGCGCCGAGTGCTGGCCGCTTACCTCGGCCGGGTCCGCGGCGTGGACGCCGACCCCCAGCGGCTGTTGATCTGCGCGGGCTTTACTCAAGGTCTCGACTTGCTCGCACAAACGCTGCGTACCCGAGGTGCCACGACCGTCGCGCTCGAGGACCCCGGATTGCCACACCGGGCGTCCATCCTGCGCCAGGCCGGTCTGACCGTCCTGCCCGTCCCGGTCGATGCCGACGGCATCCTTGTGGATCGACTACCCGAGCGGGGCGTCGACGCGGTACTGACCACGCCGGCCCATCAGTTCCCCACCGGTGCGATCATGGCGCCCGCCCGCCGGGAGGCGGTGCTGGCCTGGGCCGGGAGATGTGGCGCCATCGTCGTCGAGGACGACTACGATGGCGAGTTCCGCTTCGATCGACGTGCCGTCGGCTGTCTGCAAGGCCGTGCACCCGACCGTGTCGTCTACGTCGGATCCACCAGCAAGACGCTCGCCCCGGCGATCCGGTTGGGCTGGCTGGTCAGCCCGGCCGAGCTGCACGCCGAGCTATTGCCGAACAAGTTCCTCGCCGATCACGGCAGCCCGACTCTCGATCAGCTCGCTCTGGCCCATCTCGTCGAAGCCGGCGATTACGACCGGCACATCCGCGCCGCCCGGACCCGCTACCGAACAGCCCGGCGAGCACTCGAACTGGCCATTACCCGCCATCGTGTGCCCCTGCAGCTCGTCGGGACGGCCGCCGGTGTCCAGACCCTCGCCACCCGACTCGACGACACCCACCCTGATCACTTGACCGCGCGCGCACGGGCGCTCGGGATCGTTTTCGACTCCATCACCCGCTACCAGCTCAACCCTGACCCGAACCCTGACGGTGTGGTGATCGGCTACGGCAACATCGCGTCACACGCCATCGACGAGGCCATCGCCCTGCTCGCCACCACCATCGGGCGGCAACGCGGATCAGTCTGCTGAGGAAGCACGCCGACCAGACCGTTTCGTCGGAGGAGAGTTGGTCCACCAAGTCCGGTCCGTGGCCCCGGACGATCGGAGCCGAAGTCAGGCCTTGAACGCCCTGATGCAGTCAATCGCCATGTCCAGCGCGACTTTCATGGGCGCGACGTCCTGTTTGGTCTGCGCGAGCAGGTACCCGCCTTGAAGGGCCCCGATCAGCCCGATCGCGAGCCGCTGAGGGTCGGCGTCCGGCCGCAGCTTGCCGGCGACTCGCATCCGCTCCAGGCCCTCCGCGATCAGGCCTTCCCACCGCTCGAAGTGCGCGGCGAGCTCTGAACGTGCTCGCTCGTTCCGGTCGGACAGCTCACTCGCCAGCGAGCCGAGGGGGCAACCGTACGCACCGTTGCGCAGGGCGTTGTTCTGGACGACCGCGTCTCGCCACCGCTCCAGACCCCGCATGGAGTTCAGCCGCCTCAGCTGCTCCTCGTGCCAAGCGAGCACGAATTGCGCCCGGCGGCCGATGACTTCCTGGACCAAGGCGTCCTTGTCATCGAAGTGGTGATAAAGCTGCGACTTGCTCGTGCCGCTGGCCGCGCGCACATCGTCGAGCGTGGTCGCGGCCACGCCCTTCACAGACATCAAATCGACTGCCGCTTGCAGGATTCGGGCGCGCGTCGCCTCACCCCGCGCCGTCAGCCGGGTAGCCCTCACCGTGCGCTCCGGTTCTGCCACGGTGACAGGTTACCGCACGCGCACCTGCAACGACGGACGCGACAGCCATCGAGGGGTCTGTCATCCGCCGAGGTCAGCGAGGACCAACTGGGCCAGAACGGCGGCCCGGCCGATCGTCATGTCCTTGCTCGGGGCCTCGCGCGGCCAGGACGTGGCGGAGCATGATGTCAAATGGCTCCAGCACGTCATCCGATGTGCCCACCTTCCGGAACCGGCCCATCGCACCGACGAGCGCCCCCATGACCGCGGTCGCCAACTCGGCCGGCCTCGACCCGATCGCGAGTTCGCCGCGATCGCGCAGCCGCAGGAAGGCGCCTTCGAGCGCGGACTGCCACGGCCCGAGACTCATCGCCAGGGCCTGACCGGCCCGACCGTCGCGCCCAGTCAACTCGTGGACGACGATGCCCAGCGGGTATCCGGCCGAGATCCACGTGGCGCGATAACGGGCTACCACATCGTCACGCCACTGGTAGAGGTCGTCGGGGCTGACGGCCGCCATCAGCCGGCGGCCGGGACTCTCGAAGACGTCGCGAACCTGGATCCGCACCAGCTCCACGACGAGTGCCTCGACGTCCGCGAAGTAGCCGCGCAGCCACGATCCGCTCACGCCCGCCATGTCGGCCACCACGCCGAGTTCCGCGGCCCGAAGCCCGCGCTGACACAACAGGTCCACCACCGCGGCCAGTACCCGTTGCCTCGCAGCACCATCGGCCACGGACTCGAAGGTCGCCCCCTCTCCGGCGGAATCACCGGTCATGACCCGACCCCCGGCACGAAAGAGCGACAACACTTGCGCAGACCTTATTAACTGGACTAATAGGTCCCTTATTTCGTTCTTCGACGACGTTTGACGTTCGGCCATCGCCTCCACTCGCGGCGACCTCAGTGGCGGAACTTTCCCAGTGGAGAGCGTCGTTATTCGCAGAAATTCGGGTACGGCGTCGAACCGGCGTCACCTCAAGGTCCAGCATGATGCCACCGTATACTGGACCTTGAGGTCCAAGCAAAGCGTGGACCACCACCGCGTGCCTCGTCACAGCGCGACCTGACGCTCCCATGAGAGTCGCGTTGCCGACCTGCTGCCTCGCCCCACCGGTGCGGCGCGATCAGCAACGCCTCGCGCTCGCCGCACGCCCGCGATTCCGGTGGCGCGATTCGCGGCGGACTGAAACCGAAAGGAATCGGTAAGGTCGGCTCAGCGGCTGCAGCAGATCTCGGGCCTCGGCCTCAACCAATGCCGGACGGGACGGCGTGCCGCCACGAACGATCCACCCCGGGTTCGTCGCGCGCTCCTGTCGACCGAACGCACGGCGCCAATGCGGCTACCAGGGAGGATACCGTTGCTCGCGCAGGTACGCCGCCTTCCGCCGTGGAGCCGATCACCGGCTTCGTCCCGCACGCGACGCGCGAAGAGCCCTCGGCAGTGCGCACCCAGCCTGCTCCCGACGGGGCCGAGTGCTGACTCCATGCGGACCGTGCGGTCCAGCTGGTCGTAGGTCGCCGGTCACACAGTGCGGTAACCTGACGGCCGTGGACGAACCGGAGGGCACGACGCAGACAACCCGGCTGACCGCCCGCGGCGCGGCGACCCGGTCCCGCATCGTGCAGGCGGCAGTCGACTTGATCCAGGTCAAAGGAGTGGCCGCGACCACGCTCGACGACGTCCGGGCAGCCAGCAGCACGAGCAAGTCGCAGCTCTACCACCACTTCCCCGACAAGAAAGCCCTCGTGCGCGAGGTCGTGGCAGCCCAGGGCGCGCAGCTCATCGCCCGCCAGGAGGACCAGCTCAGGCGGTTGAACTCGATCCGCGGCCTCGAACGCTGGCGCGACGCGCTCCTCCAGCGTGCCTCCCTCCGCGACGGAGCCTACGGCTGCGCGATCGGCTCGCTGGCCTCCGAGCTGGCCGATCGGGACCATGAAGCCCGCTCGATGCTCGCGAAGTACTTCGAGATCTGGGAGGAGCTGCTGGCGGAGGGGCTGACACGGATGCGCGCCTCCGGCATCCTCCGGCGGGACGCGGATCCCGAAAAGCTCGCGACCTTTCTGGTCGCCGCGTTGCAGGGTGGTTACCTGCTCGCGCAGACGGCCCACTCCACCGAGCCCATGAAGCTGACGCTCGACATGGCGATCGATCACGTTCGTACCTTCCTGGCCGCGTAGCCGCCCGCACCGGAATCGAACAGTGGACCCGACCGTCCAGAACGCTTCCGGGCCGAGGTGTACTCCGCACCGCACGTCCGCTAGTGTTCGAGGCATGTCGGGTGACCAGACCGGGATGCACGCCGAGGACGCCCCGGAGCCGCACCGGCTGGTTGTGACAGCGGCGATCAACCTGCTGCGCGAGCGCCAGCTCGGGGAGATCACCTTCGCCGACGTCACGGCGGCCAGCGGTGTCCCCGAGGCACAACTCCACCAGGCGTTCGAGAACGAAGACGCGCTTTTCGAGGCGGTCGTCCACGCCCAGGTAGCAGGCGTGCTGGCCGCCCAGAAGCCCCTGCTGGAGGGAGTGCGCTCGCTCTCCGATCTTCAGGCCTGGCGGGACAAGCTCGTCGAGGACAACCGCATCAGCGGCGGCGCCGGCGGCTGCCCGATCGGGTCGCTCATCGGCGAGCTCGCCGGACGGTACGACCGTGGTCACCGCGCCCTGGTCGATGGGTTCGCGGCATGGGAAAGCCTTCTCGCGGCGGCGTTCCGGCGCATCCGGGAAAACGGTGAGCTCGACTCCGGCGCCGACCCGGACACGATCGCCACCGCCATCATGGGTGCGCTGCAGGGCGGATTCCTGCTCGCCCGGACCACGCGTGACCCCGACCAGCTGGCCACGGTCCTCGACGTGTCGCTCGATCACCTGAGGATGCATTCCTCTCGGTACCGTTCTGGACTGGGCAGGCCTCTCATGCCGCCGGCATCGAGCGAAGTCCGCAGCTGACCTGACCTCTCACAGACGGGGCATAGCCGGCGCCGCAGGACCGGATGGGATGCTGGTCAGAGCGGGTCGTCGCCGCCGAATTCGTGCAGCGCGCGCAACAGGGCCTCGTGATCTCCCGAGCAGGCGCAGCACGACTGCAAATGTGTCGCCAACCCTGGGTAATGCTCTTCGGGGTTGTCGCCGGCCGCCGCCATCTCCGTATAGGTGTGGAGCGCGTCGAGAGCGAGGTCGCAACCGACGTCCCGCGGATCGGTCCGGAGGAACTCGTCCAGTGCGTCACAGGTGCTCATGCCTTGCCTCGAGACTTGTCATTTCGTGGGTGCCCGCCACGAACCTTGGGTGCCTGGCTCCGGGTTGTCCATTGCAATCCTGGACCGTTAGCACCCGCTCTTCGGTGGTTCTTACGAGTAAGAACCACCGACTCCGAGACACTGTCAGGCATCGATGGGGACAAGTACACGGATCTCGACATCCACATGCGGATCTCCGTCCGGTCTTCCACCTTGGACACTCCCCACCCATAATGGCGAAGTGATCGAGATCAGTCCGCTGCAGGCGGAAGACCGCGACCGCTGGGAAGAATTGGCGCGCGGTTACAAGGAGTTCTACCGGACCAAGGTGTCGGATGAGGATTACGAACGGACCTGGCAGCGGCTTCTGCGGGCCGAGGATGTGTTCGGCTGCGCCGCCCGGCTCGACGGCGAGCAGGTAGTCGGCATCGCCCATTACCTGTTCCACGCCAACCCGTGGTCGTCAGGTTCGTGCTACCTGCAGGACTTGTTCGTGGACAAGGCCGCGCGCGGCCACGGCGCAGGGCGTTTGCTGATCGAGCACGTCGCCCAGGCGGCCCGGGACCGCGGTGCGGCCCGGCTTTACTGGCACACCAAGCAAGACAACGAGCGTGCGCGGCTGCTCTACGACAAAGTCGCCAACTTTCACGGTTTCATCAGCTATGTCCACCCGCTGGATTGAGCACCGACACCTTTTCGACGTCCCTGAGGCGTTCTTCAGGTCGCTTCAGGGCTCATCCAGCCCGTTCTCCCCACGCTCACGGCAGCATCAGAGGAAGTGCGCCTGGTCCTGCCGCGGCAGGCCTCCACTCCGGTGGACAGCGTGTCGCTGCTGCGGCCGGACGACCAGGTCTGCCCTACGTGTTCTGTCGCCGTGAATCACGAACCTCCGCGGGCCGAATCGAAAACTTGCCACGGGTTGACAAGGCCGTAGCGTCGAACCACCTCATCCAGCCAAGCGGGGTCGCCGAAGGTCAGCCCGTACCTGGCGGCCAGTTCCGCGATCGCGGCAGGCTCTCGCCGGTCATCCCCCAGGAGTTCAGCGAGATCGTGGAAGTACTGCTCGAAGCCGCCGGGCGTGATGATCATGATGATCCTGGCCGGATCACCGTTCAGGCCGTGTCACAGTTGCCGGCCCGGCAGTGGGGTGGTCTCAGTCTTGGTCTTCGAGTCGTTACGGGCGAACGCGGATGATCGTCTTGCCCTTTTTCCGCTGGGTCGGGTTGAACGCGGCCACGGCGTCGTCGAGGCTCGCCACGGTGCCGATGTTGGTCCGCACCCGGCCGTCCCGCACGCGCTGCACGATTTCACCCAGCTGAGTGCGATCGGCCTCGACCACGAAGTCGATCGCCAGGCCGTCGGCGGGCCGGGTCTCCGGAGGGCCGGCGATCGTCACCAGCATCCCCCCGGCCCGAACCAGCCCCGCGGACCGCGACCCGATGTCACCACCGAACACATCGAACACCAGATCCACACTCCCGACCTCTTCCAGCGCGTCGTTCTCCAAGTCGACGAACTCGTTCGCACCGAAATCCCGCGCCGCCTCACGGTCGGCCTGGCGCCCGGTACCCACAACGTAAGCACCCGCCTCACGCGCAAGCTGCGTCACCATCGACCCGACTCCCCCGGCCGCGCCGTGGACGAGGACACTCTGCCCGACCTCCAGCCGGCCGTGCACGAACAACCCCTGCCACGCGGTCAAACCCGAGATCGGGAGGCTCGCACCCACGGTGAAGTCCACATCACCGGGCAGCGGCGCGAGGTTGCGCGCCTCGACGACCGCGTACTCCGCCAGCGTGCCGTCGCGAGTCCAGTCCGTCAGACCGAACACCCGCTGGCCCACCGACAATCCCGCGGTGCCATAGCCCAGGCTCGCGACCACCCCGGCCACCTCGTGCCCGGGGATCGATGGCGTCCGATCGCGGTCCAGGCGATCCGTCCAGGTCGAGGGCCACGACAGTTCGCCGGGGGTGAACCCCGACGCGTGAACCTCGACGAGGACATCGTTGCCCGCCGCGGCCGGCTCGGACCGTTCCACGAGCTTCATCCCGGCCGTTCCCGCGGCCTCGTCCGTCACCACGATCGCCTTCATCGGGCACCTCTCTCTGCATCCGGTCTTCGCCTGAACAGTACTTTCAGTTCACCGGTATTGGCGGCGTGAAATCTTGACGTCTTACGACACTGATCAACAGGGAGCATCGGCGCACTCCGGCACGCTTACCGCACGACCATACCGTGAAAAATTTTCAGGACAGTTTGACGCAGGTCGAGTCGGATGTCGGCCCCGAAAGATCTCGTGCCGAACACACCGATCCGGTCAGTCGCCGTTCTCCTCCATTATTCTGTTGGCAATGGTGAATGCGGTGTTGGCCGCGGGTACCCCGCAGTAGATGGCCGATTGCAGCAGGACTTCCTGGATTTCGGCGCGAGTGATTCCGTCCCGCAGCGCGGCCCGGATGTGCATGGCGAATTCCTCCTGGTGGCCGTTGGCGATCATCGCGGTGAGGGTCATGCACCGGCGGGTCGCCCGGGAGAGGCCGGGACGAGTCCAGATCTCGCCCCAGGCGTAGCGGGTGATGAAGTCCTGGAACACGGAGGTGAACTCGGTGGTCCTGGCGATCGCCCGATCCACGTGGGCGTCGCCCAGGACGGCCCTGCGTACGGCGAGGCCGGCGGCATAGCGGGAGCCGTCGTCATCGGGGACTGTCGTGTCCCGTGTCTCGCCGCGGCCGTCGAGATGGCAGCGCAGCGCGGCCAGCACGGGAGCGGGACGTTCGACCGTGACGAGGTGCGCCGCGTGCGCGACCTCGGTGAGGCTCGCTCCCGGAATTCGATCTGCCAGGAGGCGGGCGTGGTCGACCGGTGTCACCCGGTCCTCACGACCGGCGATCACCAGCGTGGGCGCGGTGATCCGGGACAGCTCGGCACGGAGGTCGAACGACGCCAGTGCTTCGCAGCTCCTGGCGTAGGCCGTGGCGTCGGTGGCCCGCAGGCCGGCGACCAGTGCCTGGGCGGCGGGATCGGCCACGAAGGCCGGGGTGAACCACCGGCCGGCGGCGGTATCTGCGACGGGAGCAATGCCTTCGGTTCGGACGAGGCGCGCGCGTCCGTGCCAGCGGTCAGGCTCGCCGAAGCGAGCCGACGTGGAGACGAGCATGAGCGAGGCGACGCGGTCGGGGTGGTGGACGGCGAGCCACGTGCCGACGGCTCCGCCCAACGAGGTCCCCGCATAGGCGAAGCGGGCGATGCCGAGGTGGTCCGCGAGCGCGAGAACCAGGCCGGCGATGTCGCCGACGGTGGCCTCGACGGGCAGCAGCTCAGCCGCAGAGCCGCCGTGCCCCGGCAGGTCGTATCGGATTACCTGACGGCCACGAGCCAGGGCCGACGCCTGCGGCTCCCACAAGGACAGCGTGGTACCGAGTGACGGTCCGAGTATCAAGGGGTGCGCGCTGCCCGCACCGTCGACGCGATGGTGCAGGACGGTCATGGGATGTCTTTCGTGCTGGTTGTCATCACGATGGGTGACGTGTCGGACGCTTCCAGGTCATCGAGGATCGTTACTGGACCTGCCCATGTGCCGACCGGCGGTCGTCGACACATCGACCGGCATCGGATACCGGCGGCTGGTGACAGACCCGGCGTCGACGAGACCGAGACCCGCCTTGGCGCGGTTCTGGCTCTCGTCGACGCCCGCCGTCGGCGATTCCTCGCCGAGTTCTGTGTACCGCGGTCGCCGCGATGACGGGGATGCTCAGATGAAGGTGAACAGCCGGTCTGCCTCGAAACGCGAAATCGGGCCCTTGTACGCCTTGGCCCGGTCGGGGTATCCGAGAGCCAGCAGCACGGTCGTGGTGTGACCGGTTTCGCGGATCTTGAACGCCTTGTCGACGCTGGTCGGGTCGAACCCTTCGAGCGGTGTGGCGTCGACGCCGAGCTCGACGGCCGCCATCATGGTCATCCCCAGCACCATGTAGGTCTGCTTTTCCATCCAGTGGTTCAGATCCTTGTAGGCGTAGTTGCGCAGGTTCAGGAAGTCCCGCGTCATGTACTGCCACATCGCGTTCTTGTCCGGGTCGGGAAACCGGCCGTCGGCAGTCTCCTTGGCGAACACCTCGTCGAGGTGGCTGTCGGGCACATCCGCCCGCGTGGTGAGAATGATGGTGTGCGACGCGTTCAGGATCTTCGAGCCGTTGTCCTGGAATCGTTCGCCCAAGTTGTCCGCGAGCTGCTTCTTGGCTTCGGCCGAGGCGAGGACGTAGAAGTGGTTCGGCTGGATGTTCGTCGAGGTCGGTGCGGACCGCAGGAATCGCAGCAGTTGGTGAAGGGTTTCGTCCGGGATGGTCTTGCTGCCGTCGAAAGCCCTGGTGAGGTGCTGGCTCATGAGCTTTTCGAGATCCATGTCAATCTGCTTTCTTGTGGCAACCGATAGGTGAACAGCGGTGGATCGGGGAGTTCGGGCTAGTTCTTGCCGTGGGCGATCAGTTCGCCGATCCGATCGAAGCCCAGACCCGTGGTGGCGGCCGCGAGGTCCCCCGCGACGAGGGCCTTGGTGGCCTGTTCGAGCGCCGCCATCGCGTTGGCGTAGAGGAACGGCCCCAAACTGATGCGCTTGACGCCGGCCTTCTGCAGCTCAGCGACCGTCAGCACCTTGTCCGAAGGGGACACGAGGACGTTGACCGGCGTGGGCGCGACCGCGGTGACGATCGCCTCGAGTGCGTCGAGGTCGGGCGGGAACGGTGCGTAGACCACATCCGCGCCGACCTCGGCGAAAGCCGTGAGGCGCCGGATCGTGTCGTCGAGATCGGGTCGCCCCTGGATGAAATTGTCAGTGCGGCCGGTCACGGCGATGCGTCCCTTGGCCGCGTCGACGGCGCCGCGCACGCGATGGACCGCCTCGTCGAAGTCGCGGATCGGCTGGTCGGGATCACCCGAGGTGTCCTCGACGCCGATACCGGCCAGGCCGAACTCGACCGCGGCCCCGACGGTCGCCGCGACGTCTTCAGGCGTGTCGCCGTAACCGTCCTCGAAGTCCCCGTTCACGGGCAGTCCGGTGAGCCGGGCGAGCAGCCCCGCATGCTCGAGGTGCTCGCTGCGGGTGACTTCGTGCCGGCCATCGGACCGGCCGAGCATGGCCGCGAGCGCTGCCGACGACGTCGCGATCGCCTCGAAACCGGCATCGGCCAGCATCAGCGCCGAGAGGCCGTCCCAGGCGTTGGGCATGACGAAGCCACCGTCGCGAGTGTGCAGCGCCATGAATTTCTCATAGAGCTCGGAGCCCGGCATAGCGCACCTTTCGTGGATGATCATGGGGCCGTGAGGGGGTTACCGGGTTGTGTGCGCCGCCTTGACGGCTGCTGTGGCGATCAGCCGGGTGTGCCGGCGGCGTCGACCGCGGGGATGTCGATATCGGTCTGGTTGACGTTGTTGATGAAGTTCGTGAGCAGCGCTTGCACCGCGACGGTGACAATCGCCAAGATCTGTGCATCGGTGTACCCGGCGTCTCGCACACCCGCGAGGTCCTCGTCACTGACCTGTCCGCGGCTGTCGACCACCCGCCGAGCGAAGTTGGCGGCCGCGGCGCGCTTGGGGTCGACCGAGCTCCCGGCGCGGCCCAGAGCGATGTCGTCGCTCGACATACCGCCGAACTCGGACGACACGTACGTGTGCATTGCCAGGCAGTAGTCGCAGCCGTTGGCTTCCGACACGGTCAGCGCGATGCTGTGCCGGGTCCTCGCGTCCAGAACCCGGCTCAAGGTGCTTTGCAGTGTCGTGACGACTCCGAGAACAGTCGGGTTCGCCGCGATGACCTTGAACATGTCCGGGACGAAGCCGAGCTGCGCGCCAATCCCCTCGAGTATCTGCCGCGAGTCGGCGGGGACGTCTTCTGGAGCAGGCGCGTTCAGTCGTGACACAGCGAATCAACCTCCGGTAGGTGTGTGAGTGGTCAGCGTCACGCTCAAGTCGGCTCTTACTGCTCCCGAGTTCCGCCGCAGCGGTAAGCCCGCGCTGCCTGTGGCTTGACTGGTGGCGGCGGTTGCGTTGGACCTGGTGACGTGCGTTGCGAGGGGCGATTCCGTCGGCGCCGAGTTCCGGATCTCGTCGCGACGAAGAACCCCGGACTGGACTATACAGACCAGACACTCGCGCACGAACGCTCCCTGTCGAGTCGGTCTTACCGGCTCCACCGCTCACTGGTTGACAGTCAATGGACTTTTGAGTCCACTGGTGAGAGCACCGCACGCCATCTGAGGGACCTTGCTCCCGCGCACCCGAGGGAGGGGACCATCGACCTGCCGCCGGACTGTTCTCTGCACTGGCAGCCCGCCTTCCCCGTGGACGCGAAGCTGACACTCAAGAGCCTGAGGCGCGGCCGCCACGATCCGACCCACCGCGAGGAAGCCGACGGGACCCTGTGGCGGACAGCCCTGACCCCGTCCGGGCCGGTCACCTACCGGATCCGGCAACAGCGCCTGGACGACCTGGATGTCGACGCGTGGGGGCCCGGTGCCGCGGAAGTCGTCGAGAACATCCGTACCGAGCTCGGCGAACACGACCGTCCAGAGGACTTCCGACCGGCACATCCCGTTCTGGAGCGGGCCTGGAGCAGGCTGCCCGGCCTCCGCGTTCCGCGCACGGGACGACTGTTCGAAGCCCTCGTCCCGGCAATTCTCGAACAGCGGGTGGTCGGTTTGGACGCTCAAGCCGCCTGGACGCGCCTCGTCGGCGCACACGGCGGCCCGGCACCGGGTCCGGCGCCCGACCCGATGCGGGTCATGCCTTCGCCCGACGTGTGGGCGAACCTTCCGATCTGGGAATGGCGGCGTGCCGGCGTCGACCTGCACCGCTCGAAGACCGTCATCTTCGCCGCACGGCACGCGGCCAAGCTCAACCGTGCCGCCGGTGACCCCGCTCGCGCGTATCAACTGATGTCAGCGATGCCGGGCATCGGAGTGTGGACTGCAGCGCAGGTCGGGCACCGCGCGCTCGGCGACGCCGACGCGCTGCCGCTCGGCGACTTCCACCTCGGCCGGATGACCGGCACGGCCCTGCTCGGCCGTCCACTGGCGCAGCACGAGATCGAGGCGTTCTACCTGCCGTGGCGGCCGCACCGCTACCGGGTGGTTCGCCTCCTCGAGCTCACTCCGCGCGCTGCGCCGCGGCGCAGCCACCGCGCACCACGCGCCCGGCCGTTCCGCTGACGATTGGCAATGAACAGCCTACGTCAAATGACGTAGGCACTGCAGTGAATGACTGAGTGACACCTGGGAAAAACGAACGATTGCCGGGTTCTCCCGCCCGTCCTACGTTCGATCCAGTGGTTGACGGAAGGAACTCAATGACATCGATCGTCCATTTACTGGATGGTGCCTGCGTCGCGATCCTCAATGGGTACCGGGACGGCCGGACGAAGCCGGCGGAGTTGCGCGTCAGTCCCTCCGGGTACGAATCCGTTGCGCTCGTCAAACGGGCCGAACTGTCCCGAGGAAACCCACTGGTACTGCTCGACCTCGATGTCGTCGTCGATCATTCACTCGAAGGCGACAAGACAGCCATCACCTGGGCGGGAACGCCGGAACAGGAGCCACAATGCTGAGCGCCGAGGAAAATGCCTATCTCTGCCGCGTCGGGCCAGGCACGCCGATGGGTGCGCTGCTGCGCCGGTACTGGCTCCCGATCTGCCTCTCGAGCGACGTCGCGGAGCCCGACGGACCTCCCCGGAAGTTCCGCCTCGTCGGCGAGGATTTCGTGGTCTTCCGTGATTCCGCCGGAACCGTCGGCGTGCTGGATGAGAAATGCATGCACCGCGGCGCGTCCCTGGCGATCGGCCGCGTGGAGGACTGCGGCATCCGCTGCCTGTACCACGGGTGGAAATTCGGGGTGGACGGGACGATCCAGGAGACACCCAATCTCCCCGACTCACGGTTCCGAAACCGTCTGCGGGCGCCGGCACACCCCGTGCACGAGGCCGGTCAGATCGTCTGGGTGTACCTGGGCCCGGCGGACAAGCAGCCCCCGCCGCCGAGCTACGTCTGGATGAACGTGCCGCCTGGCCACCTCGCGACGACGAAGGCCGTTCAGAGGGGCAACTTCATCCAGGGGGTCGAGGGAGAGATCGACTCATCCCATGTCGGCCTGCTCCACCAAACCGAGATCGCCCTCGCCAGGACAGGCGAATACGACCCGGACGGTATCGGCCGGGACCGCTTCCCGACGACCGACGACGCTCCCCTGCTCGAGGTCGAGGACACGAAGTTCGGCTTCCACTACGCGGCGATCCGGAAACTCAAGGGTGAGCACGAAGGCCAGTCCTACGTGCGCGTCACACCGTTCATCATGCCGTTCCAGGCGCTGATCCCCCCGATGAACCTGGGCTTCCTCTACGTCCCGATCGACGACACGCACACCTGCACGTACGTGGTGACGGGCGATCCGGCGAAGCCGATCGACAAGGCGGAATGGCTGAAGTGGCGGAGCCTCCAGGATGTCCAAGCGCCGGACTACGTCCTGAGTCCAGTGCAGGATCGCGAGGCGATGGTGGCGGGCACCTCGTTCTCGGGAGTGGCCGGCCTCATTCCTCAGGACGCACTGGTGACCGATTCGATGGAACCCATCGTCGACCGGTCGAAAGAGCATCTCGTCGCGGCGGACATCGCCGTGGTGCGCATGCGACGCCTGCTGATCGACGCGGCGCGCAGTGTCGAGGCGGGCGGCGATCCCGTGGGGCTCGACGGCTCCGTCGACTGGGCCAAGTTCACCGCCGGGTCGGGAGTCATCCCCCAGGGGGTTCCGTGGCAGACGCTGGTCCCGACGAACGTCACTGATTGATCAAACCGCCCATCTCTCCGGGAGGCCGGCCGCCGGCCGGCCTGCACGAAGCGACGACGAAGTGGAGTCGAACGGTGACCCAGACGGACATGACACGGCGAGAGGTCGAACTCGACCTCGTGGTGGTGCGACGAACCGTGATCGCCCAGGAGGTCGTCGAGCTGGTCCTCGCGAACCGGTCGGGAGAGGGCCTTCCCGCGTGGGACGCCGGCAGCCACGTGGATCTTCTCCTCGACGACGGGCTCGTGCGGCAGTACTCACTCTGCGGTCGGCCGGCGCGCGCCGAGTGGCGCGTCGCGGTGTTGCGCGAACACGATGGCCGCGGAGGGTCGGCCCACGTCCACGATCGGCTGACCGAAGGCGCCGCTGTGCGCGTTCGGGGGCCGAGGAACAACTTCCCGCTGCTGCCGTCGCCGCGCTACCTGTTCGTCGCCGGCGGGATCGGCATCACCCCGATCCTGCCCATGGTCGCCGCGGCCGAGGCGGCCGGCGCCCGGTGGCAGCTCTTGTACGGAGGGCGCACCCGTGGGTCGATGGCCTACAGTGCGGAGCTCGCGTCGAGATACGGGAACCGGGTCGTCCTCTGCCCGGAAGACGAGAACGGCCGGCTCGACCTGGACGAGTGGCTCGGGACTCCGGCCGACGATGTCCTCGTCTACTGCTGTGGACCGGAGTCCTTGCTGCTCGCGGTCGAGGAACGGTGTGCGAGGTGGAAGGCCGGCTCGTTGCGGCTGGAGCGCTTCGTCCCGAAGGCAGTACCCGATTCGCCGGACCACTCGTCGTTCGAGGTCGAGCTGGCTCGTACCGGCGGCTCGCTGACGGTAGCACCCGACGAAACCATTCTCAGAGCAGTGGAACGCGCCGGGGTCCGGCCTCCCTATTCGTGCGAGCAGGGTACGTGCGGGACGTGTGAGACGAAGGTTCTTTCCGGAACGCCGGACCATCGTGACTCCCTGCTCACCGACGAGGAACGGGAAGAAGGCAAGACCATGATGATCTGCGTGTCCCGGGCCGGGTGCTCGAAACTCGTACTCGATTTATGATGTCGTGGAGCCCGGCCGGCACCGGATCCGATATCCCCGCCGGGTCACCATCAGGCGTGCTGTCCTCGGCGGCACGATCAGCCTCACCACGTCGGTCCACCGGGAGCAGTAATGGCCACTGATCACGGCCTTCAGGCGATGTCGCGGGTCGCGGCGACCTTGGCCGGATCGGGTTCCCTGTCCGACACTCTCACCGCCCTGGCAGGCGAGGTCCGGCGGTCGGCCGGACTCGCGGCCGTCCACATTCAACTCAGCGAGGCAGGCTGGCGCACCCTGCCCATCGGAGCGTTGTCAGGTCTGCCCGGAACCGCGGACGAATTGCGCGACCGGCTCATCCAGTGCCAGGCGCTCGGCGCCGAACTGGTCTCCCTCAACGCGATTGCCCAACGCAGGCCCGTTGTCGTATCCCACCGCTGGGAGACCTTTCGCACCAATCCCGCCTGGGCGCCGATCCTGTCGATACATCAGGCGATTTCCTGGGAGAGCTTCGTGGCAGCGCCGTTGATCTTGCCCGACGGTGTGCTCGGTTACCTGAGCGCCTTCTACCCACCCGGACAAGAACCGGATCCCGACGAGATCTACTTCCTGTCGGCCGTCGCGGACCAGGCCGCGGTGACGATCGACCACGCCGGGATGATCGTCGACAGCCGAGCCCGCGCGGTTATGGAGGAGCGTCGCAAGTTCGCCGCCGACCTGCATGACTCCATCGTGCAGGAGATGTTCTCGTTGTCGATGCACGCGAGGGCGATCGAACTGACCAACGAGACGTCCGGGGCCGGTGCGGTCGCCAAAATTCGCGCCGACGCCGCTCGGGTGGTGGATCTGTCGCAGTCGGTGGTGAAGTCGTTCCGTTCGATGATCGCGGAACTGCGGGCACCGCAGCCTCCGGAAAGGTCCGTGGTGATGTCGATCCGCGAGTGGGTCGCCGAGGCGAGTCTCGGCACCGATCTCACGGTGAAGGTCGTCGACGAGGTCGGCGACATGGACCTGCTTCCCGAGCATCGAGAGGAAGTGTGGTACCTCGTTCGTGAAGCGTTCCACAACGTCGTCAAGCACGCCCAGGCGAAGCACGCGGTCATCCGATTCGCGCAACGACACGAGGAGTCCCGAACCCTCCTGGTCATCGAGACGTCCGACGACGGAGTGGGGTTCCAACAGCGAAGCTCGCGTCCCGGCCACGTCGGTTTGCTTTCGATGAGCGAACGCGCCGAGCGCCTTGGGGGGAAGCTCACCATCGTGACCCGGCCCGGCAGCGGCACTCTCGTGCGCCTCGAGTTCTGCCCCGCCGAGCCGGGAAGCAGGTCGGTCCCTGCCGACGGCGCCGTCCCGATCGAATGGCAGGAACCGTCCGACGTGGCGAGCGAGAAGCAGTGAACGAGCCGGCAGCCGAGCAGATCCGACTGATGCTCGTGGACGACCACGCGGTGGTCAGGGCTGGGCTGCGTTCGTATGCTGACGCGGTTCCCGGTCTTTCGGTGGTGGGCGAGGCCGTTGACGGGGCCGACGCGCTGGGGCGCCTCGCGGAACTGGCCCAGGAGGGCCGGCTACCGGATGTGATCCTGATGGATCTGGTCCTACCGGGTATCGACGGGATACAGGTCGGCAGCCTGATCACTGCGCGGTATCCCACCGTGAAGATCCTGATCATGACCAGCTTCAGCGAGACGGGGAACGTCCGGCGGGCCATCGACGCCGGCTTGTCCGGTTACCTCCTCAAAGACGCCGGTTCCGACGAGATCGTCGCGGCGGTTCGAGCCGCGACTCGCGGCGAGCTTTATCTGGACTCCGCGATCACCCGCTGCCTGACCGGCCCGGCCGAACGAGGCGGCACAGGTCTCGACGGGCTGACGCCGCGCGAGCGTGAGGTGCTGATCCACATCGCGACGGGGCTGTCCAACATCCAGATCGCGAACAAGCTGCAGATCAGTGAACGCACGGCCCGCACCCACGTCAGCAACCTGTTCGCCAAGTTGGGCGTCGCCTCACGGACCCAGGCCGCGCTGCTCGCCGTCCGCGAGGGTCTCACCTCGGAGTCGACCTGACCTGACCCGATGGGCTGGGCCGTCCGCTCCGGCGAACCTGATTGTCGGTCACCGTGCCGGCAGTGCACCGGTCGTGCCGGCGTGGGGATTGCGGGCGGCGAGGACGGTGAACACGGTGGCGATGAGGGCCAGGCCGCCGTACCCGAGAGCGATCTGCGGTAGCGACAAGGACGCGGAGAGCCGGCCGGCGATGAGGGCGGGGATCGTCGCGCCGCAGTAGGAGAGGATGTAGACGACCGTGAAGATCGGTGCCCGGTCGGCCACGTCGCTGCCCTCCAGCAGGCCGCGGGTGGCGGAACTGATGGCGATGCCTTGGCTGGCGCCGGCAACGATCGTCGCGGCGAAGAACAGCACCAGCGCACCGGCCGCGATCGCCGTGATGATGCCGATCATCCCCACCAGAAACCCGATCATGCCGACGCGCTGGGCCACCGCCGGCGTGAACCGGCCACCCAGCGGAGCGCCGAGAACACTCGGACCCATGTACGCGGCGAACACCAGCCCCAAAATGAGGGGGCTCTGACTGTGGAGCTGGTCTTCGACCAACGCCGGCACGAAGGCTTGAAAGAAGGCCCCGGTCGCCCAGGTGGCCAGGAGCACCGCCGCCGCGACGGGGAGCAGGTGCCTCACCCTGGCCGGAACGCGGACCCGGGGCCGCAGCGACCGCCAGGCACCCGGCGTCGGAGTGACGGTTTCCGGGCTCACGATGATGAGCGCGGCAGAGACGAGAAGCAGGCCGATCACCACCAGGTAGACGAGATCACGCGGCCACGGACCGAACTGGACCAGCGCGCCGGAACCGATGGCACCGACGGCGAGGCCGAGCATCACTGTCTGGCTGGAGGCGACGGACGCCAACCAAGCGGGCCTGGCCGGTGCGGCGTCGACGATGTAGGACGTGAGGCTGCTGCTGGCCACGCCGGCACCGAAGCCCATCAGGAGCCGACCGGCGATCAAGACGCCGACGTGATGCACGTTCAGCAACAGCACACACCCCAGCAGGAGCAGACCGAGGCTGGCGACGGAAGTGGGCCGTCGCCCCAGGTGGTTCGACACCCGTCCCAGCACCAGCAGTGTGCTGAGGGTGGCGACGGAGTAGGCGACGACGGTGATCGAGATGTCGGCGTTGGTGAACCCGTCCTCGGCCCGGTAGATGTTGAACAGCGGGATCGTCGAGCCCACCGCGGCGAACGACGCCACGAGCGCGACCATCGCGGACAAGAACGCCAGGGTGCGTGTTGTCCCCCGTCGCGCGACGCCGGTCTTTGGTGACACGTTGGACATCGAGCCACGCCTTTCTCTTCGTCTGATGTTCTGAACCACGCCGCGGCTTCACCAGGAGTCTCGCTGTGTCTCGATCCAGGAGGGGACGTGCTTCCGGCAACGTCCGTCCATCACACATTGGACTATACAGTCCTCTTGACTGAGGCGGATCAGGCCGCGATGCGCATGTGGCGCACTGTCCCCGAACTCCATTGCCCGGAGGGAACGCGTGTGGTCGGCCGCGGCCGTGCTCGCACGCCTCGCGTTGGCCGCCGGATTCCTCTCGGCCGTCGCCGATCGGTTCGGCGGGTGGGGCCTGCCGCACACCGGACAGATCGGGTGGGGCAATTTCGCCGCGTACACCGCCTATACGCACAGTCTTTCACCGTACGTGCCCGACGGGCTCACCGGCGCGGCCGCGTGGGGCGCGACGGCCGCGGAATCGGTACTGGGCCTGACGTTGCTGGCCGGCGTCCTCGTGCGCTGGTCCGCCTGGGCGGCAACGGCGCTACTGGCGGTGTTCGGTGTGTCGATGGGGTTGTTCCTGGGCTGGGAAGCTCCGCTGAGCGCCTCGGTCTTCGCCGCCGCCGCGGCGGCTCTGCTGCTGGCCCTCTCCCCCGTCGACACGTTCGCCTTCAGCTTCGACCGGCTTTTCCAGCGGAAGCGAACCGATTAGTGGACTATGCAGTCCAGTCATCCTTGGTAGGTTCGGATCGCGGCCAATTCACACACTGAGGGTGGCACCCATGCCTGAGACCAAGACGAACATCTCCGTCGTAGACGACTTCTTTCTAGCAGTCGAACGTGGCGACATCGACACCGCGCGTGCCCTCTACGCCCAGGATGCCGTGATCTGGCACAACGACGGTGCCGGCGAACAAGACCGCGAAGCCAATCTCGCCGTCCTCCGGCTGTTCAGCACGGCCATCCGCGGCCTGCGCTTCGACGTGTCACGCCGTGTCGACGTCGGAGACGGGGTCTTCCAACAGCACGTCCTGCGCGGGCAGCTGCCCAACGGCGAGGAGTCCGCTCTCGACATCGCGATGTACCTCGCCGTCAGCGGCGGCAAGATCACCCGAATCGAAGAGTACTTCGACGTCGCCGGCGTGACCCACATCATCGCTATCGCCGGCGAATCCGGAGGGGCGTGAAACCGGCCTCCTTGGCAGCGCTCCAGAGTGCTCCCCGGCGCACTTGGCCGATGCCCTAGGTGTATTTGGCCATTAGGTTGGTGGCAGTCGGCTGGTGGGTGGGTGTCCGCCGAGTGCGCTGTGGCGGCGTTGAGTGTTGTAGTGCTCGAGCCAGG